>NZ_JBEXYE010000028.1:0-69673 GCF_040630785.1 Nocardia sp. NPDC005746
CAGCCCCTGTTGGAGTGGGGCCAGCGGCCAGACGTCGCTCAACGCCGGATACCGGTGCTCGAGGCCCTCGATGTCGGATTGCCCGAGCTCGGCCGTCAGATCCGACGGCGTCCAGCCACCGCTCCCGGCGCGGCGGACATGCGTCGCCAACGCGGTCAGCGCCGAACGCCACTCCTCCGCGATCTCGCGCACCACTTCGCCGGTGAGCACTCCCGAGGGGTACGACCAGATCGCCTGTAGCCGCGATTCTTTCGCGTCGACCAGGACGGTGACTTCGATGTCGAGTGCCGCGGTAACCGGCATATCCGGGGGCCGGGTACCGGCGAGCTCCGCCTCGGCTGCCCCGGCCGCGACGCGGCCGCGGTAGCTGAACGCGATCTGCGGCGGCGCGATCGCTAGAACCGGTCCGGCGTCCTCGCCGAGATACCGCAGCAGGCCGTAGCCGATCCCCTGGTCGGGGACGGCGAGTAGCTGTTCCTTGACGGACTTGACCGCTGCCCCCGACGCGGGCCCACCCGTGCGGGCTTCGTCGAGATCGATGCCCGACAGATCCAGGCGCATCGGATAGCTCGTGGCGAACCAGCCGACCGTTCGCGCCGGATCCGACCCCGGCACAACGTTTTTCGCGCGCCCGTCTCCTTCGAGACGGATGGTGACGTCCGTGGCGGCCGCTGCCTCGTGCTCGCGCCGCCACTTCGTGATCGTGACCGCCAGAGCGGTCAGCAGCCCGTCGTTCACGCTGCCGTGGAAGGCCGCGGGCACGGTGGTCAGCAGGGCCTCGGTCACGTCGGGGTCCACGTCGATCCGGACGGTGCGGGTAGTCGCGACCACATCGATCGCGGGGTCGAGGGGCCGTGTTCCGATCGGGGGATCGTCCCCGGCGGTCATCGCTCGCCACAGTTCGAGCTCGGTGGTGCGTTCCGGTCGCCGGGCCGCCTCGGCCAGCCCGTGTGCCCAGTCGCGCATGGACGTTCCGGTCGGGACGGGTGGCTCGCCGGAGTCGAGCGGTGCCCATGCGGCGGCGAGATCCGCCGCCAGCACCTGCCAGGAGACGGGATCGATCGCCGAACGATGAACCACCAGCAGCACGGTGCCCGATTCGGCGGTGCTCGCCGGGTCGAACCAGACTACCTGCGTGACGATCCCGGCCTCCGGATCGAGCCGGTCCGCTGCGGCCTCCAGCTCGGCCGCCGCCAGCGCACGGAATTCGACGCGTCCCCCCGCTTCCATCGGCACCCGCGTGAGGAGGTCGTCGGCGCGAATCGTTCCGACGGGCAACACCTTCCACGTCCACTGCCCGTCGCCGCTCGGGTTCAGTTGGGTACGCAGCGTGTCGTGCCGATCGAGGACCTTCTGCACGGCGGCGGCCAGCCGCTGCCGGTCGATCCCCGCCGGTAGCGGCAGCGTCCTCGCCTGGGTGAGGCGGGCGCACGCGGACCCCGTCCGTTCGAGCAACTCCCGCATGATCGGTGTCAGCGGTAGCGGGCCCGCGTCGGGTAGTTCCGACGAAAGCTGTGTCGCGGTGTCACTCTCACCGGTCGCGACCAGGGCGAGCCCGGCGACGGTCTTGCGCTCGAACACATCGCGTGGGGAGAACACCACGCCCGCCGTTCTGGCCCGCGTCACCAGCTGGATCGACATGATGCTGTCGCCGCCGAGGGCGAAGAAGGAATCGTCCGCGCCGACCCCGTCGGAGCCCAGGATGTCCGCGAAGCAGCGGGCGATGATCTGCTCGGTCGGCGTCTCGGGCGCTCGGAAGGGCTTGTCCGGAGCGAACACCGGCTTCGGCAACGCCTGCCGATCCAGCTTCCCCATCGGCGTCAACGGCACCCGATCCAGCACCATGATCGACGCCGGAACCATGTAGGACGGCAACCGGTCGCCCAGATATTCGGTCAGTACCGATGGATCGATCGAACACCCCGGCACGGCAACGACATACGACACCAGCGACTGCGCCCCCGACTCGGCACGGCTGCCGACCGTCACCGCGTAACTCACCGTGACGTGCGCTGCCAGCGCCGCGTCGATCTCGCCCAGTTCGATGCGCAGACCACGGATCTTCACCTGGAAATCGGACCGACCCACATGCTCGAGCGTCCCCGCGGACGTCCACCGGGCCATGTCCCCGGTCCGGTACATCCGCTCGCCCGGCGCCCAGGGACACGCGATGAAACGCTCCGCCGTCGCGCCCGCTCGACCGTGATACCCGCGCGCCAGACCGCCACCCGCGACATACAATTCGCCTGCCACGCCGACCGGAACGGGCTCCAGCCGCTGGTCCAGAATCCACCCCGACACGCCACGAATCGGGCCACCGATCGTCACCGCGTCACCCGCCGTCAGCGGTGCGCTCAGTGTCGCGGCGATGGTCGTTTCGGTGGGCCCGTAGGTGTTGAGCAGGGTGTGGCCGACACCCCAGTGCTCGACCACGTCGGCGCCGTAGTCCTCGCCGCCCACCATGAGGTGGGTGAGATCCGGTAGCGGCCAGCGGGTGTGGTCGATGGTCGACAGCGTGGACGGTGTCACGAGGACATGGCTGACGTGTTCGCGGGCGATCAGGTCGGCGAGTTCGTCACCGCCGTACACATCGCCGGGCGCGATGACCATGGTGGCGCCGGAACCCAGCGACAGCAGCAGTTCCATGACCGACACGTCGAAGCTCGGCGAGGCCATGTGCAGAGTCCGAGAATCGGATTCGATGCCCATGGCATCGCGGTGCTCGATGGCGCAGTCGGACAGACCTCGATGCGTGACCGCGACGCCCTTGGGCAGTCCGGTCGATCCCGAGGTGTAGATGAGGTAGGCGAGATCGTCGACCCGCAGTGGCCGGGTCCGTTCGCTGTCGGTGATGGGCCGGTCGTCGGCCACGTCGTCGGTGTGGGCGAGGTCGTCCGGTGTCAGCCAATCGATCCCGTCGGGCAGCCGGGCGTGTACGGACGGCACGGTCACACCGATGAGCGCCCCCGACTCGGTCATCAGGTGCGTGATCCGTTCCCTCGGATGACCCGGATCGATCGGCAGGAACGCCGCTCCCGATTTCGCGATCGCCAATTCGGTCAGCACCGAGTCCAGGGACCGCGGCATCGCGATCGCGACGATGTCCTCGGGTCCGATGCCTCGCCGAATGAGCGTGCGCGCCAAACGATTCGAACGCTCATCCAACTCGCGATAGCTCATTCGCCGCCCCGCGAACACGATCGCCGTGGCGTCGGGATCTTGTGCGGCCGCGGCCAGCAGGTCCGGCAGCGTCATCGGGGCCGCGGCGAGGGCGCCGCGGTGGCTCAGCAGGTCGGCGCGCTCGGCGGGCTCGAGGACCTCGATCGACCCGACCGGAACCGTCGGATCGGCGACCACCGACTCCAGGATCCGGATCCACCGATGGACCAGGGAATCGACCGTCGCGGCATCGAACAGGTCCGTGGCGTAGGTGACTGCCACCGTCATGCCGCCGCTCGCCTGGTGCGGCGATAGGATGAACTGCAGGTCGAAGCGGGACGCGGTGGCCGGCAGGTCGACCACCGACAGTTCGAGACCGGGGAGTTCCAGCGTCACCGGTTCCAGGTTCTGGAATGCCAGCAGCACCTGGAACAACGGATGGCGAGCCTGGGACCGCTGGGTGACCAGCTGGTCCACCACCTGCTCGAACGGGATATCGGCGTGGTCGAACGCATCCAGATCCACCCGCCGGACCCGGCCGAGCAGATCGGCGAACGACCGCCCCGGATCGACCTCGGTCCGCAATACCAAGGTATTGACGAACATGCCGACCATATCGTCGAGCGCCGCCACGCCGCGCCCCGCGATCGGGGTGCCGACCGGTACATCGGTGCCGCCGCTCATCCGTGCCAGCAACACCGCCAACGTACCGTGCACCACCATGAACAACGTGGAATCGTGCTGCCGAGCGCAATCCTCCAACCCCCGGACCAGGTCGGCGCTCAACGAATAGCCCTCGGTAGCACCACGATTCGACATGACCACCGGCCGCGGCCGGTCGAACGGCAGCGGCAGTTCCTCGATCACTCCGTCCAGGGTCGCGGTCCAGTAGCGAAGTTGCCGGGCGCTCAGCGACTCCGGTTCGTCCGGCGAACCGAGCACGTCTCGTTGCCACAGTGCGTAGTCCGCGTACTGGACGGGCAGCGGTGTCCACGACGGTGTTTCACCGCGCAGCCGGGCGGCGAAGGCCGTCGCCACATCGCGCGCCAGCGGCGCCATCGAGAAGCCGTCCGCGGCGATGTGATGCACCACGACGGCCAGCAGGTATTCCGGTTCCTCGGCGTCGGCCACCCGGAACAGCCGGGCGCGCACCGGCGCCCGGGTGCTCACATCGAAGCCCTCGGTGACGAATTCGGTGACCGCCGGGATCAATTCGCCGAACGGCACCGTCGTCAGCGCGGGATCCGAGTCCAGGTGATCGACGGATTCGACCACTTGGATCAGCACGCCGTCATGGTCCGGGTACCGGGTGCGCAGCGACTCGTGTCGGGTCAGCACGTCGATCATGGCCTGTCGCAGGGCGTCGATGTTCAGTTCGCCACGTAGCCGCAGGGCGATCGGCATGTTGTAGGCCCCGGAGCCGGTGTCGTACTGGTTGAAGAACCACATGCGTTGTTGCGCCGGGGCCAACGGCACCAGGTCGGGGCGCGGACCGGCGATCAGCGGTGGGCGGGGCCGCCGACCCGGCGCGGTCTCCTGCTCGATGCGGGTGGCCAGTTCGGCGGTCGTGGCCGCCTCGAACAGCAGCCGCACCGGAATCTCGGCGTCCAGCGCGGCGCCCAGGCGCGCCGCGACTCGGGTCGCGACCAGACTGTCCGCGCCGAGCGCGAAGAAGGAGTCGTCGACGCCGATGGTGTCGATGTGGAGCACATCGGCGAAGGTCTCGGCGATGAGACGCTCGATCGGTGTTCGCGGTGCCCGGTAGGGCTTGTTGTCGGCGAACACCGGTTCGGGCAACGCTTTTCGATCGAGCTTGCCCGCCGGCGTCAACGGGATCCGGTCCAGCACGACGATCGCGGCCGGAACCATATAGGGCGGCAGGTGATCGGCGAGATGATCCGCCACGAGAGCGGTATCGATCGTATGGCCGGGCGCGGCGACGACATACGAGACGAGCTGCTGAGCTCCCGAATCGGCGTGATGGCCGATCGTGGCGGCATAACCGACGCTCGGGTGACCCGCGAGCACGGCGTCGATCTCGCCGAGCTCGATACGCAGACCACGGATCTTGACCTGGAAATCCGATCGCCCCAGGTGCTGGACCGCACCGTCGGCCGACCAGCGGACCACATCCCCGGTCCGATACATGCGCTCGCCCGGCAACCACGGACACGCCACGAACCGCTCCGCCGTCAACCCTGCCCGGTGGTGATATCCACGAGCCAGGAGACCACCGGCGACATACAACTCACCCGCCACACCGACTGGCACGGGCTGCAATCGCTGGTCGAGTATCCAGGCGGAGACGCCGCGGATCGGCCGGCCGATCGTGACGAGCTCACCCGCCGCCAACGCGGTCAGCGTGACCGCGATCGTGGTCTCGGTGGGCCCGTATTCGTTGAACAGCAGACGGGTTCCGCTCCACCGTTCGACCAACTCGGTGCCGTAGTTCTCGCCACCGACGACCAGATGCCCCAGATCCGGTAACCGCCAACGGGTGTGGTCGATGGTCGAGAGCATCGAAGGCGTCATACACGCGTGGCTGACGTGTTGGCGATCCAGGAGTTCGGCGAGCTCGTCGCCACCGAAGCTGTCGCCGGGTGCGACGACCAGCGTCGCGCCCGCACACAGCGCCAACAGCAGTTCCAGTACCGAGACATCGAAACTCGGTGAGGCCAGATGCAGTGTGCGGGAGGATGGTTCGATGCTCAGGGCATCCCGGTGTTCGACGGCGCAGGTGTGCAGTCCGCGATGGGTGACGGCGACGCCCTTGGGCAGCCCGGTCGATCCGGAGGTGTAGATGACGTACGCGATATCGTCGGCCCGCAGCGGGCGCACCCGATCACCGTCGGTGATCGGCCGATCGTCGCCATCGTCGAGGTACTCCGTTGTCAGCCAGTCGATGTCATCGGGTGACCGGGCGCGGGCGACTGCCATGGTCAGGCCGACCGCCGCCCTCGAGTCGGTCAGTATGTGGGCGACGCGTTCGACCGGATGGCCCGGATCGATCGGCAGGAAGGCGGCCCCCGTCTTGGCTACCGCCCACACCGCCAGCACCGATTCGGTGGAACGCGGCATGGCGATCGCGACGATGCCCTCCGGACCGATGCCCCGCTCGATCAGCTTCCGCGCCCACCGATTCGAGCGTTCGTCGATCTCCCGGTAGCTCGCTTCCCGCCCCCCGGCGACGATCGCCGTCGCCTCCGGATCCACCGCGACCGCGGCGGCCAGCAGTTCGGGCAGGGTGATCGGCGCGGCCGCGGGTGCGCCGCGGCGGGTCAGTAGATCGGCGCGTTCGGCGGATTCGAGCACGTCGATCGCCCCGACCGGAATCGTCGGTTCGGCGACCACCGACTCCAGAATCCGGATCCACCGACGGACAAGGGAATCGATCGTCATGGCATCGAACACGTCCGTGGCGAAGGTGACCGCACCGGCCGTGTCGCCGTCACCGTCGGGCGTAGACAGGTTGAATTGCAGGTCGAAGCCGGACATTTCGCTGACCTGGCCAACTGCCAGCAATACTTGGCACGCGGGATGTCGCGACAGCTGCTCCGCCACTTGTTCGAACGGAATATCGGCATGGTCGAAAGCGCTCGAATCCACCTGCCGCACCCGCCCGAGCAATTCGGCGAACGATTCCTGTGAATCGATTTCGGTCCGCAACACCACGGTATCGCCGATCGCATCGTCGACCGGTGTGCCGACCGAAATATCGGTGCCGCCGCTCATTCGCGCCAGCAGCACCGCCAACGCACCGTGCACCACCGTGAAGAACGAAGAATCATGCTGCCGTGCACAATTCTGCAATCCTCGAACCAATTCCGTGCCCAAGGAAAAGTCCGCGATCGCATGCTGATTCGACATCACCGCCGGACGCGGACGGTCGAATGGCAATGGAAGCTCTTCGGGAAGATCGGCGAGCGTCTCACGCCAGAACGCCAGATTCTCACGGCGGCGGCGGATCCCGGCGCCCTCGGCGGCGCTGCGGGGGTGGACCTGTCCGAGCTCGGCGTCCGATGCGGCGGCGAACTCGTCGAGGAACTCCGCGAATCCGGTGCCGTGCGCCGACAGTTCGCGGTCGGTGTAGAGGTTGGGATTGGCCAGGAACTGGAGGATCGTGCGCGGCGGATCCCCCGTCCGATACACATCGAGCAGCAGATCGTCGACCGGGCCGGAGCTGAGGATATGGAACTGTCCGGTCACCGAACCGAAGTGGAGCTTGTGGTCGAAGAGCATGACGTTCACGACCGGGCCCGCGAACCGCCGCTGGGCGCCCGGGATCCCCAGGGCGGCGCGAATGTCGGTGAGGCCGCACCGCTGGTGCCGCAACACACCCACCAGATCGGACTGCACCCGCAGCGCCAGCGTCGCGACGGTGTCGGCCGGCTCGAGGGCGATCGGCAGCGGCGCCACATTGACGAAAACCCCTGCGGATCGCCGCAGCACGGCGGTCGTTCGACCCGATACCGGAATGTTGACCAGGACCTCGTCACGGCCGGTCTTCCGGGCCAGGTAACAGCCGAACGCGGCGATCACCAGCGCGGCCGAGCTCGTTCCCACCGCATTCGCCGCACGGTCGATCCGCTCCATCGTCGCCGCCGGTAGGTCGGTGATCGAGACGGCGCTGTCCGCGCACGCGGGCGCCTGTCCGGCGGCCAGACTGCACTCCTCGCCGACGCCCGCGAGCCGGGTCATCCAATAGGCCTGGTCGTCGGCGAATCGCTTCGACTCCCGGTAGCTGCGATCGGCCTCGTACAAGGCGCGGATATCCGCGGGCTGATTGGGTTCGGCCGGTTCGCCCCGCACCGCCGCCGCGTACAGCGCGGCGATCCGGTTCACGTTCATCATCGCGCCGTAGCCGTCGAGCGCGACGTGATGACACCGGCTGTACAGCAGATAGCGCCGCTCTCCCACCTGCACGATCGCCGTCGCGACCAACTTGTCCCGGGTCATGTCCAAGGGCGCCGTGTATTCCCGGCGCATCCACTCCAAGCCCGCCGCGATCGGATCCGGTGCGTCCCGGACATCGATCAGCGTTGTCTCATAGCCGAGTGCCGGGTCGTACACCTGATACGGCGCACCGTCGGTCTCGACCAGTCTCAGATACCCCGATTGGAACTCGTGACCCGCTCGAATCGCTGCCATGCGCAGCGTTTCGATGTCGAGGTCGCCGTCGAACTCGATATATTGCGCCTCGGATATCGGCACATCGGGACTCAGTTTCTGGGCCAGCCACAATCCCTGCTGACCGGCGGACAGCGGTATCGGCTGCGGTCGCGGTGCAGTCATGGTTTCCCTCGAGCTTCGACCGCGCATTATTCGCGCATTACTTACTGCAAAACCCCGACCGCCGACAGTATATGCCCAGCGGTCATAGCTGTATACGAACCAGCGCCGCGGTTGGTTCTGGCTGGAAGGGCGTCGATTTGGTCGAGGGCAACGATTCGGCGACATTTGGTCTTCGATCGGACCACCGAATCAATTTCCGTTCATTCAGCGTTGGAGTCGATGCTCCATGAAGCGCTGGACCCGATCGCGGTGGACCGCGGACCAGGCCTGGACCCGCACCGCCCACCAGGGCGCCACCTCACCGGGTTTGACGGTGACGGCGTGCGCGATGAGGTCGGAGGCTTCCTCGACGGTCAGGGCGGGTATGCGACGGAAGTCGGTGGGGGCGCTCATCCTGGTGTGGACCAGTGGCATGTAGACCGAGGTGGTGCTGACGCCGTCGGCGGCGATCTCCGCGGCGACGCTGCGCAGCCAGACGTCGAAGGCCGCTTTCGAGGCGCCGTAGGCCGACCAGCGCGGACTCGGTGGCATGAGCACGCCCCAGGTGGAGACATTCACGATGTGCCCCCGCCCGCGTGCGCGCATGGTGGGCAGCAGGGTCAGCAGCAGTCGCACCGGGCCGAGGTAGTTGATGTCGATGGTGCGGGTGAAATCGTGGAAGCGGTCGTAGGACTCGGCGATCGGGCGGCGAATCGACTTGCCCGCGTTGCTGATTACGACATCGATGTGCCCGTGCTCGGCCAGCAGCGTCGCGCCGAGCCGGCCCACGGCATCCATGTCGGTCAGGTCGGTCGGGTACACGTGGGCGACTCCGCCCGCGGCCGTGATCTCGGTGGCCAGCCGTTCCAATTCGGGCCGCGAACGCGCTACCAGCAGCACCTTCGCCCCCGCCGCGGCCAGCTTGCGCGCACTGGCCTTGCCGATGCCGTGCGAGGCCCCGGTCACCAGCACCACCTTGCCGGCGACAGCCGTCCGCAATGACTCCTCGGCGGGCCGGAATGTCGGGTACAGCAGCCGGATCGCCAACCGCTCGGCGCGCGAACGCCGATGGTGTGGGACCGGAGTCTCGTCCACCAGTCGACTGTATCGCTCGGGGCTATCCCCCGGCACCGATGATCCTTTCGATATTGCGCTCCGCCAGCGCGGCGATCGTCAGTGAGGGATTGACCGTTCCGGTGCTGCCGGGCACCGCCGCGCCATCCATCACATAGAGGTTCCGGTATCCGCGCACCCGGCCGTATTCGTCCGTCGCGCGTCCGATTACCGCGCCGCCCAACGGGTGTGCGGTGAACGAGGCGTTCGCTTCCAGGTCGGGCCGAGCGATCGGCCCGCAGTGACAGGTCATGGAATCGTTGACCTCGCGGGCCCGGGCGAGATACCCGGCGGCGCCGTCGACCGGCCAGAGCAGGTCCACGCGCCCGTCGTCCGCGTAGACGAACCGGCCACGGGTGTCGTCGAGCACCAAGCCCAGCGATCCGAGCAGGCCGATATCGAGGGGCGTGGTGCCGGGGATGAACCAGCTCTCCAAGGACACGGGCGCGCCCCTCTCGTCCAGGATACGGCTCGCGGAGGGCGTGCCCTGGGTGCCCACTGCGAGCGTGGTGAGCGGCCGGGACAGGGCGACATCGCCGTTGCTGCCCCAGCCTTCGCCGACATGCTCGTTCAGGTTCGGCAGCGCGCCGGTCGCCCGGGCTCGCACCAGGAGTTCGGAGGTGCCGACCGAGCCGGCGGCCAGGAACAGCATGTCGCAGGTCAGCGTTCGGGTGCGGAGCGCTTCGCCGGTCGGGGCGAGGGTGGTCACCGTGACGGCGTAGCGGCTCGGCTCCGCGGCGATGGCGTCCACGCGCTGGCCCGGGTAGATCCGGGCGCGGCCGGTGTCCTCGGCCCAGCGCAGGTAGTTCTGGTTCAGATCGAACTTCGCGCCGTTGGAATTGCCGAGGTCGGAACAGCCCACCGTCGCCGACGGCAGCGATCGCCCCGCCAGCTCGTCGCGGATGATGTCCCACCGCCAGGTGCCGTCGAGGGGCTGCGGTGAGTATCCGGCCGCGCGGGCCTGTTCGTCCCAGGCGCGGGAGTGCGCGAACGCGGGGGAGCGGAAGATGTCGTCCGGTATCGGGCTGGGCCGCAACATCTCTCGAACCCTGGGGTAGTAGATGTCGTGCATCTCGCGGTAGCCGACCACGCCGCGGAACACGTGTTCGAAGAATCGCTGTTCCGGCTCGATCATCACCCCGGTGAACACGACCGAGCCGCCGCCGACACACGCGGCGCGCCATACGTCGATGCCCGGGTAGCTGCACATGTCGAGGACGCCGCCGAAGGAATCGACGGCCACCGGGATCCGGGTCGCCCCGGTGAAGCTGGTGCGATGCCAGAAGCCGCGGCCGTCGGGAATCGTGTCGACGGCGAAGATGTCGCGCCACGGATCGTTAGGCCAGCGTGATCCGCGCTCGAGCACCGCGACATCGATCCCGGCCTGCGCCAAGCGCAGTGCGGTGACCGCCGCCCCGAACCCTGATCCGACGACGATCGCGGGTACGTGATCGGGCGGATCGGGCAGCGGCGCGAAGATCTCCGGCACCAGCGCGCGGTAGATCGGCGTATTCGGGCTCTGACCAGCAATATCCGCGCGTGCGACGGACGTGGCCGAACCGGTGCTCGCAAGGCCCAGCAACGCCGCGGCCGAGCCGACGCCCGCGAGGAAACGGCGCCTGTCCATGGCGCGCCGGTCGCCCGATCCGACCGTCATCCCAGCACCTGTGGCAATCTCATAGCGAATCATTATCATAAAGAGCAGGTCGGGGGGTGAGGTGACAGATGTTGACTCGCACATGGACTCGGTGGTTGCTCACACACGGCTTTCTGCGGACCTACCTCCGGTGGTCGGCGCGCCGGGGTGAACCCTTGGGAAACCTGGCCTTCGGGTCGGACCGCCTGCTCGGCTCGTCGCCGTATCTCGAGGAGATCCGGCGGCGGGGTCCGATTCCCCGGATGTCGGGTGTGTACATCACCACCGATTACGCGGTGTGCCGAACCATCCTTCGCGACCGCAGCTTCGGCGTGGTCTCGCCGAATCATCCAGGTCTGCCGAAGCCGATCCGCTGGATGCTGGCCAAAACGGATCTGGGACTTCCGAACCTGGGGGAACCGCCCTCGATGCTGGTGACCGATCCGCCGGATCACACCCGATATCGACGCACCGTCGGGCAGGCTTTCGGCCCGAAGGCGATCGCGACCCTGGAGCAGCGCATCGCCGAGGTGGCCGATGACCTGATCGATCGCCTGGAATCGAAGCCTCGACCCGATCTGATCAGCGATTTCTCCGCGCAGATGCCCGTCACCATCATCGCCGAGATGCTCGGGCTGCCCGCCGACATGCATTCGACCCTGCTGAAGTGGGGCGACTCCGGCGCGCCGCTGCTCGAGCGAGGTCTGGACTGGAGCACCTACCGCGACGCCATCGAAGACCTGGTGGAGGTCAAAGAATACTTCGACCGGCACCTCGACGGGCTCGGCGACGAACCGGGCAATGACGTGCTCAGCATGCTGGTGACAGCGGGCGACATGACCCGCCGCGAGCAGGTGGCCAACGCCGCCCTGCTGCTGGACGCCGGATTCCTGACCACCATCAACATGCTCGGCAATGGAATCGCCCTGCTGGCAGGCAATCCGGACCAGCTGGAACAGCTGGCCGCGCAGCCGTGGCTGTGGCGCAACGCCGTCGAGGAGATCCTGCGCTATGACGGTCCCGTGCGGATGACCGGCCGGGTCGCGAACTGCGACGTCGACCTCGATCATCAGCGGATCCCATCGGGCTCCCTGGTCCTGCTGTCCTTGGCCGGCGCCAACCACGACCCCGCGGTCTTCCCCGATCCCCATCGATTCGATGTGACCAGAGACAATGCCGCGGAACATCTTTCGTTCGGCAGCGGAATCCACGGCTGCCTGGGATCCCGGCTGGCCCGGCTGGAAGGCTCCATCGCGCTGCCCGCCCTCTTCGATCGCTACCCGAATCTGTGCCTGGACGGACCGCCGATCCCGCACCCTCTGCGCAACCTGCACGCCTACCGTTCCATGCCCGTCAAGCTGGGCGCGCGAGCGACCCCTGGCTGAGGCCCTGCTCGGCGGCCCGGATCTTGCGGTAGACGCGCCGGTCGTAGCGCAGCGGCCGGGGGAGCAGCGGCCAGGCCCTCCGGACCGTGCCTGCGAAGACCCGGAAGCCGAACTCGTCGAGCCGATTCCAGTCGATGCCCAGGATCTCCCGGCCGCGTTCGGGCATCATCGCGGCGAGCAGCCAGACGTTGAATTCCATGAATGGCCGCCGGATCACCGTCCACGCCCAGGTCGGCACCCCCGGTACGGGGGGAATCGGGATGCCGGCCGCCCGAAGCGCGAAGTCGGTGGTCTCGTTGGCCTCCAGCTCGTCGGCGAGCATGTGCTCCCAATACGCCTGGAACTCTTCGTAAGTCCCGAACACCGGCTGCGCCGAGAGCCCGTAGCGCTCCCACCAGGTGACGCCCTCGGCCCAGAGCTGCTGCTTCTGATCGCCGGTCAGCGGGGTGCCGAAGTATTCGTTCATGGCCATGACGGCCTCGACGAACGTGACGTGTGTCCACCAGAAGATGTCGGGATTCAGTGCGTGATACCGCTGTCCGTGGTGGTCCACGCCCTTGATGTCGCGGTGGTAGTCGCGTACTCGTACGGACGCGGCGGACTCGGGCGGGTCGTAGATGGAGTCCTCGATCCGAGGCACCGAGCGCAGCAGCCGATCCCACGGGTCGTCGAAGAAGTTCGAATGCTGTTGCAGCGCCGCGGAAACGGCGGGGTGCATGTTCTGCAAGGTGCCGGAGCGCCCGAAGAACAGTTTGAGGCGATGGTCGCCGAAGTACTCCCACAGCAGTGAGCCGGGGCCCAGGGGCGCGCCCCGCGGAACGGTTGTCGGCTGTTCGATCTCTGCTGCGCTGCTCATGGCACGGCCTCCACGTCATTGGGAACTCCTGCCAAAGAGTGCAACACATTGTCTCTCTTTGTCGCAAGACTATGCGACAGATTGTGCCGCACTGTCGCAACCGATTAGACTCCGGTCAGGAGGTGCGCCCGGTGGAATCCCCCTTGTCGTTGCAGGCTCTGCTCACGGCCGTCGAACCCGACGACGCCGTGGACACCCGCATCAAAGAGGCCGCCCTGGAACAGTTCTCGCTGGTCGGCATCCGCCGGACCAGCGCCGACGACATCGCCAAGCGGGCCGGGGTCAACCGGGCCACCCTCTACCGGCGGATGGGCGGACGCGAGGAGATCACTCGGGCCGCGCTCGCCCACGAGGTGCGCCGGACCCTGGCCGAGATCGAGCGTGGGATCGGGGATATCGCCGATCCGCTGGAACGCCACACCCGTGGCTTCGTCGTCACCGTGACCACGCTGCGCGACCATCCGCTGCTGCGGCGGCTGCTCGCCGTCGATCGTGACGAGGTGCTCGGCTGGCTCACCCTCGAGGCCGGTGAGATTCTCGGTATAGCAACCGTGTTCGTGACCGAGCAGGTCGGCGCGGCCCGGGCGCAGCTCGGACTGTCGGGGGACGACCAGACGGAGTTCTACGCCACCACCATCGTGCGGCTGATCCATTCGCTGGTGCTGACCCCGGACGCCCCGCCGCTGCTGGACTCGGAGGAGCGGCTGCGCGACTATGCCGTCCGCTACCTCCAGCCCTTGTTGACCGCGCCCTGACTTCGATTCACTCGGCGGCGAGATGCCTTCGCCGCGAGACGATATGGATGCCGACCACCAGGGCCCACACGGGCAGGACCCAGGCGATGCGGATCTCCGTGGTCACCGCGATCAGCATGAAAAGCGCTGCGGCCATGGACAGCAGGCTCAGCCAGCGCGGGAACGCACCGGTGACGCGGCCGAGATTGGCCAGGGAGAGCATGAATACCGCGGAGATGCGCGGTGCGATGACGGTGATCAGGGTGATGCCCAGGCCGTGGCTGGCCGGGTAGGCGTCCGCGGCGATCGCCGGGCTCGCCTGCTGGGCGAGGGTGGCCGGCACCGCGAAGGCGGCCACCGAAGTGAGCAGCAGTGCGATGAGGAGCACTCCGCTGCCGAGGAAGACCGTGGCGAACAGCTGATCTTCGCCGGTGCCGAGGCGGCGGCGGAGGGTGCCGATGAACCACAGCAGCGCGATCGACGCCACCACCATGATCAGCACGACGGCGGTGAGCCGGGTGCGATGGCCGGACTGGGAGAGCCACTGCTCCACGGTCGCGTGATCGGCGCTCCAGCCGGGCATGCCGCGCAGCAGCTCCACCCCGACCAGCGTCAGGATCGCGAAAACGATTCCGGTGAAGCCCATGGCTTCGATCGAGGCCATGCGGCCGGTTCCCCGTGCGGTTGGCGCCGTCACCTTCATGTCCTCGCTTCTTGTCGGTTCGGGTGGATCCGGTGTGGGAGAAAACCCGTCCGGATCGCGTCGGAGCTGGTCGATGCGATCCGAACGGCCGCAGTATCAGGGGGTGACGATCGCGAAATCGGGATCGGATTTGTCGAGCAGTCCGGTGAGCCGCTTCCACACCGTCGTGTCGCCCTTGGCCTGTACGTTGTCGAACGAGCCGGTGCCGATCAGTTGCAGCAGGCCGAGCTTGGTGAGGGTCATGTCCAGATCCGAGGTGTGGTCCCGGGTCGTGGGGTAATGGATCAGCGCCCCGTGGCTCAGTTCCATGCGGTAGTTCTCACCGCTGTCGGTGAAATGCCAGCTGATGCTGAACTTTTCGGACCAGGCCCGCTCGCCCACGACATTCAGCGAGAGAGTGTCGAAGAGCTGGGTGATGCTCATCGCCTTCGCCATCTCGGGGCTGGGCGCGAGCAGGGTGTGGGGGATGGGGTTGCGCAGTTCGAACGCGCCGGTGAGGAAACAGTTGCGCCAGGTGGCATTTTCGGACCCGTAGGCCAGGCGTTCCAGGATCGAGGCGAGCGCCTTCTTCGCCTCGGCGTGGGACGGGTCGGCGAAGACCGCGTGACTGCCCAGTTCCGCCGCGAACCGCAGGTCGCCAGAACTCGCGAACTCCTTCACTTTGGCCACGGTCGCGTCCACACCGCCGAGCAGCCGCACGTACCGAGTGGCCTGTTCCTGTGGCGGATGCATCCACAGGTGTGCCGGGTTTGCGTCGTACCAGCCGAGGTAGCGCTGGTAGATGGCCTTCACGTCGTGGCTGATCGAGCCGTAGTAGCCCCGGTTGTTCCACTGCGCCGCCAGATCCGGCGCGAGCGGGAAGTCCTCGGCGATCTCGCTGCCGGTCTCGCCCTGGTTCATCCGGCGCACGGTCTGGTCGTGCAGGTAGGCATAGGTGTCGCGCTGCTGGGTCAGGAACTCGACGAGGTTCTCCCGGCCCCAGGTCGGCCAGTGATGCGAGGCGAAGACGACGTCGGCGCGCTCGGCGAACAATTCGATGGCCTCGGCGATGTAGCGCGACCACATGCGCGAGTCCCGAACCTGAGCGCCGCGCAGGGTCAGTATGTTGTGCAGGGTGTGGCAGGCGTTCTCGGCCATGCACAGCGCGTTGCGGTCCGGGAGCAGGAAGTTCATCTCGGCGGGGGCCTCGGTGCCCGGTGTCATCTGGAAGATGAACCGCACGCCGTCGATCTCCTCCTCCTGCCCGGTCGCGGTGATGTCGAGGGTCGGTGGCAGCAAACCGAATTCACCCGCCGACGCGATCGGGCCCAGGCCCATGCCGACCACGCCTTCGGGGTTACGTGGCAGGTTCGCGCCGGAGTAGTACATGCCGCGGCGCAACATGGCGGTGCCGGCGTACACGTTCTCGGAGATGGCGTGTTCCATGAAATGCTCGGGCGCGATGATCGGCACCGTGGTGTCCGGGTCGACCACGCCGAGCACGCCGCCGAAGTGGTCCGCGTGCGGGTGGGTGTAGATCACCGCCCGCACCTCGCGGTCGCCGCGATTCGCGCGGTAGAGCCCCAGCGCGGCGGCCGCGGTCTCCGTGCTGACCAGCGGGTCGACGACGATCACGCCGTTGTCGGACTCGATCAGGGTCATGTTCGAGATGTCCAGGCCGCGAACCTGATACACGCCCTCGCACACCTCGTACAGGCCGTGGATGGCCGTGAGCTGGGACTGCCGCCAGAGGCTGGGCGGGACGGTGTCCGCGCCCTTGCCTTTCAGGAAGTCGAAGGAGTCGGCGTCGTACGCCGTGCCGCCGTTCTTCGCCGGAATCACACCTGGTATCAGACGGGCGATGAATCCACGCTCGGCGTTCTCGAAATCGGTGCGGTCAACGGGTGCTGCTGTCATGTGTCACCTCACTGTTGGGTTTTCCGACTCTCGATCCAGTTGGTTCCGAGGTCGACGGCCTTGGCGACGGGCCCGAAGATCTCGGGTTCGGCCGCGACGATGCCGTCGACGCCGAGCTCGTCGGTGAGCCCGGTGTGCTGCAGGACCCGCGCCAGTTCGGGCTCGACGCCCGCGAGCACGAGTCGTCCGCCGGCGGTGTGCAATTCGCGGTTGTAGCGTTCGAGCAAACGCAGGATGGCGGAGGAGGGGATGTCGGGCATGGCGCGCAGGACCAGCACCAGCACCGCGTTCCGGGCCCCGGAGACATCGGGCAGAGCGGCTTCGAGCCGGGGCAGTTCGGCGAAGAAGCTGGTGCCGCGATAGTCGAGGACGGTGACCTCGCCGGACGGAAGCGCCTGCGGCACAGGCGCGGTGCACCATGCGCCGTCCGTATCGCGGGTCAGGCCGACCAGCTGGATCTGCCGCGCCGCCTGCACGCAGTACAGCAGCAGCGACAGCATCGCGCCGATCACGATGGCCTGCTGCAACGGCAGCTGGGTGGTGGCGGCGAAGGTGGCGATCATGGCCGCGGTGGACAGCATCGACGTGCGGGCCACCAGCTTGACGTCCTTGACCTTGCCCCAGATCAGTTCGCCGCCGACCACCAGGATGAGCCCGCCGATCACCGGCATCGGGATGCGCTCGGCCAGGCTGCCGCAGATGACCACCACCAGCGCCAGGAAGACGCCGGAAATGATGCCGGCCCAGCGGGTTCGGGCCCCGACGCCGGCCGCGACGCCGGTCCGGGACAGCGACCCGCCCGACGGCAGCGAGGAGAACAGGCCGCCGCCCAGATTGGCGATGCCCTGGGCGGTGAAGTCGGCATTGACGCTCGAGCGGCTGCCGTCCGGGTTCGGCATGGACGGTGCGACGCTGGCGGCCTGGGCCAGCGCGACCAGCGCCACCGACAGCGCACCGGCGGCCAAGTGCGGCATGGCGTCCCAGTTCGGTAGCGACAGCCCGGGCAACGCGCCGGGGATGCTCTCGATATCGGACACGAGTTCGACGTCGGTGCCCAGGATCGCGACCGCCACGCTGACCACCACCATGGCGACCAACAAGGCCAGGGCCTCGATCCTGGGTATCAGCCGGGCGACCGCCCAGACCAGGATGGTGCCGACGGCGACCCAGGTGGCCGAGGACTGCCAGTGCCCGATGCCGGTGAGCCAATTCCATACCTGCACAAGCTTGTTATGCCCGGGCGGCTTGTAGCCGGTGGCGTCCTTGAACACGCCGGTCATGATCTGCAGGGCGATGCCGGTGGAGAAGCCGACCATGACGGCGTTGGACACGAAGCTCATGACCACGCCCAGGCGCAGCACGCCCATGAGCACCATGACCACGCCGACCAGCAGGGTCAGCGCGGCCAGATTGCCCGCGTCGTGCGGATCGAGTCCGGCGGTGGCGATGGCGGATTGGCCGGTGAGGGCGATCGCGCTGGTCAGGGTGGTGACCATGAGGACGGTGGAGGCGGTGAGCGAGCCCAGGATGGGCGGCACCACGCCCGCGTAGAGTCCGGCCACCGGATTGAATCCGGCGATGGAGGCGTAGGCCATCCCCTCGGCGATGCTGAACAAGCCGGTCGCCATTCCGGCGGTGACGTCTTTGGCTGTTGGTTTGCCGATGCGTTGCCGAATGCTCATCGCGCTTGCGCCCACGCGTGTGTCTCCTCGCTGCCCGATCAGCCGTCGACAAGCTGGAACCCAGATCAAGTAGAACGCAGCGCACTGCGTCCCCGAACAGCCTTACATAGACCGGGCGAACTTCCGGCAAATTGAGACCGGTCTGTTGCTCAGAACTGGCCTCTGGACGAATCCGGACGTACGTCTCAGGATGAGACCTGATCTTCACCGGTGAGGAGTGGGCATGGTGGCCGAGCAGCGCGTGGATTGGCTGACGGGCGGGGTGCGGAGGTCGGCCGCCTCGGATCGGATCGTCGCGGTCGCCTCGGAACTGTTCCAGACCCGGGGCTTCGACCGGGTGGGCATGGACGACGTGGCGGCGGCGGTCGGCTGCTCGCGGGCAACTCTCTATCGGCATTTCCCGGGCAAGGCGGCGCTGTTCGACGCGGTCATGGCCAAGTCGGCGGTGGGGGTCGCCGAGCGAGTGGCCGCGACCGTGCGGCGCTACGAGGGCTCCCGGCGAATCATCGAGGCGATCCTGGCGTCGGTGGCCGCGGTGCGCTCGGATCCGGTGCTGGCCAAGGGATTCGCCGGCACCCGGGCGGGCGGCAGTGACGGCGCGTTCGCCAGCTCGCCGGAGCTCGGGCGGATCGCGACCCTGCTCACCGGCGTCGCGCCGGATGACGAAGCGGTGCAATGGATTGTGCGCATCGTGCTCTCGCTGCTGACCTGGCCGCTGGCTGACGCCGCGAGCGAGCGGCGGATGGTGGAGCGCTTCATCCGCTGAAACCGGCCGGGACGCGCCCTTGTCTACTGTCTGGGACAGTCCTACACTTGGTCTATCGAACACGCGGTACCGGGTACCTCGTGTCGCACCAAGGATGGTCCAGATGGCGAATACCCTTCCGGCGCAGACCTATCCCCGGGCCCGCCGTATCAAGTTCCGATTCGATCGCGCTTCCAGCGACAAGTACTTCGTCGAGAACGACATGGTCTACAGCCATTTCGTGGCCGGTATGTCCGGCGGCTTCCCGGCGGGGGAGGAGTCCTTCATCCGCTCGGTCCGCCGGGTGGCCGACCGGGTCACCGATCCGGTGCTGAAGAAGCGGGTGACCGGCTTCGTCGGACAGGAGGCCATGCACGGCCTCGAGCATCGCAAACTCAACGAAAAGCTGGTCGAGCTGGGCTATCCCATCGCCTGGCTGGACTCGCCGCGGGCCGTCGAGCGTATGCGGTGGATCGAGGAGCGGGTGTCGCCCGAGGTGCACCTGGCCATGACGGCGGCAGCCGAGCACTACACGGCGGTCCTGGCGCAGCGCATCCTGTCCAGCGATGAGATCCAGGCGATTCCCGGCGATCCGGAAGTCTGGAATCTGCTGAATTGGCATGCGCTGGAAGAACTCGAGCACAAGTCGGTCGCCTTCGACGTCTTCCGTGCGATCGGCGGCAGCGAGCGCACCCGCATCGCGGTCATGCTCGCCATGTACTCGCTCACGCTGCCGCTGACCTATGTGACGCTGGCGCTGGCCGTCGGGCGCGATCCGGTCGCGCGGCAGCAGCCGATCCGCGTTGCGCGCGAGGCGTATCGGCTGTTCACCGGTCCGGTCTTCCACCGGCTCATGCCGGAGCTGGGCAAGTATCTGCGCCCCGGCTTCCATCCCGACGACATCGACACCTCCGCCCTGCTGTCCCGGTGGCAGTCGGAGCTTTTCGGCGACGACGGCCAGCTCGTCGACCACCTGAAGTAGTCACAACTCCATTGCCAGAAAGGACCGGCCAATGACGATCGGTCGGCAGGACTCCGCGTCCCTCATGCCCTACCCGAAGGTGCGGCGCATGCGTTTCCGGTTCGGCGACCCCGAGCCGATGGCGCACCAATTCGTCCGGGGCGACATCCCTTTGACACATTTGATCGCCGTGCTCTCCGGCGCCTTTCCGCCGGGGGAGGAATCGTTCATCCGCTCGGTGCGCAAATTCTCCGGGCAGGTCACCGATCCCGTGCTCAAGAAGCGGGTGGCCGGATTCATCGGGCAGGAAGCCGTGCACGGGCAGCAGCATCGGCGGTTGAACGAGCAGCTCGTCGAGAACGGCTTCCCGATCGTGCGGCTGTTCACCTTCACGCCGGGCGCGCTGCGCGAACGCGGGGTGATGGCGATCGAGAACGCGGTGCCGCCGGAGGTGCATCTGGCGTTCACGGCCGCGGCCGAGCACTACACGGCCACGCTCGCCAAACGGATTCTGAGCAGCCAGGAGATCCAGGACATTCCGGGGGATCCGGAGGTGTGGCAGCTGCTGAACTGGCACGCCTTCGAGGAACTCGAGCACAAGTCCGTGGCGTTCGACGTCTTCCGGGCCGCCGGCGGGACCGAGGTCGTGCGGATCGGGGTGATGGCGGGGATGTACGTGTTCACGATCCCGGTGGTGTCGCTCGGCGTCCTCGCCTCGATCCTCAGCGATCCGCGCAGCTGGCGGCCGTGGCAGGTGGCGCGGCAGACGGTGCGGCTGGCGCGCGGGCCCATCGTGAAGGGACTGCTGAGGGAGATGCGGCCCTATATGCGGCCGGGCTTCCATCCCGACGACATCGACACCGACGGGCTGCTCGCGCAATGGCAGCGAGAACTTTTCGGCGCGGACGGCGAACTGTCCGACCGCATCGGCTGAGCCGGAGGAGACCGACATGGCAACACAGCGCGGTGGCACGGGTGCGCCGTCCGCCGTCCGGCCCGATCACGAGGTCATCGTGGTCGGCGCCGGATTCGGGGGCATCGGCACCGGGATCGCACTGCAACGGAGGGGAATCCACGACTTCGTGATCGTGGATAAGTGGGATCGGGTCGGCGGCACCTGGCACGCCAACACCTATCCCGGTGTGGCGGTGGATATTCCGTCGTTCATCTACAGCTTCTCCTACGAGCAGCGCGGGGACTGGTCGCGGGTCTTCGCGCCCGGCACCGAACTGCGGGACTACGCCGAGGGCATGGTCGACAAGTACGGGCTGCGGGAGAAACTGCGGCTGAACACCACCATCATGGCGGCCGACTTCGACGACCGGAACAGTCTGTGGCGCTTGCGCACCGATGGCGGCGAGCAGCTCACCGCGCGGTACATCGTGCTGGCGATCGGCGGGCTGGAACGGCCCAAGATGCCCGACATCCCGGGACTCGACGACTTCGGCGGGACGCTGGTGCACACGGCGCTGTGGGATCACGATGTCTCCCTGGCCGGGCAGCGGGTAGCGGTCATCGGCACCGGAGCCACAGCGCTGCAACTGATTCCGGCGATTGTGGACCAGACCGAGCACCTGACCGTGTTCCAGCGGACGCCCATCTGGGTGTTCCCGAAGAACGACGCCGAGGTCGGGCCGCTCGGGCGGATGGTGCTGGGCAATACCGGGATCCGCACCGCCCTGCGGCTGGCGGGCAATCTCGGCACCGAGGTCGCCATGAGCGGCATGGTGGCCGGACCGGCCTGGCTGACCTCGACCGTGCGCCGGGCCGCCGAGGCGCCGATCCGCCGCTGGATGCGGTCCCAGGTCCATGATGCGGAGCTGCGGGAAAAGCTCACGCCGCGTTACGGATTGGGCTGCAAACGGCCATCCATGTCCAATGACTACCTGCGGACCTTCAACCGGTCCGACGTCAGCCTGGTCACCGACTCCATCGCGCGGATCACCGAGCATGGGGTGGTCACCGTGGACGGGACCGAGCACGAGGTCGACGTGCTCGTCTGCGCCACCGGCTTCAAGCTGTGGGAGAAGGGCTCGATCCCGCCGTTCCCTGTCCGCGGGCGTGGCGGGCAGGATCTCGAGAAGTTCTGGGACGAGCACCGATATCAGTCCTACCAGGGTGTTTCGGTGCCCGGATACCCGAACTCGTTCACGATCACCGGGCCGTACGGGTTCGTGCTGGGTTCCTACATCTGGATGATCGAGGCGACCTCGGCGCATCTGGCGCGGGTCATCGCCGAGTCCAAGGCGCGCGGCACCACGGAGGTCGAGATCCGGCAGGAGGTGCACGACGAGTACTTCCGGCAGTGTCTGCGCAGGCAGCGGAAGAACTTCTTGTTCACGCCGGTGTGCGAGGGTTCCAATACCTACTACCTCGACAATCACGGTGATTCGCCGTTCCGGCCGTCCACGCACGGCGAGATGTACTGGCAGAACCGGCATTTCGATCTCGACGTCTACCGCTACACGGTGGGTGCGCCGGTCGCGGCCGAGACGGTCGCGCTCTCGGAGGAGGTGTCGTGAAACTCAATGCCATCGATCCGAAGCTGGTGGTGGTCACCGGCGCGGGCAGCGGGATCGGGCGGGCGACGGCACTGCGGTTCGCGCGTGGGGGATCCCAGGTGATCGTCTCCGATATCGACAAGGACGCGGCGCTCTCCACGGTGGCGCTCATCCAGGCCGAGGGGCGGCGGGCGATCGCCGCCCAGCTCGATGTGACCGATCCGCACGCCTGGGCTGCTTTCGCCCGGGACGTGCACGCCGATCACGGGGTGCCGGACGTGCTGGTCAACAATGCCGGAATTCTGGTCAGCGGGGCGTTCCTGGATCTCGAACCCGACGACTGGGAACTGCAGCTGGACGTGAACCTGCTCGGGGTGGTGCACGGCTGCCGGTCGTTCGGGCGGCTCATGATCGACGAGGGCAAGCGCGGGCACATCGTGAACATCGCCTCCGCGGCCGCGTTCACGCCGACGCCGGTCATGTCGGCGTACTCGGTGTCCAAGGCCGGGGTCAAGATGCTCACCGAATGCCTACGGCTGGAGTTCGCGCCGAAAGGCGTGGGGGTGAGCGCGATCTGCCCGGGCGTGATCAATACCGATATCGCCCGGCACGCCACCACGGTGGGGGTGGATCCACGGCTGGTGGAGCGTGGGCAGCAGCTCACCGCGCAGCTCCAGGCGCTGGCCGAACGCCTGCCGTTCTCGCCGATGAGCCCCGATCTGGTGGCGCGCGCCGTGGTCCGCTCGATCCGCTACGACCTGGCGGTGGTCCCGGTCCGCACCGAGGCATGGCTGGGGTACTTCATGCTGCGGCTGGCGCCGGGCGTGAATCGCCGCATGACCCAGGCCTTGTCGATGGACCGCATCCAGGCGGCCGGTGAGCTGGTCTTCGGCAGGAGAGCGCCGTGACCGCTCGCGCCCACCAGCTGAAGGTGCGTGAAGTCGTCAGCGAGACCGCCGACGCGGTCTCGCTGATCTTCGATATCCCCGACCTCACTCCGCGTTTCGCCTATTCCCCGGGCCAGTACCTGACCCTGCGCGTCCCCAGCGACCGCACGGGCTCCGTGGCCCGCTGCTACTCCTTGTCCAGCAGCCCCCACTGCGACGACCGCCCCACCGTCACCGTCAAACGCACACTCGGCGGCTATGCCTCGAACTGGCTGTGCGACAACGTCTCTCCCGGCGACATCCTCACCGTGCTCGAACCCGCCGGCGCCTTCGTCCCCCGCGCCTGGACCCACGATCTCCTGCTCTGCGCCGCCGGTAGCGGCATCACCCCCATCATCTCCATCCTGAAATCCGCCCTCACCCTGGGCCGCGGCAATATCGTCCTGCTGTACGCCAACCGCGACCGCGCCTCCGTCATCTTCGGCTCCCGGTTGCACGACCTGACCCGCCGCCACCCTCGCCGCCTCACGGTGACCCACTGGCTCGAATCCGACCGCGGCCTCCCCACTCCCCGCGACCTCGCGACGTGGGCCCGCCCCTACCGGCGCCATGACGTATATCTCTGCGGCCCAACCGGATTCGCCTCGACGGTCCGCCAGGGCCTGGGGCAACTCCGTATCCCCGACCGGGCCATCCACCGTGAGGACTACCGTTCACTGACCGACAACCCCTTCGAACACCACACCCCAGTCGCGGCCACCCCGCAACCGGTCGACCCCACCGCCGCCACCGTCCGAGTCGACATCGACGGCGAATCCCACACCCTGCCTTGGCCCCGCACCAAGAAGCTCCTCGACGTCCTCCTCGACCACGGCATAGACGCCCCCTACGTCTGCCGCGAATCCGCCTGCGCGACCTGCGTCTGCACCGTCGAACAAGGCCGCACCCGCATGCTCCGGAACGAGTCCCTCATCGAGGAGGAACTGGCCCAGGGCCAGACCCTCGCCTGCCAAACCCTCCCCGAATCCGACGACCTGCACATCTCCTTCGACCCGTAACCCACCCGAGGACACGGGTCCGGTAGAACTCATCTCCTCGTGACCTGCCCGGGCGGCTACTACGCCGACCAGGGCAATAGGACGGTCACCGTCGCGCCGCCCTGGACGCCGCCGACCACCACACCGCCGCCGAGAACCATCACGCCGCCGAAGTGCTCGTGGTGGCAGATCTGGTGCTGACCGTGTTCCGGTAGTCGATCGCGAGCCCGGTATCCACTCGGCCCGTGCGGCACGGGATACCGGGCTCGCGTCATTACGGGCGGGTGAGTTCGGAGCGGGCCGCCGTCAGCATGGTGGTGATGGCGGCGGGGAGGGCCTGGGCGGGGTCGGGGGCGAAGTGGGGGGAGTGGTTGGAGGGGTAGTGGGGTGGGAGGGCGGATTCGGTGAGCATGTAGTGGAGGTCGTCCTGGGTGAAGCGGGCGGGGTCCATGCCGCCGATGTGCCAGAAGACGGAGGGGACCCCGGCGGCGGTGCCGAAGGCGCCGAAATCCTCGCTGCCGGTGATGGGGTTCTCCATGGGCATGACGGGCAGGCTCGCGGCGGTGAGGGCGGCCAGGACGCGTTCGGTGTCGCCGGGGGTGTTCTCGGTGACCGGGAAGTGGTCGTAGAACTCGACCTTCGGTTCCTGGGGTGCGCCCGCGGCGGCGGCCTCGGCCTCGGCCAGGCGCTGGATGCCCTCGATCATGCGGGCGCGGGAGCCGTCGGTGAAGGTGCGCAGGCTGAGCAGGACCTCGGAGCTGTCGGCGATGATATTGGGGCGGGTGCCCGCGTGCAGTGCTCCGGCGGTGAGGACCGGCGTTGCGGCGGTGGCGGTCTGGCGGGCGGTCAGCGCCTGCATGCGCACCACGAAGGTCGCCGCCATGAGCAGCGGGTCGATGGCGGTGTGCGGCTGGGAGGCGTGGCCGCCCTTGCCGAGGAAGGTGATGCGCACCGAGTCGGAGGCGGCCATCAGGGTGCCGGGGCGGCTCAGGATCAGCCCTGCGGGCAGCGGGCCGACGTGCTGGCCGAGCACGATGCGCGGCGTCGGAAACCGGTCCAGCAGACCGTCGTTGAGCATGTCCTGCGCGCCCGAGCCGTTCTCCTCGGCGGGCTGGAACAGCGCGACCACCGTGCCGGGCAGCGGATTCGCGGACAGTTCCGCGCACGCGCCCAGCAGCGCGGTGACGTGCACGTCGTGGCCGCAGGCATGCATGACCCCGGGGACGGTCGAGGCGTAGTCGAGGCCGGTCTCCTCCTGCACCGGCAGGCCGTCCATGTCCGCGCGCAGCCACACCACCGGCCCGGGCCCGCTGTGCAGCACCCCGACGACGCCGGTGCCGCCGACGTTCTCGGTCACCTCCCAGCCGGGCAGCGCGCGCAGCTCGTCGGCCACCAGTCGCGCCGTGGCCCGCTCCTCACCCGACAGCTCGGGGTGGGCGTGCAGATGCCGGTAGACCTGCTGCCAGTGCTCGATCATGGGAGACGCTCCTTCGACGGGACGGCCGCCGCGGCGCGCCGGGACACCATCGTCCGGAACGCGTCGGCGGTTTGCGGAACCACCAGCGCCGCCAGCAGTGCCAGCAGCGGCCCGATGGCCATGGTTTCGAAAGCCGTTGTGTACGAAACATGATCGGTGATGAACCCGAAGGCGAGCGGGCTCACCACGCCCGCCAGCTGCCCGCCGAAGATGATCACGCCGGTGGCCGCGCCGATGTAGACGCTGGGCAGCGCCCGCAGCGGCACCGAGAACGCGGGCATGTAGGCCAGCCCCGCGACCAGGCTCATCACCACGCCCAGCACCACGAACAGCGGGAACGACTCCGCCCGCGGCAGTGCGAAGAGCATGGCGGCGGTGAACGCCATGGCGGGCACCACGATCACCCGTGGCCGGCCGCCGAGCCGATCCGAGAGCCGCGCCCCCAGCACCACCCCGGCCGCGGCGGCCAGCGTGGTCGGCACCGCCGCGAAAGCGATGCCCGCCATGGAGATTCCGCGCTGTTCGTGCAGGAAGGTCGGCGTCCACGCGGTCACGCCCCACACCAGCACGTCGTATCCGAAGAACATGACCGCGAAGCCGAGCAGCGCGGGGGAGAACAGCACCGAGCGGCGTTCGGCCGCGGGCCCGGCGGGCGCGACCGGAATCTCGTCCTGGGTCAGTGGTTCCGGCATCCACCGCCGCCAGGCCAGGATGACCGCCACCCCGAGCACCGAGATCACCGCGAACATGACCCGCCAGCCCACCGTGGGCAGCAGGACGCCCGCGATCACCGCCGCCAGCAGCAGGCCCGCCGCGTTGGAGGAGTTGGTCCAGCCGGCGGCCGTGGTGCGCTGCTCGGCATAGCTGCGTTCGGCGAGCGCCTTGATGGCCGCCGCCGGGAACACGCCCTGCACCAGACCGAACAGGAATCGAATCGCGAGCAGCACGCTGAACGACCAGGCGAGCGCGGTCAACCCGGTGAAGATCGACCAGGCGGTCAATCCGATGATCCCTACCCGCAGCGCCCCGTACCGATCCGCGAGCAGACCCCCGGGCACCTGGATGATCGCGTACGCGACGAAGAACACCGACACCAACAACCCCTGCTGCGTGTGGTCCAGCCCCAGGTCCTCGCCGATCGACGGCAGCGCGAAATTGATCACGGTCCGATCGATGTAGTCGACAACCCAGGCCGCGAACAGCAGCATGACGGTTATCCGTGTGGTGCGTGGCATCAGGCCCCTTCACAACGGGAGTGGCTGCATGCCACAGTGGCCCCCAAATCCGAGAATAGGGGCGATTTGCCCGATATTGCCATACGAACCGGGCCCCTCGATCGGCCCGGCGGCGGCTGACCCGCCGGTACCGCTACCGGCCCGAAAGCCGGTCCCCGTAGGCTCGCCGACGATGAGCGAGACGATGACGCACGGGTACGTGGCCGAGGGCTACGGCCGGGTCGCCGACGCCTTCCGCCGCAATTTCCGGCACGGCGAGATCGGCGCGGCGGTCGCGGTCTTCGACGGCGACACCCCCGTGGTGGACCTGTGGGGCGGCCCGCGCGACCCGGTGCGCGGACTCCCGTGGGAGCGCGACACCATCGCGCCCGTCTTCTCGTGCACGAAGGGCGTCGCGGCGCTGATCCTGGCCATGCTCGTCTCGCGCGGGCAGCTGGATTACGACGAGCCCGTGGTGCGGTACTGGCCGGAATTCGCGGCCCACGGCAAGGATGAGGTGACGGTCCGCCAGCTCATCGACCATCAAGTGGGCCTGCACATCCTGCGAGATATCCGGATGACCCTCGACGACCTGCACGATCTGGACAGCGTGGCCGCGGTGCTGGCGGCTCAGCGCCCCGGGTGGGCGCCGGGCACGCGGCAGGGCTATCACCCGGTCAGCATCGGGCTGTATCTCAATGAACTGGTTCGTCGCGCGGACCCGGCCGGGCGCAGCATCCGGACCTTCCTCGCCGAGGAGATCTCCGGTCCGCTGGGCGTCGATTTCACCCTCGGCCTGGACACGGACCTGGGCGGTGACCGGATCGCCCACCTGACCCGCACCATCGGCCTGGACCTGCGGCACGAGCGGAACCTGCCGTGGAATCAGGCGATTCCGGCGCTGATGCGCCGCGGTCAGCTCTTCCGCGCCCTGTCGGTGCCGGACCTGGGCATGCCCGAGGATTTCGTGCGCCCCGAGATCATGTCGGTCGAGTTGCCCGGCAGCAATGGGGTCGGCTCGGCGCGCGGCCTGGCCCGCATCTACGCGGCGGGCCTCACCGGCGAGTTGCCGATCGCGCCGGAGGTGCGGGCCCGCATCGCCGATCCGGGCCCGGTGCCCGCCCCGGACGCCGTGCTGCGCACTCCGACCCGATTCCACCTGGGCTTCCGGAAGTCGTGTCCCGCCTTCCCCTTCGGCTCATCCGACCACCGCGCCTATGGCACGCCCGGAATGGGTGGTTCGCTCGGTTTCGCCGATCCGGCGACCGGGCTCTCCTTCGCCTACGTCCCCAATCGGCTGGGTCTCACCCTCAATGGCGACCGGCGTTGCCTACGTCTGGCCCGCGCGGTGTTCGACTCCTCGACACGCCGAACGCGCACGCGCACTGAACCGCGGCGGTCCGCCGCTCGTTGATCCCGATGTATCGGCCTCCGGGCCGGTAGCCGTCCAGATGCGGTCCGGATTTCCCCCTGTGCCCGGACCGGGGCCCCGCCGGGATGTCCCCGGTGGGGTCTTCGCATGGCCAAAGTGCCTGTACGACAGCATCTTTCGGGCATGTCTGTGACCTGAGACACATTGATCGAGATCCCTCCGGCCAGATACCTTGTGTGCGATGCATCGTGGACAAGGCAATATGAACGGGGGACTGTGACCCAGAGCGAACGCGCGGCCCGAACCGTCGCCGACCTCGTCGTCGAACGGCTCGCGATCCACGCCGACCATGTCTTCGGGGTCGGCGGGGCCAATATCGAGGACGTCTACGACGCCCTGCACCGGCATTCGGAGCTCACCGGCATCATCGCCAAACACGAGTTCGGCGCGGCCACCATGGCCGACGGGTACGCCCGCGCCACCAACCGGCTCGGTGTGGTGGTCGCGACCTCCGGCGGAGGCGCGATGAATCTGCTTGCGGCCCTGGCGGAATCATTCGACTCGCGGGTTCCGGTCCTCGCTCTGGTGGGTCAGCCGCCACTGGGCCTGGAGGGCCGGGGTGCCTTTCAGGACACCTGCGGGGTTCCCGGCCGCATCGATGCCGAGCAGCTCTTCGCCCAGGTCGCCCGCCGCTGCGTGAAAGTCCGTCGACCGCAGGACATCTCGGTGGAGCTCGACCGGGCGATCGCGGCGGCGCTGGCCGGTGGTCCGGCTGTCCTGCTGCTGCCCAAGGATATCCAGGCCGCTCCGCTCATCGAAGGTGACCGGGCGACGGTCGAAGCGCAGGCTCGGGGACGCGACACCGCGGAGCAGTCCGGTGATCCGGAGCTGCTGCCCGATGACGTCCTGGATCTGCTGGCGGGGCTGCCGCAGGGGAGTCCGGTCGTAGTCATCGCCGGACCGGAGGTCGCCGCGGCCGACGCGCGCGCCGAATTGGCGACCGTCGTGCGGGCGCTCGATGCGACGGTGCTGGTCACCCCGGACGCGAAGGACGCGTACTCGAACGCGGATCCCCGCTTCGCCGGTGTGGTCGGCGTGATGGGTCATCCGAACGCCGCCCGCCTGGTGTCCGAGGCGGAACTCTGCCTGCTCGTGGGAGCCCCACTCCCGCTCACCGCCCGCGCCGGACTGGACACCGCGCTCGCCGCCTGTCCACGGGTCGTGTACCTGGGTATCGAGCAGCCTTTCGTCCCGGTGCACGCCGAGGCGCGCGGTCCGCTGGCCGCCGCGCTGCGCGGTGTCGCGAACTCGACCCACGGGACCGAGGGCGCGCACCTCGAGCCGGGATCCGTCGGCGCACACCCTGATCGCCTGCCTGTGCCCGAGTTGTCCGTGCCGCCCGCGCCCGGACCCGGCGTCCGGTACCGCCCCGCCGTGGCGGCCATCGAAGCGGCACTGGACCCCGGCACCGACGTGGTCGCCGACGCCGGGAATACCGGCGCGGCCGTCGTGCACCACCTCGGAATCCCCGAGGGCGGCCGGTTTCTGATCGCCCTGGGCATGGGCGGCATGGGCTATGCGTTCGGCGCCGGCATCGGCTGCGCGCTGGGCCGCGGCCGCCGCACCGTGGTGATCGCCGGGGACGGCGCGTATTTCATGCACGGCCACGAGGTGCACACGGCGGTCGAGTACCAGGCGCCGGTCACCTTCATCGTGTTCAACAACAATGCCCACGCCATGTGCGTGACGCGCGAGCAGGTCTTCTACTCCGGCGAATACAGCTTCAACAGATTCCGCGTGTCGGAGATCGGCGCGGGGGTCGCCGCCCTGTTCCCGGAGCTCCCGGTCTGGACCGCGCGCACCCTCCCCGAGTTCGAGCAAGCCCTGGACAAGTCGCGGGCAATACCGGGGCCCGCGTTCATCGAACTGCAGTGTGACCCGGACGAGTTCCCACCCTTCGCACCGTTCCTGAAGGAGTCTTTCGCATGACCGAGACCGTCGCCGACGAGCCGATCGAAGTCCCGGAGCTGGACGTGCCCGGCGTGTACCGCATCGAGAGCATGGCCCTCAAGGAGGGCATGCCGCTGGTCCTGGACATGACCCGCGCCGTGTACCCGCACGACGAGATCTACGGCCAGTACTGCACCGTCACCGAGTACGTGGCCGCGCCGCCGGACGAGGTGTACGCCTACCTGGCCGACACCCGCAGCCTGTGCGAATGGACCTACAGCATGCGCGGTTTCGAGCGCACCGCCGATCCCGAGGTGTGGGTGTCCGACGACCGGATCGGCTCGCACACCCGCATCTTCACCCGCACCGTCGCCAACCCCGAGGCCCGCACCGTCGACTACCACTGCGCCTGGGACCAGGCCGACCACCTGTGGATGGTCTACCTGATGCGGGTGGTGGACGCGCAGGTGGTGCTGAACAAGCCGGGTTCGGTCGTCACCTGGACCAATTGCCACCACCCCTTCTACGAGGACAACGCCTACCCCGAGACCGCGCCCGAGGGCCGCCCGGTGTGGGTCGGCGACTTCTGGCACCTCTTCGCCGCCGGGCACCTGCTGGAACTGCGCAATCTCAAAGCGATCTGCGAACACCGGCACGCCGCCGGGCAGCCGATCAAGCCGGAATGGATGGACTGATCATGAGCGCCGACACCGTGAGCCTGCTCGACGTCGCCGGGTACCTGCCCGAGACCATCGTCTCCGCCGACTATTTCGCGCAGTACGCCGACCCGGACGAGGTCACCTCGAACCTCATGTTCAAGGCCCCCAAGTTCCGCCGCCACGTCGCGCCGGGCGAGACCCCGGCCGATATGGCCGAGCGCGCGGTCGCCCCGATCCTGGACCGGCACGGCCGGGACGTGTTGCGGGGCATCGACATTCTGATCGTGCACACCCAGCTGCCCGATATCGGCATCGTCGGCAGCGGCGGGGATGTGGCGGCCCGGCTCGGCATCGCGCCGGAGTGGCTGATCGACCTGCACAATGGCGGCTGCGCGTCGTTCGTGTACGGCATGAAGCTGGCCCGCCAGATCCTGCTGTCCTCCGACGCCCGCTCGGCGCTGGTGGTCACCATCCAGAACGTGGCCGGTCAGGTCTTCACCCAGGAGCAGGTGCGCGGCAAGGCGCAGGCCGCGATTCCGGGTGACGGGGCGGGCGCGGGACTGCTGGTGAAGTCCGGTGATTCGCCGATCCTCGATATCGAGACCCGTCATCTGCCCGAATTCTCCGGGCAGATGACCGTGATCGCCGACCCGCCGCGCCGCTACTGGGAGGCCGGCAGCGGTGAGATGCACGTCGGCTTCACCGAATCCAAGATCGCGAAGGTGCTGCAGCGCGGCAACCGGCTGGTTCCCGAGGTGGCGTCGGCGGTGTGCGGCCGGATCGGCGTGCCCACCCAGGACCTGGACCTATTGGTCACCAATCAACCCAATAGAGCCTTCCTGCGCAATTGGAGAGACGCCCTGCAACTGCCGCAGGAACGGCATCCCGACACCTTCGACGACTGCGGAAACCTGTTCGGCGCGGGCATTCCCGTCACCTTCGACCGCGCGGTCGACGAGGGCCGGGTGCCGGCCGGATCGCTGGTCATGTTCGCGGGCTTCGCGCACGCGGGCGATTTCGCGGGGGCCGCCGCCCTCCGCTGGGGCGGACGCTGAAGGGGCGGCGCCGTGAGCCCCCTGGTGACGGCCGGACATCGGCTGCAGCTCAACGAGATTCCCTACGGTCCGCCGCCCTCGGTGCAGGAGGCGCTCAGCGCGGCGCTGGCCTCGGCCAACCGGTATCCGGAATTCCTGCCCCGCCGCCTGCCCCGGCTGATCGCCGAACGGCTCGGCTGCCCGCCCGATCGGATCGTGGTGGGCGCGGGCGCGACCGGCGTGATCATGCACATCGTCCAGGAATTCGGAGCGGGTGGCGCCGAGGTGGTGATGGCGTCGCCCACCTTCGACGGATTCCCCATTCTGACCAGCATGGCGGGCGGGCGGCCGATCACGGTGCCGCTCAACGATTCCGGGTGCCAGGATCTCCCGGCACTGGCCGCCGCGGTCACCGAGAGAACCCGGCTGCTGGTGGTCTGCAGCCCGCACAACCCCACCGGAACCCTGGTTCCGGCAAGGGAATTCGAGAATCTCCTGAAGGAAGTTCCGGACACCGTCACCGTGGTCCTCGACGAGGCGTACGTGGACTTCGTGTCGGACACCGATCGCGTCGATGTGTTCGCCCTGCTGGATCGACATCCGAACCTGCTCGTCCTGCGCACCTTCTCCAAGGCGTACGGTCTGGCCGCGCTGCGGGTCGGCTACGCGCTCGGGGCCACGCGGCTGATCACGCGAATAGCCCGCTGGCAGTTGCCTTTCGGTATGACCGCGCTGGCCGAGGTGGCGGTGCGGGCCTGCTACGAGGCCGAATCCGAGATCGAGGCACGGGTCGCGACCCTGGCCGCGCACCGCGACCGGCTCACCAGCGGACTGCGCGCGCTCGGTCTCTCGGTGCCCGACAGCTACGCCAATTTCTCCTACCTGACCCTGCCCGGTCCCGAGGCCGATCGGGTCGCGACCGCGCTGGCGGGCGCGGACATCCACGTCAAGTCCTATCCCACCGGTATCCGCATCACGGTCGGCGATCGGGCGGCCACGGACGCGGTGCTCGCCACGGTCCGCAGTACAGTGCAGTAATGCAAGAACATCCGCCTTCCGCACCCGCTGGGGCCGGAGCGGACGAGGAGATCGATTACGCGCTGCTCTCGCTCAATGCCCAGCTGTGCTTCGCGCTGTACTCCACGTCGCGATCCATGACCGCCGCCTACCGGCCGTTCCTGGACGATATGAATCTGACCTACCCGCAATACCTGGTGCTGCTGGCGCTGTGGGAGCGTCCCGGCATCGCCATGAAGGACCTGGGCGAACAGGTACACCTCGACTACGGCACCCTCTCCCCGCTGGTTCAGCGACTGCAGGCGCGCGGACTGGTGGAGAGCGTGCGCAGCGCCACCGACGGCCGGGCCGTGGTCCTGCACGCCACCGAGGCCAGCCGCGAACTCCAGCAGGGCGCGCAGCAGATGATCCGCACCGTGCTGGATCTGGTGGGAGTTCCGGTGGAGGACATCGAAGTCCTGCGCGACCAGGTCAAGACCCTGGGCGCGCGCCTGGACGCCGCCGCGGCCGCCGCCCGCGCCCGCTGACCACCGGAGTCGCTCAGGCGAATTTTGCCAAGGCGTCGGCCACGATGGCGTCCAGACGTGCGTGGTGCGCGCCCTTCCAATAGGTCTGGCCGCAGTCGACGCACTCGGCGAAGGTGTCGTAGCTCTGGCCGGTGTTGTCCGGCAGGCGGTCGCGGACCGTGGCCGGGTCGGCGGGGCGGAGCGCGCCGTTGCAGGAGGTGCACCGGGTCCAGGGGGCCAGCCGCGGGGCGAAGCGGGACAGGATGTCGTCCAGCTGCTCGGCGGGGTGATGGCTGTACACGTAGGCGCCGGAATAGATTTCGCGGCGGCGCAGCAGCCCGCGGTCGCGGGAGAGCAGGACCCGTTGCTCGGCGGCGGAACGGGAGGCCAGGGCGGCGTCGCCGATATCCGGATTCTCGTAGGCCGCATCGATTCCCAGCAGACGCAGGCGGCGCGCCAGGGTGCCCAGATGGATGTCGAGCAGGAAGCGCAGCGGCTCGGCGCACGCTTGCGGGCGGGCCACGGCCGACACGGTGATCTTCTCGCCGCCGCGCGGAATGTGGCCGGTGGCAACGGATTCGCCGTCCACCAGGACCGTGCCCACCTCGGTGAGCGGCACACCCAGCGACTCCACCACGTGCCCGAGTGTCGAGGTGCCGTCCACCCGGACCGGCGTGCGGTCCCGCTGACCGACGAACACGCGCAGCTCCGGCGCGAACTCGACGGTGATTTCCCCTGCGTTCACCAGCCCAGGATCCCAGAAATCGGGTACCCGCGAGCAACTCGTTTTCCGGTCGGGCCGCGACAGCGGTCTGCGGCCGAATGTGAAGTAGAGGCGAATTTCGCCGGTGCAGTGGCCTGAAGCACAGAGGAGGGTGTGAGAAAAGTCCGTTAACCAATTGTTTGCGCTCAAGCTGGTTGCGGAGTTGGTCGGTTGATGATTTTCTTGGGTTCGCAGGTCATCTACCCATCGGGTGAAAATCCTCGGCAGCGTCGCCAATCACAATTCGGACCTGCCCCCACCAAGTCGCCGCTCTCGGCGCGCTTGTCCTGATGAAGGTGAAAGGAAATCGGGCCATGTCTGCATTCCGATCGGCTCGTGCGGCCGCAGTCCTGCTGGCGGGGATCGCGGTGCCCCTGCTCGTGCCCGTCCTGGCCACCGCCGCACCGGCGGGTGGCGAGACCCCCGCCGGCGCCGGACCGGCCCCCGAGCAATCGATATTGCCGCAGCTCGGAACCGGTAGCTCCGCCGTGGGCACCGGGTCGTCTACTGCCGCCGGACTGGCCGGGGCGCTCGGCACCGGCAGTGCCGCCGCCGGCAGCCTGGCCGGGGTGGTGCCCGGACCCGGCTCGGTGCCCGGTCTGCTCGGCACCGGCAGCGGCGCGGCCAGTGGGTCCGCCCAGGCGGGCGGCACCGCGGCCCAGGCCTTGGGCTCGGGCAGCGCCGCCGCGGGCGCCGGATCCGCCGGCAAATAGTGCTCGACAGCACACTGGGCGGGGGCTTCCGATGTGCCGGATCACCGTCGAGCGGCATATCACCATTCAATAGCTTCCAATTCGCCGGATAGCTCATAAACGGGTTCGATCGCGCTGGTTCGCGCACCGTGGATTCTTCACGGAAATCGAACGGCCGCACCGGTACCGGCGAAGTCTCGATGAGGGAGACGGTCATGGATTACACCCACCTATCCGAATTCGCGGTACGCCCAGGCGCACTGACCCTGTGGCGGGCCGAACTGGCCTCCGGGGCGGCGTGGACCGCCGACGCCCGGCCCCTGGCCAGCGTGCACGTCCGACACTGCCGGGCGACGGACGCCGCCGACCCGCGACCGGGCCGGGATCGCTGGATCGGAACCATCTTCGAAATGGACGCACTGTTCCACCCCGCGCACTGGCGCGAGACCGCGCGCCGCTGGCACGCCCGCCACGAGGGCCTGCGCACCACCCTGACCCGCCACGACGGCCCCGAACCCGAGCGGCTGGTCTGCGCGGCCGCCGACGTCGCCGTCACCGCCGAGCCGATCCCCGGCATCACGGGCTCCGGAGCGATCAACGAATACCTCACCACCACACTGGAATCGAGACTCTCACCCCTGCGGTGGCCGCACTGCCTGCTCGCCACCGTGGAGCACGCCGACACCGGCGACTTCACCGTCCTGGTGGCCGCCGACCACTCCGTCCTGGACGCCTACTCGCAGGCCATCGTCATCCTCGAACTCCGCGCCCTGTACGCCGAGGTCACCCGAGGCGAGCCGCCCCGCGAATCGCCGACCTTCGGCAGTGCCGCGGACTTCGCCCAATGGGAACGCGACACCGCCGCCGCCCTCACCCCCGACTGCGACGCGGTTCGCTACTGGCAGCGCTTCCTCGACGGCTCCGGCGGCATGCTGCCCCGCTTCGAACCCGCGATCACTGCCACGGGGCGGGCGACTGTGATCGCGGGCGGTGCGACCGGCTCGGTCGCGGGCGGCGGGACGGGCGCGGTCGTCGGCGGGGGCGAGCTCGCGGCGCTCCCGCAAACATCCGTGTCGCGAAAGCTGTTGTCGCTCAGCGAACTAGAGCAGGTGGAGCGCGCGGTGACCGAGCGCGGACACCGCCTCTCGGTGGCGGTCTTCACCGCGCTCGCCATCGCCTACCGCCGGGCCTTCGGCCACCGCTCCCTGCGCGCCATCATGCCCATCGCCACTCGCCCCGACCTGCGCTGGCTCGAATCCATGGGCTGGTTCGTCAACGTCGTCCCCCTCGACCTCACCCTCGCCCCGACCTGGACCTGGACAGCGCCCTGGAGTCCACCCGCACCGTCCTGCGCCGCTCCCGCACCGCCAACGACGCCACCTGGACCCGCGTCCTGGAACTCCTGAACTGCACCGACCACCCCCGCTTCGGCATCTCCTTCCTCGACATCCGGGCCCTCCCCGACCACGAACTCGTCGAATCCCTGCGCGGCCACACCCTCCGCGCCGAGTCCTACTCTCCCGACGAGGTCTTCTTCTGGATAGTCCGAGCCACCGACGGCCTGCGCCTGTCCACCCGCTTCCCGGCCACCTTCCCGGAGGTCGAGATGGACCGCTTCCTCGCCGAATTCACCCGCGCCATGCGCGAATTCGCGGGCGCGCAGGGTGGCGGAGACCGAACCGCCGACACGCGAGCGTCTTTCGCGCTCCCGTCGGCCGCCCGCGACCGCGCCGCGGAGTCCATGCCCCCAGCCCCGCGGGCGCTGACACCGGCCCGGGTCTGACCATGGGCACGCCGTCGAAGACCCCGCGTGCTCGCCGCGATGAGGTGCGCCATCGGCCGGATCAATGCGTGCGCCGGAGTTTCGCCGTTCCCATGGCGGCGCCACCTGGTCGCGTCCTCGAGATCGGGGGTACACGATGAAGGTGCTGCTCGCCTTCGCCGGCAGCCGGGGTGATGCGCAGCCGGGCGTGCTGCTCGGCTCGGAATTGCTGCGACGAGGCCACGACGTCACCGTCGCGGTGTCCCCGAACCTGGTCGAATTCGCTGAACGCCATGGCGTTCCGGCCCTGGGGTTCGGCCTCGACAGCGACGAACTGCTGCGCGCCCAACGCGATGATCGGCGCTTCCGGCACCCGAATCCCGTACGGCGGGCGCACGCGGTGCTGGACCTGCAACGCCGCGGATTCGCCGAGGCGGCGGGCGATCTGCGCGCCCTGGCCGGCGACTCCGACGCGCTGGTCACCGGCATGGCATGCGAGGAGGCCGCAGCGGAAGTCGCACGGCACCACAGGATTCCGATCACGGCGCTGCACTTCTTCCCGATCGAACCGAATCGTGCGGTACCGGTGATCCCGGCGGCATGGGGCCGACACCTTCCGGGCCCGCTGAACCGGCTGGGCTGGCAGGCGTTGACCGTGGCGCGGTCGTGGGCCCTCGAGCCCGAGCGCGCGGCTTTCCGTCGCGCCGCCGCCCGTGACTCGGACTCGCGCACATCCTCCGCGCACGCCGGCGGCTTCGAGGCCCGCGCCCGGCCGGAGGACAGGGCGCCCGGATCGGGGTGGGCCGGGTCGATATCGCCCCTGGTCGATCGTGGGGGCGGGCGGACCCCGGCGTACACGGCGATTCAGGCCTACGACCCCGCGCTGTTCCCCGGACTCGCGGACGAACTGCGCGACGTGCCGTTCACCGGGTTCCCGGTACCTGCCGACGACGGTGCCGGGCGGCGTGCTGCGGAGCGGCCCGGGCCGGGAACGAGTGCGGTCGAGGAACCAGGTTCCGGCCTCGGTGCGGAGTTGCTCGAGTGGCTGATCGCGGGTCCCGCTCCGGTGTACGCGGGTTTCGGGTCGATGCCGGTGGCCGAACCGGTCGCGGTCGAGTCGCTGGTCCGAGAGGTGGGTCGGCGGCTCGGGCGGCGGATATTGCTGGTGGGCCCGATGTTCCGAGGCCGGATCGGTGATGAGCTGGCGGTGGTGGATCAGGTCGACCACCGAGCGGTGCTGCCGTTGTGCGATGCCGCTGTCCACCACGGCGGGGCTGGGACCACCGCTGCCGTCCTGCGCGCGGGGGTGCCGTCGGTGATCTGTTCGGTGCAGGCGGATCAGTCGTACTGGGGCAGGCAGGTGGAGGCCCTCGGGCTGGGGGCGACTGCGCCGTTCTCCGGAATCACCGCGAATCGGCTGGAGCGGTCACTGATTCGCGCGACCCGGCCGGAGGTGCGCCTGCGGGCGGCCGCCTACGGGGCGCGATTCCGCGATGACGGGGTCGCGCGCGCCGCGGATGCCGTCGAAGCACTGCTGCCGACGGCGCCGCGATCGGCGGGTGCGGACGGGCTCTCGACCCCAACCGCTGGGCATTCGGCTTCGACCATGATCGGAGGTGTGCGATGAGTGAGATCGCCATCGAAACACGGGGACTCGGAAAGAGTTTCGGATCCATGACCGCCGTCGACGCCGTGGATCTGGACGTCGCGGCCGGGACGGTGTTCGCGCTGCTGGGACCCAATGGTGCGGGGAAGACGACCACCGTGCGGATGCTGGCCACCCTGGCGCGTCCATCCCGTGGCACGGCAACGGTTTTCGGGTACGACGTGGTCGGTCAGGCCATGGCGGTGCGCTCGATGATCGGGCTCACCGGCCAGTACGCGGCCGTGGACGAGAACCTGACCGCGTGGGAGAACCTGCGCCTGTTCGGCCGGCTGCTCGGCCTCGGCCGTAGCGCGGCGCAGGATCGGGCGGCGGAACTGCTGGACGAGTTCGAGCTGACGGCCGCGGCCAACCGGCGGGTCGGGTCGTTCTCCGGCGGCATGCGGCGGCGACTGGATCTGGCGGCGACGCTGATCACGGTGCCGCCCTTGATCTTCCTGGACGAGCCCACCACCGGTCTGGACCCGCACACCCGCGAGCGCATGTGGTCGGTGGTGCGCGGTCTGGTCGGGCGGGGCGCGACCATCCTGCTCACCACGCAGTACCTCGAGGAGGCGGACGCCCTCGCGGACCGGATCGCCGTCATCGACCACGGCACCGTGGTCGCCGAGGGCACCGCGGGGGAGTTGAAGTCCTCCATCGGCGAGGAGATGCTGTGCCTGGATCTGGCCGATCCCGCCCAGCGCCCGCTCGCCGACGCCGTCGTCGAAAGACTCACCGGCACTGTGCCACTGCACGGCGACAATCCCGCCGCCGTGACGGTGCCGCTCACCGATATCGGCGCCGCCGCCGACATCGTCGCCGCCTGCCGCGACACCGGGATCCGCCTGCGCGGCTTCGGGGTCGAACGCCCCGACCTGAATTCGGTGTTCCTGGCGCTCACCCGGCGCCCGGCCCGTACCACGCCTCCGGCCGAAAGGCGGACCGCATGACCATCCTGTCCGACACCCCGGTGCTCGTGCACCCCACCGCCCGCATCGCCCGGCGGCCGCGGCTCACCCGGGTCGGCCTGCGCGCGGGTCTGGCGCAGTCGCTGTTCATGGCCCAGCGCGGCCTGCTGACCTTCCGGCACAGCCCGCAGCTGCTCTACGACGCCGTGCTGCTGCCGATCGTGGGCCCGCTGCTGTTCGGCAGCGTCTTCGGCAAGGCCATCGCGGGCAGCCTGGACGCGTACCTGCCCACGCTGATTCCCGGTGTGCTGGTGCAGATCGTGCTCACCTCCTCGGTCGCCATGGGCGTCCAGCTCTCCGAGGACATCCGCTCGGGCGTCTTCGACCGCTTCGTCTCCATGCCGATCGCGCGCTTCGCGCCGGTGGCCGGCGGCCTGCTGGCGGGCGCGACCCGCTACGTGATCGCCGCGCTCATGGTGCTGCTGGTGGGGTTCGGCATGGGCTACCGGCCGGACCACCCGCTGGGCCTGGTGGCGGGCGCGGCCCTGGTGGTGTTCGCGACCACCGCCATGAGCTGGCTGTTCGCCTTCATCGGCGTGACCGTGGCCAAACCCGCCGCCGTGCAGGGCATGTCGATGCTGGTGCTCACCTTCGCCAGCTTCGCCTCCAACGCCCTGGTCCCGGAGGAGGCCATGCCCATCTGGCTGCGTCACGTCTCCGACTTCAACCCCGTCTCGCATCTGGTGGCGGCGGTGCGCACCCTGGCCGAGTCCGGTGCGGCCGGCTCCGACTTCGCCTGGTCGGTGGGTTCCGCGCTCGTCGTCGCGATCGTGTTCGCGCCCTTGACAGTTCGCACCCTGCGTGCCCGGTGATCCGGAGACCGTCATGCCCGCCGTCCTGAACCGGCTCACCGCCGACGACGACCTGTTCCTGAAACTGCACGACCTGTACGGCAACGCCCTGGTCAACCAGCTGGCCTGGCGCTTCGACGAACCGCTGGATCCCGCTGTGCTGGAACGCCTGCACGCGCACCTCGCCCACGGCTTCCTGGCGCGGCGGGTGATGACCACGTCCGTCCCCTTCGCTCGGCCGTGGTGGGTATCGGCCACGACGGCGGAACCGCTGGCTGTGCAACAGCAGCCGGTATCCGAAACAGCCGTCCTGGATTGGCTTCTCGAACAGAGCCGGGTGGAGTTCGACCCGCTCACCGGCCGGGTGTGGCGACTGTCGGCCGCGCCGACCACCTCCGGCGGCACCCTGCTGTCCCTGGTCACCTCGCATGTGGGCGCGGACGGAGGCGCGGTGCTCTACGCGCTGGGTGACGCGCTACGCCGCCTGGACGCCGGGGACACACCGGATATCGCAACCAGTTCGGGTCGTCTCGTGGGTTCGATTCCCACCGACGGTCTGTTCCGCGCGCACCTCGCCGACGCCGTCGGCCGGCTGCGCGCCGCCGCCCGCGGGATCCGGGCCGCGATCAAGGCCCGCGATGTCCGCGAGCCCGACCGCAACCCGCGCCCCGCCGAACCGCGGCTGCCGCTCCCGGATCGCCACTCCGCCGCCGACCTCGTCGTGGAAGTCGATGCGGCCGAATGGAATGCCGTCGCCGCCGCGCACGACGGCACCGACAACGGCCTCATGGTCGGCGTCGCCGTCGGACTGCTCGGCCGCAGCGGCCGGATCGAGGACGGCGCCGAGGTCCGCGTCGATATTCCGCGGTCCCTGCGCGGCCTCGACGATCCCCGCGGCAACGCCACCACCGGCCTGCCCATCGCCGTGCCCTACCGCAAGGGTGAGCGCACCGACCTGCGTCAGGTGCGGACCGCCGTCAAACAGGCGGCCCGCGCCTATTCCGATCCGGCCACCACCCCCGCGCTGCAACACCTTCAGCCGGTCCAGATGATGCTGCCGAAGTTCGTTCTGGGCTTCTTCTCCCGCACGGCCAAGGCCCCGGAATGCCTGTGCACGAATCTCGGTGAGACCGGTCAGGGGGTGGCGACCATCGCGGGCGTGCGCGCCCGCTCGGTGCTCATGCGCCCGGTGGTCTGCACCGCCGACACCGATCTGTTCCGTCGCGTGGAGGTCGGCCTGAACCTGTCCTGGTCGAGTGACGGCGACACGGTCACCCTGGCGATCACCGGTGCGGATCCGGATCGGTTCCCGACCCGGGAAGCCCTTCGCGACCTGGTCGGAGCCGAATTCGAGGCCTGGGGACTGCATCCTCTCTTCTGGAGTTGAACCCTACTGGTCGGTACCTGTTGACGTGGCGCCAATGTACGCGTAACCATGGATTACAGATACTTAGGTCCATTTCCGAAAGAGGCTCTGACAATGACGTCAGCACACGCGACGGACGACCCCGCGGTCGCGCTTGCCCGGCAGTACGCCGACAAGCTCATGCTGCTCTCGCAGGGGTCCGTCGACAAGAATTTCGATCCCTACACCGATATCGATTGGGACCACCCCGATTTCGAGGTCAAGGCCGACGACAAGCGCTGGATCCTGCCCGTCTCCGGCGACATGTTCGCCCGGCACCCCTGGTATCAGGCCCAGTCCGAGGCGCGCAAGATCGCCATCGGACTGTGGCGGCAGGCCAATATCGCCAAGGTCGGCCTGCAGTTCGAGACCCTGCTCATCGGCGGCATGGTGCAGCACACCTTCAAACTGCCCAATGGCTCGCCGGAGTTCCGGTACTGCACCCACGAGGTCATCGAGGAGTGCAACCACACCCTGATGTTCCAGGAGATGGTGAACCGCATCGGGATCGACGTGCCCGGCATGAGCACGATCCTCAAGCAGCTCACCTACCTGGTGCCGCCGCTGGCCTCGGTCTTCCCGAACCTGTTCTTCATGGCGGTGCTCTCGGGCGAGGAGCCGATCGACCACATCCAGAAGGCGATCCTGCGCGCCGGCGAGGACATCCACCCGATCATGCGCGGCGTCATGGCGATTCACATCGCCGAGGAGGCCCGCCACATCTCCTTCGCGCACGAGTTCCTGGAACACCATGTGCCGCAGGCGAACCCGTTCGACAAGTTCGTGCTGTCGCTGGCCTTCCCGATCGTCATGTGGATCGGCGGGCGGGCGATCCTGGTTCCGCCCCGCGCCTTCTTCGAGGAGTTCGGCATCCCGCGCGAGGTCCGCGAGGAGGTGTTCTTCGGCTCCCCCGACTCCAAGGAGGCGTTCGCGGGCTTCTTCGGTGACGTGCGGTCGCTGGCCAAGAAGATCGGGCTGATGAACCCGGTGTCCAAGCGGGTCTGGAACGCCCTCGGCATCGGCGGCCCGAGCACCCGTTATCGGTCGGAGCCGGATCGGCCGGGCCAGGTCCGCGCCGCCTAGCCCGACCGGTGGTAGACGTTACCGTAAATAACATGTAATACTCGGTACGCCCGGACGCCGGTGTCCGGGCGCGACCAGAAGCGAGTTCCCCCATGACGCGGCATGTCGACGTACTGATCATCGGCGCGGGCCTGTCCGGTATCGGCATGGCCTGCCACCTGACCAGGGAGAAGACCGGGCGCAGCTACCTGATCCTGGAGCGCCGGACCGCCATCGGCGGCACCTGGGACCTGTTCAAGTACCCCGGTATCCGATCCGACTCGGACATGTACACCTTCGGCTACGGCTTCAGGCCCTGGCACGGCACCAAGGTGCTCGCCGACGGACCGCGCATCCGCCAGTACATCGAGGACACCGCCGCCGAATACGGCGTCACCGACCACATCCGCTTCGGCCGCAAGGTCACCAAGGCGTCCTGGTCCAGCGACGAGAGTATCTGGACCGTCGAGGTGCTCGACGAGGCCACCGGCGAGACCGAGACCTACACCAGCGACTTCTTCATCGGCTGCACCGGCTACTACGACTACGACAACGGCTACCGGCCCACGTTCCCCGGCGAGGAGAACTTCGGCGGCCGGATCGTGCACCCGCAGCACTGGCCCGAGGATCTCGACTACCAGGGCAAGAAAGTGGTCGTCATCGGCAGTGGCGCCACCGCCATCACCCTGATCCCGGCCATGAGCGAGGACGCCGCGCACGTCACCATGCTGCAGCGTTCGCCCACCTACATCGCCGCGCTGCCCGCCGACGACCCGGTCGCGGTCGGCTTCAAGCTGGCCAAGGTCCCCGCGGCCATCGCCTACAAGGCGGGCCGGGCGCGCAATATCGGACTGCAGCGGGCCAGCTACCAGCTCTCGCGCACCAACCCGAAGCTGTCGGCCAAGCTGATGCTGGCCGCGGTGCGCGCGCAGGTCGGTCCCCATATCGACATGAAGCACTTCACCCCCAGCTACAACCCGTGGGACCAGCGCCTGTGCGTGGTGCCCAACGGCGACCTGTTCAAGGTGCTGAAGCGGGGCGAGGCATCGATCGCCACCGGCACCATCGAGACCTTCACCGAGAAGGGCATCCGCCTGTCCTCGGGCGAGGAGCTCGAGGCCGACATCGTGGTCAGCGCGACGGGTCTCACCGTGCAGATGCTCGGCGGCGCGGCGCTCGAGGTGGACGGGCAGACCCTCGCCACCCGGGATCTGGTGGCCTACAAGGGCGCGCTGCTCGGCACCGTCCCGAACATGATGGTGATCCTCGGCTACACCAACGCCTCCTGGACCCTCAAGGCCGACCTGGCCGCGGAGTACTTCTGCCGCCTGCTGAACCACATGCGGGACAACGGTTTCAGTGAAGTGGTCGCGGTGCCCGAGGAGGGCGACCGGTCCGAGGCGTCGCTCATGGGCGGCGCGCTGACCTCCGGCTACATCCAGCGCGGTGACGGCGTCATGCCGCGTCAGGGCACCCGGGGGCCGTGGCTGGTGATCAACAACTACTTCCGCGACCGCGCCATGCTGCGCAAGGCTCCGCTGGAGGACGGTGTGCTGCGGTTCCGTCGCGGCAGCCGCAAGGCGGCTCCGGTCGCGGCCGAAACCCGTTCGGCCTGATCGGATTCCGGATCTCGAACCCGGCCGTGCAGGGTGCGGCCGGGTTCGTCATTCTCCGGGACGGGGTAGGTGGCCCTAGACCGGCTGGAAACCGCTGCCCACGCCCTTGCCGGCGTCGACCGCGGCGCGCACGGTGTCGAACGCGACGGCGATGACGGGGGAGTGCAGCGGATTATTGGCGTCGGTGCAGCTGAACCGGAGATTGCGGGTGTCGCTGATCAGCGGCGCGGAGATCATGCCGACCAGCCTGTCCCCGATGGTGACCGGCGCGCCCGAATCGCCGTAGCTGGAGCAGGCCTGCTCCAGCAGCCCCACCGGGCTCGACGTCCACACCACGCCACAGGCGTGCCCGCTGGTCCGGCCGTTCTGGCACACCACGCTCCAGGCGGGCGGCGTCGGCGCGAACCCGGCGATGGTGGTGCCGTCGAACGAGCGCAGCGGGGTGACCGCGGCCGGATCGAATTCGATGACCGCGTAGTCGAGTTGCGCGTCCGCGGCGCGGACCACCCCGACCACCCCGGCGTCGGGGAACTGCTCGCCGTGCACCGGCGTACCGGCCTCGGCGCAGTGTCCGGCGGTGAAGCCGACCAGTCGCCCGGCGGCGTCGTAGCCGATGGTGGTCAGGCTGCACTTGGCGGTGTGCCCGCCCTGGCCCAGCACCAGGCCCGAGCCGCCGCCCAGCGCGGCCTGGGTGTCACCCGGTGCGGCCTGAGCGGCCGGGACGGTCGACAGCCCGCAGGCCACGGCCACCGCGGCCGGTGCGATCCAGCGCTTCACCTGCATTGACCGACCCACCTATCCACGATTCGACTCGACGCGTATTGCTCCACGGTAGCCCGCGGGTTCAGCGCAGCCAGACCGGGCGCTGTGCGGCGAAGGGATCGGACTGGACGTGCGGCGCGTCCGACCAGATCATGGTTTCGCGCCGGTCGAGAGTGTAGCGGGGCCAGTCGGCGCCCGGGTCGGCGTCGCTGATGAACGCGACCCACGCCCGGTGCATGGCGTCGGCCAACGCCTGCGGCGGATGCTCGCCGGTCACCGCGGTCACACCCTGAGCCTTCAGCAGGTCGAAGGCGAACGGGACGTCGAGGCAGTGGAAAGACATGCCCTGGAACTCGGAGGCGTTCGAGGTCCAGGTGAATTCGTAGAGCCAGGTGGGCTGCCCGTGGCCCGCCCGCATCTCGGCCACCCGGTAGGACGGCATCCGGATCACGGCATCGCTCTGGGCCTGTCCCGCAAGCTGATCCGCCGACAGCCCCGGGTAGGCGAGGTGCCAGTCGGCGGCGCGGGAGGCGTCGAAACCGAGCGCGCCCAGGGCGGCGGGCAGCGTGGTGTCGGTGACCGGCGGCCGTTCCCCGGTCAGCGGCGCGGCATTGAATTCGTGGGCGGTGAAGCCCAGCATGAGCGGAACATCTTGGTCCGCACCGGACTTCAGCACCTCGGCGCTGGTGGCCGGGATGAGCGTGCCGTCCGCCCACGGGGCGAGGCCGAGCAGGGTGGCGGCCGTGCTGTCGGGTCCGGGCATGCGCAGCTTGTCCTCGAGGTCCTGCAACCCGGACCTGCTCAGGTCCCGCAGCGCGGCGGCGGTGGCGGGCAGGCCGGTGCGCTTGGTGAACAGGGCCGACATGGCCAGCGCGGTGGCGCGATCATTGGGCTGGGTGACCGCGCCGGACTCCGAAATGCCCGCGCGGAAAAGACCTTTCGCGGACGGGGTGTTCAGGAGCGCCCACACCGCGCCGCCGCCCGCCGACTGGCCCGCGATCGTCACCTTCGCCGGATCCCCGCCGAACGCGGCGATATTGGCGCGCACCCAGGCCAGCGCGGCGATCCAATCCAGCACGCCGCGATTGTCGGGGGCATCGTCGAGATGCAGGAAGCCTTCGATGCCCAGGCGGTACCCGACCGACACCAGCACCACGCCGTCGCGATTGAACGCCGCGCCGTCGTACCAGGGGCTGGCCGGGCTGCCCGCCACGAACCCGCCGCCGTGAATCCACACCAGCACAGGCAGTTTCGCGTCCGGATCCGGCTTCGGGGTGAACACGTTCACCGTGAGGATGTCGTCCCCGGGAATCGACGGCTCCGGAATCGCGGTCACCTCGGACAACTGCTTGACCTGAGCGGTCGGTCCGTACGTGGTGCAGTCCCGGGTCTCGGCCCACGCGGCGGCGGGTACCGGCGCGGCGAACCGCAGCGCGCCCACCGGTGGCTGTGCGAACGGGATACCGAGGAACGCGGCGCCGGTCTCCCGCCGCACCCCGCGTACCGCTCCCGCCGCGGTGGTCACGACCACCGTCTCCTTCGGCTTCTCGGACTCCGACGTCCCGCGTGCGCACGCCGCCGTGAAGGCCAGCGCCCCCGCTCCGAGCAGCAGAGTTCGTCGTCCGATCCGTTCCACGCCCATGCCAACCTCTGATCCCGAATTAACGTCAACACTTGAAATAATTACCTGACACCATAATCTCGATCCCGTGGATCCCACACCGCCCACCCGACGTCCCGCCACCCCCGGCGGCCCGACCGTGTCGCCCCCGGCCGACTCGGCCGCCATTCGGCGTCGCAACCTGGGGCTGGTGTTGCGGCACCTCGCCGACCACGGCCCGTGCCCGCGCACCGAGGTGGCCGCCGCCACCGGACTGGCCCACGGTTCGGTCACCGCCCTCGTCGCCGATCTCGCCGACCGCGGCCTCATCGCCGAGGACGACGCCCAGCGTTCCGGCGTCCGCGGCCGCCCCGGCCGCCCGCTGCGACTGGAACCCGGTCGCGCCGCCGTGGCCGCCATCCAGGTCACCTCCGAACAGCTCCGCGTCGCCGTCTCCGACCTCGCGGGAGTCATCACCTGGCGCGACACCGTCGCGCACGACCTCGCCCCCGGCACGCCCGCCGCCATGGCCGCCGCCATCGCGTCCCGCATCGCCCGCGCCGCCGCCACGCTCCCCGAATCGGGCCCCGCGCCCGTCCTCGCCCGCGCGGTGATCGCCATGGCCGGCCCGGTCCTGGACGACCCCGACCAAACCGTGGTGGTGGCACCGGATTTCGGCTGGCTCGACTCGGTCCCCCTCCGCGACCTGATCGCCGCCCACCTCCCGCCCCCGGCCGTGGCGATCGACGTGATCAACGACGCCAACGCGGCCGCCCTCGCCGAATTCCACGCTCTCCCTCGCGATTCCCGCGGCCTGGTCCTCATCGAGGCCGGCACCGGCATCGGCGGTGGCGTCGTCCTGGACGGCCGCATCCACACCGGCAGCCACGGCGTCGCCGGCGAGCCCGGCCACCTCCCGGTAGCCATGACCGGCCCCGACTGCGTCTGCGGCGCCCGCGGCTGCCTGGTCACCTTCGCGGGACCCGAGGCTGTCCTCGATTCCGCCGGCCTCACCTCTCTACTCCACAACGAGGGCCTGCAAGCCGCCCGATCCGAACTCCTCTCCCTGCTGAGACAGTCCGAACCCCAAGCACTCTCGGCAATGGACGCCGCCGCCACCGCCCTCGGCACGGCCATCCTCTCGATCTCCGCCCTCCTCGATACCGACGAAGTCGTCCTCGGCGGCCTGCTGGCGGAGTGGTTCCCGTGGATCGCGCCGACCATCGAGAATCGCCTCCATGGCCGCCGGGTCCTGGCCCCCACACTCGGGCTTCGGATCGCACCCGCGGTCCTCGGCGACGATGCCATCCTCATCGGCGCCCTCGGCTTCGCCCGCCGCGCGGTCCTGGCCGACCCCGCCGTGGTCCCGCCGCTGCCGATTCTGCGTGTCGCTGAAGATTCGCGGTGAGCTGACGCCGGGTGGTGGTTCGATGGCGGGATGGACCTGCGCCGGGATCTGAGCGGTACTGTCGACGGACTCATGCCGGAGTTGAAAGCGCTTCTCGGACAATTGGTGGAGATACCGTCCATCGCGTTTCCGGACTATCCGAAGGAGAATGTCCAGCGGGCGCACGATCTGGTCGCGAAGGAGTTGCGGAAGTCCGGGGTTGACGAGATTCGGGTGCTGGATCTGCCCGATACCTCGCCGGTCGTCTACGGACGGATCCCGGCTCCGGAGGCCGCGCCGACCGTCCTGCTGTACGGGCATTACGATGTGCAGCCTTCCGGGGATGAAAGTCTTTGGCATACACCGCCGTTCACGCCCACCGAGAAGGATGGCGCGATCTACGGGCGGGGCGCGGCGGACTGTAAGGCCAATGTGGTGGCGCATATCGGGGCGTTGCGGGCGTTCGGGGGCAAGCCGCCGGTCGGGGTGACGGTGGTGATCGAGGGGCAGGAGGAATACGGGTCGGTCTTCGACGACTATCCGGCCGAGCATCCGGAGCTGTTCGAAGCCGACGCGTTGTTGATCTGCGATGCGGGCAATATTCGCGCGGGGCAGCCGACGCTGGTGACCGCGTTGCGCGGGGTCGCGGACGTGTTCGTGGAGGTGCGCACCCGGGCCGCGCCGGTGCACTCGGGGCAGTTCGGCGGTGCGGCGCCGGATGCGCTGTTGTCGTTGATCGCCGCGTTGGCCACGCTGCACGATGCGGACGGGAATGTCGCGGTGCCGGGGCTGCGTCGCGACCACTGGACGGGCGCGAACTACACCGACGCCGAATTCGCGCGGGTGACGGGGATGCGACCGGGTATGCCGTTGCTCGGGACCGGTCCGATCGGTGAGCGGATCTGGTACGGCCCGGCGATCACCGTGATCGGGTTGGACGCCCCGCCGACGAAAACCGCTGCGTCCGCGGTGGTTCCATACGCCAAGGCATACCTGAACGTGCGCGTGCACCCCGAGCAGGACCCCGCCGAGGGGCAGCGTGCCGTCATCGAGCATCTGAGGAAGGCCAAGCCGTTCGGGGTCGAACTGGAGGTGACCGGTGGCGATATCGGCACCGGATTCGCCGCCCGCACCGACGGTCCCGCGTACGCGGCCATGGGTGAGGCCATGACCAAGGCGTGGGGTGTCGACGCCATCGATTCGGCCATGGGCGGTTCCATTCCGCTGACCAATGCCATGGCCGCCGCCAACCCGGGCTCCGAGGTGCTCATGCTCGGCGTCGAGGATTCCGAATGCAATATGCACGGCTTCAACGAGCGGGTGTTGCTGAGCGAGTTGCGGAATGTGGCGCTGGCCGAGGCCGAGTTCTTCCAGCTCTTCGCCGACAAGGCGCGCCGATGAGCGATACCGCGACCATCGAGGACGCTCCGAAGCCCGTGCGGCACAAGAAGAAGCGCGGCTTCCCGTCCACGTACACGATCCTGGCCGGGGTCACCCTCGCGGTGTGGCTGGCGGCCTTCGTGATTCCGCCGGGCGCCTACGACGTGGACGCGCAGGGCCGCCCGATCGCGGGCTCCTATCATCGCATCGCGGACGCCAAGGACTTCTCGGTCCGCATCCGGGACTTGTTCCTGGCTCCGGTCAACGGCCTCTACGGCATTCAGGACGCGAAGACCTCGCAGGTCGCCCCGGACCTGAGCGGTTCGCTCTACGGCGCGGCGGCGGTGTTCCTGTTCGTGCTGGCGGTGGGCGCGTTCATCACCGTCGCCTTCGCCACCGGCGCGCTGGACAGCGGGATCGGACGCCTGGCGTTCAAGCTCCGCGCCCGGTCGATCCTGCTGATCGTCGGCATCATGGTGGTGTTCGCGATCGCCGGCACCGTCGAGGGATTCGCCGAGGAGACCCTGGGTTTCCACGCCCTGCTGGTCCCGTTGACCCTGGCCCTGGGCTATGACCGCATGACCGCGGTCGGCGCGATCATCTCGGGCGCGGGCATCGGTGTGCTGTGTTCGACGGTGAACCCGTTCGCCACCGGCACGCCACGCTGGCCATGCCGATCATGGCCCCGCTGGCCGATTTCGCGCATGTCCCGCGGTCGCTGGTGGTGACGGCGTGGCAGTCGGCGTCGGGCTGGGCGAATCTGGTGACGCCCACGACCGCGGTGGTCACCGGTGGTATCGCGCTGGCCAAGGTGCGCTACGACCGGTACGTGAAATTCATCGTCCCGCTGATGGCCATTCTGTTCGTGCTGATCGGGGTGTTCCTGGCGATCGCGGCGTGGCTCGGCTAGCCGGTCCGGGGCTCGACGCCGGTGAACTGGGCCCAGCACTGCCGCAGGTAGAACTCCATATCGATGGCCGGGTCGATGAGCCACCGCGATTGCAGTCCGTCGGACAGGGCCATGAACGCGGTCGCCATCACCTGGGGGTCGACGGCGGGCGGGACCTCGCCGTCGCGTTGCAAACAGCGGATCAGCTCGGCGAAGGCGGCGGTGCCCAGTTCGTAGTGCAGCCGCATGTATTCGTGCGCGGGATGGTTGGGGTCCGCGGCCGCGGCCTGCATGTGGGTGAAGAGTTCGATGAGCCCGGGGACCTGGGTGTTGTGTCGGATGAGCCGGATCAGCGCCTCGGGCGTGGCCTCGCCCAGATTGGCGGCGTCGATCTGATCCCGCTTGAGCAGTACCGCGACGAACAGTTCCTCCTTGGAACCGAAGTAGTGCAGCAGTCCGCTCTGGCTCAGCCCGACGGCCTCGGCCAGTTCGGCCACCGAGGTCGCGAGGAAGCCGCGTTCCGCGATGGTCTTCAGGGCGGCCTCGAGGATCTGCTCCCGCCGTTCGATGCCCTTTCCGTAGGGTCCGCGTTTCGCCACCGGTCGAGTCTAAGCGGATTGTGAGAGTTCCTTGTCCGTCAAAACCGTGAGTAGTACGGTTTTCGCCATGCGCTTACGCCGCCGCACCCTCGCTCTGGCCGTCGTGGCCGCCACCGGTCTCACCCTCACCAGCGCCCCCGCCTTCGCGCGGCCGCAGCCGCCCACGCTCCTAGCGCCGCTCGGACCTGACTTCCTCTGGGGCGTCGCGGCGTCGGGCTTCCAGTCCGAAGGTCATGCGCCGGACAGCAATTGGTCGCGCTACGCCGCCTCCGGGAAGACCGAGGATACCTACCGCGACTCGATCGACTTCTACGACCGGTTCGAATCCGATATCCAGCTCGCCAGGCAATTGGGCGTGAAGGTGTACCGCATCGGCATCGAATGGGCGCGCGTCCAACCCCAGCCCGGGGTGTGGGACGAGGACGGACTTCGCTTCTACGACAAGGTGATCGGCGCGATCGAGGCCGCCGGCATGCGGCCCATGCTGACCATCGACCACTGGGTGTATCCGGGCTGGGAGGCCGACCGCGGCGGCTGGAATCGCCCCGGCATGGTGGATGACTGGCTGGCGAACGCGCGGACGGTGGTGGATCGCTACGCCTCCGGCAACCCGCTGTGGGTGACCTTCAACGAACCCGCCATGTACATGATCAACGAGGTCCGGCTGGGCATCCTGCCCGCGACCTCGGTGCCGATCATGCAGGATCGAATCGCGCAGGCGCACAACGCCATCTACGACTACATCCACCAGGTGCAGCCGGGCGCCATGGTCACCAGCAATGTCGCGTACCTCCCGACCGCCGAGGACCTGGTGAACGGCCCGCTGCTCGGCAGGATCGCGGCCAAGCTCGACTACATCGGGATCGACTACTACTACGGGGTGTCCCCGGACGCCATGAACTCGGGTTCGCTCTCGGAGATGTGGAAGAACCCGCTGCAGGCCGACGGCATCTACTACGCGCTGGACCACTATTCGCGCGCGTACCCCGGCAAGCCGCTCTACATCGTGGAGAACGGGATGCCCACGGAGGACGGCCAGCCCCGCGCCGACGGGTACACCCGCGCCGACGACCTGCGCGACACCGTCTACTGGGTCCAGCGCGCCAAGGCCGACGGCATGAACGTCATCGGCTACAACTACTGGAGCCTCACCGACAACTACGAATGGGGCTCCTACACACCGCGATTCGGCCTGTACACCGTCGATGTGAAGACCGACCCGGCGCTCACCCGGCGTCCGACCGACGCGGTTCCGGCCTACACCGAGATCACCGGCGCGGGCGGCGTCCCCGCCGGTTACCGCCCGACCCGCGACCCCAAGACGTGCTCGCTGGTCGACGCCCCGTCCAGCTGCACCGATCCGGTGACGCTGCCGCACTGACCACCCGGCGGTTCGCCGGATCGGCCGCGGGACACCCGCGCCCGCGCATCGGGTGTCGTCCCGGCGCGGCCGATCCGGCGAGCGACTCCCGCTCAGCGCAGCGCCGGAATGACCTCACGCTCGAACAGCTCCAGACCCGAAGTGTCATAGGCGGTTTCGGGGAAGTAGTGGATCGAATAGCCCAGTCCCAGATCCTTGACCCGCGAGAGCCGTTCGACGATCTGCTCCGGCGTGCCGACGGCGGGGGAGTTGCGGAACAGATCCTTGACGTGCTGGGCCGCGCCCTCCGCGCCGACGAACGGGGTCAGGCGGGACTCCAGCTGCGTCAGCCGGTCCTCGACCTCGGCCTCCGTCGCGCCGACCAGCGTATTGAAGTTGGAGCTGCGGGTGATGGCGTCGAAATCGGTTCCGACCGCGGCACAGTGGCCGCGCAGCAGCTCCGACTTCTGCGCGAAGGTCTCCGGGTCGCCCGCGAAGTTGGTGTACCGCGCGTACTTCGCCGCGATTCGCAATGTCACCTTCTCGCCGCCGCCGGCGACCCAGATCGGAATCCCGCCCTCCTGCACGGGAAGCGGCCGCACGATCGCGCCGTCCACCTGGTAGTGCTTGCCGTCGAGGGTCGCCTTACCCGTCGTCCAGGCCTGCCTGAAGATCTGCACGCCTTCGTCGAGCCGACCCAATCGCTCACCGGCGGAAGGGAATCCGTACCCGTAGGCGCGCCATTCGTGCTCGTACCAGCCGCCGCCGATGCCCATCTCCACGCGACCGCCGGAGATGAGGTCCACGGTGGCGGCGACCTTGGCCAGGTAGGCCGGGTTCCGGTAGCTGATGGCGGTGCACATCTGCCCCAGCCGGATTCGCGAGGTGCTGGCGGCCAGTGCCGACATCAGCGTCCACGCCTCGTGGGTGGCCTCCTCGGTGGGCACGGGGACGGTGTGGAAGTGGTCGTAGACCCACAGCGATTCCCAGGCGTCCCCGGAATCCGCGCGCGTGGCCAGGTCCCGCATCACTCCCCAGTGCGCGGCCGGGTCGATGCCGACCAGGTCGAGCCGCCAGCCCTGCGGGATGAAGATGCCGAAGCGCACGAGATGTCTCCTCTGTTCGAATCCGGTCCGATCGAATCGATTCCGGCATCCACTGTTCCCGTCGCCCCGTCCGGCGGCAACCGTTCTGCCCAGCCCGCGCCGAACTACGGAGCGCCGCCCTCCGGTCCGGCGATATCGGCCGGGTCCAGCACTTTCCGCAGCGCGGACGCGACGGTCTCGAGTTCGCTGGCGTCCAGCTTCTCCCCGAAGCGCCGTTCGATGCCCGCGAGATAGTGCGGCGCCGACTCCCGGAATCTCCGCCGGCCTTCGTCGGTGATGGCCACGAACGCCGACCGTCCGTCGTCGGGATTGGCTTCGCGCCGGACCAGCCCCTGCATCTCCATCTCGGTCACCAGCCTGCTGACCCGGGTGCGGCTGAGCACCACCCGCTCACCCAGGTCGCTCATCCGGAGCCGGTGCGGCGCATCGAGTTCCAGCAGGACGTCGTACCAGCTCAGCGGCAGCCCGGTGCTGCGGCGCAGTTCGGCGTCGAGCTCGGGCACGAGCAGGGCGTGGACTTGGAGCAGGGCGGCCCAGGCGCGGACAGCTGGGCGGGATCGGGAGGACACCGCCCCATCTTAACCGGTTGCGTGCGCGCGCACCTAAGTAGTAGCGTGCACACGCACACAAATTTCCGTGAAAGGAACTCTCATGACCGCACTCATCACCCGCGAGGAACTCGCCCAGGAGATCGCCGCCGGAACCGTCACCGTGCTCGACGCGCTCGGCGGCACGTACTACGCCAAGGCGCATCTGCCCGGCGCGCTCGCGCTGATCGAGGCCGATGTGGAAACCGAAGCGCCGCGCCTGCTTCCGGATCGCGACGCCGCCATCGTCACCTACTGCTCGAACGCGGCCTGCCCCAATAGTCAGAACGTCGCCACCAAGCTGGAACGGCTCGGCTACACCAATATCCGCAAGTACCGCGACGGCATCCAGGACTGGGCCGAAGCGGGCCTGCCCGTCGAAAGCTGATCCGCCCTCGGGGATTCAGTCCTTGACGGTGATCGACAGCCGGGGCCGGGTGGGGTTGTCGGGGGAGACCCGCTCCCAGACGGCGTCCAGCATCGGGGCCAGCAGCAGCTCGCCGAACTGGCGCAGCAGCACGGCGACGATCTGGTCCGACTCCGGCTTGTCGGTCGAGGCCAGGCCCGCGGCGCGGAGTCCGACGACCTCGCTGCGGGTCAGTTCGACCACCGCGTCCAGCAGGTGGATGCGGGTCTCGGAGGGCTCGAGCAGCGACCGGCGGATGTAGTTCACCACGGCGGGGTTGGCGTGCAGCATGTTCCGCACCGCTTCGTCACGCGCGGAGGCGACCTCGGCGTGGGTGCCGGTCGGCGGGATCGAGGCGACGGCCTGTGCGAAGTATTCGACGACCAGCTTGTCGACCGCGTCGCGCAGGCCGTCCTTGGTCTTGAAGTGGTGCTGAACCAGTCCGAGGGTCACGCCGGCCTCGGCCGCGACCGCGCGCAGTGACACCCGGGAGTCGCCGTACTGGGCGAACAGGTCCATGGCGGCATTGCGGATGCGGGCCTTGGCGGTCAGATCCTCGTTGGTGGCTCGTGGGTTCAGCATCGCCCCTCAACTTAGCGGTTCCGGACTGTGTACCCGGCAATTGATGTGATTGACCGGTTCGCGATACAACTGTATCGTTCGCGATATGGAGGAACCAACGCTGCGGCCCCTGGCCGGAGTCGAAGTCGTGTCCCTGGCGGTCAACCTGCCCGGTCCGCTCGCCGCCGCGCGGCTGGCCGAGCTGGGCGCGCAGGTGATCAAGGTCGAGCCGCCGACCGGTGACCCGCTGGCCGCCGCCGCGCCGCAGTGGTACGAGCACCTGGTCGCGAGCCAGCAGGTCGTCACCCTCGACGTGAAGCAGGACGCGGACCGCGCCAAGCTCGACGAGCTGCTGGCCACCGCCGACCTGCTCATCACCTCCATGCGCCCCTCCGCCCTGGCCCGCCTCGGCCTGGCGCAGCCGCAGCAGCGCTTCCCGGAGCTCTCGCTCATCGAGATCATCGGCCACGCCGACGAGCCCGAGGTACCGGGCCACGACCTGAATTACCAAGCGGTGCACGGCACCCTGACCCCGCCGCACATGCCGAAGGTCCCGATCGCCGACATGCTCGGCGCGGAGCGCGCGGTCTCCACCGCCCTGGCCGCCCTGGTACGCCGGGCGACAACCGGTGCGGGACAGCCGTATCGGGTCGCGCTGGAAGAAGCCGCGGCCCGCGCGGGCGACGCCGTGCGCTACCGCCTCATGGGCGACGGCGCGGTACTGGGCGGCGCGTTCCCCGGCTACGGCATCTACGAATGTGCCGACGGCCATGTCGCGCTGGGCGCGGTGGAGCCGCACTTCTTCCTGGGCGCGCTGGCAGCCTTCGGCGCCGACGGCACCCACGAGGCCTTCCGGAAGGCGTTCGCCGACCAGACCATCGCCGAGCTCGAAATCATCGCGGCTCGGGAGGACCTGCCGCTCAACGGCATCCGACGCAACAACGGAGAGTGACACCGATGTCCGAACTGTTCCCCGACTACCGGCCTACCTGGGAGACCGATCAGCACCGCGAGCTGCGCAAGCACGCCGCGGAGTTCTTCCGCAAGGAGGCTGTGCCGAATCGCGAGCGCTGGACCGCGCAGCACATGGTCGACCGCGAGTTCTGGAACAAGGCCGGCGCCGCGGGCCTGCTCGGCCTGGACCTGCCGGAGGAATTCGGCGGCGCGGGCGGCGATTACGGCATGCAGGCCATCGTTCAGGAGGAACTGGTCTACGCCCACGACAACGGCTTCGGCTTCTCCGTGCACTCGCCGATCGTGTCGCACTACATCTACAACTACGGCAATGACGAGCAGCGCGCGAAGTGGCTGCCGGGCATCATCAGCGGCGACCTGGTGCTGGCCATCGCCATGACCGAGCCGGGCACCGGATCGGACCTGCAGTCGGTGCGCACCACCGCGATCCGCGAGGGCGACCACTACGTCATCAATGGCTCGAAGACGTTCATCTCCAACGCGACCCACTGCGATCTGCTGGTGATCGTGGCCAAGACCGACCCGTCCAAGGGTGCGGCCGGTGTCTCGCTCATCGTGGCCGAGACCAAGGACCTGCCGGGCTTCGAGCGCGGCCGGGTGCTGGAGAAGATGGGCCAGCACGCGCAGGACACCCGCGAGCTGTTCTTCTCCGACATGCGCGTTCCGGTGGGGAATCTGCTGGGCGCGCAGGAGGGTCTGGGCTTCTACCAGCTCATGGAGCAGCTGGCCCGGGAGCGGCTGATCATCGCCAGCCTGTGTTCGGCGCTGGCCGAGGCCGCGGTGCTGGAAGCGCTGCGCTACTCCAAGGAGCGCGAGGCGTTCGGCCGCCCGATCGGCAAGTTCCAGCACAACGCCTTCACCCTGGCCGAGGTCAAGACCGAGGCGCTGGCTATCAAGACGCTGGTGGACTACGCGATCCAGCAGTACATCGACGGCAGGAACGACCCGTCGACCGCGTCCATGGCCAAGCTGTTCGCCGCGGAGACCTGCGACAAGGTGGTCGACCGCTGTCTGCAGCTGTTCGGCGGCTACGGCTACATGATGGAGTACCCGATCGCGAACATGTACACGGGTTCGCGCGTGAACCGCATCTACGGCGGCACCAGCGAGATCATGAAGGAGATCATCTCCCGCTCGCTGTGAGGCGGGGCCCGGCGGCGGGCGGTTGGGGGCCGCCGCCGGGATATCCGAGCTCAGGCCGGGCGGGACCGGCTCACGATGGCCAGGCACGCCGCGCAGGCGGCGGCGAGGACGCCGAACATGGCGGGGTAGCCGACGCCGATGCCGTTGTGGCAGACCGCCATCAGGGCCGGGACGCCGAAGCCGAGGTAGCTGACCGCGTAGAACACCGCGGTCAGTCCGGCCAGGTCGTCGGGACGGGCCATGCGCTCGATCTCCAGCAGGCCCGCGACCAGCCCGCTGCCGAATCCCATGCCCAGGGCGACGGCGGTCAGCACGGTCAGCCACAGGGTGAGGGTGGCGGAAGCGGCTGCGGCGAGCAGCATTCCGAGGATGACCAGGCTCAGGGCCAGTACCGGCAGTCGCAGCGAACCGGGGCGATCGATCTTGCGCGCCACCGACTGGATGCCGAAACCACAGCCGAGGGTGATCACGGTGATCAGGGCGGAGAACGCGATCGGGGCGTCGTGCACCTTGGGCATCATGAGCGTCGGCATGATGGCGTACGCCGCCGCCGACGAGGTGAACAGCCACAGGCACACCGGCAGCGCGATGGTGCGGAAGCGGTGATGCGCGCCGACCGGGACCTTCAGATCGTCGAGGAGCGGTCCCGGATTCACCTGCGGCACGATGGTTTCCGGCGCGCGGAACAGCAGCGCCGCGGCCGCCGCACACAGCGTCACATTGATCAGATAGGCGAGCGAGTCCGGCCACGGACCCCACTGCGCCAGCACGCCCGCCACACCCGCGCCGACGCCGAAGCCGCCGGTGAGGCTCATGGCCGAACGGCGCGCCCCGGTGCCGGAGGCGGTATCGGCGGTGAACGGCGGCTGCGACAGCTCCTTGAGCCAGCTGCTGCCCACCGCCATGGCCAGGCCCAGTGCGATGCCGCACAGCACCCGGCCCGCGGAAAGCATGGGGACCGAATGGGATCCGAAGGCCAGCAGCGTCGAGCCGGTGGCCGCGATGAACGGCGCGGGCCGCATGAGCGGGCGCCGGCCGTAGCGGTCCGACAGCGGGCCGCCGATGAGCAGGGCGGGCACGATGCCCAGCACGTATTCGAACAGCAGCAGGTCGACGGTGGTGACGGGCAGTCCGTCGCGCTTGTACATGACCAGCAGGGGCGTGAATTCGTTACCGCCCCAGGCGATCGCGAAGATGGCCGTCGCGACGCCGAGCCACGCCGTCGGGTGGGTGCCCAGTCGATCGGCGCGGGTGTCGAGCGTGGTCAGGGTCGCCATCACATCCCCCTCGGGGTGACGCCGTGCACGTCGGTGAGGTGTTCGGCGAGGGCCTCGGCGAATCCGGCGCCGTCGGCGGCGTCGATCAGATCCGCGAGGCGGGTGTGCTGCTCGATGATGCGGTGCGGGTTGGTCTCGCCGCGTTGCAGCGCGACGCTGTTCATCCGGCGCTGCCGTTCGCGCAGCGAGTCGTAGAAGCCGATGAGCAGCGGGTTGTCCGCGGCCACCACGTATTCGCGGTGGAAGTCGGCGTCGGCGATGGCGAATTCCTCGAGGTCGCCGGCGTCGGCGAGTTCGCGCTGGCGGTCCAGGGATTCACGCAGCCGGGGAATCAGGCCCGCGCGGGCGATGCGGGTGAGCGCGTCCACCGCACCGGTTTCCACGATGTAGCGGGCGTGGATCACATGGTCGGCCTCGTGCGAGGGGACGGGCACCACGAGGGCGCCGCGCTTGGGGTAGAGCCGCATCCAGCCCTCGGTCTCGAGCCGCAGGAAGGCCTCGCGGATGGGGGTGCGGGAGGTGCCCAGCTCCCCGGCCATCTCGTTCTCGCTGACCAGCTCCCCGCCGGGGAGATCGCCGCTGAGTATGCGTTCCTTGATTTCGCGGTAGGCCCGCTCGGCGGCGGAGAAAGTCTTGGACACGACTTGCATACTAGAGGGGTCGTGGGATGATTTGCCTGGATGTGGCGGGTTTCACGGGCCGGGATGACAGAGTTGCGCGGTAACCCTCTCACGCGGAATGATTCACCTTGTTGGCAGCACGTCAGTAAGTTGCCATAACTTCTGGGACGAGGAGGTCCGCATGGCGAACGATGCCCCCGCGCTGAACGAGGTCGTGAACGGCGGTCTGGAGTTCACGATTCCGATCGCGCACAAGATGGGGGTGCGGGCCGAGGAGGTGCGCCCCGGGTTCGCGGCCACCACGGTCCCCATCGAGGGCAACGGCAATCACTTCGGCGTCATGTACGCCGGTGTGCTGTTCACGGTCGCGGAGATCCTGGGTGGCGCGATCGCCATCTCCAGCTTCGACACCGCCAAGTACTTCCCGCTGGTGAAGGACCTGCACGTGTTCTTCCGGAAGCCCGCCGCCACCGATGTGCGCGCCGAAGCGTCGCTGTCGGAGGAGGAGATCGCGCGGATCACCGAGGAGGCCGACGCCAAGGGCAAGGCCGACTTCACCCTCACGGCGAAGGTGACCGACGCCAACGGTGTGGTCGTGGCCGAGACCCAGGGGCTGTACCAGCTGCGCGCCCACGGCAAGTAGGCCGCGACAATCGATCGAGCCCCGGGAATCGCTCCCGGGGCTCGATCGTTGTCGGTTGCCGATCAGGCGACGATGATCCAGCCCTTGCAGCCGGTGCCCAGGCTGCCCGGCCAGTCCGAGCCCGACACCTCGAACGGGATGGCGCCCGGCATCGGGGTGCCCAGATCGACGGTGGTGGTGACCGCGCCGTAGGTGTCGGGCAGCGGGGTGCGCTTCCCTGCCATGTCGATCTTGGCGTCGTCGGTGAAGTTGCTGGAGGTGGTGATCTCCAGCGTGGTGGGTGTGAACGAGTGCGCCAACAGCGTGGTCTGGCCGCACCGGCCCTTGGCGTAGTCGAGCGTGATCTTCTGCGGCGCGGCGTCGGCGGCGGCCGGCGCGGCCAGCGCACCGGACAGGGCACACGCGGTTGCCGCCAGGGTGATGCGGCGGACGTACACGGTCTTCACGAACAAAACCCCTTTCCTGTGGTCACAGCTGTGGATGCCCCCCCTGATCGATCGACGACGATCATGCCGTGACCGCGCCCCCGGCACGTGGCGGACGCGCGGGAGAATCCGGGCGAGTCCGCGGGCTCACGTGTTTCGGATGTGGAGGCGCAGCGGCAGGGTGCGATGGCGGCGCACGAAGATGCTCGGAAACCACTGCGGCGGGGCGTCTTCGACGAGGGTGAAGGCGGTGGTGCGCTCGAGCAGGGCGGTGAGCGCGGCGGTGGCCTCCAGCTTGGCCAGTGCCGAACCGATACAGAAGTGGATGCCGCGCCCGAAGGCGAGATTGTTGGCGCCGCTGCGGCGGTCCAGGTCGAGGGTGTCCGGATCGTCGAAGCGGGCCGGGTCGCGATTGGCGGCGCCCCACTGCAACAGCAGGTGGCTGCCCGCGGGAATCTCGATGCCGCCCAGCACGGTATCGGTGGTGACGTGCCGATGATGGCCTCGGAAGGGCGATTCCAGGCGCAGCGCCTCGTCCAGGAAGGCGGGCAGCAGGGCGGGTTCGGCGCGCAGCTCGTCCTGGAGGTCGGGGCGGGTGGCCAGCAGCCGGGCGGCATTGGCGATGAGACCCGCCGTGGATTCGCCGCCCGCGCCGACGAGTTGGACCAGGATCAGCACGGCCACCACATCGGTGATCTCCCCGGCGGCACAGGCGCGGGCCAGCACGCCGAGCAGGTCGTCGCCTGGATCGCGCTGGGCAGCGGCGAATTCGACGTGCAGGTAGCCGGTGAGTTCGGTGGCGGCGGTGACCAGGTGCACGAAACGGTCCGAGTCGACCACGCCGCCCAGCATCTCGGTGCTGTCGTAGGCCCAGGTGAGCAGTTGCGGCACCGCGGCGTCGGGGAGTCCGATGATGTCGGCGACGAGCGCCAGGGGGAGGCGGTCGGCCATACCGGTCGCCCAGTCGATGCGATCGCCGTGTAGTTCCTCGGTCCACAGCCGGTCCACCAGTTCGGTGACGGTGGGGCCGAGGCCGCGAATCCGCTTGGCCAGCAATGGCTGCACGAGTTTGCGCTGGGCCTGGTGGCTCGGGTCGTCGGCGGTGGCGAGGACGTGGACGGCCTGGCCGCCGCCGTCCATGTCGAAGGTGACGGGCGGCTGTCCCTCCTGCCGCAGGAGTGCGCCGGTGAGGTTCGAGGAGAACTCGTCGCCTCGATTCACGGCCTCGGTCACCAGATCCCACGACGTCACCAGGTAGAAGTCGGTGCCCGGGATGCGGTAGACAGGGGATTGCTCGCGCAGCCGCCGATACAGCGCGTAGGGGTCGTCGATGTGCGCGGGATCGAAGACGTCGAGCGCATCGGGTGAGGTGCGGGTCATGGGGCCACCGTCGTCCCGACCTGAATCGAGTGTCAACAAGCGTCTCGCGGTGAGACGGATCCGCCCTGCGGACCCGACCGTACGCAGGAGTTTTCCCGGTTTCGTGAGACTTCGGACCCCCGTCTGGACCGGCCGACTAGTATCGAACGACTACGCGACAGCGCTTGCTGGCCCAGGAGGCTCGGGTGATCGTGCGTGAACAGGGGTGGATGAGGCGGGGATCCGGCGCGGTGTTCGCGGCGGTGGCGCTACTGGTGGTGATCTTCGCGGTGAACGGCCCGATGGCGCGGGCCTATTCGGGACCTGCCCCGGACACGGTCACCATCGATAGTGGTGCGTTGCACGGTATCTCGACCCCGTCGTATCGCCTGTTCAATGGAATCCCTTACGCCGCACCACCGGTCGGTGCGCTGCGCTGGCGGCCGCCCGAGCCGGTCGCGCCGTGGCCCGGAGTTCGTGAGGCCCGCGACGCGGGCCCGAACTGCGCCCAGCCGACCGGGTTGGGCGGCCTGCGCACCACCGTCGAAGACTGCTTGTACCTCAATGTCTGGACGCCGCCGATGCTCCCCGCCGACGGCCGCGCGCTGCCCGTCATGGTGTGGATCCACGGCGGCAGCCTGCAGACCGGCACCGGAAGCATGTACGGAGCAGCCCCTTTGGTCTCCCAACCCGACGGGGACGTCATCGTCGTCACCATCAACTACCGGCTCGGGCAGTTCGGCTTCCTGGCCGCCTCGGCCCTGGACGACGGTTCCGGCTCCGGCGACTACGGCCTCATGGACCAGCAGGCCGCCCTGCGCTGGGTCCACCGCAATATCGCCGCGTTCGGCGGCGACCCCGATCGCGTCACCCTGGACGGTGAATCGGCGGGCGGAGTTTCGATCTGCGCCCACATGGCCACGCCTACTTCCAAGCCCCTGTTCCAGGCCGCCATCCTGCAGAGCGGCCCCTGCGCGAGCCAATCCCTCCCGGACGCGGAGGCCGAAGGCGACGCCTGGGCCGCCGCCGCGGGCTGTCCCGCCACCGACGACGCGACCTGCCTCCGCAACCTCTCGCCCGACATCCTGGTGGACCGGGGCCCCGACGACACCAATGTCGTCCACGGCAACGCCTACCTCCCCGAAAGCCCCCTGGCGCTCCTGAAATCCGGTGGCATGTCCCATATCCCCACGTTCGTCGGCTCCAATCACGACGAGGTGGCCCTCTGGGTCTGGATCAAATACGGCATCCCTCTCGGCCCTGTCATGACCGCCGCCGACTACCCGCGCCTCCTCGCCGCCAAGATCCCCGACCTGACCCCGCCCCGAACAGACCGGGTCATCCGCGAATACCCCCTCACCGACTACCCCCAACCCGCCCTGGCCCTCACCCGCGCCTGGACAGATCAACTGGTCTGCAAACTCATCTCCCAGGTCTCCGACCTCTCCCGCCAAAACCCCACCTACGTCTACGAATTCGACGACCGCGGCGCCTTGGCCCCACCCAGCACCTTCCCCATGGGCGCCTACCACGCCGCCGAACTCCCCTCCCTCTTCGACCTGGTCCGAGCCGGCTTCGCCCTCGACGGCGTCATGACCCCACCCCAACGCCGCCTCCAATCCGACATCCGCCGCTACTGGACCCGCTTCATCAATACCGGCATCCCCGACCCGGCCGGCCTCCCCGCCATTCCCCGATACACCCCCGCCACCCCGACTTTCCTCTCCCTCCGCCCTGCCGGAAACCAGTTCGCCAACACCTTCACCGCCGACCACCGCTGCGCCTTCTGGAGCGATCTGATCGGGTAACCGCCGATCGAACGACGGTGTCGGAAGGCCTGTCAGGTGGAGTGGGCCAGGGCCTTGTACAACCAGTCGTGGGCGCGGCCGATCGTGACTCGTGGACCGAGGAGTCGGTCGGTCAGGGACCAATAGCGGTGAATTCGGGGGTCGGAGTCGGTTGCGTCGAGCAGGAGGTGCTCGCGGAACTGGCGGGAGTCGCGGTGGCCGCGGGCGGTGGCGTGGGCGGTGACGAATCGGTCGAGTTCGTTGCCGGGGTGCGGGGGAATGCCGTCGGCTACGAGGGGCACGACGCCGATCATTATCTCGCCCATTTCGTGGTACAGGGCTCGCGGGTCGAGGATCAGGTCGGGACGATTTCGCCAGTATTGATGTCGGACAGCCTTGTTCAGGTCTGGGTTGGCGGCGAGGGTGGCCAGTTCGGCGTAGGCGACGACCTCGTCGACCGAGGGGTCCGTGGGCGGCTCGGGGACGTTCCAGCACACCCAGCCGTCGCTGTCGCACCGCGGAATCGGCGTGAGAATGCGGTGCCAGAAGCGGATGAGGGACTCGTGCAGCGCATTACCGTCCTGTGCCGCGGCCAGTAATGCGAGCCGTTCGGCGCGCTGTTCCGGGGCGGCTGCCTCCATGGCCCGTACGGATGCGCGACGCCAAGCCAGCGACCTGAATTCGATATCGAGCTTGGCGCTTTCGGCGGCGATGGCCTCTTCCATCGACTGTTCTCCGCGCAGCACACCGGTGATCGAGTCCAACCCGAGTCCGAGCGCCCGTAGCCGCCGCACCAGCAGCAGTCGTTCGGTCGCGCTGTCGGCATCGAACATTCGGTGCCCGCCCCCGCTGCGCTGGGATTCGAGAATGCCTTCGTCGCAGTAGAACCGGATCGTGCGCACCGACAGCCCCGAGTTACGCGCCAATTCCCCGATGCTCATGAGCGCAGCGGGCTTTGTGTCGTCCATCACACGTTGTTGAACCTCCACCCCACTGGAGCTTTTAGCGTACTGGCACTGCCGTTCAGGGATATGTCGTCACATCGAGGAGAGTGTTTCGTGGCCAGCACCCAGGAAGAAATCGTCACCGGGATCGCCGAGATCGTCGAAGAGGTGACGGGAATCGACGCGTCCGAGGTGACCATCGAGAAGTCCTTCGTCGAAGACCTGGAAATCGATTCGCTGTCGCAGGTGGAGATCGCGGTCCAGCTGGAGGACAGGTACAACGTGAAGGTCCCCGACGAGGATCTCGCGAGCCTGCGGACCGTCGGTGACGCGGTCGCGTACGTCCAGAAGATGGAGGCCGAGAAGCCTCGGCTCGCCGCCGAGTTGGAGGCGAAATACAAGGAAGGCCAGGCGAATTGAGCGCAATTCACCACTGAGCTGACCGCGGGCGTTCGGTGTCGCAGCCGATCGAGTCGTCTGCGGCACCGAACCGTCACGCGGTCTCGACCCCGAATTACGCGTTAGCGGTGCACACCACTTCGCTGATCGCGGTCGCCGACAGGTCGGCGGAGCCGACGTTGGCCAGCATCGCCTGCGGGTAGACCTCGGCGAGGCTGTCGTAGGCGTTGCGCAGCGCGTCCGCGCGGTCACGGCCAGTGCCGGTGCCGACCGCGAGGTAGTCGCTGTGGTCGTTGCGGTAGACAAGCGCGCCACACCCATTGGCCCACGTCACCATGACTCGGCAGTCGGCAGAGCCACCCGAGGCGCAGTCCTCGATCGCCGCGACCTGCGCTTCCGCCGCGCTGAGTGCGTTGACGCTGCGGCCGTAGGCCCAGTCGTCGTGGCTGAACGCGATCGCCCCGTACAGTCCGGCCGCATCGGCCGTACCGGCACCGATCGCCGACCCCGCCGCAAGACCGACCGCCGCCACCGCGACAACGGCCTTACCCATGAACTTCATCTAATTCTTCCCTCTTCGAACATGTACAGACACAAACCCGACGAATCATGTCCGATTAACCCTGGATTCGCCCAATGCATTTCGCACATCACACCCATCGGTCGCGCTATCGGTCCTGGTCGTCTCCCAGCTCATCGTCGGATGGGACGACATCTTGTTTCCCGGGGCATAGGTGCTGAGGCGCGGAAGCGCATTTCGAACGGTTCGCGTGAAAGCTCCAATTCATCAGGTGAATCGGAGCTTCCGTCGGTTGCGGCGGCTACGGGCTAGAAGCCGAGGAAGGTTCGGACGGGGCCGGTGAGGATGCCTGAGATGAGGGCGTCCACGGCGGCGGGGTCGGCGGCTGTGGTGGAGACGGTTCGGGTGTCGCAAACCGGGTGGGCGGAGGGGTTTTCGGCCTGTTGCTGGAGCCAGGCGAGGGCGCCGGGGGCGCCCAGGAACCATTCGCCGGTGTGGGCGGAGGCGGGCATGGCGAGTTGTTCTCGGCGGTAGGTGACGGGGGTGCCGGCGGCGCAGTAGGTGGAGACCAGGGTGTCGATGCTGGAGATGAGGCTGCCTTCGTCGTCTACGGCGTTGTAGATGTAGAAGGGGGTGGTGGGGGCGGTGGCGCCCAGGGTGCGTTCCTCGAGGGCGGCGCTGATGGCGGGGTCGGTGAGGATCTGCTCGATGGGTTCGGTGAGGAACTGGTTGGCGTCGAAGCCGAGGCTGGACATCATGTTCTGGGGTGTGCAGTTGTCCGCGGCGTCCGCGATCTTCTGTTTCCCGGCGGGGGTGAGGTAGCGGTTCATGGCGGCGGTGAACGCGGGTGAATCCTGCATGATGCCCATCAGTGCGATGGGGAGCAGACCGCCGCCGATGGGCGTGCCGTTCATGGCGAGCATCGCGGCCCGAGGGTCACCGACCGGTGCGCCCGCCGCCGTCCCGGCCAGATTCAGCTCGGGAGCGTACCGCGGCTGTTCCTGTGCGGCCCAGGCACTCGCGATACCGCCACCGGAGTAGCCCCACAGGAGGGCCGGGGTGCCGGGCCCCGACAGGGCGGCCGGTTCGAACGCCTCGACGGCCCGAATGCCGTCCAGGACGGTGTAACCGGGCTCCTTCGGCGTCGAGTAATGGTTGTCGATGCCGCCGAAGTCCGGCACCGATACCGCCCAGCCGCGGGCGAGGGCGGCGGCGATCATCGCGGTTTCGCCGGACATCGTGGTCAATTGCAGCGGACCGGATTTCGACGGATCGATCCAGGGGGCCTGCCCCTGATACAGCGCCTGGGACGGCACGCACTGCGGCGCGATCGCGTCGGTCATGTTCTGGAACGACAGCAGCGCCGTCGGCCGAATCGTGTTCGCGGTCTTCAGCACCGTCGTCACCGCGGCATAGGGCTGACCGTTCGCCGCGGTGGTCCGATACAGCAACTGCCACGCTTGGACCGGCCACGGGACCAACTGCGAATAGCTGGCCTGGATCGGTCGCACGCGGAGGATCGTCCCCGGCTGTCGCGCCGCGTAATCCGCGGGCGGCGTGTAGAAGGAGTCGGTGATATTTGGTATCGCCGACGCCGGAGCCGCCATGGCGCTCGTGGCCCCCACCAGCGCTGCGATCGGAATCGCCACTCGCGCGAATCGCGTGAAAAATGTTGTCCGGTAACGATATTCACGGCGCGACGACATCGGCCACCTCCCCTTCTGCGCTCGAACTGTAACAGGTTTCAATTCGATGGGGTCGCTGTTCGCGAGCGTTTCGGAGGAACTGCCGGGCGCGTACATTCGAAGGGTGACGCTCGGTATGGGGGAGCCGTTGGCGGGCACGCGATTGCGGGCCGCGATCCGGGAGGCGCATGCCGAGGCGATGCGGGCGGTGATCGCGGCGGAACCAGGGGAGCCGGCGGTGCCTCGGGATCTGATCGAGTTGCTGGCGTTGCAGCGGCGGGTGACGGTGATCGCCGAGCAGCTGGACGCCGAATCGGTGGCTCTGCGGGTGCGACGCGAGGACGATTGGGGATGGGATCGACTTCGGAGGGAAGGTAGTTCGATGAGTGTCAGTCTGGCCAAGGGTGGGAATATCTCGCTGTCGAAGCAGGCGCCGAATCTGACGAAGGTTTCGGTGGGGCTGGGGTGGGATGTGCGCAGCACCACCGGGGCCGATTTCGACTTGGACGCCAGCGCCATGGCGTGCGGGCCGAATCAGCGGGTGGTGTTGGACAAGCACTTCGTGTTCTACAACAACCTGCGCTCGCCGGAGGGGACGATCGAGCACACGGGCGACAACCTGACCGGCGCGGGGGAGGGCGACGACGAGGTGATCAATGTGGACTTGGCGGCCATGCCGCCCACGATCACGAATATCTTCTTCCCCGTATCGATTTACGAGGCCGAGGCGCGGCGGCAGGCGTTCGGGCAGGTCCGGAACGCGTACATCCGGGTGGTGGACGCGGTCACGGGGACGGAACTGGCCCGGTTCGATCTGACCGAGGACGCCTCCACCGAGACGGCCATGGTGTTCGGGGAGTTGTACCGGCACGGCGCGGAATGGAAGTTCCGGGCCATCGGGCAGGGGTATGCGTCCGGATTGGGCGGAATCGCACGGGATTACGGCGTCAACGTCTGACCCTGCTTCAGGCCGGAGTCCGGGAGCAGCGTGACCACGCGGGCTCGCGGACCCAGGCGAAGCCCCACGCGGATGGCCGCGACCACATTCGCGCCGGAGGAGTTTCCGGCGCGCAGGCCCTCCTCGCGGGCCAGCCGATGCGCCATGGCCTCGGCCTCGGGACTGGAGACCGGCACCACCTCGTCGACCAGGGTCGGATCCCACAGGGGCGGTGGATAACCCAGGCCGATGCCCTCGATCCGGTGCTCACCGGGCGGGCCGCCGGACAGCACGGGCGACTCGGCGGGCTCCACTGCCACGACGTGGATCCGCCGCTGCTTGTGATAGCGGAGCAGCGCGGCGCTGCCGCGGAGCGCGGCGGCACTGCCGACCGCCTGAACGAACGCGTCCACCCGGCACTCGGTCTGCGTCCAGATCTCCTGCCCCAGACCGTGATAGCCGGTGATGGCGTCGGTGTTGTTCAGGTGATCGGGCCAGAAGGTGCCGGGTTCCCGGCTCTCCCGCTCGGCCGCGGCGGTGGAGTCGACCAGTCGCAGCCGATACCCCTTGGCCGCGCACACCAGCCCGAGCGCGGAACCACTACTGCCGCGCGCGTATTCGACCACTGTGTCACCGGGTCGCAGCCGCCCGTCCCGCTCGGCCACCGCGATCATGGCCTGGGCGGCCCGATCCTTCATGCTGCCGGACGGATTCTGTCCCTCGAGTTTCACCAGGATCTCCGCGCACCCCTCGGGCGTCACCCGGTGCAATCGCACCAGCGGAGTGTTGCCGATCGCCGCCAAGACGTTGTCGCCGATGAACATGATCCGCGCCGACCCTTCCCGGGCCCCGACTGGGCTCGGGTTCGATTGTCCGGCAGCGGGGCAGGCCCGCGGGCCGGATCGGCGCAGGTTCGGCCCGCGACGAGGATTCGGCGTGCGCTGGAGGTTCAGTGCGCGAGCGGCGCGCCGATCACCGGCAGCGGCTGCGGCCGCTTGGCGACCCGCTGGTCACCGGAGGAGATTCCGCGCAGCCGGCGCATGGCCCACGGCCCCAGCGCGGTTGCCGCCCACTCGAGTTCGGCCGCCATCGACCGCAGCAGCCCCTGCTGGGGCAGTGCGGGAATGAGCGGACGGGTCCAGGTGTCGTCGGAGCCGGGCAGCCGCAACGCCTCGGCCATGGCCTCGGCGATGCGCTGATGCCCGAGCGGACTGGCGTGCAACCGGTCGGGACTCCACAGCCGCGGATCGGTGACGACGGCATGATGCCCGGTCTCCGCGATCAGGACCCCGTGCCGCCGGGCCGCCGCCCGCAACCGCTCGTTGAGGATCGACACCCGCCCGCGCAGCGGCCGGGCCAGCGGAATCGTCTCTGCGACATCGGGAAAGGTCAGGGTGGCCACGACCGCGCCGGTCGCGGTGAGCGCGGCGAACATCGCCTCGACGTCCGCGACGATGGCGTCCGGATCGAAGTTGGGGCGCAGCAGGTCGTTCATGCCCGCGAGCACGGTCGCCAGATCGGGCCGCAGCGACAGCGCCGCATCCAGCTGATCGGCTCGGATCTGCCCGGCCAGCTTCCCGCGCACCGCCAGATTGGCGTATGACAGGCCCGGATTGGAGGCGGCCAGTCGCTCGGCCAGCCGATCCGCCCAGCCCCGCAGGCCGGTCCGGTCGTCGCCGTCGCCGACGCCCTCGGTCTGGCTGTCGCCGAGCGCGACGTAACGGGTGTAGGTGCCATCGGTCATGGCGGATCGGCCTTTCGGTGACTGTCCGTGGATCATCCCAGGAAACCGGCGGCTACGGCGGCCCCCGCGAACACGTTCA
>NZ_JBEXYE010000029.1:0-257 GCF_040630785.1 Nocardia sp. NPDC005746
AAGACCCGAAGACCTCTGGACAACAAGCCACTTCGAGAAGCCCACCCGCCGCTCTTCCCCTACGCCGGGACGACGCACGGCCGAACCTAGAGGGGGCTGGTGGGTGAGGGGCCTCGTAAACTCGGCCAGCCTCTCTTCCTTCTCCTGTCTTCACCGGTGGGGGCTGGTGGGTGAGGGGCCTCGTGAACTCGGCCAGCCTCTCTTCCTTCTCCTGTCTTCACCGGTGGGGGCTGGTGGGTGAGGGGCCTCGTGAACTC
>NZ_JBEXYE010000029.1:354-62916 GCF_040630785.1 Nocardia sp. NPDC005746
CTCGGCCACCCTCTCTTCCTTCTCCTGTCTTCACCGGTGGGGGCTGGTGGGTGAGGGGCCTCGTGAACTCGGCCACCCTCTCTTCCTTCTCCTGTCTTCACCGGTGGGGGCTGGTGGGTGAGGGGCCTCGTGAACTCGGCCACCCTCTCTTCCTTCTCCTGTCCTCACCGGTGGGGGCTGGTGGGTGAGGGGCCTCGCAAGCTCGGCCACCCTCTCTTCCTTCTCCAGGCGTCTTTGTCTTTTGGTCTCTTTGTCTTGGTCTTGTTCTTTGGGTTTTGTCTTCAACTACGCACGGCTGAGCACCGCGATAGGGAACTGCCGCGGACTCAGCGCACGGTAGGTATCGAAGTGGGGGTACGCCGCGGACAGAGTCTGCCAGTGCGCGTCGTATTCGGCGGGATCGGTAACCACCCGGTAGGTGACGGGAAAGCTGTCGCGCCCGATCCGAACCTGAGCCTTGTCGGTGGCAAGAAGGTTCTTCCACCAATTGGGCACGCCGGGATTGCCGCCATTGGAACCGCAGACCAGCAGATCGTCGCCGGACCGCACCAGCATCAGCATGACAGGCCGCGGCTCGCCGGACTTGCGGCCGGGAACCGTCAGCTCGAAGACAGGATCGCCGAAGAGAGTGGCGAAGCGAGTGCCGCCGAAACGCGTGTAGAGACGACGGTGGACGCGGGCGTAGAAGCGGGCCACGCCGCCCAGGTAGGTGCTGGAGTAGAAGTTGAAGCGGCCCATCAGGGTCAGCTTGCCGGGGTCGGCGCCGGTCATTGGATTTCCCCTCGGGACGGCGGACATTCGGGTTGACTGTACATGGTGTCCAGCGAGTTGACGCGAAGGCTACTGGCTAGGCTTCGGGCATGGGGATGGACACACAGCGGGCGGCCGGGGCGGACGAGTTCGATGGGCTGCGACCGTTGTTGTTCACCGTCGCCTACCAGCTGCTCGGGAGCGCGGCCGACGCCGAGGACGTGGTGCAGGACAGCTACCTGCGGTGGCGGGAGACGGACCGGGCGCGGGTGGAGAATCCACGGGCGTACCTGACCACCGTGGTGACACGACAGGCGCTCAACCATCTGCGCACGGTGCGTCGACGCCGTGAGGAGTACGTGGGCAGCTGGCTGCCCGAACCCATCCGCACCGACGCCGGTGTCGAACACGATGTGCTCCTGGCGGAATCGGTGTCGATGGCCATGCTGCTGGTACTGGAAACCCTCGGGCCGACCGAGCGGGCGGTGTTCGTGCTGTCGGAGGTGTTCGGGCACAGTTTCGTCGAAATCGCCGGAATGGTCGGCAAATCCGATGCCACGGTCCGCCAGATCGCGCATCGAGCTCGCGCGCACGTGCGAGAGCGCCGCAAGCGGTTCGAACCCGACGCCGAGACGAGCAGGGCGGTGATCGAACGATTCCTGCTGGCCACGCAGACCGGCGATACACAGACGCTGATGGATGTCCTCGCACCGGACGTCGTCCAGATCTCCGACGGCGGCGGCAAGGTCACCGCGGCCCGGAAACCCGTCGTGGGCGCGGATCGGGTCGCGATCTACCTGGTGCGTCTGGCACGGAACGGCATCGCGGACATGACCGTCGAGTTCGGCGCGTACAACGCACTGCCGGCCGTCCTGTTGCGTACCGCGGATGGCCGGCTCGACACCGTGCAGCTGATCGAAATGACCGGCGACCGCATCACCGGGCTGTACGCGATCCGTAACCCGGACAAGCTGCGGACCGCCGAACTGACGCGCGTGCTCGCACGGTGACCGGTCGCCGCGAAGGCTAAGGCTCCAGTACGCGCTGAATCGTTGCGTAACTGGGGATCTCGGCGACCAGCGGATGACCGTGGGCCACGGATTCCGCCGTGTGCACCGCGGCGGCCAGTGCCGCGCGGTACAGCAGTGACCCGGTGCTGATCCGCCGGACGCCCAACCCGCCCAGCTCGGCCACCGTCAGCCCGGTGGGGGAGAACAGGATGTTCAGCGGCGCGCTCAACGCCGCCGCGAGGGCCCGAATCCCATCGGCCTCGGTGATCCCCGGCACGAAAATGCCGTCCGCACCACACTTCTCGTAATGCTGGACCCGCTCCAGCGTGGAGTCCGCGTCGATGCCGAGCCAGTGGGTGTCGGTGCGCGCGTTGACGAACAGCTCGGGCACGCGAGCCTTCACCGCCGCGATCAGCTCGCCGTGCTCACGAGGATCCGCCAACGCCGTATTGGATCGGCTGTCCTCCAGGTTGATGCCCGCGATCCCCGCGTGCGCGAGTTCGGCGCAGAACTCCGCCACCTCGCGGGCGTCGGTGCTGAACCCGCCCTCGATGTCCACGGTGACCGGGATGGTCAGCCGGCCGAGCCGCCGCGCCAGCGCAAGGGTCTCGGCACGCGTGGCGGCGGTGCCGTCGGGCAGTCCGGCCGCGGCCGCGACGCCCAGGCTGGTGGTGCCCAGCGCCGGGAACCCCGCCTCGGCGAGCATGGCCGCCGACCCGTAGTCCCACGCGTTGGGCAGGACCAGCGGGCGGTCACCGTGGTGCAGACTGCGGAAGAGATCGGTCTTCGTCATGGCGGCGCTCCGTTCGTCGACGGTGGGTCACGCGGGTCGTGGCGATATCAGGTCACGCAGGTGAGATCAGTTCACGCAGGGGATCTTCGAGCCGATGGTGGTGGTCACCGGCTTGCCGGAGTCGGGCGCGTCCGAGGTGGTCGCGTCCGTGGTCGCGGCCAGGCTGTTGCTGGAGCCGTTGGCGGTGGTGGTGGGCGTGGTGGAGGTGGCCGTCGGGTCCAGCGACGTCGGGATCTCGAGGTCACTGCCGACGACCAGCTTCACGTGCCCGGCCGACACCGAGGTCGACGGGCTGACCGGCAGGCCGCCGAACATCTCCGACACCTGCTTGGCGTCGGTGTCGGCGCCGGTGCCGTAGTAGACGGTCGAGCTGGTGCCGTCGGCGTAGGAGGCGTTGGCGACCTCACCGGCCGGGAATCCCTTGGCGGTCAGCAACTTCGACACCTTCGCCGCCTGACCGGGGGTGCCGCTGGCGTTGACCACGTCCAGCGTCGAGGTGGGCGTGACGATCGGGGCGCTGGGCGCGGCCGGAGTCGACACGCCGAACGCCTCGCGCACCGTCTTCTTGATCGCCACCGGATCGATGACGTTCACGTCCTGGCCGTCGACATTGTCGTAGCGCAGCACCGGCAGCGTGCGGAACTCCACCGACGGCGAGTCCGCGCGGCCCAGGGTGGTGGCGAAATCGGTGAGGCTCCAGCCGTCGGAGAGCACCACGTCCTTGTGCGCCACATCGATCAGCGCCTTGAGCCGACCCGGATTGGTCAGCGTGCCAGAGCTTTTCATGGAGTTCGCGACCGAGGTCAGGAACGCCTGCTGCCGGTGGGTGCGGTCCAGGTCGCCGTTCTCGAGGCCGTGCCGCTGCCGCACGAACGCCAGCGCGTCCGAACCGTCCAGGTGCTGCGGTCCCGCCGGGAACTGCGCGCCCGAGTAGTAGCTGTCGTCCACGGCGTGGTTGAGGCACACGTCGACGCCGCCCAGCGCGGTCGCCAGATCGTAGAAGCCTGCCAGCGAGATCTCCGCGAACCGGTTGATCGGGACACCGGTCAGCGCCTTCACGGTCTGAACGATGCTGGCGCGCCCGGCTTCCCGGCCCTGCCGCTCCAGCTCGGGACCCTCGGCCATGCCCTTGGCCTTGAGCTTCTCCTCGACCGTGTACTTCTTGAGGCCGTACGCCTCCTTGATCTTGGCGTGGTCGTAGCCCGGGATGCCCTGCACCGGCACATAGTCGTCGCGCGGGATGGAGAACGCGACGATGTGCTTGAGGTCCTTCGGAATGTGCACCAGGATCAGCGAATTGGCGTTGTAGCCGCCCTCGGAGCCGTCGCCGGCGTGCAGCTGGTCGAGGATGTCCTTGGGGAGGTCGTTGCCGTTCAGGTCTTTTCGGGTGTCGAGACCGATCAGCAGCATGTTGATGTCGCCGTCGAGGTTCACGTCCTCGGGCGAGATCGCGCCGGAGCGGGTGAAACCCTGGTCCAGGGTGGTCTCGCCGTACCAGACGATGCCGGTGACGCCCATCACGCTCGCCGCGACCATGGCCATGGCGCCGCGTCCGACCAGCCGCAGCTTCTTGTCGCGCGCACGGTCGGCGGGGGTGCGTTCGCGGCGGTCGGCGCCGCGGCCCGGCTTCTCGCCGCCGCCCTGTCGATCCTTGGTACGACGGCGGCCCGCGCGCGGGGGATTCGAGTCGCCCTCGGCGCGCCGCGAACGGCGAGGTGCGGGATTCGGCGTCTCCGGTGCCTGGCGAGAGCGGCCCGGCTGGGGGCCGACGACCGGCAGCGGTTGGGTGGCGTCGTCGTACATGGCGCTGTCGAGTGTGCCGTAAGCGGCGCGTCCTGTCAGATTTCCGCCCGGTTGTGAATGAGCTTGCACAGTCGTGCATAATCATCACATGGTGGATACCTCGAACGGGCCCCTGCGGGTCGCGGTAGCTGGTGCGAGCGGCTACGCGGGGGGTGAAGTGCTGCGCCTGCTCCTCGGACACCCCGCCTACCGAAGCGGGCGCCTCGAGATCGGGGCGCTGACCGCGGGCTCCAACGCCGGCACCACCCTCGGTGAGCTGCAGCCTCACCTGCTGCCGCTCGCCGACCGGGTACTCGCGCCCACCACCGTCGAGGAACTGTCCGGTCACGACGTGGTCTTCCTCGGCCTGCCGCACGGCCAGTCCGCGGCGATCGCCACGGCCTTGCCGGACTCCACGATCATCATCGACTGTGGCGCCGACTTCCGGCTCACCGACGGCGCGGCCTGGGAGAAGTACTACGGCACCCCGCACGCCGGCCACTGGCCCTACGGGCTGCCCGAACTGCCGGGCGGGCGCGACAAGCTGCGCGGCGCCACCCGGATCGCGGTCCCCGGCTGCTACCCCACCGTGTCGAGTCTGGCGCTGGCCCCGGCCGTCGCGGCGGGCATCATCGAACCGCGGGTGAATGTGGTTGCGGTGAGCGGCACTTCGGGCGCGGGCCGCAAACTCGACGTGGGCCTGCTCGGCTCCGAGGTGATGGGCTCGATGCGGGCCTACAGCATCGCGGGCGCGCACCGGCACACCCCCGAGATCGCGCAGAACCTGAAGGCCGCCCAGCTGTCCGGCGGGACCGCCGGTGCCGACGTGAGCGTGTCGTTCACCCCCGTGCTGGCCCCGCTGCCGCGCGGCATCCTCGCCACCTGCACCGCCCCCACCACCGTGGACGCCGCCCAGGCCCGGGCCGTCTACGAGAAGGCGTACGCCGACGAGCCTTTCGTGCACCTGCTGCCCGAAGGCGTGCTCCCGCAGACCGGTTCGGTGCTCGGCTCCAACGCCGTCACCCTCCAGGTCACCGTGGACACCGACGCCGGACTGCTGGTGGTCATCGGCGCGATCGACAACCTGACCAAGGGCACCGCCGGGGCCGCGGTGCAATCGATGAACCTGGCCCTCGGAATCGACGAGACCGCAGGACTTTCCACCGTAGGAGTGGCACCGTGAGCAACGACAACGTCAGCAACGACAGCGGGGCTGTGGGGAACGGCAAGCTCGTGCGGTCCCAGGGCGTCACCGCGCCGCTGGGCTTCCGGGCGGCCGGTATCACGGCGGGCATCAAGAAGAGCGGCAAGCCCGACCTGGCACTGGTGTTCAACGAGGGCCCCGAATATTCGGCGGCGGGCGTGTTCACCCGCAACAAGGTCAAGGCCGCACCCGTGCTGTGGTCGCAGCAGGTGCTGACCGGCGGGCACCTGCGCGCCGTCATCCTGAACTCGGGCGGCGCCAACGCCTGCACCGGCCCCGGCGGCTTCCAGGACACCCACGCCACCGCCGAGGAACTCGCGAAGGCGCTGAGCAACTGGGGCACCGAGACCGGCGCCGGCGAGATCGCCGTCTGCTCCACCGGTCTGATCGGTGACCGGCTGCCCATGGACAAGCTGATCCCCGCCGTCACCGAGATCGTGCACGAGATGGGCGGCGGCCTGTCCGGCGGCGCCGAGGCCGCGCGCGCCATCATGACCACCGACACGGTGCCGAAGGAGACCGCCTTCCACCATCGGGACAAGTGGAACGTCGGCGGTATGGCCAAGGGCGCGGGCATGCTCGCGCCGTCGCTGGCCACCATGCTGGTGGTGCTCACCACCGACGCTGCCGCCACCCCGGCCCAGCTGGACGAGGCGCTGCGCAACGCCACCCGCTACACCTTCGACCGCCTCGACGTGGACGGCTCCTGCTCCACCAACGACACCGTGCTGCTGCTGGCCAACGGCGCGTCCGGAGTCGTCCCGAGCCAGGCTGACCTGAACGCGGCCGTGCTCGCGGTCTGCGACGACCTCGCCGAGCAGCTCATGTCCGACGCCGAAGGCGTCACCAAGCGCGTGCACATCACCGTGAAGGGTGCGGTCAGCGAGGAAGAGGCGCTGATCGGCGCGCGGGCCCTGGCCCGCGACAGCCTGGTCAAGACCGCCTTCTTCGGCTCCGACCCGAACTGGGGCCGGGTGCTGGCCTCGATCGGCATCGCGCCCATCGAACTGGATCCGAACCGGGTCTCGGTGTCGTTCAACGGATCCCCGGTGTGCATCGACGGCGCGGGCGCGCCCGGCGCGCGCGAGGTGGACCTGTCCGGCCCCGACATCCAGGTGCTGGTGGAACTGAACCTCGGCGACGGTGAGGCCACCGTCCGCACCACCGACCTGTCGCACGGTTACGTCGAAGAGAACTCGGCCTACAGCTCATGAGCGATGTGGTGAAACAGCTTTCGGCCCTCGACAAGGCGCACGTCCTCGCCGACGCGCTGCCGTGGTTGCAGAAGTTCCGCGACAAGATCGTGGTCGTGAAGTACGGCGGCAACGCCATGATCGACGACGACCTCAAGCGCGCCTTCGCCGCCGACATGGCGTTCCTGCGCACGGTCGGCGTGCACCCGGTGGTGGTGCACGGCGGCGGGCCGCAGATCAGCGCCATGCTGAAGAAGCTCGGCATGACCGGCGAATTCCGCGGCGGCTTCCGGGTCACCACGCCCGAGGTCATGGACGTGGTCCGGATGGTGCTGTTCGGGCAGGTGGGCCGAGAACTGGTGGGGCTCATCAACGCTCACGGCCCGTACGCGGTCGGTATCTCCGGTGAGGACGCGCACCTGTTCACCGCCACCCGCCGCACCGTGCAGGTCGACGGCGAGGCCACCGATATCGGGCTGGTCGGCGACGTCACCTCCGTGGAGCCCTCGGCCGTGCTGGATCTGATCGCGGCGGGCCGGATTCCGGTGGTGTCCACCATCGCCCCCGACGCCGACGGCGTGGTGCACAACATCAACGCCGACACCGCCGCGGCCGCGCTCGCCGAGGGCATCGGCGCGGAGAAGCTCGTCATCCTCACCGATGTCGAGGGCCTGTACACGAATTGGCCCGACCGGTCCTCGCTGACCAGCCGCATCGACACCGACGAACTGGCCAAGTTGCTGCCGTCGCTGGACGAGGGCATGGTCCCGAAGATGGAAGCCTGCCTGCGCGCCGTCGAGGGCGGCGTCCCGACCGCGCACGTGATCGACGGGCGCGTCGCGCACTCGGTCCTGCTGGAACTGTTCACCGGGGAGGGCATCGGCACGATGGTCACCCCCGCACAGGAGATCTCATGAGTACAGCCGACATTCAGCAGCGGTGGCAGACCGCCCTGATGAACAACTACGGCACCCCGAAGGTCGCGCTGGTGCGCGGCGCGGGCGCGGTGGTGTACGACGCCGACGGCAAGCGCTACCTCGATTTCCTGGGCGGCATCGCGGTCAACAGCCTCGGCCACGCGCATCCGGCGATCCTGAACGCGGTCACCCAGCAGCTCGGCACCCTGGGCCACGTCTCCAATCTGTATGCCTCCGAACCGGTCATCGAGCTCGCCGAGCGGCTGCTCGCGCACTTCGGCGACGGCCACGGCAAGGCGTTCTTCTGCAATTCCGGCACCGAGGCCAACGAGGCCGCGTTCAAGATGGCGCGACTGACCGGACGCACCAAGATCGTCGCCTGCGAGGAGGCGTTCCACGGCCGCACCATGGGCGCGCTCGCGCTCACCGGCCAGCCGTCCAAGCGGGAGCCGTTCGAGCCCATGCCCGCCGGCGTCGTGCACGTGCCCTACGGTGACGCGCTCGCGCTGGCCGCGGCCGTCGACCAGGACACCGCCGCGGTGTTCATCGAACCCATCATGGGTGAGAGCGGCGTCGTGGTGCCCCCCGCCGACTACCTGGCCAAGGCCCGCGCGATCACCAAGGACCAAGGCGCGCTGCTGATCCTGGACGAGGTGCAGACCGGTATCGGCCGCACCGGCGCGTTCTACGCCCACCAGGCTGCGGGCATCGTGCCCGACGTCATCACCCTGGCCAAGGGGCTCGGCGGCGGCCTGCCGATCGGCGCGGTGCTGGCCCAGGGCCCGGCCGCGGATCTGCTGCAGCCGGGCATGCACGGCACCACCTTCGGCGGCAACCCGGTGTGCGCGGCGGCCGCGCTGGCCGTGTTGCGGACCATCGACGAAGAGGGTTTGCTCTCGCACGTGGAGAAGGTCGGCAAGATCCTCGTCGACGGCATCGAGCACCTCGGGCATCCGCTGGTGGATCATGTGCGCGGCGCGGGCCTGCTCATCGGCATCCAGCTGACCGACGACGTCTCCGCCGAGGTCGATCTCGCCGCCCGCGAGGCCGGCTACCTGCTGAATCCCGCCAAGCCCAATGTGATCCGGCTCGCCCCGCCCCTGGTGCTCACCGAGACCCAGGCCGAGAACTTCCTGTCCGACCTGCCCGGCATCCTCGATGCCGCCCAGGCCCAGAAGGAGTCCAAGTGACCATCCGGCATTTCCTGCGCGACGACGACGTCACCCCCGCCGAACAGGCCGAGATCCTCTCCCTGGCAGCGGAATTGAAGGCCGCGCCGCTGGCCCGCAAGCCCCTGGAAGGCCCGCGCGGCGTCGCGGTCATGTTCGAGAAGAACTCCACCCGGACCCGCTTCTCCTTCGAGATGGGCATCGCCCAGCTCGGCGGCCACGCCGTCGTGGTGGACGGCCGCGACACCCAGCTGGGCCGCGAGGAGACCCTCGCCGACACCGGCCGGGTGCTCTCCCGCTACGTCGACGCCATCGTGTGGCGTACTTTCGAACAGGCCCGTCTGGACGAGATGGCCGGAGCCGCAACGGTTCCCGTCGTCAACGCGCTGTCCAACGAGTTCCATCCGTGTCAGGTGCTGGCCGACCTGCAGACCCTGCGCGAGCGCAAGGGCGACGATCTGACCGGCCGCAACCTCACCTTCCTGGGCGACGGCGCGAACAATATGGCGCACTCGCTCATGCTGGGCGGCGTCACCGCGGGCATGAACGTCACCATCGCCGCCCCCGAGGGTTTCGAGCCCTTCGGCTGGATCGTCGACGCCGCCCAGAAGCGGGCCGCCGAGACCGGCGCGACCATCACCATCACCCACGACCCGCTCGCCGCCGTCGACGGCGCCGACGCCCTGGTCACCGATACCTGGACCTCCATGGGCCAGGAGAACGACGGCCGCGACCGCGTCGCCCCGTTCCGTCCCTTCCAGGTCAACGCCGAGCTGCTGGCCCGCGCGGCCGCGGATGTGACGGTCCTGCACTGTCTTCCGGCCCACCGCGGCGAGGAGATCACCGACGAGGTCCTCGACGGCCCGCACAGCGCGGTCTGGGACGAGGCCGAGAACCGCCTGCACGCCCAGAAGGCCCTGCTGGTCTGGCTGCTGGAACGATTCGCGCGAGGCGACAGGTGAGCAGCGGCGAACGACGCACGGCCGCACCGGCTTCGGGTAAGTCCGGTGCGGCCGTCGCACGCACGCGCGCGGGCCGGCAGGCCCGCATCGTCGCCATCCTGGCCCAGCACGAGGTCCGCAGCCAGTCCGAACTGGCCGCCCTGCTCTCCGGCGAGGGCATCGACACCACCCAGGCCACCCTCTCCCGTGACCTCGACGAACTCGGCGCGGTGAAGCTGCGCGCCGCCGACGGCGGCGCGGGCGTCTACGTGGTCCCCGAGGACGGCAGCCCCGTTCGCGGCGTCACCGGCGGCACCGAACGCCTCTCGAAACTCCTGGGCGACCTGCTGGTCTCCACTGACGCCAGCGGCAATATCGCGGTCCTGCGCACCCCGCCCGGCGCGGCGCACTTCCTGGCCAGCGCCCTCGACCGCGCGGCGCTGCCCGAGGTGGTCGGCACCATCGCCGGCGACGACACCATCGCCGTCATCGCCCGCGAACCCATGACCGGTGCGGAACTGGCCGCCAAGATCGAACAGCTGGCCTGAGCGTTCACCCCGCCCAAGTGTTCACTCGGCCTTGTGCGCCACCGCGAAGACGCGGCGGAACGGCAGCCACGTCGTGCCGTCGGGGTTGCGGGGGTAGGCGTCGCGCAGGATCGGGGCGAGGTCGGCGCGGAACTGCTGCCACTCCCGGTCGTCGAGGGTGTCGCGGACCGGACGCAGGGCCGTGCCCGTGACCCAGTGCAGGACCGGGTCTTCGCCGGTCAGGGGCTGGAGGTAGGTGGTTTCCCAGGCGTCGACCGCGCATCCGGCGGCGGCCAGGACCGAGGCGTACCCGGCGGGGTCCGGAACCGCCAGACGGTCGGGAATGCCTGCCGCCGACAGGCGTTCGCGCCAGCGCGGGGAGGAGGCGACCTCGCGGATCGCGACATGGGAAGGGGCGTCGAAGTTCCCGGGCACCTGGAGGGCGAGCCAGGCGCCGCCGGGCAGGACGTCGATCCATTTCGGCAGCAGGGCAAGGTGATCCGGGACCCACTGCAGGACCGCGTTGGTGACGACCACGTCGGTGTCGGGGGCGGGGTGCCAGTCGCGGACATCGGCGACCGTGGCGTCGATGCCGAGTTCGCGTGCGGCGGCAACCATGTCGGGGGAGGAGTCGAACGCTTCGAGGGTCGCGTCCGGCCAGCGCTTCGTGAGGGCGGCGGTGAGATTGCCGGGGCCGCAGCCCACGTCGGCCACGCGCCGGGGCCGGTCGGCTCGCACACGGTTGACCAGATCGAAGAACGGTCGCGCGCGCAGATCGTCGAAGGCGAGGTAGGTCTCCGGGTCCCACATGGGGTCCTCCGATCGTCGAATTTCCCAAACCGTACGTCCGTACTGTATTCCTGTTCGGGTGTCGAGGCAAGGCTCTCGGGGGCGATGGGCGCGGCGATCGGCGCAGGCGGGGACCCCGGTTATGAATGGGATTGCATCGTCATGCATAATCATTTGCAGGACGACGGAGCGCACCATGGGACCGGGTAGGGACCGCGGGCAGCGCACCGGTCGAGGGCCTAAACGGACTACTGAGGAGCACACGGACTATGACCAAGCGCGTCGTACTCGCCTACTCCGGCGGACTGGACACATCGGTCGCCATCAGCTGGATCGGTAAGGAGACCGGCGCCGAGGTCGTCGCCGTCGCCATCGATCTCGGCCAGGGCGGCGAGGACATGAACGACGTGCGCCAGCGCGCGCTGGACTGCGGCGCGGTCGAGTCCATCGTCGTGGACGCCCGCGACGAGTTCGCCAACGAGTACTGCCTGCCGACCGTGCAGGCCAACGCCCTGTACATGGGCCGCTACCCGCTGGTCTCGGCCATCTCGCGGCCGCTGATCGTCAAGCACCTCGTCGAGGCCGCCGAGTACCACGGCGCCGACACCGTCTCGCACGGCTGCACCGGCAAGGGCAACGACCAGGTCCGCTTCGAGGTCGGCATCGGCGCGCTCGCCCCCGACCTGAAGGTCATCGCCCCGGTCCGCGACTACGCCTGGACCCGTGAGAAGGCCATCGAGTTCGCCGGTGAGAACAAGCTCCCGATCAACGTGAGCAAGAAGTCGCCGTTCTCCATCGACCAGAACCTGTGGGGCCGCGCGGTCGAGACCGGTTTCCTCGAGGACCTGTGGAACGCCCCGACCAAGGATGTCTACGACTACACCGTGGACCCGACCGTCAACTTCGAGGCGCCCGACGAGCTCATCATCACCTTCGACAAGGGTGTCCCGGTCGCCATCGACGGCCGCCCGGTCACCATGCTCGAGGCCATCACCGAGCTGAACCAGCGCGCCGGCCGTCAGGGCGTGGGCCGTCTGGACATGGTCGAGGACCGTCTCGTCGGCATCAAGAGCCGTGAGATCTACGAGGCCCCCGGCGCCATCGCGCTGATCGCGGCCCACCAGGAGATGGAAGCCGTCACCATCGAGCGCGAGCTGGGCCGCTACAAGCGCCAGGTCGAGCAGCGCTGGGGCGAGCTGGTGTACGACGGCCTGTGGTACTCCCCGCTCAAGCGCGCCCTCGACGCGTTCGTGCAGGACACCCAGCAGCACGTCTCCGGCGAGATCCGCATGGTGCTGCACGGCGGCAGCGTGGTCGTCAACGGCCGTCGCTCCGACGAGTCGCTCTACGACTTCAACCTGGCCACCTACGACGAGGGCGACACCTTCGACCAGTCGCTGGCCAAGGGCTTCGTCCAGATCCACGGTCTGTCCTCCAAGGTCGCGGCCCGACGGGACCTCAATAGCAAGTAGTAGCGTCGATCCGGGCAGTGCACGCACCCGGCCGAAGGAGACGCGCCCATGCGAACCGATGACGACAGTTGGGACATCACGGAGAGCGTGGGCGCGACCGCCCTCGGCGTCGCCGCCCTGCGCGCCCACGAGAGCGGACGCGAGGACGCGCTGTTCCAGGATCCGTACGCCGCGAAACTGGTCAGCGCCGTCGGCTCCGACGGCTGGAACAACCTCATGGCCGGGATGCGGAACCTCGGCGACGGTGAGCAGGGCGGCGAGGACACCGACCTGAGCAACTGGTCGATGGGCAGTGTCCTGATCGCTCGCACGATCTACTTCGACGAGTACTTCGCCGCCGTCCAGCGCGCCGGGATCCGGCAGATCGTGATCCTGGCCGCCGGGCTCGACGCCCGCGCCTACCGGCTCGAATGGCCCGAGGGCACCCGCATCTTCGAACTGGATCAGCCGAAGGTGCTGGCGTTCAAGGCCCGAGCGCTGGCCGACGACGAACCCGCCGCCGACCGCCGCGAAGTGGCGATCGACCTGCGGCAGGACTGGCCGAAAGCCCTGCTGGACAAGGGTTTCGAACCCGGCGAGCCGACCGCCTGGCTGGCGGAGGGGCTGCTGCGGTACCTGCCCGGCCACGCCCAGGACAAACTGCTCGAGCAGGTGGCCGAACTCAGCGCGCCCGGCAGCCGGGTGGCGTTGAACCTCGGCACCGACAAGGACATGGCCGGCCAGTTCCGGGAGCGGCGCGCCAAGGTGATGGCCGACGCCGGCGTGAAGATCGACCTGGAAAACCTGTTCTACCCGTGGGAGGACCGCAAGGACCCCCGCACCTGGTTCGCCATGCACCAGTGGCTGGTGACCGAGGGCGACCCGGTCACCGTGCTCGAGGACCGCGGCCGTACCGTCCCGGAGACGGCCAAGGCCGGTATGGGCCACCACATTCTGATGACCGCACTCCGACCCCGAGGAGACGACACGCTATGAGCCAGGGCGGCAGCACCAATGCAGGCGCGCTGTGGGGTGGACGCTTCGCGTCCGGTCCCGCCGCGGCGATGGCGGCGCTGAGCAAGTCGACCCACTTCGACTGGGCGCTCGCGCCGTACGACGTCCGCGCCTCCAAGGCGCACGCGCGCGTGCTGCACAAGGCCGGGCTGCTCTCGGCGCCGGATCTGGAGGGCATGCTGGCCGGACTGGATCAGCTGGCGGCCGATGTGGCGTCGGGCGCGTTCGGGCCGCTGGAATCGGACGAGGATGTGCACGGCGCGCTCGAGCGCGGCCTGATCGACCGGGTCGGCACCGAGCTCGGCGGGCGGCTGCGCGCGGGCCGCTCCCGCAACGACCAGGTGGCCACGCTGTTCCGCATGTGGCTGCGGGACGCGGTGCGGCACATCGCCGCCGGCGTGCTCGACGTGGTCGACGCCATCGTCGCGCAGGCCGCCGCGCACCCCGACGCCGTCATGCCCGGCAAGACCCACCTGCAGGCCGCCCAGCCGGTGCTGCTGGCCCACCACCTGCTCGCGCACGCGCATCCGCTGCTGCGCGACATCGACCGGATCCGCGATTTCGACAAGCGGGCCGCGGTGTCGCCCTACGGTTCCGGCGCGCTGGCGGGCTCCTCGCTGGGCCTGGACCCGGAAGCCATCGCCGCCGAACTGAACTTCGACTCCTCGGCCGCGAACTCCATCGACGCCACCTCCTCGCGCGACTTCGCCGCCGAGGCCGCGTTCGTGCTGTCCATGATCGCCGTCGACCTCAGCCGCATGGCCGAAGAGGTGATCATCTGGAGCACACCGGAATTCGGCTACATCACCCTCGCCGACGCCTGGTCCACGGGCTCGTCGATCATGCCGCAGAAGAAGAACCCGGACGTCTCGGAGCTGACCCGCGGCAAGGCCGGTCGCCTCATCGGAAACCTGACCGGTTTGCTGGCCACCCTGAAGGCGCAGCCGCTGGCCTACAACCGTGACCTGCAGGAAGACAAGGAACCGGTCTTCGACTCGGTCGCCCAGCTGGAGCTGCTGCTGCCCGCCATCGCGGGCCTGGTCTCCACCCTGACCTTCCACACCGACCGCATGGCCGAGCTGGCCCCGGCGGGCTTCACCCTCGCCACCGACATCGCCGAATGGCTGGTCCGCCAGGGCGTTCCGTTCCGCGTCGCGCACGAGGCCGCGGGCGGCTGCGTCCGCGCCGCGGAGGCGCGCGGCGTCGGACTGGACGAGCTGACCGACGCGGAGTTCGCGGCCGTCGACCCGGCCCTGACCCCCGGTGTGCGTGAGGTGCTGACGGTGCAGGGCTCCATCGCCTCCCGCAACGCGCGCGGCGGCACCGCCGGAACCCAGGTCGCCAAGCAGCTCGAAGAGGTGCGCGGCACGGCCGCCACCCAGCGCGCCTGGCTGGGCTGACTCACCGACGACAACGGCCCGTGGGGGTTCCTGCTCCGGAACCCCCACGGGCCGTTCGTCATCCGCGACGGTAATTCATGTGTTTCGCGGCGGGCACCGACGCGCGACCGGAGTCGTGCACCTTGCCGTCGCGATTGTGTTGTTTCCGCGCGCCTTTGCCGCGCCGTTCGGCGCGCGAGAGCCGAGGCTCCTCGGGAGCGTCGACAGGGATGTCGGGCGACGCGGGGACAGCGGGCGACGCCGGAATTGCCGGCGACGCGGGAATTGCATCCGGCGCGGGAGTTGCATCCAGCGCGGGAGTTGCATGCGGCGCGGGAGTTGCAGGCAGCGAGAAGTGCTCGGGCACAAGTCCTCCTAGAAATATGCGTGACCGACTAACCGGATCGGATGCCGGTCGGAATCGGGAAAGCCACGGGCGGTCGAGACGACAGACCGCCGGGCGTCAGACGCGAATCGCGCTCAGGAGAACAGGAACAGCCACATGCCGAGCACTGTAACCACAGGCCCGCATCCGCCGCATCCCATTTAATTCCGCGTGTCCCGCAGGGCGAGGACGGCCGCGGTGATGCCCTTCCGGTCGTAGCTGCTGACCGGCATGGTCGCGCCGTGGGCGTGGCGGACGGTGCCCTCGGCGTCGACGAGCACCGTCCCCGACTGCCGCATCGAACCGAACATCCGGCGGGTCAGGCCGACCGACTCGTGCGGGTCGCCGGTCGAGCCGGTCAGGACGGCGAACGGTATGGCGTGCTTGGTCTTCCAGGCCAGAGCGGTGTCGCGATCCTCGGGGACCACGATCACGACCCGGATGTCCTCGTCGTCGAAGAAGTCGCGCCGCGCGATGAGATCACGGACGTGCCGGTTGCAGATCGGGCACGAGGTCGAGCGCATGAAATACAGCAGGGTGCCGCGCGCGTCGCGGCCGTCCGACAGCAGCCAGGGCTGTCCGGCGGTATCGATCAGGTCCAGGTTCGGCGCGGGGTGTTCGGTGGTGAGCATGGCGGGGCGTCCCTTCGCATGGGGTGGTACGACATGGCCGGATGGCGTGAGATGACCGGTGGTGCGACCGGCCCGGCGGTCAGCGACGGTGGTCGAGACCCTGGCGGACCGCGGCGCGGGCGCGGTGCAGCTGCGATTTCATTGCCGCGGTGCTCAATCCGAGCGCGTCGGCGGTCGCGCGGCCGGGATAGCCCAGTACATCGCGCATGATCAGCACCCGGCGCTGCACCTCGGGCAGAGCCGTGATCGCCTCGGCCAGCTGGTCGGCGTCCAGCCGCCGCAGCACCTCGTCCTCGGCGGAGAGGACGACATCGCCGGTCTCGGTCCGCGGCGCGTGGTCCAGGACTCGGCGCGCCCGGCGCAGGCACTCGTTGCGGACGATGCGGAACATCCACGACGCCAGCGCGGTGGTCGCGCGCAGCGTGCCGATCTTGCGGTACAGGATGATCAGCGCTTCCTGCGTGGCGTCCTCGGCATCGGTGTCGGAGGCGCACAGATGCTGCGCGAACCTGCGCACATGCGGATGCGCGCCGTACACGACGGCGGCGATCGCCTCGCGGTCACCGTTCTGGGCCGCCGTCACCAGCTGCTCACCGGCCCAGCCGCGTTCCACGTCCTGCTCTCTCACTTCGATTCGTACAGTCACCACCATAAGAGCGTCCCCGGCCGGAAAAGGATTCGAATCCGGCCGGGGAAAGTTCGCCCGTGGGTGTTTCCGAGCTCGGGGGTCTAGCTCAGTGCCTGCCGCATGAGTTCGGTGATGCGGGCCTCGGTGGCGGGCGTCATGCTCCGCAGCGCGTAGTTGACCGGCCACATCTCGCCGTCGTCCAGGTTGGCGGCATCGTTGAAGCCCAGGATGGCGTAGCGGTACTTGAACTTGGCGGCGGGCTGGAAGAAGAACACGATCTTGCCGTCGCGGGTGTAGGACGGCATGCCGTACCAGGTCTTCGCGCCGAGCTCGGGGGCGATGGACTTGACCAGGGCGTGCAGGCGTTCGGCGATCGCGCGGTCGGCGTCGTCCATCTCGGCGATCTTGGCCAGCACGTCCTGCTCGCCGTCGGCCTTGGCGGAGCGGGAGTTGCGGCGGCGGGCGGCGGTCTTCAGTTCCTCGGCATGGGCTTTCATGGCGGCGCGCTCGTCGGCGCTGAAACCGACGGTGGTCTTCTGGGCGGGGTTCTCGGTGGCCATGGCTGGATTCCTTTGCGGGAGTGGGGGAGAGGTGGGAGAGGATCGGGGGCGACGGGGAGGGTCAGCGGTCCTGGATGAGGCCCAGGACATTGCCGTCGGGGTCGGTCACGGTGGCGACCAGGCGGCCGCCGCCGACCTCGCGGGCGGCCTGCTGCACGGCCGCCCCGGCCGCGGTGAGCGCCGCGATCTTGGCCTCGATATCGGCGACATGCCAGTAGGAGACGGGGGATTCCGGGCTCTGCGGGCTGCCCGCCGGGACCAGGCCGATGTGCTGGCCCTCGGCCTCGAAGCCCACGTAGTAGGGGGAGTCGGTCTGCGGCTCGAGGCCCAGCAGAGCGGCGTACACGGTCTTGGCGGCGGTCAGGTCGGCGACGGGGTGCAGCACGGTCTTGATGCCCTGGGTGGTCATTGTTTCTCCTGGTGAGAGGGTGTTCGTTCGGTGTGCTTCCAGCTTCGCCTCCGGGACCTCTCGGTCACATCCGTGGCGACCACGGAATCCACCACGGAGAGCGACACCGAGCCCGTCCGTACCGCCGCGGCCGATCCCATGCGGCAGACTGGGTTCATGGCTGTGACGTTGGAAATCTCCACCCGCGAAGCCGAGGTGCTGGCCCTGGTGGGCGAGCACCTCAGCAATGCCGAGATCGGTGCGCGACTGTTCATCTCGGTGCGCACGGTGGAGAGCCACGTCTCCTCGCTGCTGCGCAAACTCGACGTGCCCGACCGCCGGGCCCTGGCCCAGCACGCGGCCGCCACTCGCACCGCGAGCCCGCAGACCGCGCCCGTGCTGCCGAAACCGTTGACCTCGTTCATCGGCCGCACCCGCGAACGCGCCGAACTCGCCGAACTGCTTCGGACACAACGTCAGGTGACCGCGGTCGGACCGGGTGGCGTCGGCAAGACCCGGTTGGTTCTCGCCGTCGCCGCCGAGGTGGCCGCCGATTTCGCCGACGGCGTGTGGTTCGTCGACCTGGTCCCGCTCGCCAGCCCCGACACCTGCGTGGTCGCCGGCACCGTCGCCATGGCCCTCGGCATCGGCGAACAGCCCGGCCGCCCCTTCGACCGCGCCGTGCTGGCCGCGCTCGCCGACCGCAATGCCCTACTGGTCCTGGACAATTGCGAACACGTCCGCGACGGCGTGGCCCCCTTCATCGAAGAGCTGCTGGCCACCTGCCCCGGCATGCGCGTGCTCGCCACCAGCCGCGCCCGCCTGCTGGTGCCGTTCGAACACGCCTACACCGTGCCGCCCATGTCGCTTGCCGGAGACGGTGATTCGGACGCCGTCGCCCTGTTCATGGACCGCGCGGCCGCTGGCGGCTGGCCGCCCAACCACGCGCTGCGCGACCAGGTCGCCGCGTTCTGCGGGCGCCTCGACGGCGTGGCCCTGGCCATCGAACTGGCCGCCGCCCGCTGGACCTCCCTCGGATTGGACGGCCTCACCGCCGGTTTGGACGACCAGCTGCGCATGCTGTCGGGCGGCGCCCGCGCCGACGACCGGCACCGCTCGGTCCGCGCCGCCCTCGACTGGAGCCACGCCCTGCTCGAACCCGAGGATCGCACCCTGCTGCGCCGGATCTCGGTGTTCATGGCCGCCTTCCCCGTCGAGGCGGCCGCCGCGGCCGCGGACGTCGACAAGGGCACGGTCGCTGCCGGTTTGGCGCGGCTGGCCGAGCAGAGCCTGCTCGTCGTCACCGACACCCCGACCGGCACCCGGTTCCGCGCCCTGGAGACCATCCGCCAGTACGGCCTCGAACAGCTCGACGCCGCCGGTGAGATCGACGCCGCCCGCGCCGCCCACCTGCGCTGGTGCGCGTCGGAGGCCACCGAGCTCGGTTTCGTCCGCGACGGCTGGCGGCCCCGATTCGATATCGCCGCGGACGATTTCCGCGCCGCCCTCGGCTGGGCCTTCGAACGCCCGGATCAGCGGGCCGACGCGTTCGAACTGGCCCGAGGCTTCGCCCACCTGCTGTTCGCCCGCCACCACACCGGCGAATCCCAATGGCGCCACGAACAAGCCGCCTACCTCTGCGATGATCCCGCCGTCGCCGCCGACCTGCTCCGCCAGTCGGCCGCCGCGGCGGGCTGCGGCGGCAACGGCGACGACATGTACCGCCTGCACCGTTCCGCCGCCGAATTCGCCCAGCGCGCCGGTGATCCCGCCGCCGCGGCCATCGACCTGGCCACCGCGGCCTCGGATGCCTACCGCTTCTGGGGCAAGTTCGTGCAGCTCCCCTCCCGGCAGGACGCGGCGGCGCTCATCACCGAGGCCCGGCAGCTGGCCGACACCGCTGCGGGCGGGGATGATGCCCGGGTGGCGGCGGCCCGGTCCGCCATCGCCTCGGCTGAGGCGACAGTCTTCGCCAATCCGTTCAACGCGCCGCAGGGCACCGCCGAAGTGACTGCCGCCGAAGCGATGTCGCAGGTCGAGCAGGCCGTCGAACTGGCCCACGCCACCCGCGACCTGTTCGCCGAATCCGCCGCACTGGACGCTCTCGCCGCCGCCCAGAGCGCCGCCGGGGACGTCCGGGCCGCCGCCGCCACTGCCCGCAAGCGAGTCCGGCTGCTGTCCACCACTCCCGACAACCCGGTGGGCACCCACGAGCTGATGGACGCGCTCGGCCAGGCCGCCGAATTCGGCCTCGGCGCAGGCGATCTCGCCGGTGCACGCCGCTGGGGACGGCAACTGGCCGAGCACCCCATGCTCGCCGAGGTCGGCCACACCGCCACCAGCCGTCTCCTGGTCGCCGACGCCCTGGCCGGCAATGTCGACGACGTCCTCACCCACGGCGCCCGCTTCCTCGAGGCCTGGCACCGCGAGGACCGCCCCGCCCGCTCCGCCCTCGGCGCCGCCGTCGCCGGCGTCCGAATGATCCACGGCCTCCGCGACGACTTCGACGCCGAACGCGAATGGACCGGCGTCCTCCAGCAACTCGGCACCCCGGCCGCCGACGCCGACGGCTACCAGGCCGTCTTCGACGCCCTCCTGATGCTCCACCACGGCCAGCCCGAAGACGCCCTCGAACGCACCGAACTCACTCCGGCCGAGGCGACCACCCGCGTCCCGGGCGCCTGGCTCCCCTGGTACCTCGCCCTGCACGCCGAGGCCGCGGTACTGGCCGGAAATGGCGATGCGTCAGAGGACTTCGATCAGGCGCGCCTCACCGCCGCCGGAAACCCGGTCGCCGCGGCCATCATCGACCGGGCCGAGGCGCTGCTGACCAAGGATCGGGACCGATTGCTGTCCACCGCGGCCACTTTCGACGCCACGGGCTGCCGGTATCAGGCGGCGCGAACCAGGATTCTGGCCGGTGGCGCAGAGGCGGCCGACGGTATCGCCGTGCTCACGACGCTGGGAGTGGCCCCGATGACCGCGTTGGTACACCTCTGACGGGTCAGCAGCGCGGGGTCGCCGCCTCCGACAACGAGGTGAACGTGCATTTCGCACGGTCCCCGCTCTGCTTCGCGGCGGTGTCCAACGCGGCGACCAGGGCGTCGGCGCGGGTGCGACCCAGCACCGGGCGCAAGGTCAGATCGGTATGCGCGTGTTGTCCCGGGCCCAGGTCGAATCGGCACTGCAGGGTGGCGGTTCCGCGCCCGGGCATTTGCAGCACACCGCCGCATTCCGGGTGCGGGGCCACCACACCGTTGATGGTGATGGCCATGTCGTAGGCCACGACGATGTCGTCCCCGGGTGGTGTGACACCAGGGATGTTCACCGTCGCAAAGGGAGTCGGGGTGCTGGTCACGGTTATGCTCTCGAAGCAGAACAGGACGCAGCGATCGCTGCCCGGTGCGAACTCGGCGGTGACACTGGCTTCGGTGTCGCCGGCATTGTCCAGCGCGGTCACCTCGGGACGCAGCTCCCGGTAGAACTGGGCGACCTCGTCGGCGGTCATCGGAGTGGGCGTCAGATCGAGATTCGGATCGGTGATGCGCCGCGCGCGCCCGGAAACCAGGTAGGTGGTGACCGATCCGCTGGTGACCCCGTCGACGGAGTGGCCGTCGATGAGTGCGGCCGCGCCGAGGATCACCGGATCCGACTGTCCCGGTCCGGGTCCCAGCCGCCGGCCCAGCGACTCGGGCTTCAGCTTCGCGGCCACGTCCACGTCCAGGACGGTGGCCGGCCGCAGCAGCACTTCGTTCCCAACCTGTTCGGCGGCCTCCGCGGTAAGTCCGTGCGCAATCCAGGCGTCCTTCCCGCCGCGCGTGAAGGTCTTCCCACCGACCGACAGGTAGGTCAGCGTCTTACCCGAGCCGTAGTCGATGGTTCCTGACGTGACACCGCCATTGGTGACCCGCAGATCCAGTCCCGCACTCTTGCCGTCCTTCCCGGAGAGCTGACCGGTGTAGTGCATGCCGGGCGCGTTGATCAGGGCCAGCTGCGCGGACTTCAGGTCGTCGCGCGCCGCCGCTTCGGGGGACTTCGCCTGTGGCCTCGTCACCAGCCAGGCCGTAACAGCGGCGACCACGAGCGCGACTACGACCAGCAGGGTGATCCACGGCCACCGGCGCCCGCGGTCGGTCACCATGGCGACGGTCTCCGGTGCTGAATCGGTCGCCGTCCCCCGTGCCGGATCCGTCGACGCGTTCCCGGATTGGTCGGCCACCGGTCGATCGGTAGTCATCCCCCACCCCATTTCGTGCAGTTCAGTCGGGCAGTCCGACCGCAGCACTATATGATTCGAGCCTCCGACCATCAACGCCGTGGCGATCCGCGACGGTGCTCCGGGCGCTATTCGGGCAGCTATCCTTCGGCTATGACCTTGTTGTTGCTGGCGTTGGCGATCGTGTGTGAGGTGACGGCGACGGTGTCGCTGAAGATCTCCGAGGGGTTCAGCAAGGTGGTGCCTTCGGTCATCGTGGTGATCGGGTACGGGGCTGCGTTCTACTTTCTGTCGCAGGCGTTGAAGCGGGGGATGGCCATCGGGGTGGCGTATGGGATCTGGTCGGCGGTGGGGGTGGTGGCGGTGGCGACCATCGGTGCGCTGTTCTTGGATGAGCGGATCACGGCGGTGCAGATCGGGGGGATCGTGTTGGTCATCGCGGGGGTGCTGGCATTGGAACTCGGTGGGGCGCACTGAGGTTCGGCGGCTACTTCAGTCCTGGACGCGGACCTCGTAGCCCGCGTCGGCGAGGGTGGTGAGGACCTCGTCGCGGTGGGCGGGGCCGCGGGTTTCCAGGGTGAGGAGGACCTCGACCTCGTCGATGCCGAGCCAGGCGCCGGTGCGAGAGTGGGCGACGTCGAGGACGCTCGCGCCGGTGCGGCTCAGCTCGGACAGGAGACGGGACAGGCTGCCGGGGCGGTCGGAGATGGTGATGCGGGCGGCCAGGTAGCGGCCAGCGGCGCTGAGGCCGTGGCCGATGACACGGGTCAGCAGCAGGGGGTCGATATTGCCGCCGGAGAGGATGGCGCAGACCGGGCCGTCGAGGGCGAGTTCCTCTGCGCTGCAGGCCATCAGGGCGGCGACACCGGCCGCGCCCGCGGGCTCGACGATCAGCTTCGCTCGTTCCATGCACAGCAGCAGGGCCCGGGACAGGGCGTCCTCGTCGACGGTGACGATGGTGGGCGCGGAGTCGAGGACGTGTTCGAAGGGGACCTCGCCGGGCAGGCCCACCGCGATGCCGTCGGCCATGGTGGACATCTGTTCCAGGGCAATCGGTTTCCCCGCGGCCAGGGACGCCGGCCAGGCGGCGGCCTCGGCGGCCTGAACCCCGATCACCCGGACCTGCGGGCGCAGTCGTTGCAGGGCCGCCGCGACACCCGCGAGCAGGCCGCCGCCACCGGTGGGAACCAGCACGGTGCCGACATCCGGGAGCTGCTCGAGGATTTCGAGCCCCACCGTCGCCTGCCCGGCCACGATATCGAGATGATCGAACGGATGGACCAGCGTCGCCCCGGTGCGATCGGCGAATTCCTTTGCCGCGAACAGGCATTGGTCGACGGTGTCGCCCACTTGGTACACGGTCGCGCCGTACGCCCGGGTGGCCACCAGCTTCGGCAGGGCCGCGCCGACCGGCATGAACACCGTGGAGTCGAGGCCCAGCGAGGTCGCCGCCCAGGCCACCCCCTGCGCGTGATTGCCCGCGCTGGCCGCCACCACACCGCGCTCCCGCTCGGCGGGCGACAGATTCGCGATCCGGTTGTAGGCGCCGCGCGGCTTGAACGAGCCGGTGCGCTGCAGGTTCTCGCACTTCAGCCACACCGGGTGCCCGACCAGCTCCGCCAGCACCCGCGAACCGACCACGGGCGTCCGGCGGATCACCGGTTCGAGCAGGGTCGCCGCCGCCTCGATCCGCGCCATGAGCTCCATGCGCGCTATGTTGCCAGGAATTCACCTCACCCGCGGGGTGGCGCGACGCGGTGGATAATCGCGAATTCCGCACCTTGTGCCCGAGAAATGTGAAGCACGTGTGAACGGGCTGGTCGGAAAAGATATACGGATCACGCAATGACCCGGAAACCGAAAAGCAATCCATGGGGAACGGCTCGTTCCTACCTTGAGCACACTCATCGGCTTTCGGATCGGATGCAACCCCATGACCGACATCGTCACTCCCGCATCGGCGGGTGCGGAATCAGCGGCGCCGCCGCCCGCTCCAGACTACGACCTCAGGCTCACCAATGACGATCTCGCCCCCCTGAAGAAACAGACCTGGGGCTCGTACCACATCTTCGCCTTCTGGATGTCGGATGTGCACAGCGTCGGCGGATACGTCACCGCCGGCAGCCTTTTCGCGCTCGGCCTGGCGGGTTGGCAGGTGCTGGTCGCCCTGCTCATCGGCATCACGATCGTATATTTCCTGTGCAACCTGGTGGCCGCGCCCAGCCAGCGCGCGGGCGTCCCGTACCCGGTCGTGTGCCGCAGCGCCTTCGGCGTGAAGGGCGCCAATATCCCGGCCATCATTCGCGGCCTGATCGCGGTGGCCTGGTACGGGATTCAGACCTACCTGGCCTCGGCCGCGCTGATCGTGGTGGCGGTCAAGCTCTTCCCGAGCCTGGCCCCCTACGCGAAGTCCGGCGACTACGGCTTCCTCGGCCTGTCGCTGCTCGGCTGGGGCGCCTACCTGGTGCTGTGGATCGTGCAGGCCGCGGTGTTCTGGCAGGGCATGGAGTCCATCCGCAAGTTCATCGACTTCTGCGGTCCCGCCGTGTATGTCGTCATGTTCTTCCTGTGCGGCTATCTGATCTACAAGGCCGGCTGGGGCGCGATCGACCTGCAGCTGGGCGCGGTGAAGTACCACGGCTGGGACGCCCTGCCGGTGCTGCTGGGCGCGATCGCGCTGGTGGTGTCCTACTTCTGCGGGCCCATGCTGAACTTCGGCGACTTCTCCCGCTACAGCAAGTCCATGGCGGCGGTGAAACGCGGCAACCTGCTCGGGCTGCCGGTCAACTTCCTGGCCTTCTCGCTGCTCGTGGTGATCACCGCCTCGCTGACCATCCCGGTGTACGGCGAGCTCATCACCGATCCGGTCGAGACCGTCTCGCGCATCGACTCCACCTTCGCGATCGTGCTGGGCGCGCTCACCTTCACCATCGCCACGGTCGGCATCAATATCGTCGCGAACTTCATCTCGCCCGCCTTCGACTTCTCACACGTGAGCCCGCAGAAGATCTCCTGGCGGATGGGCGGCATGATCGCGGCGGTCGGGTCGGTGCTGATCACCCCCTGGAACCTGTACAACAACCCGGACGTCATCCACTACACCCTGGAGGTGCTGGGCGCGTTCATCGGACCGCTGTTCGGCGTGCTCATCGCCGACTACTACCTGGTGCGCAAGAAGACCATCGTGGTCGACGAGCTGTTCACCATGGCCGAGACCGGGAAGTACTGGTACCGCAAGGGATTCAACCCTGTCGCGGTGATCGCCACTGTGATCGGCGCCATCGCGGCGGTGTTCCCGGTGCTGGCCAAGAACGTGTACGGCATGCACACCGCGGCCCAGTACAGCTGGTTCATCGGCTGCGGGTTGGCGCTGGTCATCTACTACGGGCTGGCCACGCGCACGAAGCTGATGGCCGCGGCCTGAGGGAAACGCTTCTCCCTCACCGAAATCCCTGGCAGCGGTGCCGGTCGCTGCCAGGGATTTGCTGTATCAGTTATAAAGGGTGCGGGTTTGGTGTGGTGTAGGTTACATAATCCGCACGGATTCGCGTATTAAAGCGCACACCAAGATAATCTGCTTTTCGGAATCGGAATTAGCTACGGTGGATCTCATGCAGCTCTCCCGGTTCACCGATCTCGGCCTACGGTCGCTCATGCGGCTGGCGGTCAGTAGTGGGGCCGAGGAACGCGTCACCGTCAAACTCATTGCGCGACAGGTGAACGCCTCCGAGAACTACGTCGCCAAGGCCGTCTCCAAACTCGCTGAACTCGGTTACGTCGAGTCGCAGCGGGGGCGCACCGGCGGGATCTTCCTGACCGAGGCCGGCCGAACCACCACTATCGGCACCATTGTCCGTCACCTCGAAGGCGACGACGAAGTCATCGACTGCGTCGGCGACAATCCGTGCCCGCTCGCGAATGCCTGCCGATTGCGGGGTGTCCTCCGGGCCGCGCAGAACGCATTCTATGCCGAGCTCGATCGGTACCTGCTGTCCGATCTGGTGGATCAGCGCACCGTGGAGTTGCTGCATATGCCGGTATTCCCGGCAGTCGCACTCATCGATACCTAGGAGACCTCATGAGGCTCGCGCCGGATTCCACACTGCACAACGCCGTCGACCTGGAACCCGAGCATGCCGAGGTGATTCGCGCGACCCTGCCGCTGGTGGCCGCGCACATCGACCGGATCACCGCGCTGTTCTACACCAAGATGTTCGCCGCCCATCCAGAACTGCTGCGCGACCGCTTCAATCGCGGCAATCAGCACGACGGAGCGCAGCAGAAGGCGCTCGCCGCCTCCATCGCCACCTTCGCCACCCACCTCGTGGACCCGAATCTGCCCCATCCGCGGGAACTGCTGGCCCGCATCGGCCACAAGCACGCTTCGCTCGGCGTCACCGAACCCGAGTACCGCATCGTGCACGAGCACCTGTTCGCCGCCATCGTCGAAGTGCTGGGCGCGGACGTGGTGACCGCGGAGATCGCCGCGGCCTGGGATCGCGTGTACTGGCTGATGGCGCGGACCCTCATCGATTTCGAACGCGAGCTCTACGATGCGGCCGGGGTCGAGCCCGGCGACGTGTTCCGCGCTACCCGCGTGGTGCGGCGCATCGACGACCCCTCGGGTGTGGCCACCTTCGTGGTCGAGTCCTCCGACCCGGCGGCCCCGCTGCCCGGATTCGCGCCGGGACAGTACATCTCGGTCGGCGCGCGGCTGCCCGACGGTGCGCGTCAGCTGCGCCAGTACAGCCTGGTCAACCGCGGGGGCGACGGCCGGCTCGCGTTCACGGTGCGCAAGGTGCTCGCCGAGGCGGGCACGCCCGCCGGTGAGGTCTCGACCTGGCTGCACGACACCGTCGTGGTGGGCGATGCCCTCGAGATCACGCTGCCCTTCGGCGATCTCACGATCGACACCGAGGCCACCACACCGGTCGTGCTGATCTCCGCGGGCATCGGCGTGACTCCGATGGTCGGAATCCTGGAATACCTGGCGGCCGAAGCTCCTACCCGCCGAACCGTCATCCTGCACGCCGACCGCTCCACCACCGCGCACCCGCTGCGCGAGACGATCGCCGATCTGGCCACCCGGCTGGCGGACGTCCATCTCCGCGCCTGGTACGAAGCCGACGGCCACGGCTTGCTCGATGTGACCGGGATCGATCTCCCCGAGGACGCGGACTACTACCTGTGTGGCGGCACCGGCTTCCTGCAACACGTCCGCGCCCAGCTCGAATCCATCGGAATCCCTTCCGACCGAGTGCATTTCGAGCTCTTCGCGCCCAATGACTGGCTGCTCGACGGGGAGCGCGAGCCCGCCCTGGCCTGACATCCATCGGACCGGGCGCCGCTCGGGTCCCATCGCACCGTGGTGGTGCGGCCCGGCGGCGGGGATGCCGCCGGGCGGCGACGTCGGTCGGCGCCCGGCCTTCAGCCGCGTGCGGCGATGACCTTCAGTACTCCGCTCAGCCAGGGGGTGTAGCGGGCGGGCTCGTTCGCCACATCCTCGGCCAGGGTGTCCGGCCGGATCCACGCGGTATCGGCCACCTCGTCCGGATTCGGGTGCGGGACGGCCTCGTCCAGCCGCCCGATCACCACGTGGTCGTACTCGAACTCGACGCGGCCGGTGTTCGGGTCGGTGGCCTGGTAGGTGAACGCGCCCACCTCGGACAGTTCCGCTGTGACGCCGAGCTCCTCGTGCAGGCGCTTGGCCGCCGCCTCCAGCACCGGCTGCCCGGGTTCTGGATGCCCGCAGCAGGTATTGGTCCACAGCAGCGGGAAGCGGGTCTTCACCGCGGCCCGCTGCTGCAACAGCACCCGCCCACCGGCGTCGAACAGCAGCACCGAGAACGCTCGGTGCAGCTGTCCGGGCGCGGTGTGCGCCGCCGCCACCGACAGTGATCCGCGCGCGTCGCCCTGCTCGTCGACGAGTTCGACGAGCAGGGTCTCACGGTCGGCCACCGGGGTGGTGCCGGATGCGTCAAGGGTGCCGGTCACCTGCCCACCTTATCGGCGACGATCATCAGGTACTGGAAGCTGCCCTCCTTGTACGAGGTCAGGAAGGGTTTCTCGACTCCGGTCGCGAGCTCGGAGTGGGTGCGCAGCTCCCAGTACGGGATGGTGTCCGGGGTGAGGTCCCTGACCGCGACCGGGACCAGGTTGTTGGCCGCCAGCGCCTTGAAGTACTGGCTGCGCGGGTGGATGTTGCAGCCGTAGTGGGCGTCGATCCAGCTCACCGAGGAGGACCGGGCGCCGAACACGTCATTGGAGCAGCCGGTGATGCAGACGTAGCGCCCGCCCGGCTCGAGCAGCCGGGAGAACTCGGCGAACAACTCGAACAGGTCCACGTACATGGTGGTCTCGTTGGTCCAGATGCCGCGCTTGGAGCCGGACTCGAACCCGGTGTCGAGCATGTTCTTGAAGTGGAACCGGACCTTGTCCGAGACGCCGCGCTCGCGGGCCTGGTCGTTGGCGAAGCCCACCTGGTACTCGGAGATGGTGACGCCGTCCATCCGGCAGCCGAAACGCTGGTTGGCCATGAAGCTGGTGCCGCCGCGGCCGGATCCGCCGTCCATCAGCGCGTCGCCGGGGCGGACGTCGCCGAGCTGGTCGAGCAGTAGGTCGGCCTGGGCCGTCTCGAGCCGGTGCAGCTCCGTGACCAGGCGTTCCTGACGGGTCTCCTCCGGACCCTCGAGGACCGACAGATCGGGTTCGCCGATGCCGTAGTGGTGGTGATAGAGCCCGTCCACCTCGCCGAGTTTGGTGTTGACCCGGTCGTCGTTGGGGTTGTTGTTCCAGTACGACGCGACCGATTTCTGATACTCGGTCTTCAGCACGGCGTCGGTCTGGGGGTGGAGCGCGGTCATGGCAGGTCATCCTCTCGAATGGGTGATATGACACTGGAAGTACTGCGCGAACGGACACACCGGAGTGCGGGACGGGAACACCGGATCGCGTGGAATGCGAAGCGGCTCAGGGATTGTCGTTGTAGCGGCGACTGTCCGCGTGCCAGGCGCGGTTGCCGCCCATCCAGGACCACAACCCGGTCAGGAAGCGGCGCAGTTCGGGGGACCCGGTGGCGGCGAGCGCGCCCGCCTCGGCCTCGAAGCGGTGCACCAGTTCGTCGTGGACCTCGGCGGTGCGCTGCACGGCCTCGCGGCGGGAACAGTTCTCCTCGGCGGCCAGTACGGTCGGGAGGTTGAATTCCCGTCCGCCCGAGAGATCCTCGCGAGCCATCGAGTAGAGATCGTTGACCATCTGGCTGGCCAGTGCGGCGGTGGTGACCACCCGCCGCACCCGCGGATCGGCGTACTCCGCGGCCGGTAACTCGTACCCGCCGACCGCGTCCAGCGGGGCCATACAGGGCAGGAAGCTGTGCGGTTGCCGGTTCAGCAGGTATTCCCACACCGGCGGCGTCCGCCCGGCCGCCCGCCAGCCCGCCTCGGCGCCGAGCGCGATGAACCAGCCCGCGATCTCGGTGCGCAACCGGGCCACCTGGGCCGGGGTGGCGAACCGCGACAGGTGCTCGAAGGAGGTGCGGAAAGCGCGCAGGATGGGATCGGCGCGCATCGCCGCCTCCACCTTGACCTGGTAGCGGGGTGGCAGGTGCACCGGATCCATGGCGGCGGCGGCCAATTCGAGCCGGGGCCCCAGCTCGGCCTCCGCGCTGGACTTGGTGCCGTCCGGCGCGATGTCGCCGGCGTCCTCCTCGCAGTAGTAGTCGTCGACCGACCACTCCGAGACCGCGCATTTGGCGACCGCCAGCAGTCGGTCCGCATCGTCGCAGTCCGGATGCGCGAGCATGATCAACCGGCCGAAGTCGGCTTTGCGGAGATCGTCGAGCCGGCCCTCGTAGAGTCCGATCTCCTCGGCCCACGCGATGATTCCGACGTTCACCGCCTCCGCGAGCGCGGGGTTGTCCCGCACCGGCGGCGGACAGTAGAGCGTGGGAATCATCGACCCGCGCGGTCGGCCCCGATGGGTGGAGGCCGTCCCGATGCCGGTCGGTCCGTGCGAGAACTGGCGGGGGTCAACAGAACTCGGAACCGCACCGGAGACCGGGATGACCGGTGCGGCGGGCGGAGTGGCCGGGGGCGCGGGAATCCGCCCGGAACCCAGGGGCCGGGGGATGGGACCCCGCGACCGGGCCGGGGAGATCGGCGGACGCGGCGTCGGCACCGCGCCGCCGGCAGGCGACGGCGGACGCGATGCCTGTCCCGCGAGCTCCGTGATCACCCGGGGGGTGGGTAGGTTCACGCGGAGACTCGGGGCCCCGAGGCCCGAGGGGCCGAGCAGCCGTCGGGGGGAGAGCTCCTCGGGCGCGCCGAGGCCGGGATCGGCGCGGCCGAGGGATCGATCACCCTGGGCCGCCGCGGCTTCGGCGGCGGCGACCAGGGTCTCGGGTGCGGTGGTGTCGAGATTGGTCAGCAGAGCGGCGACGGCCACCGCCACCTCATGGGTGGCGGGCGGGGCCGCGGCGCGGGAGAGCACCGACATGGGTGGACACCTCGCTCAGTCGGACTGACGGGCGACCAGCACGTTGTCGAGAATGCCGAGCGCGTCGGGGACCAGGACGGCGGCCGAGTAGTAGCAGCTGACCAGGTAGGAGATGATCGACTGATCGTCGATGCCCTTGAATCGCACGTTCAGGCTGGGCTCGTACTCGTCCGGAATTCCGGTCTGGTGCAAGCCGATCACGCCCTGATCCTTCTCACCGGTCCGCATGGCGAGGATGGACGTGGTCTGGGTGTCGGAGACCGGGATCTTGCCGCACGGGAAGATCGGCACCCCGCGCCAGGCCGGCACGCGATGGCCGTCGACCTCCACCGGGTCCGGATACAGTCCGCGCTTGGAACATTCGCGGCCGAACGCGGCAATCGCCTTGGGGTGGGCCAGGAACAGCTTGGTGCTGCGGCGCATGGACAGCAGGTCGTCCATGTCGTCCGGGGTGGGCGCACCGGATTCGGTGTAGATGCGCTGCTTGAGGTCACAGTTGTTGAGCAGACCGAAGTCCGGATTGTTGACCAGGTCGTATTCGCGGCGCTCGTAGAGGGCCTCGATGGTCAGGCGCAACTGCTGTTCGATCTGATCCATCGGATCGTTGAACAGGTCGGCGACGCGGGTGTGCACGCGCAGCACCGACTGGCCCAGGCTCAGCTCGTACTGGCGGGGCTGGTCGTCGTAGTCGACGTAGGTGCCCTCGAGCATCGGCTCGCCGGAATGGCCGGAGGAGATGAGGATCTCGGCCTCGCCGTACTTGTTCTGCGGCAGCGCGGGCGCGGTGGCCACGGCGGAAAGATGTTCCGCCAGTGCCGGAATGTTCTCGGTGAGCTGCTCCACGGTGGAGCGGGCCAGCACCAGCATGGTGGTCGGGGTGACCGTCTTGATGGTGACCGGCCAGATGCCGTCGCCGCTGGTGAGGGTCTCGTCGCCGAAGAAGTCGCCGCCGCCGAGCATGCCGAGCTTGGTGGTCTCGCCGTATTCGCCGGCGCCGATCTTGGACAGCTTGCCGTGCACGATGAGCAGCACCTGGTCCATGGGGTTGCCGAATTCGGCGACCACGGTGCCGGCGGGCAGATCCCGCTGCTCGAAGCGCCCGGCCACGGCGGCCAGCACCTCCTCGTCGTCGAATCCGCGCAGCTGTGGCAGCTCCTGCAGCTCGAGCGGGATGACCCGGGCGTGCGGGCCGTTGATGATGTACTCCACCTCGCCGTTGCCGACGGTGTGGGTGAGGCGGCGGTTGACCCGGTAGACGCCACCCTTCACCTGGGTCCACGGCAGGGAGCGGGTCAGCCAGCGGGAGCTGATGCCCTGCATCTGCGGTTCGGATTTGGTGGTGTGGGCCAGCTGGCTGGCCGCGGCGGTGCTGAGGGACTTGCGTTGGCCATTAGTGAGCTCGATGGGCAATTCGATGGTCATGCTGCGGTCCTCACCTAGAAGGGCCACCGCGGTCAGAGGGCGGTGGAGTCCACGGCAGAGCAGCAGGCCCGGACGGGGCCTGCGGAAATTAGACAAGTGAGTGAATTGACAAGCGCGACACTGCGTTCCAGCGATATCGATGGTAGAGCTCCGTCCGGTGCGGCGGACCGAAAAGGCAAAACATGATGCCTGGAATGTTGCTGTATCCCGTAAACCCCGAACGCCCGGTTTGGTTAGCCACGAATAGCTCGCATGGTGCTGGTCACAGCGCCAGCGCAGTAGGCTGGGGGTATGGCAAGCTCATCGGGACGCGTCGGGGCGGGTGACGCTGGTCAAGGCCAGGAAATGTCTGGGAGAGAAGCCGTGAAATTCAATACGAGGTCCGTCGTGGGTCCGATCGAGCGACTGGTCGCGACCGCGCAGAACGGGCTGGAGGTGATCCGGTTCGGGGGGCTGGTTCACGAGATCGAATCGTCACCGTACGAAGTGGTGGAGCGGAAGCGGATGTACCGCCTGCGGCACTACTTCCCCGATGACGCCGGGGCCGAGCGCCCCGTGGTGGTGCTGGTGCCGCCCATCATGGTGACCGCCGAGATCTGGGACGTGAATGCCGCCGATGGGGCGGTCGGCATTCTGCACCAGGGCGGAATCGATTGCTGGGTGGTCGATTTCGGCTCGCCCGCCACCGAGGAGGGCGGCTGGGATCGCGACCTCGCCGACCACGTGCTGGCGGTCTCGAGCGCGATCGACACCGTCACGGAGATCACCGGGCGCGCCGTCCATCTCATGGGCTACTCGCAGGGCGGCATGTTCGCGTATCAGACCGCGGCCTACCGCTACGGCAAGGGCATCGAGTCCATCGTGACCTTCGGCAGCCCGGTCGACGCCGTGGCCGGAATGCCGTTCGGCCTGCCGCACGGCCTGGCCGCCGACGCCGCGGACTTCCTCACCGACCACGTGCTGAACCGGCTGCCCATCACCGATTCCATGGTGCGCCTGGGCTTCCAGGCCCTGGACCCGGTCAAGACGGTGCGTTCCCGGCTGGACTTCCTGCGCCAGCTGCACAACCGCGAGGCGCTGCTGCCCAAGGAGCGTCAACGCCGCTTCCTCGAAGTCGACGGCTGGCTCGGCTACCCGGGCCCGGCGCTCACCGACCTGCTGCAGCAGTTCGTCAAGCACAATCGAATGATGCTGGGCGGCTTCGTGATCCGCGACCAGCTCATCTCGCTGGCCGAGATCAAGTGCCCGATCCTGGCCTTCGTCGGCGAGGTCGACGACATCGGCCAGCCCGCCGCCGTGCGCGGCATCGTGCGCGCCGCCCCGAACGCCGAGGTGTACGAGACCAGCATCGTGGCAGGGCATTTCGGACTGGTGTCGGGATCCACCGCCACCAAGCAGACCTGGCCCGTGGTCCGCGACTGGGTCAACCACGTCAGCGGGCGCGGCGACCTGCCCGAGCAGGTCGAGCGGATGAGCACCGAGGTGGTCCGCGGCGGCCCGCGCACCGGGCTGACCCGGGTGGTGCACGCCCTGGGCACCCTGGCCGAGGCCGGGACCAGCGTCGGCAAGACCATCGAGGGCGTGGCCGGGCAGACCCTGCGCGGCACCATCGAGCTCACCAGCGAGGCCGCCCGCGCGCTGCCCCGGCTGACCCGGCTGGGCATGATCCAGCCGCACACCCGGATCTCGCTGGGCCGCCTGCTCGCCGAGCAGGCCCGCCGCGCGCCCGGCCGGGACCTGTTCCTGTTCGACGACCGCGTGCACACCCAGGAGGCGGTCAACCAGCGCATCGACAATGTGGTGCGCGGACTGATCTCGGTCGGCGTGCGCCCCGCGACCCGGGTCGGCGTGGTCATGGAGACCCGGCCCAGCGCCCTGGCCGCCATTGCCGCCCTCTCGCGCCTGGGCGCGGTGGCGGTGCTGCTCGCGCCGGGCAGTGAACTGTCCAAGATCGCCGAGCTGACCGGAACCAAGCTGCTCATCGCCGACCCGGAGAACCTGGCCAGCGCCGCGGCCACCGGGCACCGGGTGCTGGTGCTGGGCGGCGGCGACACCCGCGACCTGGATGTCCCGCTCGGCGCCGACGTGGTCGACATGGAACAGATCGACCCCGACACGGTGGAGCTGCCCGCCTGGTACCGCCCGAATCCGGGCCTGGCCCGGGAGCTGGCCTTCATCCTGGTCACCGGCACCGGCGACAAGTTCGACGTCAAGTACGTGACCAACCACCGCTGGGCGCTGTCGGCCTTCGGCACCGCCTCGGCCGCCGACCTGGGCCGGCACGACACCGTGTACTGCCTTGCGCCGCTGCACCATTCGTCCGGATTGCTGGTGAGTCTGGGCGGCGCGGTCGCCGGCGGCAGCCGCATCGCGCTGGCCCGTTCGCTCGAGCCCGCCCGGTTCGCGGAGGAGGTGCACCACTACGGGGTCACCGTGGTCACCTACACCTGGACCATGCTGCGCGACATCCTCGACACCGACACCTTCGTCGCCGGGCACCCGCACCCGATCCGCCTGTTCATCGGCTCGGGCATGCCCGCGGGCCTGTGGCGGCGCACCGAGGAGCGCTTCACCCCCGCCAAGGTGGTCGAGTTCTACGCCTCCATCGAGGGCGACGTGGTGCTGGCCAACGTGGCCGGGGCGAAGATCGGTTCCAAGGGCCGGCCGGTGCCGGGCACCGCGAAGGTGGAGCTCATCGCCTACGACCCGCTGACCGACGAGATCCTGACCGAGGACAGCGGTTTCGCCCGGCGCTGCGCCGACAACGAGGTGGGCCTGCTGATCGGCACGGTGACCGACGCCGTCGACCTGTCCGCGGGCGGCCTGCGCGGGGTGTTCACCCCTGGCGACGCCTGGATGCCGACCGAGAACCTCTTCCGCCGCGACAGCGACGGCGACTACTGGCTGATGGACCGCCGCGACACGGTGATCCCCACCCCGCGCGGTCCGGTCTACACCCAGCCGATCGTGGACGTCCTCAACGACATCACCGCGGTCGACATGGAGGTGGCCTTCGCCATCCCGGCACGCGACCGGGTGCTGGCCGTGGCAGCGGTGAGCGTCCGCAAGGGCTTCACCCTGGCCCCCAAGGACGTCACCGAGGCGGTCCGGGCCCTGGCTCCCGAACAGCGCCCCGACATCGTCTACGTCGTCGACGACATCCCCCGCAGCTCCACCTTCCGCCCCTCCACCCGCGCGGTGCAGGCCGCGGGCCGGGCCGAGCCCGACGACCGGACCTGGTGGTACAACCGCACCGCCGACGCCTACGAGGTGCTCACTCCGGAACTGGCGGCGCGCCTGTTCGCCTGACCGATGTCCGGAAAGCGCCCCGGCTCCTGTACCGGGGCGCTTTTCCGTGTGTCCGGCCCTTCGTGGTCACCGTGCTGGACGTCGTCCTGAAAGTCCGCGCACCGTAACGAGATTCGACGATCCTCACGGGTGAGCGGAGTCAGCGCCCGCTCGACTAGGGCGGTGTCGCAGTGTTCGGCGATCCGGTCGCCCGCCGACCCACTGTTCTCGCCTACCGTCGTGCCACCACCACTCCGATCACCCCATGATCGAGGCCCCGCGCGACTCCGCCGCCGGCCTGGCCGCCGAGGTGCGCACCCGCCTGCGGGGGTGACCCCGAAACGGTGAACGCCCCCGGAGGGCGGAGCCTCCGGGGGCGTTCAGCCGATGGGGCGGGTTACTGCGCGCTCAGGCTGCTCTGCGAGGTGCAGGAGGCGCTGCCGGTGCCGAGCAGCTTCGACACGATGCTCTGCTCGGAGACGTTGACGTCGGTCGACTGGCTGCTGATCAGCTCCTGCTTGGCGGTGATCGTGTGCTTGCCCGCGGTCTTCGGGGTCCAGTTGATGGTGGCCTGGTTCGCGGCCAGGACGACGCTGGACTTGCCGAACTCGACGCCGTTGTCGAGGAAGGTGACGGTGAACAGGCTGCCGCCGATCGTGGTGTTCGCGGTGACCAGGTACGAGCACCCGACCACCGGGTTCTGGCTCGCGACGATCACATTGTTGATGAGCGCGTTGGCGTTGGGTGCCGCCAGCACCGCGACGGCGGCCATGGCGCCGAAAGCGCCCACACCGTAACCAGCTCGCATCTTGCCCATGTGTGTCTACCTCTCAATCCGGTCGGCCAGACGCGCCGACTGGATGTGAAAGGTATCTGCTCCACACCCCCGGTGAGTGATTTCGAGAAAAATTCTCTCAGTAAATTTTCAGCTCACAGTTGGTCATATGCCCAGGTTAGGACCGTGACTTGCGGTACCAGATATGTGTTCCGCTCGCCCCGAGGGCTAGACGGCGAAGCTCGTGACGCCCTCGACGACCCGGGTCAGCTGAGCCTCGGTCAAGCCCGGCCACAGCGGCAGCCGGACCAGGGTGGCGGAGAACTCGGCGCTGCGCACACACGGGTTCGGTGTGCGGCCCAGCTTCAAACCGGCGGGGGAGGAGTCCAGGGGCACGTAGTGGAACGGGGCCACGATGCCCAGACCCGACAGATGCGCGATGAGCGCGTCCCGGCGCTCCTCGGTCGGGACCCGCAGGTAGTACAGGTGCGCCGTGTGCTCCCGGTCCGACGGCACCGACATCAACCGAATGTCGTTGCGGGCGGCCCACTCCGGCAGCGTCGCCGCGTAGTGGTCCCACACCCGGTGCCGGTTGCGCTGGATAGCGTCGAACTCCGCCAGCTGCGCGTCCAGCACCGCCGCGTTCAATTCGCTGGGCAGATACGAGGATCCGATGTCCTGCCACGAGTACTTGTCCACCGCGCCGCGCAGGAACCGAGCCCGGTCGGTGCCCTTCTCACGAATGATCTCCGCACGCGCCATGAGGATCTCGTCGGTGAGCAGCACCGCGCCGCCCTCACCGCAGTGCACGTTCTTGGTGTCGTGGAACGACAGCGCGCCCACCGTGCCGATGCTGCCCAGCGGACGGCCGCGGTAGGAGCCGCCCAGACCGTGCGCGTTGTCCTCGATGATGGCGAAACCGTGCGCGTCCGCCAGCCGTTGCAGCCCTTCCATATCCGCGGCCACACCGCCGTAGTGGATGACCACCACGGCCTTGGTGCGCGGGGTGACCGCCGCCGCCACCGACTCCGGGTCCAGGCTGCCGGTCGCGAGATCGATGTCGGCGAACACCACGGTGGCGCCGCGCAACGCCATCGAGGTGGCGGTCGAGGTGAACGCGAAGCTCGGGACGATCACCTCGTCCTCGGGCCCGAGTTCCAGCAGCAGCCCGGCCATTTCGAGCGCGTGCGTGCACGAGGTGGTCAGCAGCGCGTGCGGCGCGCCGGTGATGTCGCGCAGCTTCGCGGTCGCCGCGGCGGTGAACGGACCGTCGCCGTGGCTGTGATCCGACGTCAGCACGGCTTCCACATTCGGCAGCTCGCGCGCGGCGCGGAACGGGCGGCTGAAGATGATGCGGTCACTGCTCACGCGCGGGGATCCCCCTCGATACCGTCGAAACGAGTTGCGGTGTGGCGGATTCCGGCGCCCACGCCCTGCTCCGGGCGCGGCGTCGGCGAATCCACCGTCAGATACAGGGGCTTACCGACCAGCACATGCAGTGCCACCCCGAGGTATTCGGCGATCAGGCCCAGCGAGAACAGCACCGCGCCCGAGCACAGCAGCAGCACCGTCATCAGCGACGCCCAGCCTTCCGGGTCCCGGCCGCTGTTGGTGAGCGCGTGGTAGACCACCCAGCCCGCCATGCCGAGCCCGCCCAGCGCGAGCGTCACGCCCAGCATGCTGACCAGGCGCAGGCCGCGAGTGCCGCTGCACAGCACCATCTTCCAGAACAGCGAGAACAGGCGGCGGTAGTTGTATCCGGACTCGTCGCGGCCCTCGGCGCGCAGCTGCACCGGCACCTGCGCCACCTCGCCCACCACCCAGGTGAGCGCCACGTCCAGGTACACGCCGTTGGAGGCCACCCGGGCCAGCTGGCGCGCGATGTCGCCGCGGATCAGCCGGTAGCTCTCGAAGCGGGTCGAGTCGGGGAAGGCGAACAGGGTCGCCAGCACCAGCTTCGCCCCGCGCGAGGTGATGTTGCGCAGGAAGCCGTGCGGGCGGGTGTTGACCGGCTTGGAGTAGACCAGATCGGCGCGCTCGGTGAGGGCGGCGTCGAGGAAGTCGGCGATGAACGCCGGATCGTGCTGACCGTCCTCGTCCATGGTGACCGTCCAGTCGCCCTGGGCGGCGGCCATGCCCGCGATGGTGGCGGCGTCCTGACCGTAGTTACGGCTCAGCCACACCACCCGCACCTGCGGGTAGGTATCGGCGAGCTCGCGCAGCACCACATCGGAGCGGTCGGGGCCGTGATCGTGCACCAGCACGATCTCCTCGACCCGGAAGCTCGCGCCGCGCGGCGTGGTCACCGGCTCGCCGAGCTTGTCCAGTTCACTGACCAGCGAGGCGATGGTGTCCTCACCGCGGTACACGGGCACCACGACGGAGACCGCGTGCACCCGCGCCGGGCGCTCGCCGGAGGTCACGCTGGGGTCGCTCGCGTAGGTGCGGGCGGACGGAATCGGCATCAGCTGAATGTACTTTCGATGACGGAGTGCGCCGGAACTCCACACCGGAAACCGGAGCCCGAGCCGTCGTGAACTCTAACACGCTGCTCGGCGCGGCATTCGGCGCGAAGTGTCGACATCCGCCCATCATTCCCCATCCCCGCCGGACGCGACGGATCGGCGTAAGCGGCATGGACGCCCGCCCGCTCGAGGCGCTGTCGGGGCACCGGCGTAAGTGCCATCGACAGCACCGCCCTGTAGGGTCTGGAACTCGTGGTGGACAGCTCAGTTTCCCAGGCGGTCGGGGCCGCCGAATCCGGGCCGGACGACGGCGACGCGGCGCGCCGCGCGACCCGGCGTGAGGTGTATCGCTGGGGCGGGGTGACCGTCCTCGGCGTGATCCTCGGTTACCTGGCCGTGGTGCTGGCCAACCCCCGCCACTTCTTCACCGACGACACCGAATCCCAGTACACCGGACTGTGGGTGTTCTTCGGCCGCGCCTTCCGCGACGGCCACTTCCCGCTGCTGCAGCCCCAGCAGTGGATGACCGGCAACTACACCAATGAGGAAGCGGGACTGTTCAACCCGCCGCAGCTGCTGATCGACCTGATCGCGCCCTCGGTGCCGAACCTGGCCCTGTACGCCACCATCGTGAAGGCGATCTACGCGATCATCACCGGGCTCGGCGTGTACCGCGTCTGCCTGGCGTACGGCGCGCGCCCGCAGTGGGCCGCGGTCGCCGGCGTGGCCATGCCGTTCACCGGCTTCTTCCTGTTCTTCGACGAGGCCAGCTGGTTCACCGCCATGGCGGGCACCGCGTGGATGATCCACGCCTGGGCCTCCTCGGAGCGCCACCTGCGCGGCGAGGGCGGTCCGATCCCGGTCTTCGTCTACCTGTACCTGGCCATCTCGGTGCAGTACGTGTTCCCCGCGGTCGAGGCCGTGCTCATGCTCCTCGCGGTGGCCGTCGGTTTCCTGGTGTGCCGGGGACCGCGCACCTGGCCGCAGTGGCGCGCCGCGTTCGGGCCGCTGCTGCGCCTGGCCGCCGCCGCGGGCTGCGCGGGCGCGGCGGGCCTGCTGACCTTCCTGCCGTCGATGCTGTCGGCGCAGGTGAGCTGGCGCGGCAATTCGCAGATCAATAATGACCAGTTCCTGACCGTGCCGTGGTCGGAGTCGCTGAACGCGAGCCTGCCCACCACCATGCCGGCGTTCAATTCGTGGTGGGGTTATGTGCAGCCGCTGCCCATGACCTACATCGCCTGGTTCCTGATCCCGGCGCTGGCCTTCGTGGACTGGAAGGCGGCGCAGAAGCACTGGAAGCAGTTCGTCGCCATCGCCCTGTTCGCCTTGATGGCGCTGATGTGGACGGCCGGGCCCGGCACCGTCGGCCCGCTGCGCTGGCCCGCCCGCGTGCTGCCCATGCTGGCGCTCGGGCTGCTGGTGCTGGTGTGCGTGCTGCTGGGCCGCTTCGCCACGCTGAAGGACCGCAACAACCGGATCATCGCGGCGCTGGTGCTGGTGCTGGCGCTGTGGGTGCGCACCTTCTCCGCCGACCCGCACCGGGTGCTGTGGCATCTGGGCTCGGCCGCCGTGGTGATCGCGCTCGGATTCGGCGTGGTGTGGCTGGGCCGCGCCCGCGGCGCGTCCGGGGCCACCGCGCTGGTGATCGCGGCCATGGTGCCGATCGCGTGGTTCCAGGTGTGGTGGGTGCAGCCCACCCCGATGTCGTGGAACCTGCCCGCGAATCGCACCGAGGCCATGGCCGCGTTCCCGAAGTTCTCCGGCGGCACCACCATTCAGCTCGCCGAACGCGGCCTGCTGCAGCCCGCCGACAAGAGCCTCGACGGGGCCTACGGATCGCTGGTGTGGGGCAACTACGCCAAGGACCTCGAAAAGGACTACGTCAACGGGTACACCCCGAACGGGCACTTCTACTTCGGCGAGATGCTCTGCATGCGGTGGGATTCCAGCGTCTGCCCGGACGCATACCATCGCCTGTTCAGCCCCGAGCCGACCACCGGCCGAATCCTGGCCGACCTCATGCTCATCGACCGGGTGGTGCTGCAGAAGGCCATGCTCCCCGACGCCGGTGACCAGCCCGCCCCCGAGGGCTGGCATTTCGTGGACGTCCCCGGCCACGAGAAGTACATCTGGGTGCTCGAACGCGACAACGGCCCGATCTCCACGGTCAACGGCCGCGTCGGCGACGCCCACGATGTCACCGCCACCTCGATCGAGGACACCGACACCACCAGCCGGGTGCGCGTGTCCTCGGAGACCGGCGGTCGCGTCACCTTCGCCCGCCTGGGCTGGCCCGGCTACCGGGTCACCCTCGACGGCAAGACCATCCCGTTCCACACCGTGTCGAAAGTCTTCGTCGCCGTGGACATTCCGGCCGGCACCGAGAACGCCGAACTGGAACTGAGCTGGCGGCCGCCGGGCTGGAAGATCGGAATCGCCAGCGCCGGAGCCGGACTCGTCGGCCTGGGCCTGCTGCAGTGGCTCTACGTCCGTTCCCGCCGCCGTGGCGTGGAGGCGCCCGCCGCCGAACAGCTCGACGACGAACAGGATCGCGAACTGGTGGGTTCGCCGAAGTGACCGACGCGCGGCGCCGGCCGACCGACGACACGGCGGTAACCGGCGGCCACTCGCCCGGCGCCGATGCGAGCGCGCCCGGGCACGGCGAGAACGCGCCGGCCGGTCCGCTGCTGCGCCTGGTTCGCCGCCAGGAGGTGGCCTTCGCGCTGGTCGGCGGGTTCAACACGCTGATGGGCATGGTGCTCACCATCGTCTGGCTGACCGTGCTCGGCGACGCGGTGTCCAAGGATGTGGCCGCGGCCCTGTCGGTGGCGCTGGCCTACGCGGTCGGCATGGTGATCGCCTTCGCCCTGCACCGCACCCTGGTGTTCCGGGTGCGCGGCCACATGCTGCGCGACTTCGTGGCCTTCGTCGGCGTGAACGCGGTCGGCATGGTGTTGAACATGGTGCTGCTGCAGGCGGCCGTCTCGCTGCTGCACGCCCCGGCCGAACCGGCCGCGGTCGTGGTCATGGGCCTGGTCGCGGTGGCCAGCTTCTTCGGCCACCGCCACATCAGCTTCCGCCGCCCCGCCGATTCCGTCGCCGCGACGCCCGACCGGTAGGTTGTCGGACATGTCGGAGGAAATCCTGGACCCCACCCTGCTGACCCTGCTGGCCTGCCCGCAGGACAAGGGCCCCCTGCAGCTGGTCCACACCGCCACCGGTGACACCGTGCTCTACAACCCGCGCCTGCGCCGCGCCTACCCGGTCGACAACGGCATCCCGGTCCTGCTCGTGGACGAGGCCCGCGATGTCTCCGACGACGAGCACACCTTGTTCCTGGGCCAGGACTGATCCCGGCCGCGGGCCGAGTTCGCTCAGCCCGCGGTGAGCCCGTCGAGGTCCCCGGTGAAGTAGCGCTGCAGCGTGGGACCGATGGCGCCGGCCAGCTGCTCGATCGGCATCGAGGCGATCGGTTCCAGCCGCAGGATCTTGCGGGTCACCAGCAGCCCCGCCAGCTGCGAGGCCGCCAGGACCGCGCGTTGCGCGCCGGTGCCGGGCGGCGAATCCACGCGCGGGCGAATCTCTTTCAGCACCACCTCCAGCAGGAAGGTGCGCGCCAGCGTGGGATCGTCGCTGGCGAGCATGCTGCGGAAGGCGGCGACGGCGGGCATGCCGATGGGGGAGTCCCAGATGCCGACCACCGTGCGGATCATGTGCTCGCCCAGCTGTTCCACGGGGACCAGGGCGAATCCGGCCAGGATCTCCTGCGGGTCGATCGGCAATTGCAGTGCCGCCGCGAACAATTGGTGCTTGGTGCCGAAGTAGTGGTGCACCAGCGCCGGATCCACGGCGGCGGCGGTCGCGATCGACCGGATGGAGGCCTTGTCGAAGCCGACCTCGGCGAACCGCACCCGGGCGGCGTCGAGAATCGCCTCCCGGGTGCCGGAGTTGCCGGGACGGCGGCCGCTGCGCGTGCCGGAGCTACCCGTCACGCGGTCCGCCGACGTAGGGTCGCGGCCGCCAGAACCAGTGCCACCGCGGCGAACACGGCCACGATCAGAATGTCGCGCCACATCTGGCCCGTCGCCCCGGTATGCGTCGACACCTGCTCGAGCGCGTCGACGGCGTAGCTGAGCGGCAGCACATTGCTGATCGCCTCCAGCCAGCTCGGCAGTTGACCGCGCGGCACCAGCAGCCCGCACAGGAAGAACTGCGGCAGCACGATCACCGGCATGAACTGCACGGCCTGGAACTCGGTGCGGGCGAACGCGCTCGCCAGCAGGCCCAGCGCGACGCCGAGCACCGCGTCGATGACCGCGATCAGCACCACCAGGGCGGGACTGCCCGCCGCGTTCAGGCCCAGCAGCCAGAACGCCACCAGGCACGCTGCCCCCGCCTGTACGGCCGCCGCGATGGAGAACGCGGTGCCGTACCCGGCCAGCAGATCCAGCTTGGACAGCGGAGTGGTCATCAGCCGTTCGAGGGTGCCCGAGACCCGTTCGCGCTGCATGGCGATGGCGGTGATCAGGAACATGACCACGAACGGCAGGATGCCGAGCATGGTGATGCCGATCCGGTCGAACAGCCGGGGCGCGCCGGGCATCATCGGATAGTTCTTGTACACGAAGTACAGCAGCGTCATGAGCAGCGCGGGCACCAGCACGATCATGGCGACCGTGCGGTGATCGGCGCGCAACTGTCGCAGAATGCGCACCGTGGTGGCGGTGTAGCAGCCCAGCGGGCGCGGGCCCGCGGGGCGCGAAAGGGTCGCGGTCACAGCTCTTCTCCCATCCGGATCAGCTTGAGGAAGGCGTTCTCCAGACTGGATTCGCCGGTGTCGGAACGCAATTCGGCGGGGGTGAGCTGGGCCAGCAGCCGGCCCTCACGCATGAGCAGCAGCCGGTCGCAGTGCTCGGCCTCGTCCATGACGTGACTGGACACCAGCAGGGTCCGGCCCTGCTTGGCGAGCGCGTCGAACTGCTCCCACAGATCCGCGCGCAGCACCGGATCCAGGCCGACGGTCGGCTCGTCGAGCACCAGCAGCTCCGGATCGGCCACCAGCGCGCACGCCAGGGACACCCGGGTGCGCTGCCCGCCCGACAGCTCGCTGCCCCGATGGCCGGAGTGACTGCTCAAGCCGACCGCGGCCAGGGCGGTCGCGACCTCGGCCCGCGAGGCGCCGTACAGCGCGCCGAAGTACGCCACATTGTCGGCGACGGTGAGGTCGTCGTAGATGCTGGGCGCCTGGGTCACGTACCCGACCCGCCGACGCAGCGCGCGCGATCCGGCGTCGTCGCCGAGCACCCGCACGGTGCCGGATTCGATGATCTGCGTGCCGACGATGCTGCGCATGAGCGTCGTCTTGCCGCACCCCGACGGGCCCAGGAGCCCGGTGATGCTGCCCTTCGGGACGGTCAGGGAGATGTTCTGCAGCACCTGATGCCCGCCGCGGCGCACTTCCAGGTGCTCGATGGCGATGGCGTCGGTGGTTGTCGCTGGTGCCGTCACGGTCACCCTCAATTCATCGAGTGTTGAATTCACTACGTGATGAATTGTGCGCCGGTCGGCGACGCGAGGCAAGACCCCCGCGGGCCGGCCCGCCGCGATCTGACCAAATCGTGACGAACCCGGCGACCTCGGCCGGTCCGGGCGCATTCCGGCGGCACTGCGGCCAGAATCGCCGCATGCGTGTACTCCTGACCGGCGCAGCCGGGTTCATCGGCTCGCACATCCACCGCGCGGCGCTCGCCGCCGGACATGAGGTCGTCGCGGTCGACCTCATGCTCGCCGCCGCCCACGGCCGCGACGCCGTCCCGCCGCCCGGCATCGTCCCGGCCGACGTCCGTGACCCCGATGCCCTGGCCGAGCTGCTGACCGGCGTCGACGCGGTCTGCCACCAGGCGGCCGTGGTCGGCGCGGGGGTGAGCGCGCAGGACGCGCCCGCCTTCGCCAGCCACAACGACCTCGGCACCGCGGTCCTGCTCGCCGCCATGGACCGGGCCCGCTGCCGCCATCTGGTGCTGGCCTCGTCCATGGTGGTCTACGGCGAGGGTCGCTACGTCGACTCCGCGGGCGACCCGGTCGACCCGGCCCCGCGCACCCGCGCCGACCTCGACGCCGGGCGCTTCGACCACCGCGGCCCCGACGGCCGCCCACTGTCCTGGGCGCCGATCGACGAGGACGCCCCGCTGCGGCCGCGCAGCCTCTACGCGGCCTCCAAGGTCGCGCAGGAGCATTACGCGACCGCCTGGGCCGCGGCCACCGGCGGCACCGTCACCGCGCTGCGCTACCACAATGTCTACGGCCCCGACATGCCCAGGGACACGCCGTATTCCGGTGTCGCCGCCATCTTCCGGTCGGCGCTCGAGGCGGGCGAGGCCCCGCGCGTCTTCGAGGACGGCACCCAGGCCCGCGATTTCGTGCACGTCCGCGATATCGCCGCCGCCAATGTGGCCGCCCTCGAACAGCCGCTGGCGGCGTTCGCCCCGCTCAATATCGCCTCGGGCATTCCCATCACGATCGGCGACGTGGCGGCCACCCTGGCCGCCGCGTGCGGGGGCAAACAGCCGGTGGTGACCGGCGAATACCGCTCCGGCGACGTCCGCCACATCGTGGCCGGACCCGGACGGGCCCGGCGCGCACTGGGTTTCACCGCCGCCGTCACCCCGACCGCGGGCCTGGCCGAATTCTCGTCCGCGCCGTTGCGCGCCGCCTGCGGGGAGGGAGCGCCCACCTGGCGGTGAATCCGCGTGTTGCGGTCACCAGTTCGTCAGGATCAGATGATTGACGATCAGCGCCCCCGCCGCCTGCACCACGAGCCAGAACCGGGCACTGTGGCGGGGGAGCAGTGCGGTCGCCGCCAGCGCCCACACGTCGAACGGCAGCCAGATCCGTTCGGTCTCGGCCTTGCTCAACCCGCTGATGTCGGCGATCAGGATCGCGGTGAGCCCGGCTCCCGCCATCAGCGCGGCGGGATCGACCTGAGTACGCCAGCGCGACAACCATTCCCGTAGCGGGCGTACCGGCTGGATCTCCAGCTCGACCAGGACCCGGGAGCCGGCCGCGGCGGTGGCCAGACCCACCGCGCACACCGTCGCGGCCAGATTGCCCCACACCCAGTACCCGTACGGCCGCTCGTGCGCGATGCCCTGGTAGTACCGCTGCACCACCAGGTGATAGCCGGTGAACCACCAGAACCCGGCGGCCGCGAAGGCCGCCACCACAGCCAGCGCTCCCGCGAGCGCCGGCAGCGTGGGCCGCGGCGACCGCGCCAGCAGTACCGCCGCGGCCGGAATCGCCATCAGCACAAGGCCGTAACTCAGGAAGACGGTGAACCCGAACAGCGCGCCCGACCCCAGCGCGGCCGCGATCCAGCCCCGCTCGAGCCGGGTGGCGAGCGCCAGCAGCGCCACCGCCCATGCCGCCACGCCCGCGAACAAGCCGTCGGCGGAGACCGCGATCCAGATCGCCGCGGGCATCAGGGCCAGAAACGGCGTCGCCGCGCGCGCCCGATACTCGGCGCCCAAGGCCCGCAAGGTGAACGGCACCGCGGCCGCCGCGCTCGTCCCCACCACCAGGCACACCAGGCCCGCCCACGCCCCGCCGCCCAGCCCGATCCGGTCCAGCAGCACGAACACCAGCAGCGCCCCCGGCGGATGCCCGGACACGTGCGTGGTCCACGAGTCGGGCTGGAAATCCAGGATGCGGCCGGAGAATCCGCGCACCATGGCCCCGATGTCGCGCACCCCGCCGACCTCGTGCAGGTATTCGTCGCGGGTGGTGAGCCGCCCCGCGAAGCCCCGCTGCCAGCCGTCGACCATGGCCAGCGCGAACGCCCACGCCGCCGCCGTCGCCCAGGTGACCAGCAGCAGCCGCCCGAACGACAGCCGCCGCGCCAGGTCCGGGCCGAACCGCACCACCGCCGCCGCGATGGCTACCGCCGGGACAGTGCCCCAGCCCAGATGCGGGAGCCAGCCGCCGAAGAGCGGTGCGGCCCCGGCGTACAACGTGTCCCGCCAGGGTTTGCCCTCGATTCGCGGAATCAGGAAGGCGGCCAGGACGAGAACGAAGGCCGCGAGTGCGCCGTAGCCGTCGACGCGAGTGGAGACGTAGCGCGCGACCCTCGTCGCGGAAGCGTTCGCCATGCCGGAAACCATAGGCCCCGAAACCCGCCGGAACTGTCCGGATCGCCATTCTTGCTGCTCCCGTCATACTTTCGTCATGCGTGTCCCGTGGGTCGAACGCCCCGATTGGGCTTACCGTCGAGGCCATGACCGAGTTGGACTCCGAGCCCGGGGTCACGGTGGTGATCCCCTGCCGGGACGAGGCGGAAGCCCTGCCCGGCGTACTGTCGGCAATTCCCATCGGGTACCGGGTGATCGTGGTGGACAACGGCTCCACCGATGACACCGCGGCGGTGGCCCGCGCGGCGGGCGCGACCGTGGTGACCGAATCGATGCCCGGATACGGCAGCGCCGTCCACGCCGGCGTCGATGCCGCCCGCACCGAACTGGTTGCCGTCCTCGACGGCGACGGCTCCCTCGACCCCGGCGAACTACCCCGGCTGGTGGCCGAATTCGGCCCCGACGTCGACATGGTGGTGGGCCGCCGCCGCGCCGTGCCCGGCGCGCTGCCGGTGCACGCGCGAATCGGCAACTGGGCCTTCGCTTTCCGGCTGCGCCGCCGGTACGGCCTACCGGTGCACGACATCGCCGCCATGCGCGTCACCCGCCGCGACCGATTGCAGGCGCTCGGCCACCTGCACGCCCGGTCCGGATATCCGCTGGCGTTGCTCACCGGCGCGGCCCGTGCGGGCTGGCTGGTGCTGGAGCGCGACATCACCTATCGGCCGCGGACTCACGGCGAGTCCAAGGTCTCCGGTTCCTGGCGCGGCACCCTGCGGGCCGCCCGTGACTTCTGGAGTGTGCGATGACCACCGAGATAGACCACGCCCCGCTCGACGACACCGTTCCCGCCGCCCTGCTCGTCATGGCCAAATCACCCATCCCGGGCTTCGCCAAAACCCGCCTCACCCCGCAGTTCTCGCCGGTCGACGCCGCCTACCTGGCGGCCTGCGCCCTGCTCGACACCCTGGACGCGGTGCGCGAGAGCGGCATCCGCCACCCCGTCGTCGCCTGGACCGGTGACCTGGACCGGGCCGAGCGCTCGGTCGAACTGAACGCCGCCCTGCGCGAGGTGACGGTGATCCCGCAGCGCGGCGACAGCTTCGCCGAGCGCCTCGCCCACGCCCACGTCGATGCCGCCGAGTTCGGCGTCCCGGTGCTGCAGATCGGCATGGACACCCCGCAGGCCGACCCGGTCCTGCTCGCCCGCTCGGCCGCCCGCCTGGTCGCCACCGGCGACACCGTCCTCGGACCGGCCACCGACGGCGGCTGGTGGGCGCTGGGCCTGTCCGGGCCGCGCGCCGCGCACCTGCTCGCCGACATCCCCATGTCGACCGACCGGACCGGCGAACTCACCGCGACGGCCCTGCGGCACAGCGGATTACGGGTGCACGCGCTGCCCACGCTCACCGACGTCGACACCTATGCCGACGCCGTCTCGGTGGCGGCGGTGTCCCGGGGCCGCTTCGCTCGCGCCGTCACCGAGCTGGTGACCACGAAAATGCCTGTCCCACTCTGATATTCAGTTCTCGAAAGGAGCCCGCGGTGTCGCCGAGCCAGCCCACCGAAACCGCGGACGCCGGTCCCGACCCGATCGAGCGGCCCGAACTACTACTGCCGGAAAGGCTCTCCCGCCGGTGGAGTCCGGGCCGCTCGACGGCCGTGGCCGCGCGAACCGGCCTGGCACTCGGAGCCGGAATCACCATCCTGTTCGGGACGGGGCTGATCAGCCACCTGATCCAGCATCCGCCCGACTGGTTCTGGTGGTCCGCCCACCCGGTGTGGCTGTATCGGCTCACCCAGGGCGCCCACGTCACGGTCGGGGTCATGATGATCCCGCTGCTGCTGGTGAAGCTGTGGTCGGTGTATCCGCGCTTCTTCATCAAACCGTCGCTGCGGCGCGGACTGCCGGAGGCGCTCGAGCGGTTGTCGGTGGCGGTGCTGATCGGCGCGGTGCTGTTCCAGATCGTGACGGGCCTGTTCAATACCGCGCAGTACTACCCGTGGAAGTTCTTCTTCACCACCACGCATCACGCCATGGCCTACGTCGCCTTCGGGGCCGTCGCCGTACATCTGGCGGTCAAGCTTCCTGTCGTGCGCCAGGCGCTGTCGAAACCTGTCGACGAGACCCTCGATGAGGAAGTGCGCCAAGGTATTTCGCGCCGGACAGTGTTGGCGGCGGCCGGGCTGGGCGCGGTGGCGGCGGGCATGGCGGTGGTCGGTCAGTCGATTCCGTTCCTGCGCTGGGCGTCGCTGCTGGCTCCGCGCAGCGGCGAAGGACCGCAGGGAATTCCGATCAACAGAACGGCAGCGGCGGCGGCTGTCACCGAGACGGCCCGCTCGCCGCGGTATGTCCTGACCGTCACGGTCGGTGGCCGGGAACGCGTCTTCTCCCGCGCCGAGCTCGAAGCCCTGCCGCAATACGGCAGCGCGCTACCCATCGCCTGCGTCGAGGGCTGGAGCGCCCAGGGTCGCTGGTCCGGCGTACGCCTGCGTGACCTGCTGGCCCGGGCCGGTGAATACGGCGGCGGCGATGTGCGTTTCGTGTCGCTGGAGACCACCGGCATCTACGGCTCCTCCGTGCTGCCGCACACCCACGTCGTGGATGCCGCCACCCTGATCGCGCTGCGTCTCAACGGCGAGGATCTGGCCCTGGACCACGGCTACCCCTGCCGTCTCATCGCCCCGAACCGGCCGGGCGTACTGCAGACCAAATGGCTGAAGACCATCGAGGAAATCGCATGACGGCCATTCGAATCCTGCTGGGCGCGTTCGGAGTCGGCTGTGCCGCCCACGGGGTGGACCTGCTGCTGACGATGAGCGCCACCGACCTGCGATCGATCGCGCTGTGGTTCGTCGGCGCGATCCTGGCCGAGAACCTGATCTTCGGCCCGGTCGCCGCTCTCGCGGGCACCCTCGGCCACTGCGTGCTCCCCGCCCGCTGGTGGCCCGTCTTCACCGTCGGCGCGTTCGTCAGCCTCGCCCTGATCCTGCTCGCCATCCCGGTCCTCGGCCGCGAGGGCGCGGTCCCCGGCAACGACACCGTGCTGGACCGGAATTACACCGTCGGCCTGCTGATCTCGCTGACCGTGGTCTGGGCGGTGGCCGCCGCCTGCCTGCTCACCGCCGCCCGGCGGACTCCAGCAGCGGCAGCCGGATCTCGAATCGCGCCCCCTCCGGACGGTTCCGCGCCGTGATGTCCCCGTGGTGCGCGGCTACCAGCCCGGCCGCGATGGCCAGCCCCATCCCGCTGCTGCTGCCCAACTCGGCCGCGCCGGGGGAGCGGGCGGAACTGCCGCGATAGGCGACCTCGAAGATGCGCGGCAGATCGGTCTCGGAAATGCCCGGCCCGGTGTCGTCGACCCGCGCCCACGCCTGCCCGTCGGCCGCGCCCGCCGACATGTCGATGCGCCCGCCCGGCGGAGTGTGCGCGATGGCATTGGCCACCAGATTGGTCAGCACCCGGCCCAGCGCCCGCTCACTGCCCGCCACCAGTACCTTGTCAGCAGGCTGGGTGGCGGACAACGTGATTCCGGCACGGGCTGCGGTCGGCCGATTGGTCGCCAGCACCTCGTCGATCACCTCGCGCAGATCCACGGGTTCCAGGTGCAGTTGCAGCGCCCCGGCGTTGATCTTCGACATCTCGAACAGGTCGTCCACCATGGCCGAGAGCCGATTCGTCTCGCGCACGATCTGATCCGCGTACCGGCGCACCTCCTCCGGCCGCGTCACCACCCCGTCCTCGAGCGCCTCACCCATGGCGCGGATCCCCGCCAGCGGCGTCCGCAGATCGTGGCTGACCCAGGCCACCAGCTCGCGCCGCGACCGTTCGGCGGCGCGCTCCTGCTCCAGCATCTCGCGCTCCCACACCGTGGCGCGGGCCTGCGCGCGGCCCAGCAGGATCGCCGCGGGCACCGTCACCGCGGTGACCACCGCCAGCACCACGGCCGTGCGCTCGAATTCGGCGCCGAACATCAGACCGCTCACCGCGACGATGCCGCACAGGGTGGCCAGCGTCGGAATCAGCACCAGCACGGCCATACTCGTGGTCATGGCGCGACCGCGGGTGTAGCGCAGCAGCAGCGCGCCGATCACCACCACCGGCAGCGTGCCCGCCAGCGCGTACCCGATCAGGCCGGGCGTGTCAGTCGGCATCGCTGGCCTCCGCGCCGAGATCGGCTCGGCCCCAAGCGTATCCGCGGCCCCACACCGTCTCGATGCGATGCGCGGAACCCAGCTTGGCCCGCAACCGCTTGACGTGCACGGTGACCGTCGACAGATCCCCGAAATTCCAGCCCCACACCTCGGCCAGCAGCTCCTGACGGCTGAACACCCGCCGCTGATGCGCGAGCAGGAAAGCCAGCAGATCGAATTCGCGTGCGGTCAGCTCGACCGGCGAACCGCCCGCCGTCACCGTCCGCGCCGCCCGGTCCAGCTCCACCGCGTCGCCGCGCAACACCTCCTCGGCCACCGGCTGCGGACGCGTCCGGCGCAGCACCGACGCCACCCGCAATGCCAGCTCCCGGGGACTGAACGGCTTGGTCACGTAATCATCGGCCCCCGCCTGCAATCCGATCACCCGGTCGTCCTCCTCTCCGAGCGCCGTCAACAGAATGATCGGCAGCTCCGGACGTGCCCCCGCCCGCACCGCCCGCGTCAACTCGATCCCGTCCGGCCCCGGCATCATCACATCCAGCACCGCCAGATCGACGTCGCCGCGTGCCAACGCCGCCGCGGTCGCCGTCCCGTCCGCGGTCTCCACCACCTCGAGCCCATCCCGCTCCAGATACCGCCGCACCACCTCGCGCACCACGGGATCGTCGTCCGCCACCAGAATCCGCATCGCCTCACAACTCCCGATCGACCTGCCACCCCGGCTCCACCCTAGGTGGCCGCCCCGGCAAAACCACCTGGTCGCGACCATGTCACCGCGCACGTCATGGATTCGTCACCCGTGTAGCCACGGTGCCGGACCCGCCGACCACGTCGGCCCCCGAGTCCGAAGCCGCGCCGCTCGATGAGCAGGGACTGGGCCGGCGCCACCGCGACGAGGGCGGTCTGTCGCAATCGGGCTCGCGGCGGTCGGGTGTGGCGCGGCAAAAGCGGCGGGGGAGGCGGGGCGGCTCTACGATCTGCACGTGACCAGCGAAATGTCCGGTTCGGCGCGCGAGCTCGAGGCCGAAGGGGGACAGGTCCGGGCCTCGACCCTGGAACTGTTCTTCGACCTCGTGTTCGTCTTCACCATCACCCAGCTCACGCACGCCTTCACCCATCACCCGGGCTGGGCCGAACTCGGGCACGTGGCACTGATGTTCGCCCTGATCTGGTGGATGTACAGCGGGTACGTGTTCCTCACCAACGAGGTCGCGCCGAACAGCTCCTCCCGGCGCACCTTCCTGCTGCTGGGCATGTTCGGATTCTTCGTCATCGCCATCGCCGTCCCGAGCGCGTTCGGCGGCTCCGGCCTGGCGTTCGGACTCGGATACCTGCTGGTGAACACCGTGCACAGCTTCATGTTCGCGACCTCGGGCGGTGCGGGAGCCAGCTCGGCGATGTGGCGGCTGGCGCCGCTGAACGGCCTGTCCGCGCTGCTGGTGCTGGCGGGTGGCATCACCCACGGCGGCCTGCGGACCGTGCTCTGGTCGGCCGCCGTCGTGATCCAGGTGGTGTCGCCGTATCTGATCCGCGCCGAGGGATTCGCGGTGCGCCCCAGCCACTTCTGCGAACGCCACGGCCTGGTCGTGATCATCGCGCTCGGCGAATCCGTCATCGCCATCGGCGCGAACCTGACCGGCATGGACCTCACCGTCGGCCTCGTCGCGACCGCCGGCCTCGGCCTCACCCTCGGCTATGTGCTGTGGTGGGCCTACTTCGGCTTCGACGACGAACGCGGCGAACACGCCCTGCGCGCGCTGCCCGGCCCCGCTCGCATCCGCCCGGCCGTCTACGCCTACGGCTATTCGCTGTTCGTGCTGATCCTCGGCATCATCCTGACCGCGGCGGGCATCTCGATGACCATCGCGCACGGCAACGAGCCCGCGAGTACCGCGGCGGCCCTGGCCCTTTCGGGTGGCGTCGCGGTCTTCTTCGTCGGCCAGGCCCTGTTCCGGCTGGCGCTGCGCATTCCGCGGGCCTGGCTGCGGCTGGTCGGGGCGGTCGCGGTGCTGGCCACCACGCCGCTGGGCATCGTCTGGGTGGCGTGGGGCCAGCTGGTGCTGCTGATGGTCGTCGCCTACGGCTTCGTCATCGCCGACGACGTGCTGCGCCTCCGCTCCGGCGAGCGCAGCGCCTACATTCCGACCGTGGACGCGGTCGGCTTCCGGATGCACCGCGGCAGCGGGCGCTGACGCTCACCGCCGCGGCGACCGGCTCAATCCCGCTGCGGCACAGCGCAACCGTCGGGCCCGCAGGCGTCGCCGTCCGCGACCATGGCCAGCTCGGGCGCGTGATCGCTCCAGGCCTGGTCCAGCGCCTGCGCGAACACCTCCGGCGGCTGCGCGCCCGACACCCCGTACTTGCGATCCAGCACGAAGAACGGCACCCCGCGGGCCCCGAGCCGTGCCGCCTCGGCCTCGTCGGCGCGCACCGCGTCCGCGTAGGCCCCGGGATCGGCGAGCACCGCCCGCACCGCCGACTCGTCGAATCCGGCCGAGGCCGCCACCTCGACCAGCCGCTCGGTGTCACCGAACAGCGCCCGCTCCTCGGCGAAGTTGGCCGCGTACAAGGCGTCCAGCATCTGCTCCTGGCGGCCCTGCTCCAGCGCGAAATGCAGCAGCCGGTGCATGTCGAAGCTGTTGCCGAAATCGCGGCCCGAGGTGACATAGGTCAGCCCGGCCGCCTCGGCCTGCGCCCCGAGACCGCGCTCGTTGGCGGCGGCCTGCGCCTCGCTGATGCCGTACTTCTCGGCGATGTGCGGGACGACCGCGTCGCTGTGATCCTTGGGCAGCGTCGGGTCCAGCTCGAAGGACCGGTGCACCACGGTCACGGCGTCCTTGTGCGGAAAGGCGTCGAGCGCCTCCTCGAATCGCCGCTTGCCCAAGTAGCAGAACGGGCAGTTGATATCGGTCCAGATCTCGACCTGTACGGCCATCACACCTCACTCCGACGCTGTTGTCGCAGGCCGGGGCCCGGCCATCCCCTGTCCCAACCGGTCATCCGACCCGAATGTTCCGTGGTGACCCACATCACATCGCCTGATTGTCACGTTCCCGAGGGCTGTCCTGTCCCATAGCCGACCCAGCAGGAACGACCCCCGGAGCCGATCATGAACGCCACCACCACAACCCACGAGATCGTCATCCTCGGCGCGGGCTACACCGGCATGATGGCCGCCGCCCGCCTCGCCCGCCGCACCCGCAAGCTCGAGGTCCGCATCACCCTGGTGAACCCCTCGGACCGCTTCACCGAGCGCCTGCGCATGCACCAGATCGCCGCCGGGCAGGAACTGGCCGACCACCGCATCCCCGACGTGCTGGCCGGATCGGGCGTGGCCTTCCGCCGCGCCACCGCCGTCGCCCTCGATCCCGCCGCCCGCGTCGTCACCCTCGACGACGGCGCGGAACTGCGCTACGACACCCTGATCTACGCGCTGGGCAGCCGCACCGACACCTCGACCGTCCCCGGCGCCGACCACCACGCCTGGACCCTCGACGACCCGCGCCGCGCCCGCCGTTTCTCGCGGCGCCTCACCGAGATCGCCGCGACCGCCGGCACCGTCACCGTGGTCGGCGGCGGCCTGACCGGCATCGAGGCCGCCACCGAGATCGCCGAGGCCCACCCCGGCCTGACCGTCACCCTGATCAGCGCCGCCGAACCCGGGAACATGATGGGCGACAAGGCCCGCACCCACCTGAACCGCGCCCTCGACCGTCTCGGCATCGTCCGCCACACCGGCGTCCAGGTCGCCAAGGTGCTGCCCGACGCCGTCCGCCTGACCACCGGTGAACTCCTCGCCTCGGACCTGACGCTGTGGACCGCGGGTGTGCGCGTGTCGCCGCTGGCCGAGCAGGCCGGAATCGCCGTCGACGACCGCGGCCTGATCCTGACCGACACCACCCTGCGCTCGGTCTCGCACCCCGACATCGCGCCCATCGGCGACGCCGCCGCGATCCGCATGCCCTTCGGTGTCCTGCACGGCACCTGCCAGAGCGGCATCCCCACCGGCGCGTACACCGCCGACGCCGTCGCCCGCCGCCTGCGCGGAAAGACCGTGAAGCCCTTCCGTTTCGGCTACCTGCACCAGCCGGTCAGCCTGGGCCGCCGCGACGCCGTCATCCAGTTCACCAACGCCGATGACACCCCGCGCCGCTGGTACCTGAAGGGCCGCGCCGCCGTCGCGTACAAGGAGATGGTCAGCGCCAGCCCGGTGCCCAGCTACAAGCTGAGCAAGCACATGACTGTCAGCGCGCAACTCAGCAATGGCGGCAGTGCGACCCGCGGCCTGGCATGAGGTAGGCATGTGCCCATGCAGGACGATCCGATCGACCCCTTCGTCGCCCACCGACGGCTGCTGTTCGGCACCGCGTATCAGATGCTCGGCACCGTGACCGACGCCGAGGACGTCCTGCAGGACGCGTGGATCAAATGGCATGAGGTGGACCGGGATTCGGTCACCCACCCCAAGGCCTACCTGGTCCGTACCGTCACCAACCTGGCCCTCAACCGCCTCACCTCCGCCCGGGCCACCCGTGAGACCTACGTCGGCCCGTGGCTGCCCGAACCCCTGCTCACGAACACCGCCGACGCCGCCGAGGAGACCGAGATGGCCGACACGGTCTCCACCGCCATGCTCGTCGTCCTCGAAACCCTCGGTCCCGTCGAACGCGCGGTCTTCGTGCTGCGCGAGGTGTTCGGCTACTCGCACGCCGAGATCGCGGGCTTCCTGGACCGCCCCGAGGCCACCGTCCGGCAGATCTCCCACCGCGCCCGCTCCCACGTCCATGCGCGCCGGCCGCGGTTCGACACCGATCCCGCCACCCGCACCGACATCACCGACAGGTTCCTCGCCGCCGCCCACGGCGGCGATGTCAATGCCCTCATGGAACTACTCGCCCCCGACGTCACCCTCTGGAACGACGGCGGCGGCAAGGTCACCGCCGCCCGCCGTCCGATGTACGGCCCCGACCACGTGGCCCGCTGGATCCTGGGAGTGCTGGCCAAACCGGTCCTCACCGGCGTGCGCCTCGAATCCGCCCAGCTCAATGGCGAACTCGGCGTCCTGGTCCTGCTCGGCGATTTCCGCGTCGGCGCCCTCACCTACGACATCCGCGACGGTCACATCGAAAACCTCCGATTCCAGGTCAATCCCGACAAACTCGCCGGCATCCAGCCGCCGCCGAGCGCCACCGAATAGGCCGTCCAATCGGTCGGCGACTCGAGAACCCGGCCTCGGGGCGGCGGCGGACCCGTACTATTCGGCGCTCGTCGGGGGGAATCCGCCTCCCGTGTCGAAACTGCTCTTCTGTAAGGGATTCCGTAGTGAACGGCTGGACAACGCGCCGCGCGGCGCGCCATCTTCTGCCCTGGGCCGCCGCGGCCTTCATCGGTGCGAGCACCGCGCTCGCCGGACCGGCGGTCGCCGCGCCGGTACTCCACACCGCCTGCACCGCAAGCGAATACGAGAACTCAGACGGCGCCTGCGTGCACCGCCCGGAACAGTCGGCCACCGTCCCCGACGGGGCCACCGCCCGCTGTAAGGACGGCACCTACAGCTTCAGCCAGCACCGCCGCGGCACCTGCTCGGGTCACCGCGGCGTCGCCGAATGGCTGTAGCCACGCGGCACTGACCCGGGCAACTCGCTCGACGCTCGCTCGGTCGTCCCGGCACCGCGCCCGGGACGACCGTGCGGAAGAATGATCCGCCGTGAGTCCCGAAGAGCTTGCCGTCGAACCGCTGCGTGCGGCGCGGCGACTGCTCGGCGGGGTCCTGCGATCCGGTCCGGTGGCCCTGCGCATCGTGGAGGTCGAGGCCTACGGCGGGGATCCCGCCGGGCCCTGGCACGATCCGGCGGCGCACTCGGGGCGGGGCCGGACTCCGCGCAACGCGGTCATGTTCGGGCCGCCCGGGGTGCTGTACGTCTACTTCAGTTACGGCATGCACACCTGCGTCAATGTGGTCAGCGGGCCCGACGGCACCGCCAGCGCGGTGCTCATCCGGGCGGGCGAGATCATCGAAGGGCACGACGTCGCACGCGGTCGCCGCCCCGCCGCCAAGACCGACGCCGATCTGGCCCGCGGGCCCGGCAATGTCGGCAGCGCCCTGGGAATCGGGCTGGACGACTACGGAACTCACCTGTTCGATCCGGACGCGCCGATCCGGCTGGAACTCGGACCCGAAATCACCGATTCCGCCGCCGTTTCGGTGGGACCCCGGGTCGGTGTCAGCCTGGCCGCCGACCGCCCGTGGCGACTGTGGCTGCCGGACTCCCCGGCGGTGTCGGCCTACCGGCGCAGTCCGCGCGCCCCCAAACTGGACCGATCCGACTGGACCGCGCTCTCGGGCCGAGCCCGTATCGGTGGGACGGCCCGGAGGACTACGGTGGATTGATCGACAGCTCACCCCTAGGTGGAAGCCCCATGTTCGAACGGTTCACCGATGCGTCCCGACGCGCCATCGTGCTCGCCCAGGAAGAAGCCCAGGTACTCGGGCACGACTGGATCGGCACCGAGCACCTGCTGCTCGGCGTCATCGCCGGCGACGACCCGATCGCCGCCCGCGTACTCGGCGACCTCGGCCTCGACGTCTCCAGCGTGCGCGAACGCATCCGGCAGGCGGTCGGCGAACACGAGCAGAAACCGCCCAGCGGGCACGTGCCCTTCACCCCGCGCTCCAAGAAGGTCCTCGAAGGATCACTGCGCGAGGCGATGCGGCTGCGGCACAACTACATCGGGCCCGAGCACATCCTGCTCGCCCTGATCGAGGAGGGCGACGGCATCGCCCCGCAGATCCTGATCAGCCTCGGCGCCGAACCCGCCGACATCCGTACCCGCGTCTCCCGCGTCGCCGACGGGCCCCTCGCCGGTCCCGCCCAGGCCCCCGAATCCGATCTGCGCCGGCGCATCGCGGATCTGGAGGCCCGGGTCACCGAACTGGAGCGCTTACTGGGCGCCCAGGCCAGATGAGGACCGTGCCGCCTAGATGAGCACCGCGCTGCGCGACCCGGCCGCGGCCACCAAGGCCGCGATCGTCGCGCGCGCCGCCGTCTCACCGGAACCGAACGCCCAGGCCGGGCCGTTGGAGGTCCGGTACTCCAGGTAGGTGACGGCCGGAGCCGACCCCGCCCGGTCCACGGTCTGGTGGGTCATGGACAACACTTCGACCGAATAGCCGTGGCGGCCCAGCAGTTCCACCGCCTCCTCGACCGTCGCGTCGGCGGGCATGCCGGGCGTCGTCGCCACGATCGCGCCCGTGTAGGCGGTCTCGAACAGCTCCCACAGCGTCCGCGCCGACACCTCCGTCCCGGTCCGATCGGTGTGGCGCTGGACGTGGCGGGCGAAATCGATCTGCAGGCGGCGCGGCAACTCCAGCCCGTACTCCGACTCCAGCAGATACGCGATCCCGCCCTTGCCGGACTGCGAATTCACCCGGATCACCGCATCGTAGGAACGGCCCACATCCGCCGGATCGATCGGCAGATACGGTACCTCCCAAGCGATTTCACGCTCCGGGGCGCCCAGTCGCGCCGCCCGCTCCCGGTGTTCGGCGAAGCCCTTCCGGATCGCGTCCTGATGGGTGCCCGAATACGCGGTGTACACCAGATCCCCGGCGTAGGGATGCCGATCGTGGACCGGCAGCCCGGTGCAGTACTCGACGGTCCGGCGCACCTCGTCGATATCGGAGAAGTCGATCATCGGATTCACGCCCTGCGCGTGCAGATTCAACGCCAGCGTCGCCAGATCCACATTGCCGGTGCGCTCGCCATTACCGAACACGCACCCCTCCACCCGCTGCGCCCCGGCCAGCACCGCCAACTCCGCGCACGCGATGCCGGTGCCGCGATCGTTGTGCGGATGCACCGACAGGATCACCGCCTCGCGCCGCGCCAGATTCCGGTGCATGTACTCAATCTGGTCGGCGTACACGTTCGGCGTCGCCACCTCGACGGTCGCGGGCAGGTTCAACGTCACCGGCCGCTCGGGCGTGGCGTCCCACAGCGTGGTCATGCGGTCGCAGACGTCGAGCACGAAGTCCGGCTCGGTCAGCATGAATACCTCGGGGGAGAACTGGAACCGGACATTCGGCATTTCCCCGGCCAGTTCCAGGACGTCGCGCCCACCGGTGGTGATCAGCTCGGCCAGTTCGTCACGGGTCTTGCCCAGCACCACGTTCCGCCAGGTCGGCGCGGTGGCGGTGTACAGGTGGATCACCACGTCATTGGGGATGCCGCGCACCGATTCGACGGTCCGCTCGATCAGATCGCGGCGCGCGGGGGTGAAGACGACGATGGTGACGTCGCCGGGAGCCAGTCGCTCGCTGCCGATCAGCCGCACGAAGTCGAAGTCGGTCTGCGAGGCGCTGGGATACCCGACCTCGATCTCCTTGTAGCCCATGGCCACCAGCAGTTCGAAGAACCGGCGCTTGCGGACGGGATCCATCGGCTCGGCCAGGGCCTGATTGCCGTCACGCAGATCCACCGGCACCCACAGCGGGGCTTCGGTGATCCGGTTGGACGGCCAGTCGCGTTCGATCAGTGGTACCGAAACACGCTGGTACACATCGCGATACCGATGCGACGGCATGGCGGAGGGCTGCTGACGATTCCAGATCGGGGGAGTGCGCACGGGGCAATCGCTTTCGCGTCGGAGGAGGTGACCGGCGCAGCACAGCGAGCCCGCTGACGGGGTGCCGGTCGATCAGACCCCGTCGCGGCAGCGAAGGAGAAGCAGGGCACCGGTCAGCATGTGGACTAGACTAGAGGGAAACAACTCCTCAGACAAGTAGAGAGGACGGCGACACGTGGCGCAGGTCCAGAGGCATCCACTCGCCGCACAAGCCGCCGAGGTGCTGCTCACCCGGATCCGTGCGGGGGAGTGGCAGCTGGGCCACAAACTGCCCGGCGAGACCACCCTCGCCGCCCAGCTCGGCGTCGGCCGCTCCACCCTGCGCGAGGCCATCCGCGAACTCGCCGGGCGCGGCGTACTCGAAAGCCGCCAGGGGGCGGGCGTTTTCGTCACCGCCCTGGACACCGCCGAGGACTGGGACACCGTGCTGCGCCGCAGCGACATCGTCACCGTCATCGAGGCCCGCATCGCCATCGAGGCCGAGGGTGCCGCCCTGGCCGCTCGCCGCCGGACCCCCGCCGACCTGCGCGCCATGCTGCGCGCCCTGGCCGCCCGTGCCGAAAGCGGCGACACCGTCGAGGGATTGGTCGACGCCGACACCGCCTTTCACCGCACCGTGGTGGCCGCCGCCCACAACGACATCCTGCTCGAGCTGTTCAACGCCTTCGTCCCGCGCTCACGCCACGCCATGATCGACATGCTGCGTATCCGCCCCATGCGCACACCCGAGCGCGATCAGGACGCGCACGAACACCTCTACGACGCGATCCGCGCCCGCGACCCCGAGGCGGCCGCCACCGCCAGCCGAGTGCACCTCAGCGCCCTCGAGGCAGCCTTCGACACCTAGCCCGACCTGCGCGGAAAAGAAATTTTCGGGACCGCGATGAGTTTTCGCGACGGCCCCCGTCCTATCCAGCAAGCGGTTCGAAACCGAACCGACAAGCCCCGGAAGGACATTCGACATGACCACCATCGCCGCCACTCCGACCATCACCGTCGCCGCCCCGACCAAGCTCCGCAACCGCGTGCTGTGGACCCTGCAGATCGTCCTCGGCCTGTTCTTCATCATCGCCTCCGGCCTGCCGAAGTTCGTGGGCCAGGCCGACGCCGTGCGCATCTACAACGAGATCGGCTGGGGCGACTGGTTCCGCTACCTCACCGGCCTGGTCGAGGTCTCCGGCGGCCTGGGCCTGATGATCCCCCGCCTGTCCGGCCCGGCCGCCGCGGGCCTGTCCATCACCATGGTGTGCGCCGCCGCCACCCAGGCCTTCCTGCTCGGCGCGCCGGGCCTGGCTATCTTCCCGCTGGTCCTGGTCGCCGTCTTCGCCTGGATCGCCTACGAGCGCCGCGCCTCCTTCGCCACCTTCACCGACCTGGTGAAGTGACCGGACTACCGCAGGCCCCCGGCCCGTCGCCTCGGCGACGGGCCTGTGGGCGTCTCCGGTAGTTCCACCCGCCGACGCGGCGGATCGGTCCGGGCTTGTACCGATCCGCCGCGACGGCTCAACCCTGTGCAACCGCCATATTCACGTGCGGAAAGATAGAGGTCGTGAGCGGCGACATCATTGATGAACTGACCTGGCGCGGACTGATCGCGCAGTCCACCGATCTGGACGCCCTGCGCGCGGCCACGGCCAAGGGCCCGATCACCCTCTACGCCGGGTTCGACCCGACCGCGGCCAGCCTGCACGCCGGCCACCTGGTCCCGCTGCTGGCGCTCAAGCGCTTCCAGCGCGCGGGCCACCGCCCGGTGGTGCTGGCCGGCGGCGCGACCGGTCTGATCGGCGATCCCCGCGACGTCGGCGAGCGCACCATGAACTCCACCGACACCGTGGCCGAGTGGGCGGGCCGCATCCGCGCCCAGCTGGAACGCTTCGTCGATCTGGACGGCGGCGACAACGCGGCGATCATCGCCAACAACATGGACTGGACCGGACCGCTCAGCACGGTCTCGTTCCTGCGCGACATCGGCAAGCACTTCTCGGTGAACGTCATGCTGGCCCGTGACACGGTCAAGCGCCGCCTGGAGTCGGACGGCATGTCCTACACCGAGTTCAGCTACATGCTGTTGCAGGCCAACGACTTCCTGCAGCTGCGCCGCGAGTACGGCTGCACGCTGCAGGTCGGCGGCTCCGATCAGTGGGGCAACATCATCGCGGGCGTCGAGCTCAACCGCCGCGTCGACGGCGAGCACGTGCACGCGCTCACCGTCCCGCTGGTCACCTCGGCCGACGGCAAGAAGTTCGGCAAGTCCACCGGTGGCGGCAGCCTGTGGCTGGACCCGGAGATGACCAGCCCGTACGCCTGGTACCAGTACTTCGTGAACACCGCCGACGCCGACGTGGTCCGCTACCTGCGCTGGTTCACCTTCCTGTCCCGCGAGGAGCTCGACGAACTGGAGAAGGCCACCGCCGAGCGGCCCTTCGCCCGGGAAGCACAGAAGCGCCTGGCCGCGGAGATGACCACCCTGGTGCACGGTGAGGAGAACACCCGCGCGGTGCAGCTCGCCAGCCAGGCCCTGTTCGGCCGCGGCGACCTGCGCGAACTCGACGAGTCCACACTGTCGGCGGCGCTCGCCGAATCTGCGGTGGACGGCAAGCTCGCCGAGTCCACCCCCACCTCGACCATCGTCGATCTGCTGGTCGACTCCGGTCTGTGCGAGGGCCGCGGCGCGGCCCGGCGCGCGGTCAACGAGGGTGGCGCGTCGGTCAACAACGAGAAGATCGCCGACCCCGAGTGGATCCCCGCCGAGGCCGACTACCTGCACGAACGCTGGCTGGTGCTGCGTCGAGGCAAGAAGAACTTCGCCGGCGTGCGCCGCGCGGGTCACTGAGGCGTGAGCCGTGCGGGCCACTGATAGGGCAACAAGATCGAAATGACCTGAGTCACAAGCCGGTGGCTCGGGCCCCCGATCCGCCCGGTCCGCAGCCGTTTCACCTGCGCAAACGCCTCGGTGACCAGCGGATTTGACCTTGTGTTATCCGCCGCGTAACTTAATCCAGGTCAGAGCGACACGGACACCGACCGGGACCGAAACGCCCAGCTCAGAGGCTGGAAATCGGGAACGGAAACGAGGTTGGACGAGGAGCGCCGGACATGAACACCTTCCAGTCGGAAAACTAGTTCTTGACATCTGTCGGGTTCTGCGACTAGGCTGGAAAAGTTGCCTCGATAGGGAATCTGATCAACTTTGGATTCACCGTCGTGTGCGTGTGTTCTTTGAGAACTCAATAGTGTGTCGATGAATGTCAGTGCCAAATTTTGAAATTTGGTTCCGGCCTCACACCCCCCGTGTGTTGGGGTCGGACATTTAAGTCGGTCAATTTTCCGGCCGACTGTTTTGCTAGGTTTTCGGACTCTGGTTCGAGATACTTCTGATTCGCCTTCGGGCGCAATCTAGAGTCTTCAACGGAGAGTTTGATCCTGGCTCAGGACGAACGCTAGCGGCGTGCTTAACACATGCAAGTCGAGCGGTAAGGCCCTTCGGG
>NZ_JBEXYE010000030.1:0-55263 GCF_040630785.1 Nocardia sp. NPDC005746
GAGCAGGCGCGGGTCCTTCTCGTCGTACTCCATCGCCTCGATGAGCGAGAGCTGATGGTCGACAAGGGACTTGGAACGCCGCGCCAGGGTCTCGACGCGCGACTGCTGCTCGACCGGCACGCGAACCTGCGCGCCGCATTCGTCACCGACCCGGAACCGGTGCAGGTGGTCGACGACGACGCCGAGGCGCCCTGGTCGGAACCGGACCTGTCCGGGCTGGACGACGACGCCCGCGATCGCGAGTGGACGCGGCTCCTGACCGCGGACCGCACCACCCGGTTCGACCCGGCCCGTCCCCCGCTGCTCCGCTGGATGCTGGCCACTGTCGGGCCCGAGCGGTACCGGCTGGTACTGACCAACCATCACCTGCTGCTCGACGGCTGGTCGACGCCGCTGCTCCTGAAGGAGCTGCTGGTCCTCTACGCCGCCGACTGCGACACCACCGCGCTGCCGGCGGTGCGCCCCTACCGGGACTTCCTGACCTGGGTCGCCCGGCAGGACCCGGCCGCGGCGCTCGACGCCTGGGCTCGAGCTTTCGACGGCACCGACGAGCCGACCCTGGTGGCCGCACCCGATCCCGGCCGCCGCTACACCGAATCACGGGAGCTGTCAGGCGAACTCGGCGAGGAACAGACCGCGGCGCTGATCAGCCGCGCGCGGTCCCGCGGCGTCACCCTCAACACCATGATCCAGGTGGCGTGGGCGATCGTGCTGGGCACGTTGACATCTCGGGAGGACGTGACGTTCGGCGCCGTGGTCTCCGGGCGGCCCCCGCAGCTCGCGGGCGTCGAATCGATGATCGGACTGCTGATCAACACGGTGCCGGTGCGCGTTCGCCTCGACGGCGCCGAGACGGTGGGGCAATTGCTCGACCGCGTCCAGGCCGAGCAGGCGGCGCTGCTCGATCACCAGTTCGTCGGGCTGGCCGAGATCGAGCGAGTGGCCGGGCCGGGGGCGGTCTTCGACACGATGACGGTGTTCGAGTCCTTTCCGGTGGACCGCTACGGGCTGACCGCGGACACCGACATCGCCGGTATGCGGCTGGTCGACGTGACCGGCTCCGACGCGGCCCACTATCCGATGGGCGTGGTCGCGCGCGTCGACGAGCGACTGCACCTGGAGATCAAATACCTGCCCGAGTTCTTCGACCGGGACACGATCGCGGCGACACTGCATCGGATCCTGGACGTGATGGGCGATCTGGCCGCCGACCCGGATTCGCCGCTCGCCCGGCTGAATCTGCTCGCGCCGCAGGAATACCGCGAGCTGGCGCCGGTCTCGGGTGATCCAGCGATACCGGAGCGGGTGTTGCCGGAACTGCTCGCGGCCACGCACGCCCGAGATCCGGGAGCGGTGGCGGTGGTGTGCGGGGACCGGCAATGGACCTATGACGAGCTCGACACGGAGTCGAATCGTTTGGCGCGCACGCTGATCGATCTCGGTGCCGGACCGGAGACGAATGTCGCGATCGGACTGCCGCGCTGCTACGAGTCCGTGCTCGCGGTATGGGCGGTAGCGAAGTCGGGGGCGGCATTCGTCCCGGTGGATCCGCGCACTCCAGGGGAACGGGTCGAGCACATGCTCGTCGACTCGGGCGTGGCGATCGGAATCACGCTGTCCGAGTGGAAGGATCGGCTGCCGGGTTCGGTGCGGTGGGTGGTCCTCGACGACCCGGACATCGCGGCGGAGGTGGCGCGGTCGCCCGCGCCGCCGGTGACCGATGCCGAGCGTATCCGGCCGATTCGACTCGACCATCCCATGTACGTGATCTACACGTCCGGCTCGACGGGAGTGCCCAAGGGCGTGGTGGTCTCGCACCGGGGGTTGGCGAACCTGGCGGCGGAGCAGTGCTCGCGGTTCGACATCGGACCGGGCGCGCGGGTGCTGCACGCGGCGTCGCCCATTTTCGACGCGGCGATCCTGGAACTCCTGTGGGCCTTCGCGTCCGGCGGACGCCTCGTCATCGCGCCGCCGACGGTCCTCGGCGGAATCGAACTGGCGCAGATCATCTCGCAGCACGCGATCACCCATGCCGCGCTGACCCCCACCGCCCTGGGCACGGTCGACCCGGCCGGGCTGCGGCACCTCGGGACGGTCGTGATCGGCGGCGAAGCGCCGCCGCCCCGGCTGGTGTCCCGGTGGGCTCCGGGCCGGAAGCTGTTCAACACCTACGGTCCGGCGGAGGCCACGATCCAGACCGATGCGGGCGCGCCGATGGTGCCGGGTGAGACCGCGACGATCGGCGGGCCGATCCGCGGCGTCGGCGAGGTCGTGCTCGACGCGTGGCTGCGTCCGGTGCCGGTCGGAGTCGTCGGCGAGTTGTACCTCACCGGACCGGGATTGGCGCGCGGATACCGCAACCGGAAGAGTCTGACCGCGTCCCGGTTCGTCGCCGATCCGTTCGCGGGCCGCGGGCAGCGCATGTACCGGACCGGGGACCTGGTGCGGTGGCTGCGGCTGCCGGAGGGAGGTCTGACGCTGGACTATGTCGGGCGGACGGACTTCCAGGTCAAGATTCGCGGCTTCCGGATCGAACTCGGCGAGGTCGAATCGGGTCTGCTGGCCTGCCCGGGAGTGGCCCGCGCGGTGGCGGCGGTGCACGACGGCGCCGCCGGCGATCGGTTGATCGGGTACGTGGTGCCCGAACCCGGCGCCGAACTGGACCCCGTCGCGATCCTCACGGTCGTCGGGCAGCGCCTGGCCCCGCACCTGGTGCCCGCCACCGTGATGGTGCTCGACGCGCTGCCGACGACGGAGACGGGCAAGATCGACCGCCGCGCGCTGCCCGAACCCGACTTCAGCACGGGCCGAGCCGAATTCCGGGCGCCGGTCACCGAGACGGAGACGACGCTCGCGGGGCTGTTCGCGGAAGTCCTGGGGATCGACACCATCGGCCTCGACGATTCGTTCTTCGCGCTCGGCGGCGACAGCATCATGTCGATCCAATTGGTCACCCGGGCCAAGGCGGCGGGTCTGGCGCTCTCCGTACGAGAGGTGTTCGAGCGCAAGACTGTTGCCGGACTCGCCCGGATCGCCGTCCGCGACAGCGCCGCCCTTCCGGAGGAACTGCCCGGCGGTGGCGTGGGGCCGATGCCGTTGACGCCCATCATGTGCTGGATGTTCGAGCGCGGCGGATTCGACAGCTTCTGCCAGTGGATGATGCTCACGCTGCCGACCGGCATCGACCGGACCGTCATCGAGGCGACCGTGCAGGCCGTGCTCGACCATCACGACATGTTGCGAGCCCGGCTGGTGCCCGATCCCGCGCATCCGTCCGGCTGGGCGGTGGAGGCGCGGCCCACCGGGGTGTCCGCCGCCGGACTGATCCGGCACGTGTCGGTGGAGGCGGCGCCGGACAGCGGCGCGTTCGCCGCGATCGCCGACGTGGAGGCGCGGGCCGCCGCCGAGCGTCTCGACCCCGCCGAAGGCGTGGTGCTGCAGGTGGTCTGGTTCGAACGCGCCGGCGGTCCCGGCCGGCTGCTGATCGTCGCCCACCACCTGGTGGTGGATGGCGTGTCGTGGCGGATCCTCGTGCCCGACTTCGCTGTCGCCGCAGGCCAGGTGACCGCCGGGCAGCCGCCGCAGCTCACGCCCGTCGGCACGTCCATGCGCCGCTGGGCGCACGCGCTCGACACCGCCGCCGCGAATCTCGACGAACTCGACCGGTGGCGTTCCACGCTCGCCGCGGCCGATCCGCCGATCGGGACGCGCCCGCTCGACCCGGCCGTGGACCAGCAGGCCACCGTGGCCACCATCCGGGTCATGCTGCCCACCACGGTGACCCGGGCCGTGCTGACCGCGCTGCCCCACGCGTTCAACGGCAAGGTGGACGATGCCCTGATCGCCGCGCTCGCCCTGGCGCTGACCCGCTGGCGGCACCGCCGCGGCGAGACCGTCACCGAGGCACTGCTCACCCTCGAGAACCACGGGCGCGACGACACCGCCCTCCCCGGCGCCGACCTCACCCGCACGGTCGGATGGTTCACCACCACGTACCCGGTGCGAATCGACCTGTCCGACATCGACATCGACGACGCGTTCGACTCGGGAGCCGCCGCGGGGGCAGTCATGAAGTCGGTGAAGGAACAACTCCGGCGGGTCCCCGGCGACGGGTCCGGCTACGGGCTGCTGCGCTACCTCAACGCCGAGACCGCCCGCGTCCTGGGCACGCTGCCCGACCCACAGGTGAGCTTCAACTATCTCGGCCGGTTCGACACGATGCCCGACGCGGCGCTCGAGTTCGGGTGGATGCCCGCCGGCGCCGATGCCGCGGGCGGCGCGCAACCTCCCGACGCGTCCGCGGCGGCCGTGCTGGGCATCAACGCGGCCACCATGGACACTCCGGACGGACCCGCCCTGACCGCCGCGTGGGACTACCCGGCGGGGCTCATCACCGCCGGCGACGTCACCGACCTCGCGGAACTGTGGAGCGCCGCGGTGACAGCCCTCGCGACTCACGCGTCCCGGCCCGGCGCGGGCGGGCTGACGCCCTCCGACCTCGACCTCGTCGACCTCGACCAGACCGCGATCGACCGGATCGAGACCGAATACCCTGAGCTGGAAGACATTTGGTCGCTCACGCCACTGCAGGCGGGGCTGTTGTTCCACGCCCAGCTCGCCGAGGGCGGCCGCGACGACTACATCGTGCAGCTGCGGATGGAACTCGGCGGGCAGGTCGACGCGGACCGGCTGCACCGCGCCCTGCAGACCCTCATCGGACGGCATCCGAACCTGCGCGCCTCGTTCGCGCGCGACGGCGCGGGCGAACCGGTGCAGCTGGTGCACCGCCGAGTCGATGTGCCGTTCAACAGGATCGATCTCACGCAACACGCCGACGCCGCGGCCGAACTCGAACAGCTCATGGAAGCCGACCGGCACTTCGACACGGCCGCCGCGCCGCTGTTGCGAATCACCCTGGTCGACATCTCCCCGCAGCGGTACACGCTGGTGCTGAGCCTGCATCACATCCTGATCGACGGCTGGTCCACCCCACTGCTGATCCGGGAGCTGCTGATCCTCTACGCCGCCGACAGCGACCCCACCGCGCTGCCACCGGCCCGTCCCTACCGCGACTACCTGACCTGGCTGGAAACCCGGGATCAGGAAGCGGCGGAAGCGGCGTGGACCCAGGCGCTCGTCGGCGTCACCGAGCCGACGCTGCTGGCGCACGGAGACGGCGGCCGCGGCCCCGACGCCGCCCGCGAAGTCCGGGTGCGGCTGAGCGAAGACCGCACCGCCGCCCTGGTCGCGGTGGCCCACCGGCAGGAGACCACCCTCAACACCATCGTTCGCGCGGCCTGGGCGATCGTGCTCGCGAACGCGACCGCGCGCGAGGACGTCGTCTTCGGCGCCACCGTCTCCGGACGCCCCCCGCAGCTCCCCGGCATCGAATCGATGATCGGCCTGTTCGTCAACACCGTGCCGGTCCGGGTCCGGCTCGACTACGGCGAAACCCTCGCCCAGCTGCTCCGGCGCATCCAGACCGAGCAGGCCGCGCTGCTCGACCACGACCACCTCGGCCTCGCCCGGATCCAGCGGGCGGCCGGGACCGGCGCGATGTTCGACACGGTGACCGTCTTCGAGTCCTACCCGGTCGACACCGCGGGCCTGTCCGAGGACACCGACATCGCTGGGATGCACGTCCTCGATGTGCATGGACGAGACGCCGCGCACTACCCCCTCGGCCTGATCGTCCATCTCGGCGCGCGGCTACAGCTGAGCTTCGAATACCTGCCCGATTCGTTCACCCGGCAGCAGATCGACGCCCTCGCCGACCGGGTGCGGCGAGTGCTCGACGCCATCACCGACGACATCGATCTCCCGCTGCTGCGCGTCCAGCTGCTGTCACCGGAGGAGCTGGCCGCCTCGGTCCCCGTGCACGGCCGGCCCAACGCGCCGACCTCGACGCTCCCGCAGCTGTTGGCGGCCGCGGCGGACTCCCACTCGGACGCGGTGGTCTGCGACGGCGAAGTGTTGTCCTACCGCGAACTCGACGAGACCTCGAACCGGTGGGCGCGCATCCTGATCGATGCCGGAGCCGGACCGGAAACTCTTGTGGCCGTGGCCTTCCCACGCTCCATCAATGCCATGATCGCCATCTGGGCGGTCGCCAAGACCGGCGCGGCGTTCGTCCAGATCGACCCTGGCCAGCCCCTCGACCGGATCGGCGACATCCTCGCCGACGCCGACCCGATCGTCGGGCTGACCGCGGAGTCCTATCGGGACCGACTGCCGGACACCACCCTGTGGCTCAGCCTCGACAGTCCCGGATTCGCCACGAAGGCGGCTTTCGCTCGCGCCACCGCGATCGATGATCACGAGCGCAGGGCCACGCTCCGGCCCGACCATCCCGCCTATCTGATCTACACCTCGGGCTCCACCGGAATCCCCAAGGGCGTCGTGGTCACCCATGCCGGGCTCGCGAACCTGGCCGCCGAGGCGCGGGAGCGGTACGGCCTCACCTCCTCATCTCGCATGCTGGCCGCGGCCTCGCCGAGCTTCGACGTGTCGATCCTCGAATGGGTCAGCGCCCTGGCCGCCGGCGCCACCCTGGTGATCGCTCCGGAACGAGTCGTGGCGGGCGCCGAACTGGCCGAGCGGATCACCGCCGCACAGGCCACCCATGCGGCGTTCACGCCGACGGTGCTCGAATCCCTGCCCGCCGGTGAACTCGACTCGCTGTGCACCCTGATCATCGGCGGTGAGATCTGCCCACCGGACCTGCTGAACCGATGGGTGCCGGGCCGCACTCTGATCAGCTCGTACGGGGCCACCGAGACCACCGTCGTGAGTTTCGGCGACATTGCCCTGACCACGATGACGGACAGTCCACTGCTGCTCGGCGGCCCGGCCCGCGGATTCTCCGCCGTGGTCCTGGACCGCGGCCTGCGTCCGGTTCCGCCCGGAGTGGCGGGCGAACTGTACGTGTCCGGACCGGGCATCGCCCGCGGCTACCACAGGCAACCCGGCCTCACGGCGGCGCGATTCGTCCCCGACCCGTGGGGGCCGCCGGGGACGCGCATGTACCGGACCGGCGACCTGGTCACGTGGAATGGCGACCAGCGACTTCGGTACCTGGGCCGCAGCGATCTCCAGATCAAGCTGAACGGCCATCGCATCGAGCGGGGTGACATCGAAACCGTGTTGCGCGGTCACCCCGACGTCTCCCGTGCCGCGGTCACCGTCCACACCCGGCCGGGCGGCGGCGACGCTCTCATCGGCTATGTGGTGCCCACCCCGCACTCCACGCCGGATGCCGCGGTGCTGACCAGGCACCTCGCCACCCGATTGCCGACCCACATGATCCCGACCACCATCATCACGCTCGACCGGTTACCGCTCACGGCCACAGGCAAACTCGACTACAACGCCCTGCCCGTACCCGACCTGCGCCGGTCCCGGTTCCGGCCGCCCTCCACCCCGCTCGAGGTCGCCGTCTGCGCGGCCTTCGCCGAAACCCTCGACATCGAACGCGTCGGAGTCGACGACGGCTTCTTCGCGCTCGGCGGCAACTCGCTGGCCGCGACCCGATTGGCCGCGCTGCTCGCGGAGTCCACCGGTGTCACCGTGCCGCTCCAGTGGCTGTTCACCGATCCGACGCCGGACGCGCTGGCCCGCCGCATCGAGAACCGTCGCGACGGCCTCGAGGGGCCGGAGTCCGTCGAAGGGGATCTCGCCGAGGCACTCGCGGTCCTGCTGCCCCTGCGAGCGGACGGCATCGAACCGCCACTGTTCTGCGTGCACCCGGCGATCGGATTGGCGTGGGGCTTCAGCGGATTGGTGCAGCACCTCGATCCCGACCGTCCCGTCCAGGGGCTGCAATCCCCGGCATTGTCCGACCCCACAGCGCGGTTCGACAGCCTCGACGAGCTGGCGGCCCGCTATGTGCGGGAGATCCGGGCCGTCCAACCGCACGGTCCCTATCATCTGCTCGGCTATTCGCTCGGCGGCACCATCGCGCACGCGATGGCCGTCCAGCTCCGCCGCGACGGCGAGTCCGTGGCGACCCTGGCCATGATGGACACCCGGGTCGTCACGGCCGACAGTGTGCGGGCTCCGACGCCGTCGGTGGCGACGATGCTCACCGAGTTCGGCGGTATCGAGGTTCCGGACAGCCCCACCGAGTTGACCGTCGAAGCCGCGACCGAGTTGCTGCACCAGCAGGGCGGACTCTTCACCGCGGTGACCACCGAACATGTGGTGCGCCTGCAACGCGACTACACCCGGCTGATCGACCTCACCCGGGAGCATCGGCCGGGATCGTTCGACGGCGATCTGCTCTACTTCAGCGCCGCCGACGACCCCGTCGGCGGGGCTTCTCCCGCTCGCGCCTGGAACAACCATGTCACCGGGCGAATCACCGAGCACCGGATCCCCGGACGGCACGAACGGATGACCGATCGAGACGCGCTGCGCGCCATCGGTTCCGTGCTCACCGAGCACTTCCGGTCCACCCGCACTGTCCCCACAGAGTCACAAACACCAGCAAGGACGAGCCGATCATGAACACCGACCGATTCGTCGGAACACGTTCCGGCGTCGAGCCAGTCAACCTGTTCGACCCTGACATCGCGGCGGGTAACGGCGTGTACCCGCGTGCGGGTGAACTGCGCCGGTGGATGGTCGACTACCTGTGTCACTCCCACCCTGACCTCGGCCGTCCCGGCGCGGTCTGTCCCTACACCAGCCACGCCATCACGATCAATTCCCTGTGGGCCGCGTTCATCACCGGTCGCGAGATCGAACGCGAGCGCATCAGCGAGATCATCGCCGACCTGTACGACCTCTTCCCCACCCTGCCGCCCCTGAAGGAACCCGATTCCCGACTCAAGGCGGTCCTCGCGGTGTTCCCCGACCTCACCGAGTACACCGACATCGAATCCGTTCAGCACGACCAGAAGACGAAATTCGTGCAACAGGGTCTGATGCTCGGGCAGTTCTATCCGGGCTGCACCGTTCCGGGGCTGCACAATCCATCGTTCCCCGCCCTCGACGCGCCGCTGCCCATGCTCGCCATCCGCTACATGGCGCCCACCGATTTCCCGTTCCTCAACTCGCGCCACGATTGGATGGACTTCTACCTGCAGATCTTCGCCCCCGCCATCCCCAAGTTCATCGCCAGCGCCATGTCCGACAAGCTCGTCCAGACACCCGACGATCGGACGAGTGCGAACTGATCGCTCCGAACACCGTCAGCCGGCGGCCATTTCGCGTTGCACGGTGGTGGTGATCTGGGCGGCGGTCAGGATCATGGCCACCAGGAAGTCGACGAGCTGGGCGCGGTCGATATCCAGTTCGCCGCGCAGCCATTCGGTGAGGATCTCCAGTCCGCCGTGGGCGACGGTGCGGGCGGAGAGCTCGGCGTGCAGGCCCGTGACGGCCTCCTCGCCGAGCAGTTCCCGCCCCTGGTCGAGCATGACGTTCGCGACGACGCCCACGAGTTCGGTTCTGCGGTGCCGCAATTCGTCGGTGAGTTGCATGTCGATGGTGAGCCGCCGGCGAGCCGGATGGTCGGCGATGGCGGTGATCCCGGCCTCGACGACCGCGCGCAGGCGGACGCGGGTGTCGGCGGGGGCGGTGGTGATGGCGGTCATGACCACGCCGACGACCTCGGCCAGTTGCTCGTCGGCCAGTTCGTACAGCAACCGGTCGACGTGGCTGTAGGTCTCGTAGAAGTAGCGGTCGTTGAGACCGGCGCGGGCGCACAGGGCGCGCACCTTCAGACCGGCGATGCCCTCCTCGGCGATGGCTTCGAGGGCGGCCTCGCGCAGGCGTTCGCGGCGCTGGTTCCGGCGTTCGTCCGCGCTGAGCCCGGCGTAGCGCCCACGAGGTGTTTCCACGGTTTCGCCCTGTCTCTTGCCATGCCCCAAGGTTTGGTGAAGACTATCACCAAATGTTTGGTGACATCCTTCACCAGAACCTGAGCGCACCCAGGAGGCACGCAATGACGCGTTCCGAGTTGCCCGATCCGGTGATCTTCCGGGAGTTCCCCTTCAACTTCGGGGTCAAGGTTCTCGGCCCCGGCGATATCCGGCCCACCCCCGAACAGCAGGCGGCGTACCGGAAATTCACCGCCATGGGCGATCCATTGGCCGACGACGTGGTCGCCATGTTCAAACGACTGCCCACCGGGCAGGGCCGGGCCATGTTCGAGACGGCCCTGGAACGCGGCATCGACCAGGTGCCCGAGGCGCCCGCCGAACTGAAAGCCCTTTTCGCGCAAATCGATTCGCTGCCGTTCTGGCTCGACCGCGACAAGCTGGATCTCGCCGCCCGGGTCAGCGGCCGGGTCGGGCCGTGGGCGACGAATCTGGCCCTGTCCATGTTCGCGCTCAATGGCGGCTACCTGGCCTCGCGGGCCGGCAAGGTGTTGATCGGCACCGGCGGCCTGTCCGCGCGGAACATGGCCCCGCGCCGGGTGGCCGAGACCGTGGGCTGGTGGATGGACACCACCGCGCGCGGCGGGCTCGAGCGGTTCGCGCCCGGGTTCAAGAACACGGTGCGGGTGCGCATCATGCACGCGCAGGTCCGCGCCGGAATGAAGCAGCGGCCCGACTGGGACTACGACCAGTGGGACGAGCCGGTGAACCAGTCGCTGACCGCGGGCACCCTCATGCTGTTCTCGCTGGCCACCATCGCCGGCTGCAACACCGTCGGACTCACGTTCTCCCGCAAGGAGAAAGCGGCCGTCTACCACCTGTGGCGCTACGTCGGACATCTCATCGGACTAGAACCGGAGGTCGTGCCCGCCGACGAAACCGACACCTGGCGGCTGCTGTGGCTGCAAGCCGACTACGAATTCCTGCCCGACGAGGACTCACGCGCACTGTCCAAGGCGCTCATCTCGGCGCTCGGCAGCATCTACGGGTTCGACGGCCACGACCTGCGCTCCCGGCTGTTCAGCCGGGCCTACACCCTCTACGCCGCGTCCTACGGCCGGATCATGGTGGGCCGCACCAATGCCGACTTCCTGGAGATGCCGCGCAGCCGGTTCTTCATGGCGGCCGTCTTCGCCACCGCGGGATTCAATGGGGCGCTGGAGGTTCCGCGCCGGATCATTCCGGGTGCGACCCGGCTCAGCGAGACCGTGGGCCGCCGGATCACCGAGCGCATGCATGCCCGGATCGTGCGTGCGAACCGGCCCGACCACAGCTACGCCCGCCACGACCGGCTGGCCGAAACCCGCGCCGCTTGACTTTTCTTACCGCCTAGTAACATACGCCGGGTTGACATGGGGTTTCAGGCGAAGCCCCTGAGAGCTACGAGAGTTGTTTCGTTCATGAGCCTGCCGCCCATCCTGTCCGAGCGCCTGCGCCTGCCCGCGGTCGCCTCTCCCATGTTCATCGTGTCCGGGCCCGAACTGGTGATCGCCCAGTCCAAGGCCGGCATCGTGGGTTCGTTCCCGTCGCTGAACGCGCGTCCGCAGTCGCTCTTCAAGGAGTGGCTGGTGCGGATCAACGAGGAACTCGCCAAGCACGACGCCGACAATCCGGATCGGCCGTCCGCGCCGTACGCGGTGAACCTGATCGTGCACAAGAGCAATGACCGGCTGGAGGAGGACCTGGCCACGGTGGTCGAGCACAAGGTACCGATCGTCATCACCTCGCTGGGCGCGCGGCCCGACGTGAACGAGGCCGTGCACTCCTACGGCGGCATCGTGCTGCACGACATCATCAACAATGTGTTCGCGCACAAGGCTGTCGAGCGCGGCGCGGACGGCCTGATCGCGGTGGCGGCGGGCGCGGGCGGGCACGCCGGGCCGCAGTCGCCGTTCGCGCTGGTCCAGGAGATCCGGGACTGGTTCGACGGGCCGCTGCTGCTGTCGGGTTCCATCGCGCACGGCCGGTCCATCCTGGCCGCGCAGGCCGCGGGCGCGGACCTGGCCTACATCGGGTCGGCCTTCATCGCCACCGACGAGGCCAATGCCGTTCCCGGCTACAAGCAGATGATCGTCGACTCCGCCGCGAGCGACATCGTCTACTCCAACCTGTTCACCGGCGTCCACGGCAACTACCTGCGCGGCAGCATCACCGCCGCGGGCATGGACCCCGACGACCTGGGCCAGTCCGACCCGTCGGCCATGGACTTCGGCACCGGCGAATCGGATTCGACCACGCCGGGCGCCAAGCCGTGGAAGGACATCTGGGGCTCGGGCCAGGGCATCGGCGCGGTCGACGCGGTCCTCCCGGCCGCCGACCTGGTCGAGCGGTTGATCCGCGAGTACGACGAGGCCAAGGCGCGCCTGCTGGCGCTCTGATCGAATACGAAGGGCGGGCGCATGTTTCGCGCCCGCCCTTCGTGTTTCCGGAACTCTCGCTTCCCGGAAGCTACACCCCTGGCACGTCGACCCGGGGAATCGTGATCTCCACGATCGGCAGGCGCAGTGCGGCGGGGGCCGTGGGCGGGACCACGGGACCGCGGGGCGCGGTCGGCGCGATCCGCCGATAGGCCGCACCGGGCTCCGGGCGCGGATCGGGCTCACCCTTGTTGGGCCACAAGGAGATCGCGCGTTCGGCCTGGGCGGTGATGGTGAGCGAGGGGTTGACGCCGAGGTTCGCCGAGATGGTGGAGCCGTCGACGACGTGCAGGCCCGGGTGGCCGTAGAGGCGGTGGTAGGCGTCCACGACGCCGGTGGACGGGGAGTCACCGATGACGCAACCGCCGATGAAGTGGCCCGTCATGGGGATATTGAAGATGCTGCTGCTGGTGGCCGCCGTGGGAACGCCGTCGATCTTGTCCGCGATGCGGCGGGCCACCTCGTGGCCGGAGGGAATCCAGTCCGGATTGGGTTGGCCCGCACCCTGTCTGGTGGTCATGGTGCGACCGAACACGCCGCGCTTGGTGTAGGTGGTGATGGAGTTGTCCACCGACTGCATGACCAGCAGGCCCAGGGTCTGTTCGGACCAGTGGCGGGGGTTGTGGATGCGGATCAGATCGCGCCGGTTGCGGGCGAGGGCGCGCAGCCAGCCACGCCAGCGGGGGCCGTCGCCGCTGACCATGGCGGTGGTCATCGGCGACATGGCATTGCTGCCCTTGCCATAGCGGACCGGCTCGACGTGGGTGTCGGGGTCGGGGTGGATGGATGACGTGATGGCCACCCCCTTGGTGAAGTCACTGGCGCGGTCGCGACTGCGAACCGCCAGCAGCTCTTCGGAATTCGTGCGCGACAGCTCACCCAGCCGGTCCGAGATGCCCGGCAGCGAACCGCGGTCACGCAAGCGATGCAGCAACTTCTGGGTGCCGAGCGAAGCGGCCGCGAAGACGACCTGCTCGGCGGTGAACTCGTGCCGCCGCGTGCGCACCCAGCGGCCGGTCCGGGTGGTCATCACGGCGTAGCCCCCGCCGGACAGCGGCCGCACGTCGGTGACCGTGGTCAGCGGATGCACCGTGGCGCCGGCCTTTTCAGCCAGGTACAGGTAGTTCTTGACCAGGGTGTTCTTGGCGTTGTGGCGGCAGCCGGTCATGCACTCGCCGCAATGGGTGCAGGTGCGGCGATCGGGTCCGGCGCCGCCGAAGAACGGGTCGGGGACATCCTCGCCGGGGCGCCGGCCCGGACCACCGAAGAAGACGCCGACCGGTGTCCGCTGATAGGTGTCCTCGATACCCATCTCCTCGGCCACGTCTCGCAGTACGCGATCGGCCGGGGTGGTCGCGGGGTTCTCGGTGACGCCCAGCATCCGTTTGGCCTGGTCGTAGTGCGGGGCCAGTTCGGCCTTCCAATCGGTGATGTGGCCCCACTGGCGGTCGGCGTAGAACTTGTCCGGCGGCTCGTAGAGGGTGTTGGCGTAGACCAGCGAGCCGCCGCCGACACCCGCGCCCGCCATGATGAAGGTGTCCTTCAGCAGCGTCAGGCGTTGAATGCCGAAGCAGCCCAGAGCCGGAGCCCACAGATAGCGCCGCACCCGCCACGAGGTCCGCGCGAACTCGTCGTCGGCGAACCGCCGCCCGGCCTCCATCACGCCGACGCGGTAGCCCTTCTCGGTCAGCCGCAGCGCACTCACGCTGCCCCCGAATCCGGAGCCGATCACGATGACGTCGTAGTCGAATCGCATACCCCGACGCTACGACCAGCGGTTATGACGACATGACAGACCGGCGGCCACAAAATCCACACTTTCGGCCACAAGGGCTGAAATCAGGGCGAGTGCAATGGTGTCCGAAAACCTCCGGTGGGCTCATAGTTCACGACGCTGTACCGCGTTATGACCTGGAGGTTCCTGGTGAACAGTCCCACTCCCCCGTCGTCGAGGCTCGATGCCCTCGGGCGGCTCGGGGCCGACTGGTGGTCCGTGATCGTGTCGGGCGTGGTGGTCGCGCTCGCTGTGCTCGGCGTGCTGCCGAAGATTCCGTGGTGACGGGATGAGTGACACCACCGTCGACGCCGGCAAGAACGCTGACAACGACGCCGCCGCAACCGAATTCGAGCAGCCGTCGGGGCCGGTGACCCTCGCACGACTGCTCGGTTACGTTCCCGGCGTGCTGTTGCTCGTCGCGGTCGGCGTGCTCGGGAAGTACGCGCAGATCTGGTGGAACAGTGCCGCCAAGCATCAGCATTGGACTGTTCCCGATATCGAGTACGTGCTGTGGGCCATTCTGATCGGGCTGGTCATCACCAATACCGTTGGGCTGCATCCGATCTTCCGGCCCGGGGTGGGGACGTACGAGTTCTGGCTCAAGATCGGGATCGTGGCGTTGGGGTCGCGGTTCGTGCTCGGGGATGTGGCGAAGCTGGGTGGGACCAGTTTTCTGCAGATCCTGATCGATATGACGGTGTCGGGGGCGATCATTCTCGCCGTGGCGCGGTGGCTGGGGCTGTCCGGGAAGCTCGGGTCGCTATTGGCCATCGGCACCTCGATTTGCGGGGTGTCGGCGATCATCGCGGGGAAGGGTGCGATTCGGGCGCGGAACTCCGAGGTCAGTTATGCCATCGCGGCGATTCTGGCGCTCGGCGCGGTGGCGCTGTTCGCGTTGCCGCCGCTCGGGCACGCGATCGGGCTCAGCGATCACGAGTTCGGGTTGTGGGCCGGTCTGGCGGTGGACAATACGGCCGAGACCACGGCTACCGGGTATCTGTTCTCCGATGAGGCGGGCAAGGTCGCGGTGCTGGTGAAGTCGACGCGAAATGCGCTGATCGGGTTCGTCGTGCTGGGGTTCGCGGCGTATTGGGCCGCGCGGGGTGAGGCCGATGCGATCGCGCCGGGTGTGCGGGCCAAGGCGGCGTTCGTGTGGTCCAAGTTCCCGAAGTTCGTGCTGGGCTTCTTGGCGGTGTCGGCGGTGGCCACCTTTCACTGGCTGTCCAAGCAGCAGACGACCAACCTGGCCAATGTGTCCCGGTGGGCGTTCCTGCTGACCTTCGCAGGCGTCGGGTTGAACACCAATATTCGTGAGCTGGCCCGGACCGGCTGGCGGCCGCTCGTGGTCGCGGTGGTCGGGCTGGTGACGGTCGCGGTGGTGTCGCTGGGGCTGGTGCTGTTCACCTCGCGCGTCCTGCACTGGGGTGTCGCCGGCTGAGACCGGATATGACGAAGGGCCGGGATCCGAATCGGATCCCGGCCCTTCGCGTGTCGAGGATTACGCGCCGCGTTGCAGAGCGGGGGCGGCGGCGTCTTCGGCGAGCCGCTCGGACAGGAAGCGCATGGCCGGTCCGGCGAAGGCCATCGCGCCGCCGATGTGCTCACGGCCCTTCAGGGTTCGCATGGTGACGTCCGCGCCCAGGGCCGTCCAGTCCTCCGCCAGCCGCACGGCCTGCGGATACGGGATGACCTGCTCGGCGGTGCCGCCCGCGACCAGAACCGGTGCGGCGGGCACGATCCCGCCGAGCCGGTTCTCCAGCAGCCGGGCCTTCACCTCGGGCACCTCGAAGGGCAGGCGGTGGCAGTAGGTGGAGACGCGGGTCGGGACCAGCAGGCCCGCGCCGACGCCGAGCAGGCCGGCGGCGGCGATGTGGGTGCGGCGGAACAGCGCGGCCAGGGCGCGGCCCTGGGTGTTGAGGTGCCGCAGGACGTTCAGCTCCGGGTAGGCGGCCTCGATGCCGAGGACGCCGTAGAAGAGGAGGAACGCGGCGGGGGTGCCGTCGAGGAACTTCACCATGTCGAGCATGTCGGCGGGGGCCGAGCCGACCGCCCCGCCCGCGATCCGCAGCTCGGGGGCGTAGGTGGGCGCCAACTGCAGGGCCCAGCCCGCGGCGTTGCCGCCCTCGGAGTAGCCGTAGATGCCGACCGGACCGTCAGGATCCAGCTCCGCTCCGATCACGTGCCGCGCGGCGCGAATGCTGTCCAGCACGGCGGGGCCGAGGGCACGGCCCATGACATACGGATGCAGACCGGGATTGCCGAGCCCGGGATAGTCGGTGACGGCCAGCGCCCAGCCGCGATTCAGGGCGACACGCAGGAAGACCGACTCGTATTCGACGCCGAAACGCAACTGCCAGGAGGCGGCGGCGACCGTGCTCGCCAGCCCCTGGGTGCCGACCGCGTAGCCGACGAGCGGACGGGGGCCGGGGCCGCGCCACGGCGTGTTCGGAACCAGGACGGTGCCGCTGACCTGCGTCGGAGCTCCGGTGGCGGTGGTCGAGGTGTAGCTGATGCGCCAGGCGTGCGCGGGCAGTTTCAGTCCGGGCAGCATTCTCGCCGTCATCGGTTCGGCGGCCAGCAGTCTGCCGGGTCCGAACGCACCGACCGCCGCCTCATCGAGGCGGTTGGCGTTCGCAGTCATCGTTGCCTGCCCTTCTTGCACTAACTCGCGTTATGCAGTTGTCGCACAACCGGATCCAAGGGGCATCAGCTGTCCCGGACAGTCCGGCTGATCGAAACCATACCCACTATGCGAGATGACGACACCTCTTGTCACAACAACTCCCAGTCGGTGGGACGGCGCATACGAGACAACCGTCCAGATCACCCGAAATACTCCGGCCCCGCCGCGGGTTGCCGAAGCTGTGACCATTCCGCGCATCCTGCTGGTCTCCGGCAGCACCCGTGAGGCCTCGACCAATACCGCCGCGCTGCGCACCGTCGCCGCCGATGCCGGGTCCGATTTCGTGGCCGACCGATACGAGGGCCTGCTCGACCTGCCCGCTTTCGTGCCCGGCGCCGATCCCGAGCCGCCCGTGGTCGAGGCCCTGCACCGCCGGCTCGCCGAGGTCGACGCGGTGCTGTTCTGCACCCCCGAATACGCGGGCATGATCCCCGGCAGCCTGAAGAACCTGCTGGAGTGGACGGTCGGCAATGCCGATCTCAGCGACAAGCCGGTCGCCTACGTGAACGTCGCCTACGAGGGCCGCGGCGACGCGGCGGTGGCGACGCTGCGCACGGTGCTCGGTTATGTCGGGGCCGAACTGGTCGAAGCGGCCTGCGGCCGGATCACGGTTCTGCAGAGCGCCGTCGGACCGGACGGATTCGTCGCCGACGCCGAGGCCCGCGCCCGCCTCAACACCGCCGCCCGCACCCTGGCCGAACACGCGGCCCGCCCAGCCGAGCCCGCGACCGCGGTCCGGCTCGACACCTGAACCCCGGAAACGCCGTGGGGCACACCACCACCGGTGTGCCCCTCGGCGATACGCGCCGGAGTCAGTCCACGTGGTCGGGGAAGGCCTGCTGGCGATGGCCGCCCCGGAGGGTGCCCTCCAGATAGGCCGCCTTGCACGCGCGGCGCGCGATCTTGCCGCTGGAGGTGCGGGGAATGGACCCCGCGGGCACCAGCAGCAGGTCTCGGACGGTCACGCCGTGCCGCTTGGCGATGGCCGCCCGGACGGTCTCGGTGATCGGCTCCGGATCGAGTTTGGCCGCGCCGGTTCCGCGTTCGGCCACGATGACCAGTTGCTCGGCGCCGGTGGCCGGTTCCGAGCCATTGACCGTGACCACCTGGTCGGGCAGCTGGTCGCCGGCGACCGAGAAGGCGGCCACGAAGCCGGGCCGCAGCGCGGTGCTGGATTCCTGGGCGGAGTACTCCAGATCCTGCGGGTAGTGATTGCGCCCGTCCACGATGACCAGGTCCTTGAGGCGGCCGGTGATGAAGAGTTCACCGTCGCAGTACGCGCCGAAATCGCCGGTGCGCATCCAGTTCGCCTCCGGCTCGGTGCCTTCGGCGTGGCTCTCGGGCTGCCGGGCGACGATCCGGTTGTGGAAGGTGGCCTCGCTCTCCTGGGGTTGGCCCCAGTAGCCGCGGCCGATATTGGCGCCGTGCAGCCAGATCTCGCCGACCTCGCCGTCGGGCTTCTCCGCGCCCGTCTCCGGATCCACGATGGCCGCCCACTGCGATAGCGCCACATACCCGCAGGACACCTGGGACACCGCGTTGTCCGCGTGCTCGTCGACCTCGACCATGCGTCCGGCGTTGAGCTTGGTGCGGTCCACCCAGACCGTGCGGGCCTCGTCCTCGCGCTTGGTGGCGGAGACGAACAGGGTGGCCTCGGCCATGCCGTAGCAGGGCTTGATGGCGGTCTTGGGCAGGCCGTAGGGGGCGAAGGCCTCGTTGAACTTCCGCATGGAGGTCACCGACACCGGCTCGCTGCCATTGATCAGGCCGATGACGTTGGACAGGTCCAATTCCTCACCGGGCTTGGGCAATCCGCGCGCCGCCGCGTGTTCGAAGGCGAAATTGGGTGCGGCGGCGAAGATCTCGGCGCCGTCCTCCTGGGCGGCCAGCTCCTTGATCCAGCGGTGCGGCCGGCGCACGAAGGCGCTGGGCGACATGATGGTGATGTACTTGCCGCCCAGGGTGGGCAGGATGACGGTCAGCAGCCCCATGTCGTGGAACAGCGGCAGCCAGGTGACGCCGCGCGCCTTCTCGGTGATGCCGATGGCGTCGATCATCTGCAGCAGGTTGGTGCCGACCGCCCGGTGGGTGATCTCGACACCGGCCGGGATGCGGGTCGATCCGGAGGTGTACTGCAGGTAGGCGACGTCGTCCATCTTCAGGTGCGGCCGCACCCAGCTCTCCCCCACCCCGTCCGGGATGGCCTCGACCGCGATGATGCGCGGACGTTGCGGTGCGGGCAGGTGTTTGAAGATCTCGCGCACTCCGGCCGCGGCAGAGCCGACGGTCAGGATGGCCGTGGGCTTGCAGTCCTCGAGCACGGCGTAGAGCCGGTCGGTGTGGCCCTGCTCGTCCGGATCGAACAGCGGCACCGCGATATTGCCGGCGTACACCGAGGCGTACATGGCCACGATGTAGTCCAGGCCCTGCGGCGCGAGGATGGCGACGCGGTCCCCCGGCTGCGTGACCTGTTGCAGCCGGGCGGCTACCGCACGCAGCCGGACGCCGAAGCGGTTCCACGTGATGTCGTGGTACTCGCCGTCGCGTTCGCGTGAATAGTCGATATAGCGGTAGGCGAGCTCGTCCGCGTTGGCCGCGGCATGTTTGTCGACCAGGTCGACCATGGTCTGGTTGTCAGGGATCTTGATGTGGCCGTGCTCGTCCAGATAGTCATCGAAGGTCTCGCCGATCATTCCCTATCCTTTTTCAGCTCGCGGTCCGTCAGAACCGCGCAGTGACACCGAACAAAGATCGACACGAAAGCCCGAATGTAGCTGGGGGCTTCGGGACTCTAGCAGAGGGTCAGTACCTGCCGAAAGCGATGGCGACGTTGTGCCCGCCGAAGCCGAAGGAGTTGTTGAGCGCGTAGTCGTAGCGCCCCGGCCGGGCCTGGCCCTTCACCACGTCGAGGTCGATCTCCGGGTCCTGGTTCTCCAGATTCAGTGTGGGAGGGATGATTCCGTCCCGCACGCTGAGCACGGTGATGACCGACTCCAGCGCACCGACCGCGCCGATCGAATGTCCGAGCGCGGACTTGGGCGCGTATACCGCGGCATGATTGCCGACCGCTTGCCGAATCGCGTTGGCCTCCGCGGTATCCCCGATCGGGGTGGCGGTGGCGTGCGCATTGATGTGCGTGACATCGGATTTGGCCAAGCCCGCGAACTCCATGGCGCGGCTCATGGCGCGCGCCGCGCCGGTGCCCTCCGGATCGGGGGCCACCAGGTGGAACCCGTCGGAGGTGATGCCCGCGCCCATGATGCGGGCGTGAATGGTGGCCCCGCGCGCCTTGGCGTGGTCCTCGGTCTCGATCACCATGAGCGCCCCGGCCTCGCCGAAGACGAAACCGTCGCGCTCCATGTCGAAGGGGCGGGAGGCGCCCTTGGGGTCGTGGTTGCGGGTGCTCATGGCGCGCATCATGGAGAACCCCGCGATGGGCAGCGCCTGGATGGAACCTTCGACGCCGCCGGTGACCACCATGTCGGCATCACCCATGACGACCGTGCGCCAGGCGTTCGCGATCGCCTCCGAACCGGACGAACAAGCCGAAACAGGCGTTGACACACCGGCCCTCGCACCCAGTTCGACACCCACACAGGCGGCCGCGCCGTTAGGCATGACGGCTTGCACGGTGTGCGGCAACACCTTCCGGTAACCGCCGTTGACCAGCTTGTCGCGGGTGGCGATGAGCATCTCCGCGCCGCCCAGTCCGGTGCCGATGGAGACCGCGAGGCGATCCTGGTCGACCTGCGGGGATCCGGCGTTGACCCAGACCTCCCGAGCCAGCACCATCGCCATCTGCTCGACGTAGGACAGGCGCCGGGCCTCCGCCTCGGACAGCTGGTCGGCGGGCAACACCTTGAGGTGCCCGCCGATTCGGACGGGGAGGCCGAAGTCGTCGAGGAAGCTGTCCTCGAGAACGTCGATCCCGCTCTCGCCGTTGAGTAACCCCTTCCACGTCGAGTCGACGTCACCCGCGATCGAGGTGGTCGCTGCCAGCGAAGTGACGACGACACTGGGATATTTCCGGCGGTTGGGCGTCTGCATGTTCACACTCTCCGTAGCAATGCTTCGGCGAATCTGGTATCGATCCGCGTGGGCTGTCAAGGGCAGGTGGAAGCTGACGAACGGGCCCGGCTGTAGAGACTCCGGCGGGGTGATGAGGACAATATTCGGCGAACTGAGCTAGATTATCCGAGGCGAAGCCGACCAGTCCCATTAAGCGACACGCGGGCATCCCTTTTTCAATCACCCGGATCCCTCTCGACGCGGCGGCCGATCGCCGGATCTCCCGAGCATCATTCCCGCAGTGCCGAGCCATTTCAAGGGAGGGCATACGATCGTGACCAGGAGTCTCACGCAGTTGGAGCTGCTCCTCGAGCTGGAACCGATTGCCGAGCAGAACGTGCACCGCCATCTATCGATGGCCAAGGACTGGCACCCCCACGACTACGTCCCGTGGGACCAGGGTCGCAACTTCGCAGCTATGGACGGCACGGACTGGCAGCCGGAGCAGTCGGCACTCAGCGAAGTCGCCAAGGCGGCAATGATCACCAATCTTCTCACCGAGGACAATCTGCCCAGCTATCACCGGGAAATCGCCGAGAACTTCTCTCAGGACGGCCCGTGGGGCACCTGGGTGGGCCGCTGGACCGCCGAGGAGAACCGGCACGGCATCGTGATCCGGGACTATCTGGTCGTCACCCGGGGCGTGGATCCGGTGGCGCTGGAGCAGGCGCGGATGACGCACATGACGAGCGGCTACAACGCCGCCCAGCTGATCAAGAAACACGCCGGGACCGACTACGTGCCCGTCGACGCCGGATTCATGCATTCGGTCGCCTATGTGACGTTCCAGGAATTGGCGACGCGCGTGTCGCACCGCAATACCGGCAAAGCGTGCGAAGACCCCATAGCGGACCGCATGCTGCAGCGCATCGCCGCCGACGAGAACCTGCACATGATCTTCTACCGCAATATGTGCGCCGCGGCCCTGGACCTCTCACCGGACCAGGCCATGGAGGCCATCACCAATGTCGTGCTCCGCTTCCAGATGCCCGGCCTGGGGATGCCCAACTTCCGCCGCAACGGCGTGCTGATAGCCAAGCACGGCATCTACGATCTGCGCCAGCACCTGGAGGAAGTGCTGCTGCCCAACCTCAAGAAGTGGAACATCTTCGAGCGCAATGACTTCGGGCCCGAGGGCGACCGCCGCCGCAACGAGGTCGGAATGTACCTGGACAAGCTCCAGAAGGACGTGGTCCGGTTCGAGGAACAGCGGGACAAGGCCCTGGCCCGCGAGGCCCGGCGCAGCGGCACCCCGCCCCTGCTGATCGGCTGAGCCCCCCGGCGGCGCACGGTGACCGGACGACATCCACCGTGTGCCGCCGGCTCGTCAGAACAGGGTCATCGGATCGGTGGGTTCGGGGGTCGGCAGGGGCTCCAGATCGGGCACCCGCGCGGCCACCTCGGCGTGGAAGCGGCGGGCCAGGGCACGGGAGGCCGCGTTGTCCGGCGTGTGGATGAACACCGTGGGGGAACGACCTTCCCGCAGCCAGCCGACGGTGGTGTCGATCCACGGCTGCCAGCCCGCCACGGTGGCGGCGGTGTCGTCGCGGCCGTGATAGCGGACGATCGGGAACTCGGTGAGCGCGCGGGCGCGACGGGGGTTGGCCGGCTTCTTCGACGACGCCTCGTACTCGGCGGCGCTGGTGGGTGGCGCGGCGAACAGCACAGTGGTGTCGAAGGGTATCCACTCGGCCCCGGCCGCGTTCAACACCGCTTCGAGTTGCGCTGTGGCGCGTGGGTTCTCGAAGAAGGCCGGGTGGCGCACCTCCACGGCGCAGCGGTGGTGGGACGGGATGGCCTGGAGCAGGTCGGCCAGCGCGGTCAGGTTGGTGAACGAGCCCGGCAGCTGGATCCACAGCGCGTGCAGGCGGCGGCCCAATGGTTCGATGGCGTCGAGGAAGCCCGACATCTCGTCGTCCACGCCGGTGAGACGGCGGTCGTGGGTGATGGTGCGGGGCAGCTTCATGACGAACCGGAAGTCGGGATCGGTTTGCCGGGCCCAGGATTGGACGGTGCGGCGCTGCGGGACGGCGTAGAAGGTGGTGTTGCCCTCCACCGCGTTGCACCAGGAGGAGTAGTTGCGCAGGCGTTCGGCCGGGGGTATCGGCTTCTCCTGCCAGTCCGGGTGTGTCCACATTGCGCAACCGACGTAGAGCCGCATACCTGCCACGTTAGGTCAAGGGCTTCTTGGGGCGCAGCCAACCGAAGGTAAGCTCCACCGCCCGCCGCCAGTTGTCGTATTCTTCGGCGCGCAGCGCGGGGTCCATGCGCGGCAGCCATTGGGCCGCGACGCGCCAATTGCGGCGCAGGCCCTCGAGATCCGGCCAGAAACCGACCGCCAGGCCCGCCGCGTAGGCCGCGCCCAGCGACACCGTCTCGGCCACGATCGGGCGCAGCACCGGGATGTCGAGGACGTCGGCGACGATCTGCATGAGCAGGTTGTCCGAGGTCATGCCGCCGGCCACCCGCAGCGATCCGGCCCGCAGCCCGGAATCGGCGTTCATGGCCTCGAGCACGTCGCGGGTCTGCCACGCCGTCGCCTCCAGCACGGCCCGCGCTATGTGGCCCTTGGTGATGTACGAGGTGAGCCCGATGAGCAGCCCGCGCGCGTCGCTGCGCCAGTGCGGCGCGTACAGGCCGGAGAAGGCGGGCACCAGATAGCAGCCGCCATTGTCTTCCACTGTGCCCGCGAGGGTTTCGATCTCGGGAGCGCTCGCGATCAGGCCGATATTGTCGCGCAGCCACTGCACCAGCGAGCCGGTCACCGCGATCGGGCCCTCCAGGGCGTACACCGGCTCCGGGCCCACCTGGTAGCCGATGGTGGTGAGCAGCCCGTGTTCGGACCGCACCAGCTCCTTGCCGGTGTTCATCAAGAGGAATCCACCAGTGCCGTACGTACATTCGGTCTCGCCCGGCGCGAAACACGTCTGGCCGAACAGCGCCGCGTGCTGGTCCCCGAGCGCCGCCGCGATGCGCACGCCGGGCAGCACCTTCGCAGCGGTCCCGAAGTCGCCGGTGGACGGCTGGATGGCCGGCAGCATGGCCCGCGGAATGTCGAAGAACCGCAGAAGTTCCGGATCCCATTGCAGCGTGGCCAGATTCATCAGCAGGGTGCGTCCGGCATTGGTGACGTCGGTGACGTGCACTCCCCCGTCCGGTCCCCCGGTGAGGTTCCAGATCAGCCAGGTCTCCATGGTCCCGAACAGCACCTCGCCGCGTTCGGCCCGATCCCGCAGGCCCGGTGTGCGGTCGAGCAGCCAGCGCAGCCGGGGCGCGGCGAAGTAGGTGGCCAGCGGCAAACCGCAGAGCTCCCGGATGCGTTCCGCCCCACGGGTTTCCCGCATACGCTCGACCAGATCCTCGGTGCGCACGTCCTGCCACACGATGGCGCGGGCGACCGGCGCGCCGGTGGCACGGTCCCACACCACGGTGGTCTCACGCTGATTCGCGATACCCACCGCCGCCACCTGATCGGCGGTGATGCCCGAATCCCGCAGGGCCGCGGGCACGATGCGCTCCACATTGCGCCAGATCTGCACCGCGTCCTGCTCCATCCAGCCCGGCCGCGGGTAGTACTGGCGGTGCTCGCGCTGCGCCACGCCGCTCAGGCGGGCGCGCTGATCGAAGAGGATGGCCCGGGTCGAGGTGGTGCCCTGGTCGATGGCGAGCACGAACCGCTGCGTCATGCGTGACCGCTCCTGTCCGGGAAAGTCATTGCGCGCCACCGAGATCACGGGAGACCGCGGCCGCCGCGTCGGCGACCTGGGTGACCGGTGCGGACCGGATGCGCAGCTGTCCGTCGCAGAGCCGGTCGATCGGCCCGGTGATGCCGATGGCTCCGACCACCAAACCACCCCGGGAGCGAATCGGCGCGGCGACACTCGCCTCGCCGGAACGGTATTCGCCGATATCGCCCGCCCATCCGGCGCGCCGGACCTCGGCGATCGTCCGCCGCAACGCCGCCGCATCGGTGATGGTGCGATGGGTGAGGGCGGGCAGCGCGCCGTCGCGCATCCCGTCGGCGAGGTCGCCGTCGTAGGCCAGCAGCACCTTGCCCAGCGCGGTCGCGTGCGGCGGCAGTTCCTCGCCGACCGCGAGTTCCTGTTTGGTGTTGTCGGGGCGGAAGACGTGGTGGACGACCACCACGCCGCCCTCCACGGGGGCGGCGATGCGCACCGATTCGCCGCTGCGCGCGGCCAGGGCGTCGGCCCGGTTGATGGCGCGGGAGCGGAGTTCGTTGGCGTCCAGATGTCCGGCCCCGAGATCCTGCAAGGCCGGGCTCAGCAGGTATTTGCCGCTGGCCGGGTCCTGATCGACGAATCCGACGCCCTGCAGGGTCCGGAGAATGCCGTGCGCGGTGGGCTTGGCCAGGCCGAGCGCCGCCGCGATCTCGCCGACCGCCATCCGCCCGGAACCGCGGGCCAGCAGCCGCAGCATGGCCGCGGCGCGTTCGATCGACTGAATCGGACCCGGCATGTTCGTAACCTACCAGCTAACCGTTCGGCATTGTCGAACACTTCCTCTGTGCGGACGATATTCCACTTCGTAGCGTGGTGATCGGACCCGGTAGGCGCCGGTTCCACCCTCTCGACCCCCGCCGCCACCCCCGGGGACCCAGGGATATCGGACTCAATGGCGAGCTTCCCGAAAGGACCGCGATGACGCAGTATGTCGGAGCCATCGATCAGGGCACGACCTCCACGCGCTTCATGGTGTTCGACCACGGCGGCACTGTGGTTGCCCGCCATCAGCTCGAACATGAGCAGATTCTCCCGCAGGCCGGGTGGGTGGAACACAATCCCGACGAGATCTGGGAGCGCGCCCGCACCGTCATCAAGAGCGCCCTGGCCGGCGCCGGTCTGACCGCGAACGACCTGGCCGCCGTCGGCGTCACCAATCAGCGCGAGACCACCATCGTGTGGAACCGCCACACCGGACGCCCTTACTACAACGCCATCGTCTGGCAGGACACCCGCACCGACCGCATCGTGGCCGAGGTGGAGAAGGCGGGCAAGGGCGATCTGATCCGCGAACGCGCCGGACTGCCGCCCGCCCCGTACTTCTCCGGCGGCAAGCTGAAGTGGATCCTCGACAACGTTCCCGGCGTACGCGAGGACGCGGAAGCCGGTGACGCCCTCTTCGGCACCCCCGACGCCTGGATCATCTGGAACCTCACCGGCGGCGTCCACGGCGGTGTGCACATCACCGACCCCACGAACGCCTCGCGCACCATGCTCATGGATCTCGAAACCCTGGACTGGGACGAGGAATTGCTCGCGGTGTTCGGCGTGCCGCGCGCCATGCTGCCGCGCATCGCGCCCTCCTCGAATCCGGAGGGTTTCGGCGTCACCTTCGCCGGCGGTCCGTTCAAGGGTGAGGTCCCGATCACGGGCGTGCTCGGCGATCAGCAGGCCGCCACCGTCGGCCAGGTCTGCTTCCGCCCGGGTGAGGCCAAGAACACCTATGGCACCGGCAATTTCCTCATGCTGAACACTGGCACCGAGATCGTGCGCTCCAAGCACGGGCTGCTCACCACCGTCGCCTACCAGTTCGGCGACGACAAGGCGGTGTACGCGCTGGAGGGCTCGATCGCCGTCACCGGGTCGGCCGTGCAGTGGCTGCGCGATCAGCTCGGCGTCATCTCCGGCGCGGAGCGGGTCGAGGCCCTGGCCCGGCAGGTCTCCGACAATGGCGGCGTCTATTTCGTGCCCGCCTTCTCCGGCCTGTTCGCGCCCTACTGGCGCGCCGATGCCCGCGGCGTCATCGTGGGCCTGTCGCGCTACAGCAACAATGCCCACATCGCCAGGGCCACACTGGAATCCATCTGCTACCAGACCCGCGATGTGGTCGAGGCCATGCAGCAGGACTCCGGCGTCACCCTCGACACGCTGCGCGTGGACGGCGGCGTCACCGCCAACGAACTCGCCATGCAGATCCAGGCCGACTTCCTCGGCGTCCCGGTCTCGCGGCCGGTCGTCTCCGAGACCACCGCGCTCGGCGCCGCCTACGCGGCCGGGCTCGCGGTCGGATTCTGGAGCAGCACGGACGAACTCGTCGCCAACTGGCACGAGGACCGGAACTGGCAACCCGCCATGACCGAGGAGCAGCGGCAGCGCGGTTACGCCCGCTGGCTCAAAGCGGTGTCCCGCACCCTCGACTGGGTCGACCTCGACGACGAGGACTGAACGGTGACCGGCACCCATCACAAGCCTGAAAACACCGATAGCAAGGAGCATTTCGTGTCCGCACAACTGGATCCCGCCTACCGCGCCCGGGCGATTGATTCGCTCGGCGACACCGAAATCGACGTGCTCGTGATCGGAGGTGGAGTGACCGGAGCGGGCGCCGCCCTCGACGCCGCCTCGCGCGGGCTGTCCGTCACCCTGGTCGAGGCGCGCGACTTCGCGGCCGGCACCTCGAGCCGGTCGTCCAAGCTCATCCACGGCGGCCTGCGCTACCTCGAGCAGTACGACTTCGCCCTGGTCCGTGAGGCTTTGAAGGAACGCGGCCTGCTGCTCAACAAGCTGGCCCCGCACCTGGTCCACCCGGTGTCGTTCCTGTTCCCGCTGCAGAAGCACTACGAGCGCTTCTACATCGGCGCGGGCATCGCCCTCTACGACACCATGGGCGGCGCGCGCTCGGTGCCGATGCACAAGCACCTGAGCCGTTCCCGCGCACTGGAATTGGCGCCCGCACTCAAGGAAGACGCCATGACCGGCGCCATCCGCTACTACGACGCGCAGGTCGACGACGCCCGCCACACCATGATGATCGCGCGCACCGCGGCCCAGCACGGCGCGACCGTGCTGACCCGCACCAAGGTCACCGGCCTGCTGCGCGACGGCGAGCGGATCGCCGGCGCGAAGGTCGTGGACCTGGAAACCGGTCTGGAGCACAGCATCCGGGCCCGAACCGTGATCTCGGCGACCGGCGTGTGGACCGACGACATGATCAAGATGACCGGCGTGGAGTTCCCGTTCCATGTGCGCATGTCCAAGGGCGTGCACATCATGGTGCCGCGCGAGAAGCTGGACCTGGGCACCGGCATCGCCATGAAGACCGAGAAGTCGGTGCTGTTCGTCATCCCGTGGGCCGAGCACTGGATCATCGGCACCACCGACACCGATTGGTCGCTGGACAAGAACCACCCGACCGCCACCGCCGGGGATGTCCAGTACATCCTCGACCACGTCAATTCGCTGCTGCGCGAACCGCTCACCCGCGCCGACATCGTCGGCACCTACGCGGGCCTGCGGCCGCTCATGACCGGCGCGTCCAAGGAGACCTCGAAGCTCTCACGCGAACACGCGGTGGCCGAGCCCGCCCCGGGCCTGTTCGTCATCGCGGGCGGCAAGTACACCACCTACCGGGTGATGGCCGCCGACGTGGTGGACGCCGCCGCCGAACGTCTGGGCAGCGATGTCGCGCCCTCGGTGACCGCGAACCTGCCCATCCTGGGCGCGGTCGGCTACCAGGAGCTGCTCGACCGGGCGCCCGAGGTGGCCGCGGCCGCCGGGCTGCCGGAGCAGACCGTCACCCACCTGCTGGGCCGCTACGGCTCGCTGACCGACGAGATCTTCGACCTCATCGCGGCGGTTCCCACACTGGCCGAACCGATTCCGGGCGCGGAGGACTACCTGGGCGCGGAAGCCGTCTACGCCGCCACCCACGAGGGCGCGCTGCACCTGGACGACCTGCTCACCCGCCGCACCCGCATCTCGATCGAGGTGCCCGACCGCGGACTGCGGGCGGCGCGCGAGATCGCCCGGCTCATCGCCCCGCACCTGGGCTGGGACGACGAGCGCACCAATGCCGAGATCAACCGCTACTTCGACCGCGTGCACGCCGAGCTGGCCGCCAACGAGAAGCAGGACGACGAGGCCGCCAACGCGGCCCGCATGATCGCCGTCGGCTGACGACGGGCCGAGTGTTCCGACGCCGCGCGGGGAGTCCCGCGCGGCGATGGAGCGCATTCCCCTTCTCCCACGGGCCGTCGACCTCGGCAGATGCCGAATGTCGGTGGGCCTTGTTAGTTTTCGCCGCACATCGAGTTGAACGTGAATCTTGGAGCAAGGCATGAGCGGCGGGGAGACCACGTACCTGGAACTGTCCCAGGACAGCGGTACGGCACACAAGTTCTACGAGGTCGTCGTGACCGGGACGCAGGTGACGATCCGATACGGGCGCATCGGCGACGCCGGGGCACGACAGGTGAGTTCGTTCCCGACAGTGGAGAAGGCGCGCGCGGCGGCGGCCAAGAAGGTCGGCGAGAAGATGCGCAAGGGTTACGCGCCCGCGGTGATGGGCGCCCGCGCGGCACGGCCGGTCACCCGGCGCGCCATCGTCAGTCAGCGCTCCACCGCCAAGAAGGCCCCGGTGCTGTGGAGCTTCGACTCCGGCGCGGCGGCGTTCGGCATCTTCGTCGACGACGAGCGCTGCTGGGTCGGCAACGAGCACGGCGATGTCTTCACCCTCACCCCCGACGGCACGGTGACCGGCCGGTTCCGGCTGCCCGACGCGGTGAAGTGCATTGTCGCCGACGATTTCTGGATCTACGCGGGCTGCGACGACGGCCGCGTCTACGACCTGACCGGCAAGGTGCCGCGCGCGGCCTACGACATCGCCGCGAATGTCGACATCTATTGGCTCGACATCCACGACGGCATCCTCGGCGTCTCCGACCGGCAGGGCGGGCTCACCGTCATCGACCACGAGGAGGAATCGCTGTGGACGCGGCGCAGCACCGGCGACTCCGGCTGGATGGTGCGCATCGACGAATCCGGTGTTTACCACGGGCATTCGAACGGCGTCACCACCTACGACCTGGCCACCGGTGACACCCGCTGGCAGGTCGGCACCGGCGGCGCGGTGCTGTTCGGCTGGCAGGAGAACGACGCCGTGTACGCGGGCACCGGCACCAGGCAGGTGCGCATGGTGGCCAAGGACGGACAGGCCGAACGCACCTACCAGTGCGACGCGGCCGTCTTCTCCTGCGCCACCTCACCCGACGGGCGCTTCGTGTTCGCGGGCGACAACTACTCGTCGGTGTACTGCTTCGACGCCGCGGGCAACCGCCTGTGGAAGCTGGCCACCGGCTGCGGCTCGGCGTACTCCATGCAGTACCACGACGAGAAGCTCTACCTGGTCACCACCAACGGCACCCTGGCCTGCCTGGATGTCAGCGAAGCCGCCATCCGCGACGCCGAGCAGGGCGTGCTGCCGCAGACGCTGTCGATCAAGGCCCCGGAGATCTCGGCCGTGATGCCCAGCGCCACGGTGGAGGTGATCGCGGACGCCGGGGACGGCATCGTGGTCGAATGCGTCCAGGAGAACGGCAACCTGCGCGTGCACGTGGTCTCGGCCGGGTACCAGCGCGGCTGGAATGTGCAGTTCCCCAGGGAGATTCGCGAGGCGGGCGCGCGGTACGTGGTCGACGCGGTCACCGAGTCGGCGCGCGGCGGGTTCTACCGGGTACGCGGCGACATCCGCCGACTGCGCTGAGTCCCGAGCCCGAATCAGGCTCCGACGCTGGACAATTCACCCGGTGTAGCACCGAAGCGGTGGAAGTGGGCGGCGGTCACCTCGACGAAGATCGCGCGGCCGGTGGCGACCACGGTGTCGCCGTCGGTCAGCTCGGTGTGGATGAACAGCTTGCGGCCTTCCCGTCCGACCAGCTTCGAGGTGACCGTCAATTCTCGGTGCAGCTGGACGGGCACCGTGAAGTCGACCTCGAGTTTCACGGTCACGGCGGGCAGCTGCAGCGGCATCAGCACCGAACCGGACGCCTCGTCCAGGGCGGCGGAGACGATGCCGCCGTGCGCCACACCGGGTGCGCCCTGATGCCGCTCGTCCAGCACGAAAGTGCTACGGACCAGGTCACCGTGGCGTTCGAAGGTCATGGCGGGGGAGGCCGGATTGGCCGGGCCGCAGCCGAAGCAGCCGGGGTGATGCGGCGGGAAGGGCCCCTCGGCGAACAGGTCGCCGAGGGGCAACGGCGCGGCGTCGCGATCGTTCTCCATACCTGAAAGTTAACCCAGGTTCACGTCGGACGCGCAAGCCCCCGAGGTCAGCTCTTGGCCGCCCCCGACTTCCCGCGCGGCGGCTTCACGCCGTTCTTGCCGTGACCGTCGGGCTTGCCGTCGGCGCCCTTCTTGCCGCTCTTGCCGACGGTCATGATCGATTGCTCGGAGACCTTGGCATCGGTTTTCTTACCGCCGCTGTGGTGCAGCGCCTCGATCAGCAAACCGTTGTCGTCGGCGTCGATGCGCACGGTGTCGCCGGGCGCCAGTGAGCCTTCCAACAGCTTCTTGGCCAGGGCGTTGTCCAGCTCCTTCTGCACCGTGCGGCGCAGCGGGCGGGCGCCGAACTCGGGCTGATACCCGTTGTCCGCCAGCCAATCCATGGCCTTGTCGGACACGTCCAGGGCGATGTCCTGGGCGTGCAGCCGGCGACGGGTGCCGTCCAGCACCAGGCCGACGATGGTGCGCAGCTGCTCCTTGTCGAGGCGGTGGAAGATGATCGTCTCGTCGAGCCGGTTGAGGAACTCCGGACGGAACTGCTTGCGTAGTCGCTCCTCCAGCTGCGGCTTGATCGAATCCAGGTCGCCGTCCTTGGCGGACAGGATGAGATCGGACCCGATATTGCTGGTCAGGATGACGATGGTGTTCTTGAAATCGACGGTGCGGCCCTTGGAATCGGTGACCCGGCCGTCGTCGAGCAACTGCAGCAGCACATTGAACACATCCGGGTGCGCCTTCTCGACCTCGTCGAACAGGATCACCGAATAGGGCTGGCGGCGGACCTTGTCGGTGAGCTGGGCGGCGTCGTCGTAGCCGACGTATCCGGGCGGGGCGCCGACCAGCCGGGCCACCGTGTGCTTCTCCTGGAACTCGCTCATGTCGAAGCGGATGAGCCGGTCCTCGTCGCCGAACACCGCGGCCGCCAGGGCTTTCGCGAGCTCGGTCTTGCCGACGCCGGTGGGGCCCAGGAACAGGAACGAGCCGATCGGCCGGTTGGGGTCCTTGAGTCCGGCGCGGGCGCGCCGCACCGCCTCGGCCACCGCGACGATGGCCTCCTCCTGGCCGATCACCCGCTGGTGCAGATCCTGTTCCAGCTTCAGCAGTTTCGCGCGTTCCTCGGTGGTCAGGTCGGCGACCGGGATGCCGGTGCGGCGCGAGATCACCTCGGCGATATCGGTGATGGTGACCGTCGGGATCTCGGTGCGGTCCACCTCGTCGGCGGTCTTCCGCTCCAGCTTCGTGATCTCGGCCTTGATCTTGTTGGCCTTCTCGTAGTCCTCGCCCTTGACCGCAGCGTCCTTCTCCCGATTCAGGTGCGCCAGTTGATCTTCCAGCTCGCGCACCTTGGGATCCGGTGTGCGCGTGCGTAATCGGACGCGAGCGCCCGCCTGGTCGATCAGGTCGATCGCCTTGTCCGGCATGAACCGATCGGTCAAGTAGCGGTCGGACAGTTCGGCCGCCGCGATCAGCGCCTCGTCCAGATAGCGGACCTGGTGGTGCTCCTCGTACACGTCGGCCAGACCGCGCAGGATCTCGATGGTGTCGGCCACCGACGGCTCGGACACCATGACCGGCTGGAAACGGCGTTCCAGCGCCGCGTCCTTCTCGATGTATTTGCGGTACTCGTCGATGGTGGTCGCGCCGATGGCGTGCAATTCGCCGCGGGCCAGGGCGGGCTTGAGCATATTGCCCGCGTCCATGGAGCCCTCGCCACCACCGCCCGCCCCCACGATGGTGTGCAGTTCGTCGATGAACACCACCAATTCGTCGGAGTGCGCGCGCACCTCGTCGAGCACCTTGGTGAGCCGTTCCTCGAATTCGCCGCGGTATTTGCTGCCCGCCACCATGGAACTCACGTCGAGGGCGACCACGCGGCGGTCGGCCAGCGTGGCGGGCACGTCGCCGTTGACGATGCGCTGGGCCAGGCCCTCCACGATGGCGGTCTTGCCGACGCCCGGATCACCGATCAGCACCGGATTGTTCTTACGCCGCCGCGACAGGATCTCGACGGTCTGCTCGATCTCCTCGGCCCGGCCGACCACCGGGTCGACCTGGCCCGCGCGGGCCTCCGCGGTGAGGTCGCGGCCGTACTCGTCCAGCGTCGGGGTGTCGGAGGGCTCCTTGGCCGCCGGCCCCCCGGTGGCCGCGGGCATCTTCGCGCCCGCCAGCGCCTGGGCGGCCGCGCTGTCGTGCAGGCCCGCGATGCCCAGCAGGATGTGCTCGGGCCCGATGTAGCTGCTGCCCGCCTCGGCGGCGCTGCGCTGCGAATTGCGCAGGGCCAGCTTGGCGGCCGGGCTCAGGGCCAGGGCGTGGTCGTCGCCGTGCGCGCCGACGTCGCCGCCCGCCGCGGTGCGCATGTGCTCGCGCAACTGTTCGGGGTCGCGACCGATCTCGGCGATGATGCTGCGCGCCGGCTCGATGGCCGCCGCCGCGTAGAGCAGATGCTCGGGGGTGATCTCGGTACTGCCCCAGTCGTGGGCGGCCTGGCGCGCGGTGTCGACGACCTGTTTGGCGCTCTCGCTCAGCAATCGGGTCAGGTCGATGCGCTGCACCGGTGGCCGGCGCGACATTCCGGATCCGAAGAAGCGGTCGAAGATATCGTCGAAGGAATCCATCGAACTGGGCCAGCCCTGCGTCATGCGGTCACCTCGCGGCTTCGGGTGACGCCCCGGCAGACCCGGTAGGGCTCGGTATGACAACGAGCCTGCCGACGCGTCAGCTAACGGATGGCGAACTCGGTGACCACAGTAGTAGCCTCGGCCCCGATGAGCGACCTCTACGGAGATCTCGATACGCGCGCGGCCGCGGTGGCCGCGCAGGTGGTGCGATGGCGGCAACACCTCCACGAGCACCCGGAACTGTCCAATCGCGAGACCGGGACCGCGGCGCTGATCACCACCCATCTGAAGTCACTGGGCCTGGACGACATTCGCACCGACATCGCCGGACACGGCGTGGTCGGGGTGCTGCGCGGCGGGTTGCCCGGGGACCGGGTGGTGGCGCTGCGCGCGGACATCGACGCGCTGCCGGTGCCCGATCTGTGCGGAGTGCCGTTCGCCTCGCACGCGGTCGATCAGGACTACCCCGGCGGCCCGTTCCCGGTGTCACACGCCTGCGGCCACGACTGTCATACGGCCATGCTCATGGGCGCGGCCACCGTCCTGTCCGGGCTCCGCGAACAACTGCCCGGCACCGTGCTTTTCGTGTTCCAGCCCGCCGAGGAGGGCCCGCCGGTCGACGAAAAGGGCGGCGCGCGAGCGATGCTCGACGCGGGCGCGCTCGACGATCCGGCCCCGACCATGGCGTTCGGCTTCCATGTCACGCCATATCCCAAGGGCTACATCGGGTATCGCGTGGGCAATCAGTTCGGCGCGTCCAGCCTGGTGAAGATCACCGTCACCGGACAGCAGGTGCACGGGTCCACACCGTGGATGGGCATCGATCCCATGCCCGCGGCTGGGGCGATCCTGACCGGTGTCGGGCAGCTCTACCGGCAGGTCAGCGCCTTCGACCCGATCACCGTCAGCATCGGGCACATCGAGGACGTCGGGCGGTTCAACATCATCGGCCAGACCGTCACCCTGTGGGGCACCATCCGCTGCACCGTCGAGCGGGACATGGCCGAGGTGCGGACGCGGCTGCGCACGCTGGCCACCAACAGCGCTGCGGCGTACAACTGTTCGGCCGCGGTGGAGTTCCTCCAGGACGTGCCCGCGGTGCACAACGAGCAGGCCTGGATGGATGCGGCGCTGCCCACCTTCCGGCGGGTGGCCGGGGACGACCGGGTGGTGGCGACCGGGCCCACGCTCGGGTACGACGACGTCTCCGAGTTCGTGAACAGGTACGGCGGGCTCTACGTGACGCTCGGCGTGCAGGACGCCCAGCTCGACGAGACAGGCCTGCCAGTCCCGGCGCCCGGGGGACGCGGGCTCTACATGAACCACAATCCGCACTTCTACGCCGACGACGACACGCTCGTCACCGGGGTGCGATTGCACGCGCAGGTGGCCTACGACCATCTCAGCGGCGCCTTGGCGCCGGGCTAGCGTGCGAGGAGAGCCCTCAACGGGCAGCGAGAACCTGGAGGAACGGGGCGTAGTCGCGGACGTGGCCCTCGGTCCAGTCCCAGAACGAGGCCGGGTCCACCGCCACCCCGCGCTGCAGCATCAGATGCCAGCCGTCATCGCGCTTTTCCCACATGTCACCGTCCCGATCGACGTACAGGCCGGTGCTTTCGGGCTCGATACCTGTCTCGCCCACAACGATCACCCCTAGAACTCAGGTTGCTTCTGTTCGGAAGCATTCTCCCCGACACCCGTTGTTCACTTTCGACCGGGGTGGTGGCCGTGCGGTCGCCGCACATAGCGACCGTGCCGATTGTCGCGAGAAATCCAGGAGAGCTAATGGCCTGATTTGTCAGTTTTGGCCCGATATGTCAGTAGCCGCCGCCAACCGGCCCCGGCACCCCGCCGAATTTCCCGCGCTCGGATTTGCGCTGGCTAATTCTTGGCGCGCTGGTAAGCCTCGACGATCTCGGCCGGGATACGACCGCGCGAGGAAACCTGATGACCCTGCGCCCGCGCCCATTCCCGGATCGCGGTGCTCTCCTCGCGGTCCACGGCCGGACGGGTACGGCCGCCGGCGGCCACCTTGCGCTTGGAACGACCCACCTTGCGGGCCTTCTCCGACCACGGTTCCAAGGCTTCCCGCAGCTTACCGGCGTTCTTGTTCGACAGATCGATCTCGAAGTCGTTGCCGTCGATCGAGAAAAAGACGGTCTCGTCGGCCTTCGATTCGCCATCGTAGTCGTCAACCAGAGTTACTGTGACTTTCTTCGCCATGGACTGCCCTTCCACGTGTAGGTGCCGCTATTCGCCGAAATGCTAATCCCGCGGGATGCAGGATTCAAACCAGGCGCGAATCGAATTCGGCGCCACCAGACAATTCAGCTATTACCGCTGAGACCCTCCGGTCTTCAGCACACCCGGAATGCGGCCAAGCGCCACCCGGAACGACCGCGGACAATGCGTGCCGCGAGCGCGAAATGCCGGCCGCCCCGATCGTAGGCCGCGCAAACCTCACCCCCGGCGGTCCCGGTCATGATCACATCGACCCTGGTGAGGGTGGCGGTGCCGAGCTCGCGCCCCGGTAGTCCGCGCCCGCCCGCGAGGGTGCGCACCGCGGCCACGACCGCGGGCTCCGCGAGCGGGGCCAACTGCCCCGGCGGCCGCCGACCATCCAACACCTCGAGCGCCGATCGCAGGGCGATTCGGGCGAATTGCCCTGCGCCGGTGTTGCGTTCGTCACTCCGCCCGGAATTCGCAGGGTGCGAAGACCGCAAAACCCGCTGCAGGCCGGCCGGGCGCGAAGCCCGGACCGCTGATTCGGAGCCCACCCGCGGCCGGCATCCCGGCGCCCCACCGCCCGGCCGCCGCGACGATGGCAACGGCGGCTCGAATCCCGGTGCGGGCAGCAGAAATCCGCTCTCCGTCTCCACCACCACTCCCCCTCGACTTCCCCTACTCCGTGTTCGGATGCCACACAGAATCACACGGGGTACGCGGAGCCCACCGGCCGGACGCGAACTTCGCACCCGGCGGTGGTGGTGAGACCAGCGTCACACCCGCTGCAACTCCTCGGCGGCCACCGGACGCAGGGTTTTGCTCAGATCGGTGCGCATGACCGTCGCGGTGTCGAGCAGATAGTTCTGACGGACCGTCCACGGCGTGCGGTCGCCCTGGCGCGGGAAATCACCGATCGATCGCTGGACGTAGCCGGACGCGAGATCCAGCAGCGGCCGTTCGCGCAGCGCGCGCTGCGGCTCCGGGACCACCGCGGCGTAGCCGTTGCGTTCCATGTAGCCGAGCACCTTGCAGACCAGGCGCGAGGTGAGGTCGGCGCGCAGTGTCCACGAGGCGTTGGTGTAGCCGATGCAGACCGCGAAGTTGGGCACGCCGGTGAGCATGGCGCCCTGCCAGACGAACTGCTCCGACAGCGCGACCGGGGTCCCGTCGACCACCAGGTCGATGCCGCCGAACGCGAGCAGCTGCAGACCGGTGGCGGTGACCACCACGTCGGCTTCGATCACCGTGCCGGACTTCAGCCGGATGCCTTCGGGCACAAAGGTTTCGATGTGATCGGTGACCACCTCGGCCTTGCCCTTGCGCATGGCCTTGAAGAAGTCGGCGTTGGGCACCGCGCACAGTCGCTGGTCCCACGGGTCGTAGTCGGGGGTGAAGTGCTCGGCGACCAGGGCCTCGTCCTTCAGGATCCGGGTGGTGAGCCCGGTGAGCAGCTTCTTCGCGGCCTCGGGCCGGCGGCGGCAGTACTGATAGAAGCCGATGTTGAACAGGATGTTCTTGGTGCGGATGAGCCGGTGCGCCAGATCGGCGGGCAGCAGTTCGCGCATCCGGTCGGCCACCTTGTCACGGCCGGGCACCGCGGAGATCCAGGTGGGGCTGCGCTGCAACATGGTCACCAGTTCGGCCTGCTCGGCCATGGCCGGGACCAGGGTGACCGCGGTCGCGCCGCTGCCGATGACCACCACGCGCTTGCCCGCGTAATCCAGGTCCTCGGGCCAGAACTGGGGGTGCACCACGGTGCCGGTGAAGTCGTCGATGCCGGGGAACACCGGATTGTGGCCCTGGTCGTAGTTGTAGTAGCCGGAGCAGGAGTACAGGAAGCCACAGGTGAGGACGTGGCGCTCCACCCGGTCGCCGGTACGCTGCTCCAGCGTCAGGGTCCAGCGGGACTCACCGCTGTTCCATTCGGCGGCAAGAACTTTGGTGCCGAACCGAATGTTCCGGTCGATGCCGTTCTCCGCCGCGGTCTCGGTGATGTAGCGCAGGATGGACGGCCCGTCGGCGATGGACTTGGCGTCGCGCCAGGGCTTGAACGGGTAGCCGAGGGTGAACATGTCGCTGTCGGAGCGGATGCCCGGGTAGCGGAACAGGTCCCAGGTGCCGCCGAGCGCGTCGCGCGCCTCGAGGACGGCGTAGCTGCGGCCGGGCTGCTCGGTCTGGAGCCGGTACGCCGCGCCGATGCCGGAAAGCCCGGCTCCGACGATGACGACGTCGAGGTGTTCAGCGGGGGTCTGCGCGGCGTTCATGGCTTCCAGTCTGTTGGGCTCGGGATTCGGTTTCTTGACACTACGCGACAACTATTTGATCCTGGACGACATGTCGGTGATCAGATCCGCGGGCCTGCGCGGATTCCGCGCCACCGTGGCCGAGCTGGGCGGGAACGCCGAGGAGCTGGCGCTCGCCTGCGGTCTGCCGGTCGCCGCCCTCGACACCGACGATCTGCTGGTCCCCGACCAGGCCGTGGCGGCGGTGCTCGAGCTGGCCGCCCATCAGCTCGACTGTCCCGATCTGGGTCTGCGCATGGCGCGGCGGCAGGATCTGGACATGCTGGGCCCGCTGGCCCTGGCCATCCGCAACGCCACCAGCCTGGCCGCGGTACTGGAGTGCACCTCGCGCTACCTGTTCGTGCACGCTCGCTCGCTGAGCCTGACCATGGAACCCGACCCGTACGGCGACCGCGGCGTCATCGCCCTGCGCTACGGCCTCAGCACGCCCGGCGCGCCCACCCCCGTGCAGGGCACCGATCTCGGATTGGCCTTCGTGCACAGGACGATTCAGCGGCTCGTCGAGGACCGCTACGGGCTGCGCTCGGTGGAACTGCCCTACCGGCCCGCCGCGCCCATCCGGGCGTACGAGGAGTTCTTCGGCGCGCCCGTGCGCATCGAACGCCCGGCCGCGCTGCTGCGGGGCCCGGCCGCCCTGGGCGACCGGCAGCTCGCGGGCGGTGACGAGAACCTGCACCGGCTGGCCCTGGCCTTCCTGGCCGGACAGTCCGGCGACGCCGCCGCGGCCCTCGCCCCGCGGGTGCGCACCACGCTCCAGAAGCTGCTGGGCACCGCCGCCCCCGAGATCGACGCCGTGGCACGGCTGCTCACCATCCACCCGCGCACGCTGCAGCGGCGGCTCACCTCGGAGGGCACCAGCTTCGCGGCGATTCTGGACGATGTGCGGCGCGCGGAGGCGCGGCGCTACCTGACCACCACCGACATGCCGATGAGCCAGGTCGCCTCGCTGCTGGGGCTGGCCGAGCAGTCGGTGTTCACCCGCTGCTGTCAGCGCTGGTGGGGGGCAACGCCGACCGCGGTGCGCAAGGGCAAAACGGTCTGACCACAGGGCTTGTCAGAAAGACCGGCTCGAGTTGCGCTGCACCCATTGGCAAATCATGCACGGCGAGTCGTGCAAGAAACGCCATCGATTTGCCGGATTGGCGCGTGTCGATCATGGTCATGTGCCGCTCGCGCGCGCAGGATGTGCAGATGATCGCCGAATGCCCGTCCTGCGCTTGGCCCTCGCCCGCCTCCATCTCCTCCCACCGCGGTGTGCAGTACCACCGTTGCGTGTGTGGACAGTGGTTGATCAGCGTCCACGGAAAGGTGGTCGGCGCGGCCGGGGGCACCACGTTCAGCGGGGAGAATCCCCTGGCCGAGATCGCCGGACTCCGGGACTGACCCGTCCCGGAGGGGCCGGAATCAGGCCGCCGACACGAAGATTCGCGCGGACTCGATACGCAGGCCGCGCTCGGCGAAGTCGAATTCGGCGATGCCCCGGCCCTCGCGGGTGTCCACCGACACCGTCACCGAATGACCTGCGGCGAGGGCCTTGTCCCAGCGCACGCCCTTGACCCGGGTGGCGAAGTCCTCCAGCGACATCGCGCCGTCGACACCCCACTCCAGGCGCGGCACCGGCGCCAGAACGGCACGGGCACTGGACGAATCGCCACGCGAGACCGCGTCCAGCAGCCGCTCGGCCGCCTGCTTGCCCGGCGCGCCCACACCGCGCAGCCCGGACATGAAGCCCATCGCGCCGCCCAGACCCTGGTTTCCCAGCAACTGCGGGCCCAGTTTGGCCCCGGCCAGCAGACCCTTCGTGCCCGATCCCATGAGCTGGCCGATCATGCCCGCCAGCTCCCAATGTGCGCGCAGGCGACGAATTTTCAGCACGTCGTCCACCTCGGCCAAGTCGTAGCGCAGGTGCATGGGCACGTGCAGGGTGACCCCGGTCGACATGGTGGTGGCGATGCTCAGATCGCGGAAGACCGTCATGCCGCACACCACGTCATTGGTGACGTCGAAGGCGATGCCGTTGGGTCCGATGAAGGTGTCGTAGAAGCGCTCGATGGCGGCGCGGCCCACGTGCGGGCGCGAGCCGACCGGGTCCTCGACGCTGCCGTCGTCGGCGAAAAGGCCCACCCAGGCGGCCTTGTCGTGCGCGCCGACCGCCTGCGGTGAGGCTTCGACGGTCGCCAGCAGTTCGGCGGCGGTGGGGTTCGCGGGCACGGTGTCCTCCAAGTGGTAAAGCCAAGCGCGCGCGATGATACCGAACCCCAGGCGGGTAATCCGGAATCAGATGGCGGCCAGCCGCGGCAGCAGCCGCTCGGCGAACTCGGTGGCGTAGGCGACGGGCTCGCGGTCGGGCATGAAGTCCAGCTGGGCGATACCCAGCCCGGCCAGCTGTTCGGCGTCGCGCAGCACCTGGTCGGGATCGGTGAGCGCGATCGGAGCGACATAGAGCGCGGTCTTGCGGATCGCGTCGTAATCGCGCCCCTCGGCCGCGCAGTGCCCGCGCAGCACCTCCAGTTTGTGCGCGACGTCCTCGACCGAACTCGCGAACAGGTTGCAGGCGTCGGCGTAGCGGGCCACCAGCAGCAGTGTCTTCTTCTCGCCACCACCGCCGATCAGGATGGGCGGATGCGGCCGCGACAGCGGTGCGGGCACGCAGACGGTCTCGGCCAGCTCGTAGTGCTCGCCCTTGAACGGCCCGTTGTCGGGGCCCCACATCTGCAGGCAGACGCGAAGCGTCTCCTCGAGCCGTTCGAATCGCTCGCCGACCGGGACCACCGGCACGCCGAGGGCGCGCTGCTCGCGCTCGTACCAGGACGCGCCGATGCCGAGTTCGGCCCGGCCGCCGGAGAGCACGTCCAGGGTGGTGACGATCTTGGCCAGCAGGCCCGGATACCGGTACATCACGCCGGTCACCAGGACACCCAATCGCATCCGCTCGGTCAGCGCGGCCACGAAGCCGAGGGTGGTGTAGCCCTCCAGCATGGGCTCGTCGTGGGCGGCGGTGTACTCCATCTGGAAGTAGTGGTCCATGACCGAGAACTGCGCGAATCCCGCCTGTTCGGCGATACGGGCGGTGCGCGCCAGGGTGGGCGCGATCAGCGCGGGCTCGGCGGGGGTCGAAAAGTTCCAGTAGTGCAGGCCCAGATCCATGTCGGACTCCTCTCGTTCCCGGATGACACATGTTGTGTGGCTGGGTGATCCGTTCGCGCGGCTGTCCCCAGTCTGCCCGATCGGGGCGTTCCGGGCAGCCCGCTCGGCGATCGGTACCGTCGAGGGCGTGACTGGTCTCCGGAGGGTCGCCCTGTCCATCGCCCTGGTGGCGGCGCTGATCACCGGTCTGGCGTTCGCGGGACTGCCGGTGTTCGTGCACCCGCAGGTCGATCCGCTGCGCCCCGCCGACGCGATCGTGGTGCTGGGCGGGACCGCGTACGCGCGCTACGACCTGGGACTGGAACTCGCGCAGCAGGGGTACGCGCCGGAACTGCTGATCTCGCGGTCCACGGGACAGAACGACGCGGTGATGGACCGCTACTGCGACGGCGGATTCACCTTCACGGTGTCGTGCTTCGTACCGGACCCGTGGACCACCCAGGGCGAGGCGCGTGAGATCCGGCGGCGCGCCCAGGCCGGGCACTGGCGGCACATCATCGTGGTGACCTACACCCCACACGTGTCACGGGCGCGCTACATCGTCGGAAAGTGCTTTTCCGGACAGATCACCATGATTGCCAGCCCCAGTGATTCGGGTCTGTTGTTCTGGTCGTGGATGTATGTACGGCAGTCCGCCGGTTATGTGCGCGCGTTTCTGCAACGCGGATGCTGACCCGAAAGATGCGCCCCGGCCGCGCAATTGAGCGGTTACGATGAGGTCCGGGCAAAGGGAAGCGCGTCCTCTCGGGGGTGGATGCGGGTGCGGGAGGATTTCCGGTGCATATCGACGACCTCAGTACCGTGCGGGACAGCGAGCTGGCGGCGGACCTGTGCATCATCGGTTCCGGACCGGCCGGTCTGACCTTGGCCGCCGAACTCGCGGGAAGTTCGCTGCGGGTCCTGGTACTCGAAAGCGGCGGCCTCGAACTCACCCCCGAACGCGATGCGCTCAATGACATAGAGAATGTCGGAGCCGCGCGGGCCCAGCCGTATCGGAATGCGCGCAATCGCATTCTCGGCGGCAGTTCACACACCTGGAGCGGACGTTGCGCTCCACTCGACGAACTCGATTTCGCGGCCCGCCCCTGGGTCCCGTTCTCCGGCTGGCCGATCGGATTGTCCAAGGTGGAACCGTATCTGGACCGGGCGGCCGCGCACCTGGGCCTGGGCTACGGGGCCGGCTTCACCGGCGACCGGTTCTGGGAACTCGCCGATCGGCATCCGCCGCACCAGGAGGTGGACCGGCGCTGGCTGCGGCCCTACTTCTGGCAGATCAGCAAGGACCCCGCCGATCCGTTCGACTCCAAGCGATTCGGACCGCACGCGGCGGAGATCACCGCGAGCAATATTCGAATTCTGTTGAATGCCACGGTGACCCATATCGACACCGATCCCGAAGGCACGCGAGTACTGGCATTACGCGTCGCGGATTCGGCCGGACGCGACCGCAGCGTGCACGCCACCCGCATTGTGCTGGCCGCCGGAGGAATCGAGAACGCGCGCCTGCTGCTCGCCTCGAATCGCATCGTTCCCACCGGAATCGGCAATCGGCACGATGTCGTCGGGCGTTATCTGCTGGATCATCGCTGCGGCGTGGTCGGCATGCTCGACCCGCGCACCTCCGCCGCCGCGCGGGATCGATTCGGCAAATACGTCGTGAAAACCCGCGGCGGCAAACACACGTTCCTGCATGGGCTGGCGCTCTCACCGGAGATCCAGGCCGACGAGGGACTCCTCAACTGCGCCTTGTGGATTCAGGAAGTGCCCGCCGAGGACGACCCCTGGGAGTCGGTGAAGAACCTGCTGCGCGGCCATATGAACCTCCACGACGCGCGCACCGTCGCCAGCAATCCCGGCCTGCTGCTGTCGGGGGCCAAACGCCGGCTGATCAACCACACCGGCCTGCCGCACAAGCTCGAACAGGTGGAACTGCGCTGCATGGTCGAGCAGAGGCCCGACCCGGACAGCCGGATCAGCCTGAGCGACACCGTCGATGGGCTCGGGCTGCCACATCCGCGCATCGACTGGAAGATCAGCGCCCAGGAGGACGCCACCGTGCGCCGCGCCGCCGCCCTGGTGGCCGGGGAGTTCGCCCGGCTCGGCTACGACCCGCCCGCACTGGACGAATGGGTGCATGAGGCCAGTCCGCTGCCGGCCCGGCTCACCGACTGGGCGCATCCCACCGGCGCCACCCGCATGTCCGCCGACCCGCGCACCGGCGTGGTGGACGGCGACTGCCGGGTGCACGGCATGGAGAACCTGTACATCGCGGGCAGTTCGGTGTTCCCGACCAACGGCCACGCCAATCCGACGCTGACCATCGTGGCGCTGGCGGTCCGGCTGGCGGACGAGCTACGCCGGACCGCGTGACCGCTCGCGGGCGGCTACTGCTTGGGCAGCGGCAGATCGATGCCGCCGACCTCGGTGACCTTCCAGTCGCTCGGGTCGACATCGACCGTGTAGTACACGGTGGTCAGCACGCCGTCGGGGTTCTGGGCGTTGGTGGAGTTCACGTTCAGATAGACGTTGACCTTGTACAGGCTGTTGTCGCGGTTGATCACCTGCGCGCTCAGCAGGGTCGGGCTCGAGGTCCACTTCAGCGGAACCAGGATCTCCTGCAGCTTCGAGGAGGTGGCGTCGAACTTGCCCGCCAGCGCCGGGGTGGTGTTGGCCTTGAGCCGCGCGGTCCAGGCGTTGAAGTCGGCGTAGTTGAGGTTGGCCGCGCCCATGGCGTACTCGGAGGCGACTTCCGCGGCGTGCTGGTCGTCGGCCGCGCGGGTGTCGTGCGAGCGCACGTCGCCGCGGGCGGACTGCCACAGCACGGTGACGGTCACCAGGGCGGCGATCAGCACGGCCGCCGCGACCGCGGTCACCAGCGTCGAGACCTTCAGCGACACCGTCTTACCGGCGGGCGGCGCCACGGGCGTGGTGTCCGGCTCGACCGGAGTCTTCGTATCGGCGTCCTGGGACATGGGTCTTCTCCTTGCTGGAACTGCTACTTCACCTCGACCCGCACACGCACGGCACCGTCACCGGTGGACGCGAGCGCCTGCGAGATCAAGCTGCTGATATTGATGAGCGGCCCCGACGTGCGCGCCACGTCGGCGAGCGGCTGCAATTGGGGTGCGAGGGTCTTCAATTCGGGCCCGGCTTGCCGCAACCATTCGGTCAGCCCGGCCAGGAAGGGTGCCAGACCGTCGCCATCCACATATGCCTGAGGGCCGGGGGCACGCTCGACGAGCCTGCCGACCGCAGTGATGAGCTGCTCGAGCGACTGCTCGAACTGCACGAATGCCGGTGCGGCAGCCGCGGTCGCCGCACCCATGCCTTCCATATTCGAGGCCGCGACCTGGAAGCTGTTGAGTAGCTGGGCAATCTTGGGTTCACGGCTCAGAATGGCCGCGGCCAGGAGGTCGCCCGCGCGCGTCAGGTTCGGCATGGCCGAATCCGTGTCATGGAAGGCCGCGCTCAGCGTGTTCGCCAGCGAGGCGGCCACCTGGGGATCGAGCTGGTTCATGACCTTGTTGACCAGCCGCGACACCTCGGGAATCGACAACGGTGACTTCACCGCCGCCGCGTCGAGCCGCTGGCCGTCCTTGATGTACGGACCGTCCGCGGTGCGGGGCCGGAACTCCACGAACGGCTCGCCCAGCGCGGAGAGCTGCTCGATGGTGATGTCGCTGTCGGTCGGGAGTTTGCGGTCGCCGTCGATGCGGAAGCCCACCTCGACGCCGCGCGCGGTGGAGTCCACCGAGGTGATCTTCCCGACCCGCATGCCGGTGAGCAGAATCGGCGAACCCACGCTCAGGCCACCGGAATTCGCCATCACCAGCGACGCGTCGGTGTGATGCGCGAACGGATCCGCCCGCACCACCCCGAAGGTCAGATAGCTCGCGCCCACCACGGTGACCACCGCGATGCCGCCCAGCGACGCCACCGAACCCCACTTCATCGCACCGCTCCGATCATGCGCAGCCCGGCCAGCACGGTGGTGACCTGATCATCGCGGGACACCGAATCCGACTGGACACCGGTCACATTCACCTTCGGGCCGTTCTCGACGAAGGGAATCAGCTTGTCGCGCAACAGCGAGACCAGCAGCGACAGGTTCGACGGCACCGATAGATCCAGCGGCCTGCCCGACAGCGCCAGCGGCGCGAAGGACTGCGTCACCGGATCCAGCGCGGTCGCCAGCGGGGCCAGCCACACCAGCGACTGCCCGAGTTGCCCGAGCACCGCGAAGATCTGGGTGACGCCCTTGATGGAATTGGTGACACCGGTCATGGCGTCCACCGACTCCTGGCTGAGCTGATGGTCCAAGAAGTCGGCGCGATCGTGCAGTACCTGCGCGTTCACGCCCAGACCGTTGAGCAGCTTGTCGACCTGATCCAGGTTCGCGGCCAGATCCACCGCGTTCCCGGCGGCGTTCTGCGCGATCCGCTTGGTCTCGTTCGGGTCCCGCGGCAGCACGGCGTTGAAGTGATCGATGATGTCCTGCAACTGGTTCACCGCCCCGCCCTGGGTGAAGGCGGCCAGCGCGGCCATGGTGTCCTCGAGCTGCACCGGGGGCCGGGTGTGGTCCTGGGTGATGGTGCCGCCGTCCTTCAGCAGCGTGCCGAAACCGTCCGGCGGCGTGCTCAGGGCCAGGTGGATGTCGCCGAGCACGGTGTTCTGCCGGAGTTCGGCCACCGTGGTGGTCGGCAACTGGACCTTCGCGGAGATCTCGGCGTCGACCACGACGTAGCCGCCGCGTCCGCCCGCGTGCGCCGAATCCACCACGCGCACACCGTCGACCGTGCCGACCTGCGCGCCATTGGCGATGACCTTCGCCTTGGCGGGCAGGTTGAGCACATTGCCGAACTCGATGTGGATGCGATAGGTCGAACCCGAGACGCCGGTCCCGGGCACCGGCACCGCCGCCGGATCGAAGGCACAGCCACCGACCCCGGCGAGCAGTCCCGCCGCCAGCACAGCCGCGCCTGCGCGGACCAGTCGACGCGGCACCGGGGCCGTCCCCACCTCGGCCCCGAGGCGACCGGCGGCCGCGGTATCGAGCTGGATGTTCCAGCGTCCGATTCTCATCGCGCACCTGCCATTCCGAGTACCAGGGGCACCAGCGGCACGTTCACCATGCCGTTGGCGGCATCGGTGCAGCTGCCGGGCGTGACCGCGTTGAGCGCGGCGCAGACCTGCTCGGACTGCGGGGCCGGGAGCGCCGCCCGCGGCGAACCGTAGGTGATGCCGTTGCCCATCACGTTCTGGGCGGCATCGGTCAGCACCGGCATCTTGCGCACCACCTCCGAGAGCGAGCCGACATTGGCGCGCAGCAGGCGCACCAGCGGCAGCGTGTCGTCGAGAGCGCGCATGATCGGGTCGCCGGCGATGGTGGCCAGATCGTTGAGCATGGGCAGCAGCTCACCCAGCCGATCGATGAGTTGCGCACCGGGAGCGAGCAATTCGGTGCTGGCATTGTTCAGGGCCGGGCCCAGGCGCAGCAGCATGGAGCGCAGATCGCCCCAGTGCTGCTCGACTTTCTCGCCCACCGAGGCGAAGGCGTCGAAGATACCCGCCAGGTGGCCGATGTCGGCATCCGGTTGCGCCAGCGCCGAACCCAGCTTCTTGACGATCTCGTTGATCTGCGGACCAGCGCCCCGCGTGGCCGCGTCCAGCCCGGACAGGCCGTGCGCCAGCGCGTCCGGGGCCTGCTCCTGCTGCAACTGCGAGGACAGGCCGGCCAGCGCGGTCAGGGTCTCCGTAATGCTCTTGGGCGTCAGGGATTTGGTGATGCACTTCGAGGAATCCCAATGCGCCAGGTTCTTGCCGCCGTTGAGGACCGCCAGATTGCGATCGGCCACAATGGAATCCGAGACGGTGGTGGCTGCGGCGTCGGCATAGACCGGGTACTTCGCGTCGACGGAGAACTTCACCTTCACCTTGGTGCCGTCGGAGTCGACGGAATCGACCGTGCCGACCGGGATTCCGCGCATGGTCACCTTGTTGCCCGCGTAGAGGCCGACCGCGTCGGGCATGACGGCGCAGTAGGCCACCGTCTTCTTCATCGGGTCGAACCAGACGAAGTAGCCGACCACGGCCAGCATCACCACGGCCAGTGCGCCCGCGACCGACATGAACGCCTGCGAGCCGAGCATCCGCTTGAACATCAGCAGTCCTTCCCGGGCACCGGAACGCACACCTGCGGCTGCGCGGGGAGAGTCACCGTCTGCCGCGAGTGGTCGACGGTGATGCCGCCGTCCGGAATCACCAAGTCCGACAGCTTCTTCTGCAAGTCCTGCGCGGCGTTCAGCGTCGGCTCGAACTTCCGGCCGAGCTGCTCGAGCTGGGTGATGGCATCGGTCAGCTGCGGCTTCAGATCCGACCAGGTCGGCTGTAATCCACCCAGGCGGCCGAGCACGTCACTGAGCAGGCGGATCGCCTCCGCCATCTCCGCATGCTTGTCGTCGAGCACGGTGACCAGCAGGTTGGCATTGTCCATCAGCCGGCCCAGGTCCTTCTTCGCGCCGTCGTACATGCGGACGTACTCGTCGGCCACCGACACCGCGTTCGAGACCTGACCGCGCTGCTTCTCCAGCGCGTCCACATAGGTGCCGACCGTGCGCAGCGTGGTGCGCAGGGTGTCGGGCGCACCGTCGATCGAATTGCCCAGTGCCGCCAGGTTCTGGTTCAGCGTGGAGCCGTCGATCTTGGCCAGCGGGGTGGCCGCGTCCTGGAAGGTCTCGATCAGGCTGTACGGCAGGCGTACCCGGTCCGCGGGGATCGCCGCCGGACCCAGCGGCTTGCTGCCCGCCGGGAACACCGCCACGTAGTGGCCACCGACGATGGTGAGCATGCGGATGTCGAGGGAAGTCTGATCCCCCAGGAACACATCGGATTTCACCGTGAAGCGCATGACGACCTTGTCCGGCTTCAGTTCCAGGGACTTGACCTCACCGACCGAGATCCCGGCCACGCGCACGTCGTCGCCCGCCTTCACCGACTGTGCCTCGGACAGTTCCGCGGTGTAGGTGTGCTTGCCGAACGGGATCACGTACAAAGCGCCGGCGGCGGTCAGGCCGAGCACGACCACGATCGCGCCGATGACGCCCTGCCGCAGATGCCGCTTCTGCTTGGTCGCGTCGTCCACGACGCGGTCGTCACGCTTCAGGCTGAGTCCCTGAAGAGCACGGGGCAGACTCATCCGTTGCATATCGCCACCTGCTGTCCCGAAACGAGCACCTTGACCACCGAGGGCAGTTCCGCGGTTCCCTTGCTGCACACCGGCTTCCAGCCACCGGGGCCGACGGGCAGGGACGCGTCGGCGGCGCTCAGCACGGCGGGCAGGCGGCCGAGGACCGCCACCGCCTCCTTGGCGTCGGGAAAGATCTGCCGGATCAGCGCGTCCATGTCGGAGCCGCTGTCGATGCCCAATGTGCGCAGCAGGTTGTCGATCGGCCGCAGCACCGACGGCGCGGTGACCGCGAATTGCGCCAGGCCGCCGATGTTCTGCTGCAACGCCTCGAAGATGTCGGAGAGCTGCTTCAGCAGCGGCACCAGGTAGTGCACGCGCCCGCCGAGCCGGTCCGACAGGTCCGACATATTGCGGATCAGCGTCGAGATCACCTGCTGCCGGTTGTCCACGTACGACGCCAGTTTCCCGATCGCGTCCATTGCCGGGCCCAGCCCGCTGCCGTCGCCCTCGATCAACGCCACCATGCTCGCGCTGAACTGGTTGATCGCCTCCGGAGAGATGGTCTGCAACACCGGCTTCAGGCCGTTGAACAGCTGCGTCACATCGAACGACGGCACCGTGTGGTCCTCGTCGATGCGCGCGCCCGCGGCGATACGATTGCCCGGCTGCGGCTGCTGCTGCAGGTCGATGTACCGCTGCCCGGTCAGATTCTGGTAGCGGATGGCCAGTTTCGAGTTGTCGTACACCGGCGAATCGGTCTTGACCGACACCCGCACCCGCGCCTTCGAACCCTCCAGGCCGATCTGCTTCACCTTGCCGACCTGCACACCGAACATGCGCACGTCATCGCCGACCTTGAGGCCGTTGGCGTCGGTGAAGACGGCGTCGTGGGTCTCGGTCTTCCCGGACACCGGACGCTGAATCGCGGTGAGCACCAACAGGAGCACCACACCGATCACGCCCGCGAACAGGGCCAGCCGCCAGCCCGCCTGCTTCACGTTCATCGCGCACCTCCCAGCAGCGGCACCGCGATACCGGGCATGCCCTTCAATTCGACCTGCACGTTCAGCACCGGCCCCTGCCCGTTGTCGGGCATGGCGGCGCGCAGACGCTCCAGCAGCAGGCGCAATTCGGCCGAGGACTGCTGCGGCTGGGGCACCATCCGCGCGAGCGCGGTCAGCACCGGCACCAGCATGTCGGTGCTGCCGGAGAGCTGAGTTCCGGCCTGCGAGAACGTGGCCGCCAACGCGGGCAGCAGCTGACCGGTGACGGTAGCGACGCCCTTGTCATAGGTGGCGCGATCGGTCTGCAGACGCTGCATGCTGCGGATCAGATCCACCACCTGCACCGTCGCGCCCGCGAACTGGCCGCCGCCGTCGAAGGCCGGGCCGAGCTCGCCGAACAGCTGCGACATCGGCATCTTCTGGTTGTCGGTGATGGTGCGCTGCGCGGTGATCAGCGCCTGGGCCAGCGGCGTGAACGCCTGGGTGTCGGCCGCGGCCTGCGCGATGACCGAGGCCATCTGCGGCGTCAGCACCGAACCGCCCACCTGCGCGGCGCTGCGCAGGATCGAGCCCATGGTGGCGTCGTAGACCTCGCTCGCGCGACGGCCGGTGAAATCCAGCACCGTGCCCGACCGCAGCGGGGAACCGCCCGCGCCCTGGCGCAATTCGATCTCGCTGATGCCGAACAGGTTGGCGGGCGCGTAATCCACCCGCAGGCTGTCATCCAGGCCGAACAGCTTCGAATCGTCCAGGCGCAGCGAGATCTGCTGGGTACCGTGCTTGTCCGGCGCGATCTCGGTGACCTTGCCGACCACCACGCCATGGGCGCGCACGTCCGTGCCGACGAGCACGCCGTCACCGATCTGCTCGGTGCGCAACGAGATCGGGATACCCGGCTCGTCCTGCTGTGACCGGTACAGCGCCCATCCGGCGACCACCGTCACCACCAGCGCCAGCGCCAGCGTGCCGACCGTCATCGCGCGCTTGCGATCGACGGCCACACCCGGCATTCCGTAATTCGGCATCCCCTACCCCGTGAACGTAATCGCCGAGTTGAAGCCCCACAGGGCCAGCGACATGACCATGTCCATGGCCACGATGGCCACCGACGACGCGCGGACCGCCTTACCCGAGGCGATGCCCACGCCCTCCGGACCACCGGTCGCGAAGAAGCCGAAGTAGCAGTGGATCAGGATCACCACCACCGCGAACACGGCCACCTTCACCACCGCCGCGATCACGTCGAAGCCGGAGACGAACTGGAAGAAATAGTGGTCGTACACACCGGCCGAGGCCCCGTGCACCAAGGTGATCAATCCCCGGCAGGCGGCATACGACAGGATCAGCGCGATCAGGAAGGTCGGCACGATCGCCACCGCGCCCGCCAGCACGCGAGTGGTCACCACGAAGGGAACCGAACGCAGACCGAGGGATTCGATGGCGTCGATCTCCTCGGAGATGCGCATGGAACCGATCTCCGCGGTCATCCGGCAGCCCGCCTGCGCCGCGAAACCGATGGCCGCCACGATCGGGGCCAGCTCACGCGTGGTGGCGTACGCCGACACCAGACCCGACACCGGGCCCATGCCCAGCATGTCGAGCGTGGTGAAGGACTCCACCGCCACCGAAGCGCCCATGACCAGACCGAGCACGATCATCATCGGCACGGTTCCGCCGCCGACGATGACCGAGCCGCGGCCCCAGGTCATATCGCTGATGGCGCGCATCGTCTCCGCGCGATACCGCTTCAGCGTCAACGGAATCGACGACAGCACCTGCCAGACGAAGGCCAGCGTGAAGCCCAGGTTCTCCACCCGGCGCAGGATCAGGCCACGCTTGCGATAGGCGCGTGCGGCCCAGCCCAATCCCTTGGGCACGTAGGTAGCCGACATCAGGCCAGCCTGGTGGGCAGGAACAGATCGGTGATCTGCGTGGCGACCAGATTGACCGTCACGATCGACACCACCGACAGCACCACCGCGGCGTTCACGGCGTCGGCGACACCCCGCGGGCCACCCTTCGCCTCGAGCCCGCGCTGGCAGGCGATGATCACCACGAGGAAACCGAAGATGACGGCCTTCAACAGCGACACCCACACATCGGCGGTGGTGGTGAAGGACCCGAAGGTGGACCAGTACGAGCCGGGCGTGACGCCCTGCCCGCCGATGGCGACGCCGTATCCGGCGAGCACGCCGACGAAGATGATGAGCACGTTGAGCAGCGGCGCCACGAAGACCATCGCCACCAGTCGCGGGATCACCAGACGGTGAATCGGGCTGATGCCCATGGTGTTCAGGGCGTCGATCTCCTCGCGGATGGTGCGCGCGCCCAGATCCGCGGCCAGCGCCGCCGCGCCCGCGCCGCCCAGCAGGAAGCCGGTGGCCAGCGGTGCGCCCTGTTTGATGACGCCCAGGCCGCCGGTCGCGCCGAGCAGCGAGTCCGCGCCCAGGGTGTGGATCAGATTGCCCACCTGGACCGAGACGATGACGCCGAACGGGATGGCGATGAGGATGGCCGGGATCGCGGTGACCGTGATCAGCCGCCACGCCTGCAGGATCGCCTCTTTCCACTGGAACTGGCGACGCGCGATATCGGTGAAGGTCCCGGCCACGGCCTCCTCGGCGATGCCGACCGCGCGGCCGAAGGTGCGCAGCGACGCCACCGAGGTGCTGGAGAAGTTGTCCCGCACGATGCGCACGGCGGACCGGCTCTGGACGGCCCGGGTCATCGGGGGACTACTTCTTCGAGACGCCGGAACCGACGCGGGGTGACGAGCTTCAAATTTCTTCTCCGTGATCGGCAACACTGCCTGCCATCAAAGCTAATGGTTACCCGGAGTTACAACAAATCGGCCTCGAGTGTGACCGGAGCCTCTAAGTTACCAATGAGTACCCGCCGTTTCGGTCCCGGTCAGCGGGACGAAGACCCATGTGACCTGGGATTCTAGAACGTGTTATCAGAGCGGTACGGCTATAACCATGATCCGTGGCACCCTGTGAGCAGACCTCCCGAAAGGCGGTTTCGAGGCCCGCGGCCATACCTGAAGCCGCATCGAGTGATCTCTCAGCAACCCCCGACCTCCCGGCGAACCCGCGCATAACCCGGACACTGCGTGTTCACTGTCGCGTGTGGACACTGTGCCTGTCGAAAACGTGGTGTCGGCGGTCCTGCGCACTATCGAGGCCGGCGACTGGGCGGAATTCGCGAAACCGGTGCACCCCTATGTGCACTGGACCGAGGACGGCGTCACCACCCGCGGGCGCACCCGGGTGATGGCGCTGCTGTCCCGGCACCACGCCACCACACCGGCGACGTCCTTCGAACTACGCGACGGCCAGATCTACCGTTGGACCTCGTGACCGCGCCTACGGGCTGACCGCGAGAAAGACGAAGGCGGAGAACAACACCAGGTGCACACAGCCCTGGAGCAGGGTCGCGCGGCCGGGCACCACGGTCAGCGCGCCGACCACCACGGTCAGGGCCAGCAGCACCATCTGGGTCGCGCCCAGGCCGAGCATGAGCGGGCCCGAGATCCAGATCGAGGCCAGCGCGATGGCGGGGATGGTCAGGCCGATACTGGCCATGGCCGAACCCAGCGCCAGGTTCAGCGAGATCTGCACCCGATCCCGGCGCGCGGTCCGCACGGCCGCGATGGTCTCGGGCAACAGGACCAGCATCGCGATCACCACACCGACCGCGGACGGTGGCAGCCCGACGGCCGCGATCCCGTATTCGATATTGGGCGATTCCACCTTCGCCAAACCGACCACTCCGATCAGGGCAACCAGCAGCAAACCCAGGCTGCGCAGCGACTCCCGCCGAGTCGGCGGCTCCTCGTGCTCGTCCTCCGCCGACGCGGACGAACCCTCGACGGGCAGGAAGTCGTCCGGATGCCGGACCGTCTGCACCATCACGAAGACCCCGTACAGCACCAGCGAAGCCACCGCGGCGAAGATCAACTGCGAGGCCGAGAAGACCGGACCCGGCTCACTGGTGGTGAAGGTCGGCAGCACCAGACTCAGCGTGGCCAGCGTCGCGACCGTGGCCAACGCCCCGCCCGTACCCTCGGCATTGAAGACGGCCACCCGCCGCCGCAACGCTCCCACCAGCAGGGATAGCCCGAAAATACCATTGCACGTGATCATCACGGCGGCGAAGACGGTGTCGCGGGCCAGCGAGGCGGCCTTCTCACCGCTGGACACCATGAGCGTGACGATCAGGCCGACCTCGATGATGGTCACCGCCACCGCCAGGATCAGCGACCCGAACGGCTCCCCCACCCGGTGCGCCACCGTCTCCGCGTGATGCACCGACGACAGCACCGCGCCGATCAGCCAGACCCCGACCAATACCGCCACGGTCGAGTTCAGCTCCCGGCCCCACGTCACCGTCAACACCAGCGCCGCCGCCAACGGGAGGATGACCGCCCAATACCGCTTGCCGAAACCCACCATGGCCCCCATAGTTCCAGCAAACGGTCCGCTTCCCCCGGAAGTGGGAGCCATGCCTCGCCCGATCACGTCCCCGCATGAGTCGTGAACGGTGAATTACGCTGATCAGGTGGATGACATCGGAGCCAGCACCACCGACACAACTGCGCCGCACCCGCACGAGCCGCACGACACCGGCCTCTCGGCCAAATTGAACTGGCTGCGCGCGGGCGTGCTCGGCGCCAATGACGGCATCGTCTCCACCGCCGGTCTGGTGGTCGGCGTCGCGGCCGCCTCCACCGACTCCGACGCCATTCTCACCGCGGGCGTCGCCGGACTCGCCGCGGGCGCGATCTCCATGGCGGTCGGCGAATACGTCTCGGTCAGCACCCAGCGCGACACCGAACGCGCCCTGCTCTCCAAGGAGAAGCGCGAACTGGCCGAAGAACCCGAATACGAACTGACCGAACTCACCGGCATCTACCGGGCCAAGGGCCTCAGCGCCGAGACCGCGCGCCAGGTCGCCGAGGAGCTCACCGCGCACGACGCCTTCGCCGCCCACGCCGAGGCCGAATTGGGTTTGAACCCACACGAACTCACCAACCCGTGGCACGCCGCACTGTCCTCGGCCGTCTCCTTCACCATCGGCGCGCTGCTGCCGCTGATCGCCATCCTGGTGCCGCCGGTCCAGTGGCGCATCCCCATCTGTTTCGCCGCGGTGCTGGTGGCGCTGGCCCTGACCGGATCGGTCAGCGCCCGGATGGGCGGCGCCAACCCGCGCCGCGCGGTGCTGCGCGTGGTGCTCGGCGGCGCGATCGCCATGGCCGTCACCTACGGAATCGGCCAGCTCGCGGGCGTCGCCGGAATCTAGTGGGCCGGGTGGGGATCCGAGTCACTCGGCGGGCGGCGGGGGTGCGGCCGCCGGCGGCAGCTCCACCGGACCGGCCTCACCGGCGATGACCACCGGCACGTCCACCGGCCGCGGCGGCCCGGGCGGCAGCGGAGCCTGCCGCACCGTCGCCGGGGCCGGAAGCGGCGCGGGCGCAACCGGATTCGGCGCAGCGGGATTCACGCCGGGCGCGAATGGGACCTGGCCCGCCGGAGCGATATTCGGCGGACGCTGCGCGGGAGCGTGCGGATCGTGGCGCGGCCGCGGCACATTCACGACCGAGGTGTCGGCGACCGGACTCCGGGCCGAGTGCGTGATCAGCACGCCCACCCCGACACCCGCCGCCATCAGCACGGCGGCGAGCAGGACCTGCCCCAGGCGGCGCGGATCGAGATCGCCGGTGTCGCGCTGGATTTCGTCGGCGGTTCCGAGCATGGCTGTCCTCCTTCGGATTCCGCGTCACGTGGCTAGGGCGCGGGCGGCGGCGGGGGCGGGGGCACCAGGAACGGCAGGATCGGGGCCAGGATGTCGGGCAGCGAGGGTGGCGGAGGCGGCGCGGCGGGCGCGGGGAAGGGGCATCTCGACTACGTGCGAGAAGTGTTGCGGCAGACCGATATC
>NZ_JBEXYE010000031.1:0-53939 GCF_040630785.1 Nocardia sp. NPDC005746
CCAACACACGGGGGGTGTGAGGCCGGAACCAAATTTCAAAATTTGGCACTGACATTCATCGACACACTATTGAGTTCTCAAAGAACACACGCACAAGCCATCAATCCGAGCGGTAAGCCCGTTCGACTAGCTAGGCAACTTTTCAAGCTTAGCCCCGGCCATGCAGCAGAACCAAATCCGCTGGTCAGGTGGAACTAGTGTGATCATCAGGCGCTCCTCGTCCAACCTCGTTTCCCAGGCCCTTGGGGCTCCGGGTCGGTGTCCGTGTCGCTCTGACCTGGAATAAGTTACGTGGTGCGTCGAAGCAAAGTCAAATCGCCTCTCTACCTGCGGTTTTCCGGCGACTACGCGGCGGACTGCGGGGGCTTCCAGCCTTCGAGGATGCGGCGGCTGTGGGAACGGAACATCGCTACCGAGACTTTGTTCGGGATCGCGAGGAATGCGGCGTCGCGCAAGGCGGCGAGAGTGGCCGAGCCCGGGGAGGTCATGCGGGTTCCGTGTTTGGACAGGAAGCTCATCCGGGCGACTCGGCTCCGGCGGGCGGCGGAATAGTGGGCGAGATCCGGTGCGCAGGCCGCCAGGGTGACGGCGTCCTCCAACGCCATGCCCGCTCCCTGGCCCAGGGTTGGGCGCATCGCGTGGGCCGCGTCCCCGATCAGGGCCACGCGGCCATTCCACAGGTGGCGCGGGACATCGATTTCGAGCAGTTCATCGGTCACCACGGTCGAGCGGTCGGTGACGGCGATGAGTTCCGGTAGCGGATCGGGCCAGTCGGTGAAGTAGTCCAGGTCCGAGATGCCGGGGCGGCCCGCGGTGAAGACATAGGTGCGGTCGCCCGCGATCGGCACCACTCCGGCTTCGCCATGCCGGCCCAGGATCACGCCCACGGGGTCGGGCGCGGGAAGGTCGAGGACCCATCGCCACGCAGCGATTCCGGTCCGCTGCACTGGGCGCTCCCGCGGCCACAGCCGGCTTCGGACCACGCTGTTGACGCCATCAGCACCGACGACCAGGTCATATGGGTCGGCTCCGGTGGCGGTTTCGACCCGCCCGTCCGCGTGGACGTCGATAACCCGGGTACCTGTGCGGACGCAGTCCGCGGGCACCGCGGCGGCGAGGATCGCGATCAGGTCGGCGCGGTGCAGGGCGACCACCCCGCCGGTGAAGTCGCTGATGCGTGCGTCCACGAGGACCCGCCCGCGATCGTTCCGCGCGAAGCCACGTCGATCCGGCAGGGTCCCCGCTCTCACCGCCTCACCCACCCCGAGCAGGTCCAAGGCATTCAAGGCATTGGCCGCGAGGACGATTCCCGCGCCCACCTCGGTGAACTGGGGCGCGCACTCGTAGACGACGACCTCCCAGCCCGCCGCGCGCAGTGCGATCGCGGCGGCCAGGCCGCCGATTCCGCCCCCGACAATCCCGGCCCTGCCCTTGGCTTCGGCCATGATCCCTTCCTGAACGTAGGCGTGGCGCGATCGTAAATCTCCGATTCATCCCGAAGTCGTAGGAGTGCGCTGGATCGCGGCACCGAATACCTCCCGACCGGAAATCGAGTGGAGGGCAAGCGGTATGGGTGGACAGGCGGATCGCACCGGGGTGTCGCGGGCGGTGGAGGCGGCGGTGGAGGCGGCCAAGCGGGGTGACGTGATCGCGGCTCGGCAGTTGCTGGCGCTGGCCGACCAGTTGGCGGCCGAGGCGCTCGCGCGCGAGACGGCGCGGGCGAATCGGCTGGGGCGGCTGCGGGTTCCGCGGATACCGGGGCTGCCGCGGCGCTGAGAGGGCGTGGACCGAGGCCCTTCCGCCCGATTGGTCCGCCCTCCGATGGGGACACGCATGGCCCCGGCCGAGGGTGGGCGTTGGCCGACCACGGAACCGAATGAACCACCGGAGAACCGGACGACCAGTTCGGCGTTGCGTTGAGCATTCACGGGCATTCCCCCAGCAAGAATGGTCGAAGCGCGCCGTCTGACGGGGATTGTGCGTCATCTCGGCCGAGCCCAGAGAGGATGGCTCGGGTTTCACGACCCGGGTCCGGACGAAGGAGTCGGCGTGAATTCATCGGTGGGGTCGCGAACCTCGGACGATCAGGAGCGCGGGGCCGACAGCCTGGTCTACGTCGTGTTCATCACCGCGGCGGCCGCGATGGGCGGATTCCTGTTCGGATACGACAGTTCCGTCATCAATGGCGCGGTCGAGGCCATCCGCGATCGGTACGACATCGGGTCGGCGACGCTGGCGCAGGTGGTGGCGATCGCGTTGATCGGCTGCGCGGTGGGCGCGGCCATCGCCGGGCGGATCGCGGACCGGATCGGGCGCATCTGGGTGATGCGGATCGCGGCGACGCTGTTCACGGCCAGCGCGATCGGGTCGGCGCTGCCGTTCGCGCTGTGGGATCTGGCCATGTGGCGCGTCATCGGCGGTATCGGGATCGGGATGGCCTCGGTGATCGGGCCCGCCTACATCGCCGAGGTGTCGCCGCCGGCGTATCGCGGGCGGCTGGCCTCGTTCCAGCAGGCGGCCATCGTGATCGGCATCGCGACCTCGCAGCTGGTGAACTTCGCGATCCTGAAGATGGCGGGCGGTGAGCAGCGCGGGAGTATCGCGGGGCTGGAGGCCTGGCAGTGGATGCTCGGCGTGATGGTGATTCCGGCCGGGCTGTACGGGCTGTTCTCCTTCACGATTCCGGAGTCGCCGCGGTATCTGATCTCGGTCGGCAAGATCGAGAAGGCGAAGCAGGTGCTGGCCGAGGTCGAGCGCGGCACGGGCGATCTGGACGCCCGGGTCGCGCAGATCGAGCAGGCCATGTACAGCGAGCACCGGTCGACGTTCAAGGATCTGCTGGGCGGGGGGTTCGGGTTCCTGCCGGTGGTGTGGATCGGTATCGGGCTGTCGATGTTCCAGCAGCTGGTCGGCATCAATGTGGTCTTCTACTACTCGGCGACGCTGTGGCAGTCGGTCGGCATCGATCCGTCCAGTTCGTTCTTCTATTCGTTCACCACCTCGATCATCAATATCGTCGGCACCGTGATCGCCATGATGCTGGTCGACCGGATCGGGCGGAAACCGCTGGCGCTCATCGGCTCCACGGGCATGGTCGTCGCGCTGGGGCTGGAGGCGTGGGCGTTCTCGGCCAAGACCGGGTCCGGCGACGACGTGTCGCTGCCGCACGCGCAGGGCATTGTCGCGCTGATCGCGGCGCACTGCTTCGTGCTGTTCTTCGCGCTGTCGTGGGGTGTGGTGGTGTGGGTGCTGCTGGGTGAGATGTTCCCGAACAAGCTGCGCGCGGCCGCGCTGGGTGTGGCGGCGTCGGCGCAGTGGATCGCCAACTGGGTCATCACCGCCAGCTTCCCCAGCCTCGCGGATTGGAACCTGTCGGGGACGTACGTCATCTACACGCTGTTCGCGCTGCTCTCGATTCCGTTCGTGCTCAGGTTCGTTCCCGAGACCAAGGGCAAGGCGCTGGAGGAGATGGGCTGACACCCGCGCGCGGCGGCCGGGCTATTTCAGGATCTTGGTGATCTGGCCCGCGCCGACGGTCCGGCCGCCCTCACGAATGGCGAATTTGAGGCCCACCTCCATGGCGATCGGCTGGATCAGCACGACTTCCATGGAGACATTGTCGCCGGGCAGCACCATCTCCACTGCCGTCGGCAGGGTCACGACGCCGGTGACATCGGTTGTGCGGAAGTAGAACTGGGGGCGGTAGTTGTTGAAGAAGGGGGTGTGGCGGCCGCCCTCCTCCTTCGACAGGATGTACGCCTGACCCTCGAACTGTGTGTGCGGGGTGACCGAACCGGGCTTGATGACGCATTGGCCGCGTTCCACGTCCTCGCGGCGGACGCCGCGCAGCAGCAGGCCCACGTTCTCCCCCGCCTGGCCCTCATCCAGGAGTTTCCGGAACATCTCGATGCCGGTGACGGTGGTCTTGGTGGTTTTCGGGCGGATGCCGACGATCTCGACCTCGGCATTGACCTTGAGCACGCCGCGCTCGATGCGGCCGGTGACGACAGTGCCGCGGCCGGTGATGGTGAAGACGTCCTCGATGGGCATGAGGAACGGTTTCTCCACCTCGCGGGCGGGGGTGTCGATCCAGTCGTCCACGGCGGCCAGCAGTTCGGTGATCGTCGCGCCCCACTCCCCCGTCGGATCGGACAACGCCTGGAAGGCGGAGACCCGCACGATGGGGCTGTTGTCGCCGTCGAACTCGTATTCGCTGAGCAGTTCACTCACCTCGAGTTCGACCAGCTCCAGGATCTCCTCGTCCTCCACCATGTCGCACTTGTTCAGCGCCACCACGATTTTCGGGACGCCGACCTGCCGGGCCAGGATGACGTGCTCCTTGGTCTGCGGCATCGGGCCGTCGGTGGCGGCGACCACCAGGATCGCGCCGTCCATCTGGGCGGCGCCGGTGATCATGTTCTTGATGTAGTCGGCGTGTCCGGGGCAGTCGACGTGCGCGTAATGCCGGTTCTCCGTTTGGTATTCGACGTGCGCGATGGAGATGGTGATGCCGCGCTGGCGTTCCTCGGGGGCCTTGTCGATGGCCTCGAAGGGGGTGAAGGGATTCAGGTCCGGATATCGGTCGTGCAGGACCCGGGTGATGGCCGCGGTGAGCGTGGTCTTGCCGTGGTCGATATGGCCGATGGTGCCGACATTGACATGCGGCTTCGTCCGCTGGAATCTCGCCTTCGCCACTGGAACCTCCTGCGCGCCCGTCGATTCCAGGGTAGGGAGGACGGGGGCCGGAAGAGCTGGAAATCGGGCGAAACAGACGTCGAGGACCGTTGACGAAAACCCGTCCCGAACAGAGGTTTTCCGCGAATTCGCCGAGCGGTCAGCGGCCGCCTGGCTCACCGGCGGATGTCGGCGGGGTGGGCTCGGTCGAGGTGGCCTGTTCCTTCGGGACACAGACCCACCGGCCGTCGGCGGTCAGACCCCATTGCGCGACGATGCGGCCGTCGGAGCAGTCGTCGCCGACATTGTGCTCGGGCTGGACGGAAGTCGGCGGTATCGACGCCAGCGTGGTGACGGTGGTCGGCGTCGGGGCCGGACTGGTGCCGGAGCAACTCGTCAGCACGCAGCCGGCGAACACGGCCGCGACCAGGGCGACAGCCGACCCGGCCATACGCGTCTTCAGCGGTGACGCCATATGACGACCCTTTCGTGCCGAGACGATTCAGGGCAAACAGCAATCACAGAGCAATCTATCGTGCGGTCCGCGCCCAACCGGCTGCGGCCGGAGCGGCGCAGTAACGTGGGCAACTATGACAGCTGTTGCAGATCGTTCGCTCGGGCCGGAACTCGCTCGCACCGAGGGCATCGGGGAGGCCGATGTCCTGGTCATCGGACTCACCTCGTCGGAGGACGGGCCGGTCATCGCGCCCGCCGACGCCTTCGAGGATGTGCTCGACGGCGACACCCGCGACGCCCTGGTGAGCGCGCTGCGGGCGGTCGGGGCCAAGGGCAAGGGCGAAGAGGTCACCAAGGTGCCCGCGCCCGCCGGGCTGGGCGTGGACTTCGTGCTGGCGGTCGGGCTCGGGGCAGTGGACAAGCTCGACGCCGAGCAGGTGCGCAAGTCGGCCGGCGCGGCCGGACGGGCGCTCACCGGGGTCGCCACCGCGGTCACCACGCTGTCGGGCCTGGATCTGGGCGCCGCAGCCGAGGGGTTCTACCTGGGTGCGTACCAGTTCACCGCGTTCAAGTCCGCCAAGAGCGCGCCCAAGCCCGAAGAACAGCCGGTGCAGCGGGTCGAATTCCTGGTGCCCGCACCGGGATTCGGCGAGGAGGAGCTGTTCCGGGCGCAGGCCATCGCCGAAGCCGTCACCACCGCACGCGATTTCGTGAACACCCCGCCGAGCGACCTGTTCCCGGCCGAATTCGCCAACCGCGCGGCCGAACTGGGCAAGGCGGCCGGTCTCCAGGTCGAGGTTCTCGACGAGACCGAACTCGAATCCCATGGCTACGGCGGCATTCTCGGCGTCGGCAAGGGCTCCTCGCGGCCGCCGCGCCTGATCCGCATCACCTACGCGGGCGGCGACCCCAAGGTCGCGCTGATCGGCAAGGGCATCACCTTCGACACCGGCGGCATCTCGATCAAGCCCGCGCAGTCCATGGAGAACATGACCTCCGACATGGGCGGCGCGGCGGCGGTCATCGCCACCACGCTGCTGGCGGCGCGACTGAGCCTGCCGCTCACCGTCATCGCCACCGTGCCCATGGCCGAGAACATGCCCTCGGCCACCGCGCAGCGGCCCGGTGACGTGCTCACCCAGTACGGCGGCACCACCGTCGAGGTGATCAACACCGACGCCGAGGGACGACTCATCCTGGCCGACGCGCTGGTGCGCGCGGCCGAGGACGAGCCGGACTACGTCATCGACGTCGCCACCCTCACCGGTGCGCAGATGGTGGCGCTGGGCACCCGCACCCCGGGCGTCATGGGCACCGACGCCTTCCGCGACCGGGTGGCGCGCATCTCGCAGGCCGTCGGCGAGAACGCCTGGGCCATGCCGCTTCCCGCGGAGCTGCGCGCCGACCTGAACTCCAAGATCGCGGATCTGCAGAACGTCGCACCGCACCGCTGGGGCGGCATGCTGTCGGCGGGACTGTTCCTCAAGGAGTTCGTGTCCGAGAGCGTGCAGTGGGCGCACCTGGATGTCGCCGGGCCCGCCTACAACACCGGCGGACCGTTCGGCTACATCGGCAAGGGCGGCACCGGCGTTCCGGTCCGCACGCTGATCGCCACGCTCGAGGACATCGCCGCGGAGTAATCGCGTCCTTGGTCGTGACACGAGTCCTGTGACAAAACGCCCGCCCCGCTTGCACAGCGGGGCGGGCGTTCGCGTCAGCGCTCGGCGCGGGGTGCACAGCAACAGCGCGGCCCCGACGCTGCCCGGTCGGAACAGCCGCAGATCCAGCATCGGCTCCGGACCAGCAGGAGACCCCTGCTCGGCCATGCAGGTCTGCAGACCAGCGTCAACACCCGGGGAATGTTCGCGGCACCGACATGTCGCCGCCGGCCTCGATCGTGTTGGCGGCGGTGCTGATCGAGCACGCGCCCCCGAACAGCTTGCGGCCCAGGGTGTCCACGGGGCTCAGGCCCATTGGGCGGTGCGGCGTTCCAGGATGCGGCGACGGGCGTCGTAGTCGCGCATGCGCTGCGGGTAGCCGACGCGACGGGCGTCGTAGACCGGAATGCCGAGGGCGCCCGAGAGGCGCTGCGCTCCGCGTTCGCCGACCACGCGACGGGTCCATTCGCCGTCATGCGCGACGAGCAGCACCGTGACATCGGTGACCGTGGTGCGCGGCTCGACGAAAGCCTCCACGCCGTAATGGTTTCGCGTCCAGGCCACGAGATGGCCCATGTCGGCCGGATCGGCCTCGCCTCGGCGCGCGGTACCGCTGTGCCCGAACAGATCCAGGAAACCCATTCCCGTCAACCTCCTCCCCGGCTTCGGAAAACCGCCGGATACTTCGATAGTGCGCAGCTCACGGCCACTTCGCCAGACCATCGGCCATTTCCATAGCAGCTGCACAGAATCCCTTCAGAATCGACTCAGCGGGGGTGCGCGGTCCGGTCAGCGGCACGCCGGAAAGGCCAGGACGGCGCAAACGTGATACGTGTCATGGCATCCCGCTATTTCACCCGCGCGCCGTGGCGTTCGACGCTCACGCCGGGAAATGTGGCGAAGAGAGGTCGGCACAACCGCCGCCCTGTGACACGCCGCACCCGGACGAGTGCAAGGATGGGTGGCTGGAACAAGAACCAACACGGATCTCCGGTGCCATCACCCTGCGGTGGCCGTCCGGGACGACACCGCGACCCGCGGTGCCACGCCCGCGGAGAGACGAACTGTTTAACCCGACGAGCAGTCAGAGGAGTCAACGGACATGACCTTCTCCGTCCAGATGCCAGCTCTTGGTGAGAGCGTCACCGAGGGCACCGTCACCAGGTGGCTGAAGAAGGAGGGAGACACGGTCGAGGTCGACGAGCCGTTGCTCGAGGTCTCCACCGACAAGGTCGACACCGAGATCCCGTCCCCGGTCGCCGGCGTTCTCGTGAAGATCGTCGCCCAGGAAGACGATGTCATCGAGGTCGGCGGCGAACTCGGCGTGATCGGCGAGGCCGGTTCCGCTCCGGCCCCGGCCGCCGCCCCGGCTCCCGCCGCAGCCCCTGCCCCCGCCCCCGCCCCCGCGCCGGCGGCTCCCGCCCCGGCCCCGCAGCCGGTCGCCGCCGCACCCGCCCCGGCTCCGGCCGCCGCGCCCGCCCCCGCCGCTGCCGCCTCCGGCACCCCGGTCAAGATGCCGGAGCTCGGTGAGTCCGTCACCGAGGGCACCGTCACCCGCTGGCTGAAGCAGGTCGGCGACCAGGTCGCCGTGGACGAGCCGTTGCTCGAGGTCTCCACCGACAAGGTCGACACCGAGATCCCGTCCCCGGTCGCGGGCACCCTGCTGGAGATCTCCGCGCAGGAAGACGACGTCATCGAGGTCGGCGGACAGCTGGGCGTCATCGGCAGCGGCGCCCCCGCGGCCGCCCCGGCCCCGGCCCCGGCCCCGGCGCCCGCGCCTGCGCCCGCCCCCGCTCCGGCTCCGGCCGCCGCCGCTCCCGCGCCCGCCCCGGCCGCTCCGGCCCCGGCTCCCGCGCCGAAGACCGCCCCGGTTCCGGCCGCGGCGACCCCGGCCGACGAGCCCTCCAGCAACGGTGGCCCCTACGTCACCCCGCTGGTGCGAAAGCTGGCCGCGGAGAACAACGTTGACCTCTCCGCCGTGACCGGCTCCGGAGTCGGCGGCCGCATCCGCAAGCAGGATGTGCTCGCCGCCGCCGAGGCCAAGAAGGCTCCGGCGCCCGCTGCCGCCGCGCCCGCCGCCGCTGCTCCGGCCGCCCCGGCCGCTGCCGCCGCCGCGCCGCGTCCGTCGCTGTCGCACCTCACCGGCACGGTCCAGAAGGCCAGCCGCATCCGGCAGATCACTGCGGCCAAGACGCTCGAGTCGTTGCAGACCACCGCGCAGCTCACCCAGGTGCACGAGGTCGACATGACCAAGATCGCGTCCCTGCGCAACCGCGCCAAGGCCTCGTTCAAGCAGCGCGAGGGCGTGAACCTCACGTTCCTGCCGTTCTACGCCAAGGCCGTCATCGAGGCGCTGGCCGTGCACCCGAACATCAACGCCTCCTACAACTCGGAGACCAAGGAGATCACCTACCACTCGGTGGTCAACCTGGGTATCGCGGTCGACACCGAGCAGGGTCTGCTCTCGCCGATCATCCACAACGCCAACGACCTGTCGCTGGCCGGACTGGCGCGCGCCATCGCCGATATCGCCAACCGCGCCCGCACCGGCGGCCTCAAGCCGGACGAGCTGGCCAACGGCACTTTCACCATCACCAACATCGGCTCGAACGGCGCGCTGTTCGACACCCCGATTCTGGTGCCGCCGCAGGCCGCCGAGCTGGGCACCGGCGCGATCGTCAAGCGCCCCATGGTGATCAGCGACGACGGCAACGAGTTCATCGGCATCCGGTCGATGGCCTATCTGCCGCTCACCTACGACCACCGCCTCATCGACGGCGCCGACGCGGGTCGCTTCGTGACCACGATCAAGCACCGTCTGGAAGAGGCCGCGTTCGAGGGTGACCTGGGCCTCTGAGGCCGGAACGGAGACGGGTCGGGGGTTGGATCGGATGAAGATCGTGGTCGCCGGTTCGTCCGGACTGATCGGGACGGCACTCGTCGCGGCTCTGCGCCGCGACGGGCACGAGGTCACCCGCCTCGTGCGCCGTCCCGTGCACGCCCGCGACGAATTCACCTGGGATCCGGTCCGTTCCAACCTGGACGAGCGCGCGCTGCGCGGTGCGGACGCCGTGGTGAACCTCTGCGGCGCGAGCATCGGGCGGCGGCGCTGGAACGGCAGCTACAAACAGGAGCTGCGCGACAGCCGCATCGTCCCCACCGACGTCCTGGCCGCCGCGGTCGCCGCCGCCGGAGTGCCGACGCTGGTCAACGCCAGCGGTGCGCACTACTACGGCGGCGAGACCGGCGAGCGGGTCGTCACCGAGAGTTCCCCCGCCGGAACAGGATTCCTGGCCCGGCTCTGCGCCGACTGGGAGGCCGCCACCGAACAGGCCGCCGACGCCGGAGTGCGCACGGTGCTGCTGCGTTCGGCGGTGGTGCTGGCACGGCACGGCGGCATGCTCGGAATGCTGTACCCGCTCTACTATCTCGGGCTCGGCGGGCGGCTCGGCAGCGGGCGGCAGTACGTCCCGTGGATCTCGCTCGACGACGAGGTGGGGGCGATCGTGTACGCGCTCACCCACGAGAACCTTTCCGGGCCGGTCAATATGTGCGGTCCCGCGCCGGTCACCAATGCCGAGTTCACGCGGGCGCTGGGGCGGGTCATGCATCGGCCGACGCCGTTGATGGTGCCCGCGTTCGCATTGAAGCTGGCGGTCGGCGAGTTCGCGGACGAGGCGATTCTGCACGGGCCCAGGGCGATTCCCACCGCGCTGGAGGAAGCCGGGTACCAGTTCCAGCACCCGACCATCGGCGCGGCGCTGACCGCGACGCTCGGCCACTCGGGCTGACTACGGGTCGGCGGCGGCTGCGGCCAGGGCACTTTCGGCTGATGCGGGGACACCTTCGGCTGACGCCGGGCGCGGTGCACGTCACAGCAACCGCGCGGATACCGTGGGGGCGTGACCAATCAACCGTCCGTCGTGGTGGTGCGGGACGCACGCGAGAGCGATCTGCCCGAGATCCTGGTGATCCACAACAACGCCATCGCCGAGACCACGGCCATCTGGGATACCGAACCGGCCGACATCCACGAGCGCGAGGCCTGGTTCGCGGCGCGGACCGGCGCCGGCCATCCGGTGCTGGTCGCCGAGATCGGCGGCACGCTGGCGGGGTACGCGAGTTACGGGCAGTTCCGGCCCAAGTCGGGCTACCGGTTCTCGGTCGAGAACTCGGTGTACGTGTCAGATATATTCCATCGCCGCGGCGTGGCCACCGCGCTCATGCGGGCGCTACTGGCACGCGCCGAGAGCGGCGAGGTGCACGCCATGATCGCGGCGATCGAGTCGAGTAACCGCACGTCGATCGCCCTGCACGAGAAATTCGGCTTCAGCACCGTAGGGCAGCTGCCCGAAGTCGGGCACAAATTCGGGCGCTGGATGGACCTGACGCTCATGCAACGGACCTTCCCCGAAGGAGTAGCGTCGCCATCGTGAGCGAGAGCACTACGGCCACCGCGGCGTTACCCCGCGCGGTGTCGGCTCGCTTCGACAGCACACCCCTCGCGGTCGAAGATCTGGGCCTGATCGACTATCAGCGAGCCTGGGAATTGCAGCGGTCCATCGCCGACGAACGCGCCGAAGGCATCGGGCAGGATCGACTGCTGCTGCTGGAACACCCCTTCGTCTACACCGCCGGACGCCGCACCGAGCCGCGGGATCTGCCCGTGGACGGCAGCCCGGTCATCGCGGTCGACCGCGGCGGGAAGATCACCTGGCACGGGCCGGGGCAATTGGTCGGCTACCCGATCGTGCGGCTGGCCGAACCGGTCGATGTCGTCGCGTACGTGCGCCGCCTCGAGGAGGCGCTGATCGCCGTGTGCGCGCGGCTCGGGCTGGAAACCGGTCGGGTGGAAGGCCGTTCGGGCGTGTGGGTCCCGGCGAACCAGTTCCTGCCCGAGCGCAAGGTCGCCGCGATCGGCGTGCGCGTGCAGCGTGGCGTCGCCCTGCACGGCATCGCGCTCAACTGCGATTCCAGCCTGGATGGTTTCGACGCGATCGTGCCGTGCGGCATCCGCGATGCCGGGGTCACCACCCTGAGCCGCGAACTCGGCCGGGACGTCACCGTCGCCGAGGTGCGGCCGCTGGTCGCCGACGCGATCGCCCGCGCCCTCGACGGCGAGTTGACGGTGGCCGACCACACCGTGTCCCGTTGCGCCGCAGCCGCCGCCGAATGCCCCGAACCAATCCCCGCGGCGCGCGACGAAGCGCCCGTCAAGGCCGAATGACCACAAGCGTAGGGTGAACCAAGTGACCTCCGTCGATACCCCGACACCTAACGACCCGGCCGCACCCAACGGCCGCAAGCTGCTTCGCATCGAGGCCCGCAACGCCGAGACCCCGATCGAGCGCAAACCCTCGTGGATCCGCACCCGCGCCACCATGGGCCCCGAGTACACCGAACTCAAGGGCCTGGTGAAACGCGAAGGGCTGCACACGGTCTGCGAGGAAGCCGGGTGTCCCAACATCTTCGAATGCTGGGAGGACCGCGAGGCCACCTTCCTCATCGGCGGCGAGCAGTGCACGCGGCGCTGCGACTTCTGCCAGATCGACACCGGCAAGCCCGCCGCCCTCGATCGTGACGAGCCGCGGCGCGTGGCCGAGAGCGTGCAGGCCATGGGGCTGCGCTACTCCACCGTCACCGGCGTCGCGCGCGACGATCTCGAGGACGGCGGCTCGTGGCTGTACGCCGAGACCGTGCGCGCCATCAAGCGCCTCAACCCGCACACCGGCGTCGAACTGCTGATCCCCGACTTCAACGCGGTGCCCGAGCAGCTGGCCGAGGTGTTCGAGTCGCGGCCGGAGGTGCTGGCCCACAATCTGGAGACGGTGCCGCGCATCTTCAAGCGCATTCGTCCCGCCTTCCGTTACGAGCGGTCGCTGGCGGTCATCACCGCGGCCCGCGAGGCCGGTCTGGTCACCAAGTCCAACCTGATCCTGGGCATGGGCGAGACCCCGGAGGAAGTCACCCAGGGCCTGCGCGACCTGCACGAGGCGGGCTGCGACATCATCACCATCACCCAGTACCTGCGGCCCTCCCCGCGACACCACCCGGTCGACCGGTGGGTGAAGCCGGAGGAGTTCGTCGAGCACTCCCAGGCCGCCGAGGAGATGGGCTTCGCCGGTGTCATGGCCGGTCCGCTGGTCCGGTCCTCGTACCGCGCGGGCCGCCTCTACGCCCAGGCCATGCGCCACCACGGCCGCGAGATCTCCCCAGAGATGGCACACCTGGCCGAGGAAGGCAGCGCCGCGCAGGAGGCCACTAGCGTGCTGGCCCGCTTCGGCTCCTAGCCGCACCCGATTCACCGCAGACCGCGCGCCGCGACCCACGAGGGACGCGGCGCGCGGTCGCATATGTGGAACCGCTGCTCCGTGGCGCGGACGTGAATGCCGCGCGGCCTTCGCCGAAACGCCGGTAGACGAGTTATCCCGCGATTCGTGGACGGGAGCGCGCCGCTGGTGGGAAGCTCGAAGGACCGCAATGATCGACCCACGGAGTGAGCCATGGTCGAGCGAACGATTTCAGCGCACGGTGTGAACGGCAAGGCGGTCGTGGCCGAACGGCCCGGCGATATCCGCAATGTGGTGCTGGTCGGGCACAGCGGGTCCGGGAAGACCACGCTGGTCGAGGCGCTCGCGGTGGCCGCCGGGGCGGTGCCCAGAGCCGGGCGCGTCGAGGACGGCACCAGCGTCTCCGACTACGACGACATCGAGCAGCGCCAGCACCGGTCGGTGCAGCTGTCGGTGGTGCCGATGGGGTGGGAGAAGGTCAAGGTCAATCTTCTCGACACCCCCGGATACGCCGATTTCGTCGGGGAGCTCAGGGCCGGTCTGCGAGCAGCGGACGCGGCCCTTTTCATTCTCTCCGCGGCCGCCGGGGTCGAGGGCGTCAGCGGGCCCACGCTGGCGCTGTGGGAGGAGTGCGCGAGCGTCGGCATGCCGCGCGCCATCGTGCTCACCCATCTGGACACCGCACGGGCCGATTTCGAGGACATGACCGAGACCTGCCGCCAGATCCTCGGCGGTGGGCGCGCGGAATCCATACTGCCGCTGCATCTTCCGGTGTACGGGCCCAAGAACCCCGACGGGCACCGGCCGGTGACCGGGCTGATCGAACTGCTCACCCAGCACGTCTACGACTACGCGACCGGGGAACGCGTCGAGACGCCCGCCTCCGCCGAACAGCGCGAGCAGATGGAGGAGGCCCGCAACCGGCTCATCGAGGGCATCATCGCCGAGAGCGAGGACGAGACCCTCATGGACCGCTACATCGGCGGGGAGGAGATCGACCTCGCCTCACTGGTCGCCGACCTGGAGAAAGCGGTCGCGCGCGGAAGCTTCCACCCGATGCTGATCGCCGCTCCCCCACCCGAGGGCGCGCGCCAGGGGCTCGGCACCGTCGAGATCCTGGACCTCATCACCCGCGGATTCCCCACGCCCGCAGAGCATCCGGTGTCCGCGACCGGCAGCGGCGGCAAGTCCGCGGCACTGGCCTGCGATCCGGACGCGCCGCTGGCCGCCGAGGTGATCCGCACCGCCTCCGACCCGTACGTGGGCCGGCTGTCGCTGGTGCGGGTGTTCTCCGGCACCCTGCACGCCGACGACACCGTGCACGTGTGCGGGCACGGCACCGGCACGAACGGAAATCACGATGCCGACGACCGGGTCGGCGGGGTGTCGGCGCCGTTCGGGAAACAGCAGCGGCCGCTGCCACAGGCCATCGCCGGGGACATCGTGTGCGTGAGCAAACTGACGCACGCCGAGACCGGGGACACCCTGTCCGCCAAGGACAGCCCGCTCATCATCGAGCCGTGGTCCATGCCGGATCCGCTGCTGCCGGTCGCCATCAAGGCGCACGGCAAAGCCGATGAGGACAAGCTCTCCCAGGGGCTGTCGCGACTCGTGGCCGAGGACCCCACGGTCCGGGTCGAACAGAATCCCGACACCCACCAATTGGTGTTGTGGTGCCTGGGCGAGGCGCATCGCGAGGTGGCCCTCGAACGGCTGCGGTCCCGGTTCGGGGTGCAGGTCGACGTCGTCGACCACAAGGTGGCCTTGCGCGAAACCTTCGCCACCCAGGCGGCCGGTCGCGGGCGGCATGTGAAGCAGTCCGGCGGACACGGGCAGTTCGCGGTCTGCGAGATCGAGGTGGCACCGCTGCCGGAGGGTTCCGGCATCGAGTTCGTGGACAAGGTGGTGGGCGGAGTCGTTCCGCGCCAGTTCATCCCGTCGGTGGAGAAGGGTGTGCGCGCCCAGGCCCTGCGCGGGGTGGCGTCCGGATATCCGCTGGTCGACGTGCGGGTGACGCTCTTCGACGGCAAGGCGCACTCGGTGGATTCCTCCGACGCGGCCTTCCAGACCGCGGGCGGCCTGGCCTTGCGGGAGGCCGCCGCCACCGCCCGGATCAGCGTGCTGGAACCCATTGCCGAAGTGCTGGTGGTGGTTTCGGACACCTATGTCGGCCCGGTGCTCGGCGACCTGTCGAGTCGCCGCGGCCGGGTCCTCGGCACCGAGCCGGCGGGGCTGGGCCGCACCGCGATTCGGGCCGAAGTCCCCGAACTGGAGCTCAGCCGCTACGCGGTGGATCTGCGGTCACTGGCGCATGGCGCGGCGAGTTTCACCCGCGCCTACGCCCGCCACGAACCGATGCCGCACCAACTGGCCGACAGCCTGCGCGAGCAGGCCAAATCCAGCCACGCCTGACCATCAGGACTCCTCCGCGCCGACCCGCGCGGGCAGCGGCAGCGCGGCCAGGGCCGTCATGAAGAAGTCGAGGCCGAAGCCGTAGTGCCGATCGGCCTCGCAGGAGGTCAGCGCGTCGGCGGCCTGCACGATCCGCGGATAACGCTGCCGCGGAAGGGTTTCCAGCCGGAGGCGCTTGCGGCGAATCATCTCGGCATTGTCGTCGGCGGACTGCTGCGGCGCCGGAGCGCCGGGCTCGCCCAGCACCAACATGACGGCGGTACGCAAGGTGTTGCCGCAGATCGCGGCGGCGGAGTCGACGTCCACGCCGTATTCGGTGAGGATCTCGAGCGCGGCCTCGGTGGCGTCCAGGAATCCGGGACTCGGGTCGTTGTCACGGGACACCTGGAACAGCGGCACCAGGGTGCGGTGCCGGCGCAGCACCGTCACCAGCGATTCGGCCAGGGCGCGGAACTGTTCCAGCAGCGGGCGCGACCGGTCGCGGGTGGTGTCGACCTGTTCCCACAGCCGGTCGACGACGCCGGCCAGCAGTTCGTCCTTGTTCTTGAAATGCCAGTACAGCGCCATCGGGGTGACGCCCAGTTCCTGGGCCAGTCGCCGGATGGTCAGCGCGTCGAGGCCCTCGGCGTCGGCCAGCGCGATCGCGCCGTCGGCGACGGTCTCCCGGCTCAATCGGTTCTCCGCTTTTGCCACTTGACAAATATACAACGTACAGGCTTTCCTGTACCACGTACATGTACAACGTATGCGAATTATGTACAGGAACAACGCATAGGAGTTGTGATGCCACTATTGCCCCGCCGCTGGTGGGCCCTGATCGGGGTTTCCCTGGCGACCTTCATGACATTTCTCGACAACAACGTGGTCAACGTCGCGCTGCCGTCCATCCAGAGCGACCTGGGGCTGTCCATCTCCGGCCTGGAATGGGTGGTGAGCAGCTACATCCTGGTCTTCGCCGGGCTCATGCTGGCCGGTGGACGACTCGCGGACCTGTTCGGCCGCCGCCGGATGTTCCTCGGCGGACTGGCCGTGTTCACGCTCGCCTCACTGCTGGCCGGACTCGCCGACAGCCCGGCCATGCTCATCGGGGCCCGGGTGCTGCAAGGCGTCGGCGCTGCCGCCGCGATCCCTCCGACCCTCGCCATCATCGCCGGACTGTTCCCCGACAACGCCGAACGCGCCAAGGCGGTCGGCGTATGGAGTGCCATCGGCGCACTGGCCCTGGCCCTCGGGCCGTTCACCGGCGGCGTGCTGAGCCAGCACGTGGACTGGAGCTGGATCTTCCTGATCAATGTGCCCTTCGGCGTCATCACCTTCGCGCTCACCGCGCTGACCCTCGACGAAACCCGCGAACGGGTGCGGCACCGGCTCGACCTGCCCGGCCTGGTGACCTCCGCGATCGCGCTGTTCGCGGTCACCTACGCCCTGATCGAAGGACACAACCGGGGCTGGACCTCGTCGGTGATCATGGGCTGCTTCGCGGTCGGCGCGGCCGCGCTCGCGGCGTTCGTCGTCATCGAATCGCGCCGGCCGGACCCGATGGTGGATATGTCGATGTTCCGCTCCCGCGCCTTCAGCGGCGGCATCGCCGTGATGATGCTGTGGGGATTCGGGGTGATGGGCATCTACTTCTTCACCGCGATGTATCTGCAGAATGTGCTCGGCTTCTCGCCCACCGCGGCGGGGGCGGCGTTCATTCCGATGGCGGTCGCCATGGTGCTGGTGTCGCCGCTCGCCCCGCTGGCCGCGCGCCGGCTGGGCACGAACGTCACCGTGGCACTGGGTGTGGCGGGCATCGTCGGTGCGCTGCTGGATATTTCGACGATCGGCGAGCACGGGCACATCCTCGACCTGATGCCCGCGTTCATCGGCTTCGGCATCGGTTCGGGCCTGCTCATGACGCCGTTGAACACGGCGATCATGGACCGGATGCCGCCCGCCGTCGCGGGCGCGGCGGGGGCGGTGGTCAATGCGAGCCGCGAGATCTCGGCGCTGCTCGGCGTCACCATCGTCGGCGCGATCCTCACCACTCGCGCGGCGACCGTGGCCGGGCAGGGCGCGGCTCCGATGCACGCCTTCCTCGAGGGCTACCGCCTGGCGATCATCGTCGCGGGCGTCATTGTCGCCGTGGGTATTCCGCTGGCGCTGATCACCCTGCGGACCCCGCGCGCCGAAGCACCCGTGGCGGCGGCCACCGAACCGGTCGGGGCGGCGGTCTGACGCCACGAGCGCCGCATCGACCGGAAGAACTCCGGCCGATGCGGCGGCTCCGGCCGACAAGCGCTCGCGCCGACTGCGATTCGGGCCATCGGGCACCGACCGGTCCCGTCACTGTCCATCCCATCGCGAACCGGGCGTACCCGGCGATTAAGCTGGACCGCATGGCAGCAGGCAAGGGCGGTAATCCGTCGAAGGAAGCGAAGGCCGCGGCGAAGGCGGCGCGCAAGCAGGCGTCGAAGGACCGTCGCAAGCAGCTCTGGCAGGCGTTCCAGATGCAGCGCAAGGAAGACAAGCTGCTGCTGCCGCTGATGATCGGCGCACTGGTCGGCGTGACCGTGCTGTTCCTGGTGATCGGCCTGATCTTCGGCCTGCAGTGGTTCCTGCTGCCGATCGGTCTGGTGCTGGGCGTGCTGGCCGCGTTCATCATCTTCGGGCGCCGGGTGCAGAAGAACGTGTACGCCAAGGCCGAGGGCCAGGCCGGTGCGGCCGCCTGGGTGCTGGACAACCTGCAGGGCAAGTGGCGGGTCACCCCGGGTGTCGCGGCCACCACCCAACTCGACGCGGTGCACCGCGTGGTCGGCCTGCCCGGTGTCGTACTGGTCGCCGAGGGCTCGCCGCAGCGGGTGAAGTCGCTTCTGGCACAGGAGAAGAAGAAGGTGTCGCGGCTGGTCGGCGACACCCCGATCTACGACATCGTGATCGGCAACGAGGAGGGGCAGGTTCCGCTCAAGGAGCTGGAACGCCACCTGCGCAAGCTGCCGCGCAATATCGACGCGGCGCGCATGGACAATATCGAGGGACGTCTGTCGGCCCTCGCCACCCGCGGCGGCCCGGCCCTGCCCAAGGGCCCGCTGCCCAACGGCGCGAAGATGCGCGGCGTCCAGCGCTCGATTCGCCGCCGCTGATCACTCGAAAGCAGAAGGCCCGCATCCCCCAGGATGCGGGCCTTCTACTTTTTCGCCGAGTGGCACATGGTGGCGGGGAAATCAGACGAATCCCCTCCAGGGTGCGCCACTCGGCGGCAGGGTCAGCGGAGGTGGCGGGAGAGGAAGCCGATGACGTCGGGGGTGACTGTGCGCCAGTACTCCTCGGTGTGGGTGCCGGGGGTGATCAGGCCGACCTCGGGGCGGGCGGTCGCGATGAAGCGGCGGCAGCCCTCGATGAAGCGATCGCGGTCGCCGCACCACAGGCCGACGGGGACCGGGCCGAGTTTGTCGAGGTTGCGTAGCGGGTCGAGGGCCGCCCACTGGTCGGCATTGATGAACGCGTTGCGTTTGGCCATTTCGGTCCACGAGGTGAGCAGACCCGGCGACATGGTGGCTACCGCGCTCAACGGGCGGTTCTGCTCGGCGCGGCGACGCGCGTAGACCAGAGCGCCGAAGCCGCCCATGGAGGTTCCGGTGCAGGCGAAGGGCTGTCCGTCCTTACCCGCGAGGCGACGCTGGGCGAGCCAGCCGGGGACCTCGTCGAGCAGCATGGCCATCGGGTCGTCGCCGGTGCCGTGGTCGTGCCAGTAGTTGTCGCCGCCGTCGAGGGCCACGAAACCGAAGGCCGGGGTGAGGCGGGTGGCGACCGCGGCGGCCAGCAGGTCGGCGATATTGCCGACGGCGGCGTTGCGGGCGGTGCCGTGCAGGCCGTGCAACAGCAGCGAGATGGGGATGTTGTCGGCGGAGACGCCGGGCGGCAGGATCGTGACCAGGTCGACCTCGCACCGGCGGGCCTTCGAGTAGACGCGTTCGGTGCTGATGATCGGGGCGGGACCCATTGCCGTCTGGCCGATGTCCTCGGCGTGCTGGGTGCGCTGGACGCCGTCTTCGGTGGCGGCGTTGACGCCCGCGGCGACGGCCGCACCCGCTGCGGCCAAACCAACGAGTCCGGTGGTCGCGAGCAGAGACCGGCGGCTCAGGGTCCGCGCGGCCGCCCGGTAGTCCTCGACCATCGATCCCTCCATCGGCACAGCAACAGCTACCGCCCTGACAACGGCCAGGTGGCTGCATCAGGGCAAATCGCCGCCACCATACCGATCGAAAGCAAACAGCGGTGAACATTTGGCAACGCCTTGCAACACACTGCACCAACAGCATCGCAGGTAACGCGGCTGATCCGCGCCGACTCGACGCGGCGTGATGTGTTCGAATCACCCCGAGCACAAATTGTGACCGGAATCGACGGGTCCGTGACCGGGGCCGGCGAACGCGGTGACCGCGCGGGTCAGCGGCTGTAGACGAGGGCGGTGCCGGTGGCGCGGTCGTGCATGCCGCGGCCGTCACTGTCTGTGAACAGGGCGGGGATGACGAACAGCAGGATGAGCTGCCGGCCCAGCGCCCGGACGAAACCGACCGGTGCGTCAGCGTCCACGCGGCTGACCTTGATCTTCAGGAAGTACTGCCCCGGCGTGAAACCGAACAGTGTGACCGCGACGATCCCGAGCACGAACCACACGACCAGCGTCGGCGTCGACAGCGCCTGGGTGACGACCTCGAAATGCGAGGGCGGCTGCTGTCCCTTCGGGATGGTCATCTTCGACAGGATCTTGTCCGCGTCGGGCCGCACGATGATGGCGGCCAGGCCCATGGAGATGAACCAGTCCACCAGCACGGCCAGCACGCGGCGGGTGAAAGGGGCGAGCGCGCCGGGGCCGGAGGCCGGGAGGCCGAGTTCCTTGCCCTGATAGTCACCGAGCGGGTTGTCTCCGGATTCGGCGTTCGGTCCGGACAGCCATGAGCCGGTGATGCGTGCCATGGACTCAGCTTATGCGCCGCCTGCGGGCGGGTCGCCGACGCCCGTCGATCGGCGGACGAGAGGGGAATCGTATATGTTGTCGGCGCCTTTCCGGAGGCTGTCGCAACTGTCCGGCGGCCCCGGTTGCCAGGTGGATGCCCGGCGGTGAGGATTGTCACCATCGCCGGGTCGGACGCGGTGAGGCCTCTAACTTTTCAGAGTCTTAACAGCCGGTTCGAGCAGGTCGGTGGCAGGATATCGGTGCTGGTCGAGCATTGCTCGGCGACCGCTGCGGCGTCCACGCGAACCCGGGGGCACCGCCGAACCCCCGGCCAGCAGTGCGTGTAACACTGGCGAAACACAGCCTTGATTGCAGGGAAACACCGCATCCATACCGTGTGGTCGCGACGAACCCATGCAGTCACCACTGGCTGGGAACCGATCCGTAAGGAGTACTAAGTGGCGTTCAGCACGGCCGACGAGGTCATCAAGTACATCAAGGAGGAGGAGCTCGAATACGTCGATATTCGCTTCACCGACCTCCCCGGTGTGCAGCAGCACTTCTCGATCCCGGCGAAGGCGTTCACCGCTGATCTCGCCGAAGAGGGCCTGGCGTTCGACGGTTCGTCCGTCCGCGGCTTCCAGTCGATCGACGAGTCGGACATGCTGCTGCTGCCCGATTACAGCACCGCGCGGGTCGACCCCTTCCGTGCCGCGAAGACGCTGAACATGAACTTCTTCGTGCACGACCCGTTCACCCGTGAGGCGTACTCCCGCGACCCGCGTAACGTCGCCCGCAAGGCCGAGGAGTACTTGGCCGCGACTGGCATCGCCGACACCTGCTACTTCGGTGCCGAGGCCGAGTTCTACATCTTCGACTCGATCCGCTACGACTCGGCGATGAACGGCTCGTTCTACGAGATCGACTCGGTGTCGGGTTCCTGGAACACCGGCGCGGAGTACAACGCCGACGGCACCCCGAACCGTGGCTACAAGGTGCGCAACAAGGGTGGTTACTTCCCGGTCGCGCCGTACGACCACTACGTCGACCTGCGCGACAAGATCTCGACCAACCTGCAGAACGCGGGCTTCGAGCTGGAGCGCGGCCACCACGAGGTCGGCACCGCCGGTCAGGCCGAGATCAACTACCGCTTCAACACCCTGCTGGGCGCCGCTGACGACCTGCAGCTGTTCAAGTACATCGTGAAGAACACCGCGTGGCAGGAGGGTAAGACCGTTACCTTCATGCCGAAGCCGCTGTTCGGCGACAACGGCTCGGGCATGCACGCCCACCAGTCGCTGTGGAAGGACGGCAAGCCGCTGTTCCACGACGAGGCCGGCTACGCGGGCCTGTCGGACCTGGCGCGTCACTACATCGGCGGCATCCTGCACCACGCCCCGTCGCTGCTGGCGTTCACCAACCCGACCGTGAACTCGTACCACCGTCTGGTGCCGGGCTACGAGGCCCCCATCAACCTGGTGTACTCGCAGCGCAACCGTTCGGCCGCGATCCGTATCCCGATCACCGGCTCGAACCCGAAGGCCAAGCGCATCGAGTTCCGCGCGCCGGACTCCTCGGGTAACCCGTACCTGGCCTTCGCCGCCATGATGATGGCCGGCCTGGACGGCATCAAGAAGAAGATCGAGCCGATGGCTCCGGTCGACAAGGACCTCTACGAGCTCCCGCCGGAGGAGGCCAAGAACATCCCGCAGGCCCCCACCTCGCTGGCGTCGGTCATCGACCGCCTCGAGCAGGACCATGACTACCTCACCGAGGGTGGCGTGTTCACCGAGGACCTGATCGAGACCTGGATCAACATCAAGCGTGAGCAGGAGATCGCCCCGGTCAACCTGCGCCCGCACCCGTACGAGTTCGAGCTGTACTACGACGTGTAATCCTGACCTGCGCGAACGCGGCTAATCCCCGCGTTCGGTGCGCAGTGCGTACGCGGTAGACGGATCAGAGTCCACCCGCTGGGCGATCATCTCGGTGATCACTTGGCGGGTGGACTCGTCTGTATCGGGCCAGCGCTGTACCGAATCCAACAACACGTCGCCATCACCTGCGGAATCGGGATCGGGATCGGGGCTTCGGACCCACCGTTGAGCGTTCATTCATTCGTCGGGATGCCGAGACGGGCAAGTTCGGTCCGGACGGCGGCGATGATGTCGGGGAGGGCGGCGGCGACCGGGGCGGAGAGGCCGACGCCGAGGTCGAGGCGGTGGGCTTCGACGGCGAGGACGACGAGTTCGGCGGGGACCTTACCGAGGGCGCGGCCCAGGGGGAGGGCGTCGGGGATGCCCATGGCGTGGGAGCTGGCCGCGTGGGTGAGGCCGCGCAGGGCATCGACGGTGGTGCGCCAGACCCGGCCGGGGGTGGAAGGTTCACAGAGGACGGCATCGACCACGATCGCCAGCTCCGCGTCGGCCCAGAGATCCAGCAGACCCGTCGGCTCGCCGTCGCTCGATGCCACGAGAACGTCGGGCAGGCCCAGCCTTTCGAGTTCAGTGGCCACGGCGGGGCCGATGCCGTCGTCGTGCCGGTACTCGTTGCCGACGCCGATGACAACGGCTCGCGGACCGCTCATCGGCGCACCACGTCGAGCTCGAGGAAGTGGGCCGAGCAGGAGATGCACGGATCGTAGTTGCGGATGGTGCGCTCGCACAGGGTGGTCAGCGCCGCGTCGTCCAGGTCGAGGTGCTCGGACACCACCTGGCGTAGATCTTCCTCGATGGCGGCCTGGTTCTGGGAGGTCGGCGGAATGATGGTGGCCGCCCGGATGGAGCCCGCGGCGTCGATTTCGTAACGGTGATAGAGCAATCCGCGCGGGGCCTCGCTGATGCCGTGGCCGGCGCCAGGCTGTGGGGCGCAGGGCACCGCGGGGTGGGCGGGCGGCACGTAGTCGGCAATGAGACGTAGCGCCTCATCGATGGCGTACACCACCTCGACGGCGCGAACCACGATGCTGCGAAACGGATTACGGCACTCCGGGCCGAGTCCGGCCGAGGCGGCGACCTCGCGGGCGAGTGGGGAGAGTCGCCGGGAGTTGAGACTGTATCGAGCCAGGGGACCGGTCAGGTAGCGTCGCCCGTCCAATCGCGCGTGCAGCGCGGTGGAATGCGGAACCTGTTCCTCGACCACGTGCTCGCCGAATTCACTTGCGGGGAAGTCGAGTCCGGTGCTGGTCGACACGGTGCCGTCCTCGATGGCGTAACGGTCCGGTGTGGTGGCTGCGAGTAGATCGTGGTCGAGCTCCAGGTCCGGGAAGTCGAACTGTGCCACCCGGCAGGCGGTTTCGATCGCGTAGTCCTGGGCCCGGCGCAGCTGTTCGGCGACCGGTTCCAGATCGGCGCGGCCGGGCACCGAATAGAAACCGCCGACCCGGACATTGATCGGGTGGATGGGACGACCACCGATCAGTTCGAGCAGCGTATTGCCCGCCTTCTTGATGGCCAGCCCGTGCTCGACCAGTTCGCGATGGTCGGCGGCCAGGGCGATGGCGTCCGGGTAACCGAGGAAGTCGGGCAGGTGCAGCAGGTGGATGTGAAGGGAATGACTCGAGATCCACTCGCCGCAGTACAGCAGGCGGCGCAGCGCGGTCAGTGGCGGATCCAGTGCGATGCCGCAGATCTGTTCGAGCGCGTTGCAGGCGCTGGTCTGATACGCCACCGGGCAGATGCCGCAGATCCGGGCGGTGATATCGGGTGGCTCGGTGTACGCCCGGCCGCGCAGGAAGGCCTCGAAGAAACGCGGCGGTTCGTAGATATTGAGCTCTGCCCGCTCCACCCGGCCGTCCTCGACGACAACCCGCAGCGCGCCCTCGCCCTCCACGCGCGCCAGCGAGCTGACCCGCAATTGCCTACTGCGATGGCTCATCCCGGCTCCTCTCGGCGAAGTCCGGCGCGGCGACCGCGACCGTGCTGAACACTCGGTCGATAGCGACGGCATCCATGCCGTTGATCCGCAGGATCGGCAGCAGCGCACCGATATTGGGCCGTTCCATCGGGCCGAAGCAGCCGTAGCAGCCGCGATGGTAGGACGGGCACAGGGCGCCGCATCCCGCCTGGGTGACCGGGCCGAGACAGGGAATGCCGTCGGCGACCATCACACAGGTATTGCCGCGGCGTTTGCATTCGGTGCAGACGCTGGTGTTCGGCAGGTCGGGTTCGCGCCCGGCCAGCAGCGCGCACAGGGTTTCCAGCAGTTGGCGGCGGTCGATCGGGCAGCCGCGCAGCTCGTAGTCGACCGGCACGTGCGCCGCGATCGGCGTCGCGGTGTCCAGCGTCGAAATGTACTGCGGGCTGGCATATACCACCGACGCGAATTCGGTGATGTCGGCGAAGTTGCGCAGCGCCTGGATGCCGCCGTGACTGGCGCAGGCGCCGATCGTCACGAGAATCCGTGACTGCGAGCGGATCTCGAGGATCCGGCGCTGCTCGTCGGGCGTGCTGACCGAACCCTCGACCAGCGAAACGTCATAGGGCCCGGGCTCGACCGCGCTGCTCGCCTCGATGAAATGAGCGATGCGGACCCGGCCCGCCAGCGCGAGCAGTTCGTCCTCGCAATCCAGCAGGGTGAGCTGGCAGCCGTCGCAGGAAGTGAACTTCCAGACCGCGAGAGTGGGCGTCGTCATCAGAGCTCCCGTACCGACAGCAGGGGTTCGGCTACCGCGTAGTCCACGACCGGGCCGTCGCGGCACAGCAGCAGCGGACCGAGCTGGCAATGGCCACAGCGGGCCACACCGCATTGCATATTGCGTTCGAGGGTGACCCGGATATCGGTGGGCGGGACGCCCTTGCGCAGCAGGGTGTTCGCGCAGAACCGCATCATCGGTTCGGGACCGCAGAGGAATGCCGTGGTGTTGCCCGGATCGACGACCAGTTTCGCGAGCGGTTCGGTGACGAAGCCGATCGGTCCCGTCCAGCCGGGAGCCGGATGGTCGACAGTCTGATGCAGTTCGAGCAGGCCGTCGCTCGCCCAGACCTGCTGGTCGTCCCGGAAAAGGATGTCATCGGGTGTGCGCGCACCGGTGATCAGGACGATCCTCCGAAACTCGGTGCGCCGCGCCAGCGCCTCCAGTACGACCGGGCGCAGCGGCGCCAGCCCGACTCCGCCGCCGACGATCACCAGATCGCGCCCGATGGCGGAGCCGAGATCCCAACCGGTCCCGAACGGTCCGCGCACTCCGATCGCCGCGCCGACCGGGGCGTCGCGCAGGGCCGCGCTCACCGCGCCGACCGCGCGGATGGTGTGCTCGAGGAAATCGACTGCGGCACAGGGATTTCCACTGACAGAGATGGCGACCTCGCCCACGCCGAAGCGGTAGAGCATCATGAACTGCCCGGACCGGAACCGTTGCGCGGCAGCGTCGACCGGGGCAAGCACCAGGGTCGCGGTGTCGCTGGTCTGCGGGATGCGGCGGGTCACCCGATACGGGAGCATGGTGTCCGCGGACGCGCGGGCGCGGGCCTCGGCGATCATCGATCGTCACCTGACGTGCCCAGGCGTATCGGTGTGGCGGTGCAGGTTTCGCCGGGATTGCGGTAGAGATCCAGCAACCGGGCGCGGGTGGCCTGCAGTCGCTCGAGGAGCGCCTCGAACAGCAGCAGTGTCAGTGCATGGCCGAAACTCGGGTCGGCGTCGGCGAATTCGGTCAGCCGAGTCGAATCGAATTCGATCGCTCGCACGGGTTCGGCGGTGATCGCACCGAAATGCCATCGGTACGGCGGAACCAGCCACGACCAGCCGAGCAGATCGCCCGGACCGAGTGTCTGCACCACGACATCGCCGCGCCCCGGCACCCCCGCGTCCAGCACTACCCGTCCTTCGCTGATGAGCCAGCAGCGGTCGGCCCGTCGGCCTTCTACGATCAGGCGCTGCCCGGCCGGATAGTGCACCGCATGCCCGGCCCGGGCCAGCGTTTCCAGTTTCGCGCGGTCGAGTGCGGCCAGCGAGGTGAACGCGGACAGTTCCTCAGTGGTGACCATCGTCGGCCTCCTCGCGCAGTTCGACGAGCCGGCCCATCTCAGCGGTCAGATCGATCCCGGCCGGGCACCATGCGATGCAGCGTCCGCAGCCCACGCAGCCGGAGCTGCCGAACTGGTCGTACCACGTGCCGAGTTTGTGGCTGAGCCACTGCCGGTACCGGCTCTCGCCCGACTGCCGGACGCTGCCGCCGTGCACATGGGAGAAATCCAATTCGAAGCACGACGCCCAGCGCTCCCAGCGTTCGGCATGGTCGCCGGTGAGATCGGTGACGTCCTCGGTAGTGGTGCAGAAGCAGGTGGGGCACACCATGGTGCAGTTGCCACAGGTCAGGCAGCGGCTCGCCACGTCCTCCCACTGCGGTGATTCGTGGGATTCGCGAATCACCGCGCGTAGGTCCGCGTCCGGCATGCTGCGGCCCATGCGACCCGCCGCGGCTGCCACCTCGGCGCGGGCGTCCGCGATCTCGGCCTGGGTCGCCGGGTGCGAGCGGAGCTCTGCGAGTATGCGCTCGCCCGCCGCAGTGCCCACCTCTACCAGGAACCGATGCCCGCTGTCGTCGATGCGTTCGGTGAGCGCGAGATCGTATCCGACGGAGACGCCCGGCCCGGTGCCCATCGACGCGCAGAAACACACCCCGCCCGGCTCGGTGCAGTTCACAGCGACGATGAACAGACCGGCGCAGCGGGCCGCGAAAGCCGAGTCCGGGTACGCGTCTCCGCCGAGCACCCGCCCCAGAATGCGGATGGCGGCCATATCGCAGCCGCGCACACCGAAGAATGCGGCGGGGCGATCCGGTTGCGGTGGCTGCGACGATGGCCCGGTCGCCGGTGTCGGGCCCTCTCCGGCCGCTTCGAGATTCAGGTCGGCGTCGAGTCGTGCGATCAGGCGGTGCGGTGGATGCAGGAACTGTTTCCACGACCCCGGCCCGGCCGAATGCGCGAAGACCGCCTGGTCGGAGCGGCGATACACGCGATACCGGCCTGGCTCGGTGTGCACGCCCCACCCGGCGGGCAGTGCGGCCGGAGTGTCGAGTTCGTCGAGGATGATCGCGTTGTCACGCATCGTCGGGCCGATGACCCGATATGAGTTCTCCTGTAGCACCGCGACCAGCCGGTCGAGCCCGTCGCGGTCGATCGTCACGGTGTCGCCGATGGTCACGGAAGCCTCCGTTCTCCCACACGTCGTTCGATTCCAGTCTGATCGGCACGGCGCGGCCGCGAACAGCGCCGAAGGTCCTCGGTGCGGGGCCGGAGTGCCCGGGTCGGCAGGTCAGTGGCGAGAGCCGACATCCTCGCATCCAAGGTCCCGAACTCACTCCAGTTCTTGGATACCGCCGGTAGGTCCATCCCGAAGGTGCGACTTGCACGGCCGGGCCCCGGGCGGCGAGAGCGGAATCGCGATCCGCTCTCACGCGTCCCGAGGACCCATGACCGCCGTATTCGCCGCCACCATCACCGTCACCGGAACGCTCCTGGGATCGGCGCTCACGTACTTCTTTCGACGCCAAAGATCCGAGCGGGCTCCGCGTGCTCACTCGAGCTGCGGGAAACTCCCGCAATCGCACCAAGCTGGGTCACATCCCCGAGATTCGGTTCCAGGACCTTCGGGAGTAGAATGGTTGCGCGAGAGTTACTGGGGTGCAGAGGCGTTCGGGGTGGTCCAGGTGGGGTCCCGGTGGGTGGGGACGGGGCACCGGTGGGTGGGAGGACCGGTGGGTAACCGGGCGGGGTGCGCGTAAGCACCCCTAGCGTCGCGGCCGTGAACATCAAACGATTTGCACGACTTCGTATTTCAATGCTCGTTGTGACTGCCGCGGCGGGTGCGCTGCTCGGGGGCGGGGTGGCCGGGGTGCCGTCCGTGGCTCTGGCCGCGCCGCCGATCATGCACACCGAGGCGACTCGGATCACGTTGCAGGGGGCCGTCAATGTGCGCGATATCGGGGGGTATGCGACCTACACCGGGGATTCGACCAAGTCGGGGAAGGTGATTCGGGCGGATGCGCTCGGGAAGCTGACCGACGCCGATGTGCAGCAGCTGGGGGCGCTGGGGATCAAGTCGGTGATCGACTTCCGGACGCAGGCCGAGGTGGGGGCGCAGGGCGCGGATCGGGCGATTCCGGGGGCTGCCGCGGTGTCACGGCCGATCAGCGACGGGGGCATGTATCTGAAGATGGTGCAGGCCATCGGGTCGAAGGATCCGGCGGTGCAGCAGGCGGCGCTGGGTGACGGTAAGGCCGAGCAGATGATGCGCGATATGTATCAAAGCTTCCTGACGCCGGATTCGATGGCGAAGTTCGGGCAGACGATCAAGGACATCGCGGCCTCCGGCGGCGCGACGCTGTACCACTGCACCGCGGGCAAGGACCGCACCGGGTGGATGACGTATGTGATGCTGCGCGCCGTGGGTGTGCCGGAAAACGTTGCCCGCCAGGACTACCTGCTGTCGAACCAGTACCGGTCGGCCGCGGATGCCGCGCAGCGGGCGCAGCTGAAGCAGGCGGGCATCATGCAGAACCCGGATCTGCTGATCCCGCTGCAGGTCGTCAGCGACGAGTACCTGAACAACGCGATCGACAAGATGAACGCGCAGTACGGTGATTTCGGCAAGTTCCTCACCAAGGGTCTGGGCATCGACGCCGCGACCATCGTGAAGCTGCACAAGACCCTGGTGGGCTGACCCTCACTCGTTCCGGCCCCGTCGTACCGCGTGCGGCGGGGCCGTCGCGTGCCCGGCTATCGCCGGGAACTCAAGGCGGACAGGTCCAGAGCGGTTGTCTCCGCCCAGGCGCTGGCGCGCAGGTCGCCGGGGTCGCCGACGCCGAGGGCCTCGTGCAGGCCGCGGGTGGCGGAGCGGGCGAGGTCCTCGAAGGCGGTGCGGGTGATCGGCCAGCGCAGGGTGCGCCGCCAGTTCTCGATTTCGCGTTGCAGGGCGGGAGCGGTCCAGCCGAGGTCGCGCAGTAATTGGGCGGCGGCCTCCGAAATCGGTTCGGGCAAATAGTAATTACCGGTGAGTTCGGCGGAGAGATTGATGTCGAACTGCTGGAATTGCACGTATCGATTGCCAGTGGCGACGAGGGTGAGGGTGGCGCGGGATGGCAACCCGGCGAGAAAGGTGGCCAGCCTGCGCGCGAACACGTCCCAGTCGGTGGTGACTATTCGTTCGCGCTGGCCCTGGATGCCCATCCCGGCCGATCATACGCCGTCCAGTGCAACCACCGGACGAATTACCGTGCCGCCCAGTCCGATCACGGAAATATTGGCGACTTCGATCAGCACAGACGATCATGGACATCGCCATCATCGCCACGGTGTAAGGAGCAGAAGATCCATGTCCTCGGAATTCTCCGGCAGCCCTGACCATTTCGAGGTGCGCCCGGTCGGCCACGTCCGCTCCCCGCTCACCGGCCGCGCCGGGGCGCCGCGCCAGCCCGATGAGGACGCGCCGCCCGCCGAGGTGGTACTGGCGCCCGAATTCGCCGCGGCGGCGGCGGATCTTCAGCCCGGTATGCGGGTGATCCTGCTGACCTGGTTGCACGCGGGCAGCCGGGAAGTGCTCGCGGTGCATCCGCGGGGGGACCGTTCCCGTCCGGCGACCGGTGTCTTCGCGACCCGCTCCCCCGACCGGCCGAACCCGATCGGCCTGCACGAGGTGACGCTGACCGAGGTGTCGCCGGACGTGCTGGGGGTGGCGGGGCTGGAGGCGATCGACGGGACGCCGATTCTCGATATCAAGCCGGTGCTGGGCGGGGTCGAAACCCGCTGACCGGCCCGGATGGGACGGGCGGGCGGCCCTCGGGAGTAGGTTGAGTGCCATGGCGGCACCCAGGCATCCGATCCCGGCGGTCGGCACTCAGCGGCTGGCCGCGGCGTGTCAGGCCGAGGTGCCCGCGTTGACCAAGCAGTTGATGGCGGCGATCTTCACCGACAACCCTGGGTGGACGGATTACACGGCGGTGCCGCGCGCGGATCTGCGGGACGGCTGTCGCCGGTATCTGACGCGGATTCTGGATCTGCTGGGCGGGTTGCCGCGGAATCCGGATGGCGACGATGTGGCCGCGGCGATCGGCAGGCGGCGCGCCGAGCAGGGGGTGCCACTGGAGGCGATGCTGCGGACGTTCCGGCTCGGCGGCCAGATCGTGTGGGAAGCGTTGCTGGACAAGGCCGATGACATCGGGTCGGCGGAGACCCGGCAGGTCGGGTCGGCCATGTGGGCGGTGGTGGACGGCATGTCGTCGGCGCTGGTCACCTCGTACCGGAACACCGAGCTGGATCGGGTGCGCAGTGATGAGCGGCGCCGGCATTCGCTGATCGAGGACCTGCTCGCCGGGCGCGCCCACGACGCCACGTTCGCGGCGCGCGCCGGGCGCGAGCTGAATCTGCCCGCGCACGGCGCGTATCTCGTGGTGGTGGCGCGCGGTGAGGGCGGGCCGCGGCTGCACATGGGTGCGGAGGCGGCGCTGGGGGTTTCGGGGGTGCGCTCGGTGTGGCACGAGCGGGTGGATTCGACGGTCGGGCTGGTGTCGCTGGAGCATCGGGACAGTTCGGTTGTGCTGCAACAGCTTCGGCCGTTGATCCGGGGCCGGGCGGGGGTCTCCCCCGCGGTCGCCGGGCTGGCGGGCATCGATACCGCGCACGGGCTGGCGGTGCTGGCGCTGGATACCGTACCCGGGGACGCGGCCGGGCTGCTGGTCTCGCTGGACGAGCGCTATCCGGAGGCGCTGCTGCTGCGCTCCCCCGATCTGACCGATCTTCTGGTCGCCCGGACCCTCGGCCCGGTCCTGGAATTGCCGCCGAAAGAACGTGACATTCTGCTGCGGACTTTGGCCGTCTGGCTCGCCGAGAACTGCTCGGCGGCCAATGCCGCACCCAAGCTGCACTGCCATCGGAACACGGTCATCAACAGGTTGCAGCGCATCACCATGCTGCTCGGCCGACCCTTGGAAGGCCAGCGCGCCTACCTGGAACTTTCGCTCGCACTGGCCGCTCTGGAATTGCCCGGGACCACCCTCGGCTGAGCCGCCGAAAGCACGCTACTCACGGGTACAAATTGTGCTCTCCGCCCAGTCACGCACTGACATATATGGGCTTCGAGTGCATTGATTGTGCAAATGGGGACCGACAGACTCGTTCGCAATGACTCGCATCACAACCGATGGCGGGTCGAGTTATCGAGAACGAGGAGCACCACGAGTGCCGGAATTCGATCTTCTGGTGATCGGTGGCGGTCCCGGCGGGTACGTCGCCGCCATCCGCGCCGCTCAACGAGGCCTCACCGTCGGCCTGGTCGAGAAGGAACGCCCGGGCGGCGTCTGCCTGAACTGGGGCTGCATCCCGACCAAGGCGATGCTGCGCTCGGCGGAGGTCTTCCACACCATCGCGCACGCCGCCGAATTCGGCATCTACGCCGATAACCTGCGCTTCGACTACGCCGCGGTGCGGCAGCGCAAGGACGGCATCGTCAAGGAACTGACCGACGGGGTCGCGGGCCTGCTCAAGGCCAATGGCGTCACCGTCATCGAGGGCCACGCCCGGTTCACGAGCCCGACCACGGTCGAGGTCGTCGAGGCCGGTCCGTCGCCGATCTTCGAGGGCGGCCCGCGCTACGCCGCCGCCCCGACCGCCAACGCCGTGCGCACCGTCAGCGCGAAAGACGTCATCGTCGCGACCGGTTCGGTCCCGGCCGTACTCCCGATCCCGGGCGCGGACCTGCCCGGCGTCATCACCTCCGACGGCGCGTTCGGTCTCACCGAGGTGCCCAAGCGCCTGGTCGTCATCGGCGGCAGCGCGGTGGGCGCGGAGTGGGCCAACCTGTTCCACGAGTTCGGCGCGGACGTCACCGTGGTGGAGATGCAGGATCGCCTGGTTCCGTTGGAGGACAAGGAGATCGGCGCCGCACTGGTGCGCTCGTTCACCAAGCGCGGCATCACGGTGCTGACCGGCGCGACCGTCACCGGCATCGCCGAGGGCGACGCGGGCCTGACCGTCACGGTCGGCGGAGCGAAGCCGCAGGAGCTGCCCGCGGACGTGGTGCTGGTCGGCGTCGGCCGCCGCCCCAATACCGCCGGGCTGGGCTTGGAGGTCGCCGGAATCGACACCGACGCACGGGGTTTCATCCCGGTCGACGAGCACCTGCGCACCGGCGTCGAGCACGTCTACGCCATCGGTGACGTCACCGGTAAGGCGCTGCTCGCGCACGTGGCCTCGCATCAGGGCCTGGTCGCCGCCGACACCATCGCCGGTCACGCCGCCCACATCGACTACAACGTGATCCCGGCCGCCACCTTCACGCATCCGGAGATCGCGAGCGTCGGCCTCACCGAGGACGCCGCCAAGGCCGCGGGCCACGACATCGTGGCCGCCAAGTTCCCGTTCGCGGCGCTGGGCCGGGCCAAGTCCTTCGGCGATCAGGAGGGCTTCCTGAAGATCGTCGCGGGCAAGAAGCACGGCGAAGTGCTGGGCGTGCACATCATCGGCCCGTCGGCCAGCGATCTGATCACCGAAGGGGCCCTGGCGATCTCGCTGGAGGCGACCCTCGACGAGCTGGCCGAGACCATTCACGCCCACCCCACCCTCGGCGAGATCGGTATGGAGGCCGCCCTGGTCGGGCTGGGCCTGCCGATTCACGTCGCGCCGCCCCGGAAGCGTTGAGGAGTTCCGTCATGACCACGACCACTGCAGCGGAGCTGAACCAGACCACCGCCGCGCCGCGCAAGCCGGCGCGCAAGGCCACCCGCCCGGCCGACCAGTCCGCGGACGTAGCCGTATCCGGCGCCGAAACCCTGCTCGGCGGAGCCGATTTCGGCGGCACCGACGCCGCGACCCTGCGCGAGCTGTACAGCGAGATGCTGTTCATCCGCCGCTTCGAGGAGCGCACCGCGCAGGCGTATCAGCAGGCCAAGATCGGCGGCTACTGCCACCTGAACCTGGGTGAGGAAGCCACCGTCGTCGGTGTCGGGCGGGCCATGCGTCCCACCGACTACCTGTTCACCAACTACCGCGAGCACGGCTACGCGCTCGCCAAGGGCATCGAGCCCGGCCGCGTCATGGCTGAGCTGTACGGCCGCTCCACCGGCACCTCCAAGGGCTGGGGCGGGTCGATGCACATGTACGACACCGAGACCCGGCTGCTCGGCGGTTACGCCATCGTGGGCGGCCAGGTGCCGCTCGCCATCGGCGCGGCGCTGGCCATCGACTACCGCGGCGGCGATGACGTCGTGGTGTGCCAGATGGGTGAGGGCACCACGAACATCGGCGCGTTCCACGAGTCGCTGAACATCGCGGCGCTGTGGAATCTGCCCGTGGTGTTCCTGGTGATCAACAACCAGACCGGTATGGGCACCACGGTCGAGAAGTCCTCGGCCGAACCGGATCTGTGGAAGCGCGCCGCCTCGTACCGCATGCGCGGTGAGCGGGTGGACGGCACCGATGTGCTGGCCGTGCGCGAGGTCGCCGCCGATCTCATCGAGACCGCGCGCCGTGAGGGCAAGCCCGCGCTGCTGGAGGCCGTCTCCTACCGGCTCAAGGGGCATTCGGTGGTGGACCCGGCCAAGTACCGCGCCGAGGACGCCGTCTCCACGGCGGTCGCGCACGACCCGATCGTGTTGTGGCACAACCGTCTGCTGGAGGCGGGCGTGCTGAGCGAGGAGTCGGCCGCCGCCATCGAGGCCGATGTGAAGGAACGCGTGCGCGCCGCGGTCGATTTCGCCGACCAGTCCCCGCATCCGGACCCGGCCACCCTGTTCGATTACAACTACGCGACCCCGGTCGCGGGCGATTCCCATCGCCTGCCCGGTGATCCGCTCTTCACCGCCTAAGGACATCACCGTGGCTGTCATGACCTACCGTGAAGCGCTGCGCGAGACCCTCCGCGAGGAGATGCGGCGCGACGACGACGTCTTCCTCATCGGTGAGGAGATCGGCGTCTTCGAAGGCTCGTACAAGATCACCGCCGGCCTGCTGGCCGAGTTCGGTGAGAAGCGGGTGCGCGACACCCCGATCGCCGAAGAGGGTTTCGTCGGCGCGGCCATCGGCGCCGCCATGCTGGGCCTGCGCCCGGTCGTCGAGATCATGACGATCAACTTCTCGCTGCTGGCGCTGGACCAGATCGTCAATCATGCCGCCAAGATCTACGGCATGTTCGGCGGGCAGACCGCCGTGCCCATGGTCATCCGCACCCCCGGGGGCGGCGGCCAGCAGCTAGGTGCGACGCATTCGCAGAACATCGAGCTGTACTACGCGTTCGTGCCCGGCCTGAAGGTCGTCGCGCCGTCGACGCCCGCCGACGCGGCGGCGCTGATGAAGGCCGCGATCGCCGACAACGATCCGGTGCTGTTCCTGGAGAACCTGTCGCTCTACAACACCAAGGGCGAGGTCCCCGAGGACCTGCCGCCGGTCGAGATCGGCAAGGCCGCGGTCACCCGCGAGGGCACCGACATCACCCTGATCGGCTACTCCCGCATGGCGAACGTCTGCACCCAGGTCGCCGAACAGCTTGCCGCCGACGGCATCTCGGCGGAGGTCATCGACCTGCGCAGCCTGCGCCCGCTGGACCGCGACACCATCATCGCCTCGGTCAAGAAGACCGGCTGCGCCGTCATCGGCGAGGACGACTGGCTGACCTACGGCATCGGCGCGGAGATCGCGGCGTCCATCTCCGACGGCGCGTTCGACTACCTCGACGCCCCCGTCCGCCGCGTCGCCATGGCCGAGGTGCCGCTGCCCTACGCCAAGCCCCTGGAGAAGCTGGCGCTGCCCTCGCCCGAGTCGCTGTACCGGGCCGCCACCGAAACCCTTGCCGCCGTGGGCAAGCGCCGCTGAGATCCGGAAGGAACCATGTCCGAAGTAACCATGCCCCGGCTCTCCGACACCATGGAGGAGGGCGTCGTCGCGGCCTGGCTCAAGCAGGTCGGCGACCAGGTCAAGGCCGGCGAGATCCTGGCCGAGATCGAAACCGACAAGGCGCTCATGGAGCTCGAGGCCTATGAGGACGGGGTGCTCGAGCGGATCATCGCCGAAGCCGGTGCGCGCGTGCCGATCGGTGAGGCCATCGCGATCCTGGGTGACGGGAGCGGGTCCTCCTCCGCCCCGGCCCCGGCCGCGCCCGCCGCCGCCGCTCCGGCCCCCGCCGCTCCTGCCGCGCAGGGCAATCCGGCCGCCGTGAACGGAAACGGCGGCACCCCCGCGGTTTCCGCCGACGGCGAGCGCAAGAAGTCGTCTCCGCTGGCCCGCAAGGTCGCCAAGGAGCTCGGCGTCGACATCACCGCGGTGACCGGCACCGGCCCCGGCGGCCGCGTCACCAAGCAGGACGTCGAAACCGCGAGCAGTACAGCCGCTCCCGTCGCGGCCGCACCCGCCGCCCCTGCCGTGGCTCCGGCTCCGGCGTCCGTGTCCCCGGCCACCGGCGACTACGACGAGATCCCGCTGACCACCATTCAGCGCGTCTCGGCCCAGCGCCTGACCGAGTCCATGCAGCAGGCGCCGCACATCTACCTGACCAGCGCCATCGACGTGACCGAGCTGCTGGCCTTCCGCGCGCAGATCAACAAGACCCTGGAGGAGACCGGTTCCGGCAAGGTCAGCGTGAACGACCTGCTCGTGAAGGCGGTCGCCACCGCGCTGCGCCTGGATCCGTCGGTGAACGTCTCCTTCGCGGGCGACAAGCTGTTGCGACACAAGGCGATCAATATCGGCATCGCCGTGGCCACCGACGCGGGCCTGTTCGTGCCGGTCATCCATGACGCGGACCGCAAGTCGGTGTCGGCCATCGCGGCGGAGGGCCGGGAGAAGGCCGGTCGCGCCCGCGACCGGAAGCTGAAGGGCGAGGACATGTCCGGCGGCACCTTCACCATCTCCAACCTGGGCATGTTCGGTATCGAGCAGTTCACCGCCGTGATCAACCCGCCGGAGTCGGCGATCCTCGCGGTCGGCGCCGCGCAGGACGAGTTGAAGCTCGACGGCGAGAAGGTGGTGTCGCGCAAGATCCTGCGCGTCACGCTGTCCGCGGATCACCGTTCGATCGACGGCGCGGTCGCGGCGAAGTTCCTGCAGCAGCTGAAGGAACTCATCGAGCACCCGCTGCGCATCGTGACCTAGTCACCCCGAGACCGTCGTCCGATTTTCTGATCCAGGATCGGACGGCGTTGCCCGCCGTGAGCCGAACTCACCCGGTGGCGGGCGGAATCGCCGGATGGCGTGGACCGGTTTTACCCGGCCGGTCCCCGTCATCCGGCTTTTCACGTTTCGGTCGATGGCGCGGGCCGGGACTGTCCGGGTCCGGCCGCCAGTTCGACGACCACCAATGCGGTGACGGCGGCGAGCACGGTCCAGATGACCACCGGTCCGGTCGGGTACGACCAGAACGTCAGCGTGATCGCCGCGACGGCGAGAACGGCGATCCGCAGCGAGCCCCGGTTGCGGGCCACGACGGATCGGATCGCCTGTGGATCGCGCACGACTCGGCGCGACTGCGCGGCCAGCGCGATCACCACGGCCAGAGCGAACATCGCTCGCACGGTGGTGTCCAGCCGTATCAGGAAGGCGTCGATCACCGCCGCGGCGGCTTGCGGGGTGAGCACGTCGGCCGGCACCGCGTCCAGGTAGGCCGATCGTGCGATGCCGACGGCGACCGCGAGCAACGCCATCGCCAGCGCCAGCGTCGCACCCAGCCAGGTGAGGGCGCGACGCCGCGCGCCCGCGGGTGCGACCCAGACCGCGCCGGCCGCGACGAGCACCGTGATCCAGGGCAGCACGTCGGCCACCCGATCGAGGAGCATCACCCAGCGTCGCGCCTCGACCAGTTCGGGAGACCGGAAGAGCACGAACGAGCGGTCGATCGCGGGCACCTGGTCGGCGAACGTGAAGCCCCGGTCGGTCAATTCGGACCGGACCCTGTCGATGATCGGGCCCAACGCCACACTCACCGCGCCGTTCTGGTCCATTCCGACCGCCGCCGGGGCCTCCCCGGTCAGCACCACGACCAGCCCGCGATGCGCCTGCCGATTCGCCTCGATCCACACGGTTCGGAATTGATCGGACGCCAGAACGGATTCGGCCGTGTCACGCACGAGACCTCGCGCTTGCCGGGTGGCCAAGGGAGCCAGCCCCGTCACCGCGCGCGGAACGCGCGGGTTGCTGTCGGCCAGCGCCGCCAGGGCCTGGGCGGTGACGGATTGGACGTCGACGCTATCCATGATCGCGTCGGTGGCCCGGTCGGCCAGCATTTCTCGCAGTGCGGGGTCGGCGGACAACGGCGTGACGGTCCGGACGTAGCGGTCGGTGTCGAGCAATTCTCGGTGCGCGAATCCAGCGAGCACCGATGCGATCGCCAGGACGGCGAACAGTGTCAGCAGTACGGCCGCGGCCGTCCACCGTCCCGCGCTACGGCGTGGGCGTTCGGGTTCGGAAGCCGCCATGACTGTCCCGCCTCGATCGTGCGATGGTCAATTCGAGCCGTGCAGAAACCGTCCGATCACGGTCTCGTCCTGGGCGAAGGCCTTGATGATCGAGGCAGCGCCGACGATCACCACCGACATCACGAAAAGCCAACTGACAGAAGTGAAAGCGAGCCCCAGGGGTCCGAAGTGCCGCATGGCGTTGGCCGTGATCCGCGGCAGCACGACCCGCCCGGCCAGATGCACGGCGGTCAGCCCGGTCGCGGTCAGCAGCCCGGTCGCCCAGGCCACGCGCCCGGTCAACGCGCCCTTCGTGAGCAGGAACGGCGTGAACGCCCACACCAACGTCCAGATGACGAGCTCGCCGGCCAGCACGAGCGGCCACCCGACATAGCTGACGTGCGCGAGGTTCTGGGTCTGCCCGACCAGCGCGACCGCCAAGGCGACCGCGAACAGTGCCGCGAACCACCGCCACGCATCCCGTGGACCGATCGAATTCACCTGCCACACCGCCCCGTAGACGCGTCCGAGCGCGCGGGCGAACGACGTGCCGCTGAATACGACCATCAGCAGCCCGACCACACCGAACGCGGCCAGCGACGAATCCGACACCTGCGCCGCGTCACCGACGGGCAGTGCCCCGAGATCGAACCCGAACTGGAAACGGATCGCGCCGGACGCGGAATGCCAGCCACTGAGGGCCGTTGCCGCCATGATGACCGGCAATACCGATGTGAAGATCTGCGCGGACAACGCCAGCGATCGATCGACGAGCTCGATCTCGAACAGGCCCTGGACCACCCGCCAGGCGGTCCGGCCCCAGAGTGTGCCACGCAACCAACCGGCAGCGGTGTCGATCACCGCCGCAGCCGTTCTCGGCATCGCGTCCACGACGGGCTCAGCCGTTCGGCCTGCCTTCGAACACCGTCGATCGGGTGCGGCCGCCGGGTCCGAACGGCCGGAAGTCCACGCTCACCTCGGTCATCTCGCTCCTAACGCATGGATTCGTCAGTACGGATATTCGGGTATCGCATCGTCATTCATGACTTCGGACCGAGACTCGGGCCGGAATCGATCGTATCCCGTTCGATCGTGGCGGTTGCCACTCCACCGACATGATGAGAAGATTCGGTAGTTACTCTCTCATCCTGTCGGCGTGTGACAGCCGTCAGGAACGGTCGATCAAAGGAGATCCACCATGACCGCCGCCGTCGCGCTCGCCGAGGGATCCGGAGCAGCTCGCCCCGAACGCCGTCCGTTCGAACCAGGTAGCCGCATGTGGGACGACGTCGGTCTGCTCACCTTCTCCCTCACCGCCGGCTCGGCCTTCCTGCTCCAGACCATGGAGCCGACGATCGCCGCGGTGGTGGACGAGCACTCGACCTTCCGCACCGACCCCATGGGCCGCGCCCTGCGCAGCATCGCCTCGGTCATGATGTGGGTCTACGGCGGCGACGAGGCCCTCGCCGAAGCCGACCGCCTGCGTGCCATGCACGCCACCCTCAACACCACCGACGCCGCCGGCGTCAAACACCAGGCACTGGCCTCGGCCCCGTGGGCGTGGGTCCTGCACACCGGCGTCTTCGCCTTCACCGAGGGCAACAAGTACTTCTCGCGCGAGAAGCTCACCGCCGCCGACAAAGAGGCCTACTACCAGGAGACTGTGCAGCTCATGCGCAACTTCTCGGTGGCCCCCAAGGAAATCCCGGCCACGTACACCGAATGGGAGCCCTGGTTCTGGGATCAGGTCGAGAACCACCTGACCGCAACGAATGTCGCCTACGACTACCTGAAGGTGATCCGCAGGATCGCGCCGCCCCAGCAGATCCCCGCGCCGCTGCACCCGGTCTGGCGCGCCGTCACCGCCCCGGTGGGCCGCCTCCAGTACTTCTTCACCGTCGGCACCACCCCCGGCATCATTCGCGAGAAACTCGGCCTGGAGTGGACCGCCAATGACGAACGCGCCCTGCGACTCCTGGGCTGGGCCATCGGCCGAACCGTCCCGAAACTGCCCGAACGCGTCCGCTACTTCCCCATCGCCTACGAGGCCCGCCGCCTCGAACGCGACCGCGCCCGCCTGCGCAAGATGATCACTCTGCGCCCGATCTGACCGTCACCCGCGCCGGGAACCAGCGGCGGATGGCGACCGCACCCGCGGTCGCCACCGCTCCCAGCGCGACCCCGGCGGAGCCGAGTGTGGCTGCCGCACCGATGATTCCGACCGCGATCGGGCCCGCGAACATGCCGAGATCGTGGGTCAGCCGCCAGGCGCCGAGGAATTCGGCCCGCGCTGACGGTGGGGCGACATCGGAGCCGACGGTCATGATCAGACCGTTGCTGAGGCCGTTGGCGATTCCGAGGATCACGGCGATCACACACAATCCGGAGGCCGTCGTGGCCAAGGGCAGCGCGGTGTAGCCGAGCGCGAACAACAGCAGCGAAGGTGTCCCGGTCGCGCGTCGCCCGTACCGGTCCAGCCAGATACCGGACGGATAGGACAGCAGGACGTCGACCGCTCCGGCGATGCCGAAGATCAGTCCGATGGCCGGGGCGCTCATCCCGATATGCGCCGCCCACAGCGGCAGCAGCGACACACGTGCCGCCCGCGCCGCCCCGGTCGCCAGCGCCCCGAACCCGAGTGTGCCCAGCACACGGCGATTTTCGGTCACCACCGCCCGCAGTCCGCGCCGGATCCGCTCCGGTCCGTCGTCGATATCGCGCACCGACATCATCAGGGCCCCGCCGACGAGGATCGCCGCCAGTTGCAGCCACATCGCGCCGGTCACCCCGAACGCGTGCGTGGCGCCCGCGCCGATCAAGGGCCCGGCGAACACCCCGAACCGCTGTGAACCCGCCAGCAGGGACAGTGCCCGCCCGCGGTCGCCGTCGGGCACGACGGCCACCAGATAGGTCTGCCGCGCCAGTCCCCACAGCGCCGAGGCCGCACCGGTGAGCAGCATCCCCGCGGCCAGCCACCCCAGATTCGGAGCGACGATGGCCAGCACCACACCGACCGCGCCGCCCACCGACGCCGCGGCGACCGCCCGCCGCTCCCCGACCCGGGCGATGAGCTGTCCCGCGGGCAGATCCGCGAGCAGCTGCCCGAACCCCGAGAGCGCCACCACGATTCCCGCCGCCCCGGCGCTCGCCCCCAGTTCGAGCGCGCGCAGCGGATACATCGGGGCAGCCGCTCCGCCACCCATCCCGAACACCGCGGTCGGAACGAATACCTGCCAGGTCAATGCCCGCAGCCGCATCACCGGCGCCGCGAGGTCGGTGACGCCTTCACCGCTCATCGCACTCGAACCCCGAACAACCCCACGGCAATATCCCGGCTACAACCACGTCCGCATCGAATCAACCGGCGCCGTGGCGGAACACCCTTTTCCTGCCGCTGATTCCAACCCCGGAACTGGCGACTCGATGGCGAGCCGACTCATCAGCCAGCACAGAGAGCCGAGGAAGGCTGGTCGCGCAACGGCCGCCAGTCGCCGAGATCGCCCAGCGCCTAGGCCATCTCGAGGTGTCGAGCTTCTCGCGGGCGTTCCGCCGCTGGAAGGGCATGGGCCCGCGCGCCTTCCGGCAGTTGCGACCGGCCTGAGCGCTATCGGGCCGCGGCGGGTGCGCGGTGCAGTTGTTTGCGGTCGTAATAGCCGGTCACGATCAAGCCCACCAGCAGACCGATCAGCAATCCGAACAGGGTCTTCCAGCACGCGTGACTCAATCCGGCCGACCCGTCGCCGTTGAAATAGAGGATGGCGCGCACGCCGAGGTACACCTGGTGCATCGGTTCGAACGCGGCCAGCCAGTCCATCGGCCTCGGAATCGCCTCGAGCGGCACCGTGCCGCCGGAGGAGGGCAGACCGAGCACGATGAACAGCACCAGGTTCACCAGCAGGCCCATGGTGCCCAGCGCGGACACGATCGACAACGCGGTGACGCCGACCGCGGTGATCGCGAAGGTGCTGTAGAGGAACAGCAGCAGCGGCCGGTCGATGGGCATGCCCAGCCACTGGCCGACTCCCATGAAGATGCCCGCCACCACGGGCGCGGTCCCGGCCATGACCGCCCATTTGAGGAACAGGGTGCGCAGACGAGAAATCGGCACGGACGGATTGTGCACATACCAGGGCCCGAACTCGGTAGGTGCGAAACCCAGTGCGGCATCGACCATTCCATTGATCACCATGGCGCCGGTGAAGCCCGCCAGCAGGATCATCACCGTGTAGAAGAAGGCGGTGAGACCTCCGCCGGTGCCGCCCGGCAGCGGATGGAACGGCGTGACCGTCACCTCGATCGGCGCGGCCAGCATGAGCTTGCTCAGCCCCGGTAGCGTGGCGACGCCGCCGGAGGGTTGCAGCCGGGTGTTCAGGGTGCCGGTGAGTTGTCGGCCAACAGTGTCGTTGGCCTGTTTCAGCGCCGTCGCCGCGATGTTCTGCATCACCTGCGATCCGAAAGTCCCGGTACGCGGATTGGTGAACACCGTGATCTGCGGGCGGGTGACGTCGCCGGGCACGGCGCTGGCGGCCGCGAAAATGCCCAGCCGCTTGGTGAAATCACTGGGGATGACGATCGCCCCGTACACCTTGCCCGTGTTCAGCTGCTGCTGCGCCTCATTGATGCCCAGCACCCGCAGATCGAACTTGTCGGCCGGAATCTGTTGCACCAGAGCGTCATTGATCTGCTTGCCGACATTGGTGGGCTGCCCGCCGATCACATCGCCGGAGTCCTGATCGACCAGGGCGACGGGAAAGTCGTGCAGATGCTTCGACGGATCCACCACGTACGCCAGGTACATGGTGGCCAGCAGGGCCATCAGCAGCGACACCACGACCGCCGGGGCCAGCCACACCCGGGGGCTCTTGCGCGGCAACGATTCGGGAGCGGTTTCCTCTACATTCGCCATGGGGTACCCGACTCTCTGTGATCAAGGGTTGGTGCCGGTGACCTCACGCACGAACGCGTCGACGGCCTCCTCCATCTGGGTGAGACCAGGTTCCTCGAGCGGATAGTGCCCCGCGTTCTCGAGCATCACCAGCGTCACCGGAACCTTCTTGATCGGGTCGAGCGCGGGTTTGCTCAATTCCAGCGGCGTCCAATGATCCTCGGCGGGCTGGGTGTGGAGAATCGGGCAGACGTCGAAGTCGGCGGGTTCGATATCCGGGACATAGGTGCGGTAATCGGCGAGGAATTTCATCGACGCCGCACTGCCCGCCGAAGTCTTGTCGGCCAGAAAGACTTTCATGGCGTCCGCGTTGTTGCACAGCGCGCTCATCTTCGAGGCGAGGCTCATCGGAAACTCCAGGCCCTTCATCGGCGAACGGGCCAAAGCCCCGACGCCTTTCATGCCCACGGTGGCGCTGAATTTGTAGCGCGCGGTCGCGATCCACACGTCCCGATTGCGCTGGTCGAGGAAGGTCAGGCCGACGATTCCGTGCACGGCGCCGCGCGGTGCGTGCGCGGCGACGTGGTAGGTGACCATGCCGCCGGCCGACAGCCCGAAGAGCACGATCGGGCGATCGTCGCGCGACTTCTCGTAGGCGAGATAGTCGGTGACCATCTGGATCCACTGGCCATACCCGTAAGTGCCGCCGGGGCGTACCTGCGTCATGCCGTAGCCGAGATTGTCGATGGCGGTGACTTCCCAGCCCTGGTCCGCTAACGGTTTACCGATAATGAGGTTCATCTGCCGTCCGTTGGTGCCGACGCCGTGATGCAGGATCACTTTCGCCGGGGCCTCGGGGTTCAGATATTGATCGAGATGGATGTTGTTGCTCTCCCACTCCCAGAAGTCCTCGGTGGGGAGGTCCGCTTCGACCGTGAGCCGGAGCCGGGGCGGGAGGAACTCCTGGAGCTTCCACCACGCCGATTGATCGTGGTACAGGGTGTCGCGCCCGGTTTTGCGCTTCATCGAAAACCCCTCATGTAAGAGCAGTTTGCGAGCCGTTCGATCTCCACTGTGGCCAGCGCGTCCAGGGCGCCAACAGTCGGCCACCCCTCGCCGATAGAGCCTACAGAACAGTACCTACTACACGGGTATACGATCGCCGCCCAGGAACGGTTCTTGGTCCGGAAACTCGCGGCCGACACCCACTGAATGACCGGCGCCGCCGACCGCCGTGCACCCAGGTTCCTGGGGCTGGTCAGGGGCGCGCACAACCACCAAGGTCACTATGGTGAGCATGCGGATGGTGGTGTGGCGCGCGGTGGTCGGCGTGCTGTTGGTGATGGGAGCGGTGGTCGCGCCGGGGCAGGCGAGCGCGGATCCGGGGTATCAGTGGCGGGAGGAGTTCATCACCGCACCCGACGGGACGCGGTTGCACGCCGACGTGCTGCGGCCGGTGGGGCTCGGGGACGAGGTGCGGACACCGGTGGTGATGACGGTGAGTCCGTATCGGTCGCACGAGGCGCGGCTGACCGAGTTGCGGCCCGGCGGCGGGCCCTCGACCGGGGATCTGCCGGTGCCGATGCTCTTGGCCGCCGGATACACCTCCGTGATCGTGGACCTGCGCGGGTTCGGCGGATCCAACGGGTGCCCGGATTTCGGCGGGCCGGGTGAGCGTTCGGATGTGAAGACCGCGGTGGAATGGGCGGCGGCACAGCCGTGGTCGACCGGGCGGGTCGGGTTGTACGGGGTGTCCTACGAGGGGTGGACCGGGCTCATGGGGCTGGCCGAGAAGCCGGCGGGCCTGGCGGCGGTGGCCTCGTTCGAAGTCGTCGCCGACCCCAACGCGTACCTGTACATGCAGGGCATCGCGTGGAAGTTCTCGCTGAAACCGATCAGCGAACAGGGCTTCCGGCCCGGGGACATCGCCGGATTCGAGCACCTGCTGATCGCGTCGACGCCCGCGCACCCCAATGACTCGGCCGAGTACAAGGCCAACGCGTCGTCCATCGACCCGGCCTGCTACCAGCAGTATCTGGCCGAGACCAGCAACCACGACGCGAGCACGCCGTTCTGGCGCGACCGCGATCTGGTGGAGAAGCTGCGCGGCAACACCATTCCGCTGTTCCTCGGCCAGGGTTTCGTCGACTACAACACTCGCGCCGACCGGGTCTTCCAGCTGTGGAACGGGCTCGGCCCCGGCGAGCACAAGGCCATGTTCGGGCAGTGGGGTCACCGCGATTGCAGCGAGAAGTGCGGTGCCACCCAGTTCTCCTCGGAACTGCTGGCCTTCTTCGACCGGCAGGTGGCGGGCAAGGATGTGACGGTGCCCGGCCCGCGCGTCACGGTCGGGCAGTTCGACGGCCGCTGGCGGGCGGAGACGGCGTGGCCGCCGGCCGACAGCCGCGCCGTCGACATCGATCTGCGCACGGGACGGTATACCGATCGCGGTCTGCTGCCCGGCGCGGACCGGGAGATATGGACCGTCTCCCCACCGCTCGCCCAGGATCAGCAGCTGTCCGGTGCGCCGACCGCCACGCTCACCCTGGACGGTCCCGCCGCGGCCAGCGTCACCGTCGAGGTCTACGACATCGGACCCGACAATCGGGCCACCGTGATCACCCGCGGCATCGCACCGGTCACACCGACCACACAGGTCCGGCTCCTCGCCCAGGACTGGCCGATTCCCGCCGGACATCGCATCGGCATCCGCGTCACCGACGTGGTCGACGACGTGTGGGCGCATCAGCCGGCCAACGCCCCCGTCACCGTGACCGCCGCCCAACTGCACCTGCCGCTGCTGTCCGGAATCCGCACCCCGGACCTGCCCGGCGACCTCAGCGAGGCGATTCCGAAGTGGCGAAACGAGAAGACGGTCTCCCTGATCGCCGATGTGGTGAACAATGCCACTGTGGCCGTGACCTTCCCTCCCCGGACCGGCGGTTAGCCCGTGACCAGCACCGCGCCGACCCACGCGCCCACCGTCGACGACGCCACCGCCGAGCGGCTGGCGGGGGCGCTGCGCTGCCGCACCGTCTCCCACGAGGACCACAGCCGCATCGACCCGGCCGAATTCGAACGCCTCGCCGGCCACCTGGAGAAGTGCTTCCCCCTGGTCCACGCCCACCTCACCTGGGAGAGCTTCGGCCACAGCCGCCTGTACCGCTGGGCGGGTAGCGCGGCGACCGAGCACCTGGCGGGCACGGCCGGGCCGGAAGCGAAGGCAGCCGCCGCCGGGGCGGCCGGGAGCGCGCGGCAGGGCACGTACGCCGGAGAGCCGGGGGCCGAGGCCGTGGCGGCGATTCTGCTGGCGCACATGGATGTCGTGCCCGTCGACGACCACGACGGCTGGCCGTATCCGCCGTTCGGCGGGGTCGTGGACGACGAATTCATCTGGGGCCGGGGCGCGATCGACGACAAGAGCCGGATGATCGCGATTCTCGAGGCGGTCGAAGCGGCGCTGCGGGACGGCGTCGCGCCCACGCAGACGGTGTATCTCGCGTTCGGCCACGACGAGGAGATCTTCGGGGCCGACGGCGCGGGCCGGATGTCGCGGCGGCTGCGGGACGCGGGAGTGCGGGCCCGGCTGCTGGTGGACGAGGGCGGTGTCATCACCGTCGGCGTCGCCGAGGGCATCGACGTGCCGGTGGCCACGATCATGGTGGGCGAGAAGGGCTTCGCGACCGTGCGGCTCTCGGTTACCGACGTGGGCGGGCACTCGTCCATGCCGGGGCGGCAGACCGCGGTCGGGCGGCTGGCGCGGGCGGTGGCGCGGATCCAGGACCACCCGTTCCCGCTGCGACTCACACCGGTCGCCGTCGACATGCTCACCCGGGTGCGGAAATTCGTGACCGAACCGCGGCGCACCCTGCTCGGGCTGGTCAATGTGGCCGGGCCGATCGCGGCGCGGGTGCTGGCCGCCCGGCCGCAGACCGAGGCGCTGGTGCGGACCACCACCGCCCCCACCGTGATCAGCGGCGGGGTCAAGTCCAACGTGCTCCCGCAGCGGGCCGAGGCGTACGTGAACTTCCGTATCCTGCCCGGTGATTCGGTGGCCGGGGTGCTGGCGCACTGCCGGAAGGTGGTGCGCGACAACGGCGTCACCATCGAACTCGACGGCACCTGCTCCGAACCGTCGGCCGACCCGAGCGCCGGACCCGATTTCGACGTCGTCGCCGATGTCGCGCGCGCGGTGGTGCCGGGGCTGGCCGTCACCGTCGGCGTGGTTCCCGCCGCCACCGACTCCCGCTACTACGACGATCTGGCGCGGACCCGCTGCAACTTCGCCCCAATCATGCTGTCCGCCGCCGACCTGGAACGCATCCACGGCACCGGCGAACGGATCTCCCGCGCCAACTATGCGCGATTGATCCGGTTCAACCGGCTGCTCATCGACCGCATCGCCGCCTTCTGACCGGCGCCGCCGTCCCCGGTGCACCGGCCGCCCGCGCGCGATCGGCCCCGGCACCGATGATCGATCGTGCGCGCGGCTACCGGTGCCCGCCCCCATGACGCGTCCGATGAGCGAGAATGGCTCCGCCGGTTGGCGACATTTCGGACGCATACGGTGGCGTCCGAAACCGCGACCCGGCACCCTTGCCCTCGTAGGTACGTGACGACCTCGACTCGAAGGAGCGGCGATGACCCGCACGGAGACCGGTGAATTCCAAGGCGCGGGCGGCCGCGTGTTCTGGCAGGCGTGGCTGCCCGACGGTGAGCCTCGCGCCGTGGCGGTGATCGTGCACGGCTACGCCGAGCATTCCGGCCGGTACGCGCACGTCGCGCAGCGGCTCACCGAATCCGGGTTCGTCGTCTACGCGCTCGACCACACCGGGCACGGCAAGTCCGAGGGCGCCCGCGCCAATATCGGCTCACTCGACACCGCCGCCGACAATGTGCGCACCATGCTCGCCACCGCCACCGGCCGCCACCCGGGACTGCCGAAATTCGTCATCGGCCACAGCATGGGCGGGCTCACCACGGCTTACTTCGCCACCCGCGACCAGCCCGAGGTCGACGGCCTGGTGCTGTCCGCCCCCGCGATCGACATCGAGGCCGGCAATGCCGTGCAGCGGCTGGCCGCGCCGCTGGTGGCCAAGTATCTGCCGAATGTGCCCGTCGTGAAACTGGATTCGAAGCTGGTCAGCCGCGACCCCGAGGTGGTGCGCGCCTACGACGACGACCCGCTGGTGCATCACGGCGGCGTGCCCGCCCGCACCGCCGGGGAGATGCTGCGCGCCGGGGAGTACGTCAAGGCGCACCTGGATCGGCTGACCGCGCCGCTGCTGGTCCAGCACGGCAGCGCCGACGGCCTCGCCTCACCCACCGGCACCGACAAGGTGGAACGCGACGCCGCGTCCAAGGACAAGACGGTCATCCGCTACGACGGTCTCTACCACGAGATCTACAACGAGCCCGAGCAGGACAAGGTGCTCACCGACGTGGTCAACTGGCTCGAAGCGCACCTGCCCAGCGCCTGACCAGGTTTCACCGGAGCCCGACCGGGCTCACTTGTAGGTCTTCAGGCAGGCGTCCTCGCCGTCGAGGACGCCGGTCCGGAACGCCTCCAGCCGGACGAAACCACTGGGCACCACGGCGCCGTTGACATCAGCGGCGGCCAGGCCGTCCATCAGCAGTCCGGAGATGGCGGCGTCGAGATCGGTCGCGGACAACTGCAGATCGCTGCCGGGGCGGCTCAGCTTGGTGCTGTACGCCCCGGAGAAGCAGGCGGCGCGCAGCCCGGCGGTATCGGCTCCGGAGATGCCGAGCCGGCGGGCCTGCTGCACGGCGATCATGTAGCGCGAGACGAAGACCACGAAGGCGTTGTAGTCGCCGCCGACGGTCGCGGAGAGGAGGTCACCCCTGTCGCCGGTGGCCGCGCGCGCGGCCAGGTTCGGGACGTCGGTGCCGATCACATTGGTGGTCGGGCAGTACGAAACCGGCTGGGTGACGGTCACTTTCGGGCAGGTGCGGGAGACGCCGCCGTAGTCGAAGGCGGGTGCGGGCTGGATCGGGTAGGCGCGGGTCAGCGACTGCGCCACCAGCGCCAGATCCGGCTGGTCCACCGGCAGCTGGCGATCCTTGTCGCCCGGCTGGAAGCTCGTCGGCAGGGTGCCGCGGCGCTGCTTCAGTTCGGCGCGGGTAATGCCCTTGCAGGCGGTCGCGCCGTCGGTGTAGCCGATCTGCACGGCGGTGACCCGTTCGAACGCGGTGCCGTGCTCGTCCGGGGACGCGCCCGGTTCGCGGTCGCGGAAGGAGATCACCGCGGCCAGCACGCCATTGAGGCCGTCGGTGGTGTTGAGGGTGAAATGGCGCGAATTGCCTTCGGCCACCGAACGCAGGAAGACGCCGGCGAAGCAGTCGGCCTGCTGTTCGCGGACCACGGTCGGGGTGAAGAAGCCGTTCAGCTTGGCCTGCGCCTGGATCGAATGGCCGTACTCGTGGGCGAGGACCATGACCACCGCCATCGGGCCGAACTTCTTCACCAAGCCGGGCAGCAGGGTGCCGCGGTCGAATCCGATGGTCTTGTCGACACTGCAATAGGCGGCGTTGACCTCCTGAAAGGTACTGCCGCGGCAGAATTCGACGGCCTGGGCGCGCGGGGCGGTGGAGTCCCAGGAAATGAACCGGGTCACCGGTTTGAACACGCCCGGAAAAGTCTTGGCGTACTGGCCGTTCCAATAGTCGGCGATATCCGCGATGGCATTGAGGGCCAGTTTGTCGACCGCGCCGCCGTCCCCGTTCTCGGCGGTGAGGGTCGCGTCCGCCACCCCGGAGCGGGGTCCGCTGGGCCCGGCAGCCGAGGTCTGGCCCGCCACCACCCACGGATTGTCCGTCACCGGAGCCGAAACCTGCTGCGAGTCGGTGCTTTTCACAGTCGATCAGCCGGTCAGGGACACCCCCGCGACCGCCAGCAGTACGACCAGGCCCCGTCGAATCCGCGACGTCCCCATCTCGCCTCCCACACCACTCGGGACCAGTATCCACCGAGATATCGCGCGAAGTCCCCGGTCCCGCAACGACAGTTCGTGACACAGTCGAGGATCATGAGCGACTATCGCGGCCTGAACCGGGCCAATTGGAACGATCGCGCCCCACTGCACGCCGATTCCCTCGACTACCACTTCGACGACTTCCGGACCGACCCGTCCTTCCTCAGCCATGTGGTGCGCTTCGATCTGCCACGGCTCGGCGACATTCGCGGGGTCGACGCCGTGCACCTGCAATGCCACATCGGCACCGACACGCTGTCACTGGCCCGGCTCGGCGCGACCGTGACCGGACTGGACTTCTCCCCCGCATCACTGGCCGAGGCTCGCAAGCTGGCCGACGCCGCCGCCACGCCGATCGAGTACGTCGAATCCGATATCTACGAGGCGGTGTCCGCGCTCGGCGGGAGGCGGTTCGGGCTGGTCTACACCGGGGTCGGCGCGCTGTGCTGGCTGCCCGACATCCGCCGCTGGGCCACGACCGTGGCCGCGCTGCTGCGCCCCGGTGGCCGCCTGTTCCTGCGGGAGTACCACCCGGTGCTGTGGTCGATCGACGAGACCCGCACCGACGCTCTGACGATCGGCTACCCGTATTTCGAGACCGCGGAGCCCATGGTGTTCAACGACGAGACCACCTATGTCGAAACCGATTCCACGGTGACCAACACCATCACGCACGAGTGGAACCACGGCCTCGGCGAGATCGTCGAAGCCCTGCTGCAGGCCGACCTCACCCTCACCCAGCTAATCGAACACGACAGCGTCCCGTCGAACCCGTTGCCCGGCCGCATGGTCCACGACGAACACTGGGAATGGCGTCTGATCGACCGCCCCGAACGCCTGCCCCTCAGCTACACCCTGCAAGCCCGCAAGGGCTGAGCGGCGGCAGCGGGAACCCGCACCGACCCTCCCGCGTCCAAGTACTCGGAAGCTGGACGACGGGAGGGACGCCGATGGAACCGGAAGCCTTGCGGCGCAGCGCCCGCCTGAGCCAATCGGGCGCCGAACACGACCAGGCCCGCCTCGCCGATCGCACCACCGACCCCGACTACATCGACCACGTCGAAGACTTCACCCGGCTCTCCCACCAGCAGATCCACGACGCCGTCCAAGCCATGAACCCCGGCGACATGCACGCCGCCGCCGACACCTGGGTCACCATCGCCGACAGCATCTTCGGCGCCGTCACCGCCCTGTACGCCGCCGTCCACACCGCCCTCGCCGACAGCATGACCGGCCACCTCGCCGACGCCGCCGCGGCCGCCGCCCGCCGCTTCGTCCAGGACGCCACCGACACCGCCGAGATCACCCACAGCACCGGCCACCGCATGATCGCCGCCGCCTTCGGGGCCGAAGCCCTCCGCAAAACCGTGCCCCCACCGGTTACCCACGGCCCCCAATCCGACCGAGACGAGCAATATCAACTCGCCCTCGCGGCCCTGGACGCCAACTACACCCCGATCTACCCGCCCGCAGGCTCAGGAATCCCGGCGTTCCTCACGATCACCACACCGGGCGCTGCCGATGCCTCCGGGAACAGCAGTGGCGCAAAGGATCCGAGCCCCGCCTCCGATGCGCGAGCCATTACCACGCCAGGGTTCACTCCGAACCTGGACGCGTGGCGCAATCCGACCGACCTCGACACCCACCGGCCACAAGCAGGTGAGGAGACCGCCACGGCGACCAATTCCCCATTCGAACAGCACATCCCCCAGGATCAAGCCGCCACCGACGAGCCGGACGCACGCCATCGAAGCGCGACCGACCCCGGCGCGGATCGGTGGCGACCCGACACCGATCCCGATCACCGCTCGACCACCACCGAAACCCACCCCACGGCGATCCTCCCGACCTCGACGACGCCCACCGACGATCCCACCCGTGCAAGCCAGCCCAGCTCCCCCACCGGCGCCCCATCGAACCGATACTCCCCCAACCCCTTTCCCGACCTCGCCCACAGCGTCCGCGGCCCGACCGTGCCCGATCCGACCACCCAGCCCCGCCCCCTCACACCACAGCTTCGCCCCGAATCTCCCGGCACCGCCATGCCGCCGGGCATGTTCGCTCCGGGCACCCGCCCGACCACGCCCGAATCAGCCCACACCTGCCCACCCTGGCTGATCCGCAACCGCGAGGTCGAGCTACTCGGCAACCCACTCCCGCACGTCCCACCCACTCTCGGAGCCGAATTCCCCTCCGCCCGAATCGACCCCGCACCCACGCCGGACGACCACCTGTGACCCGCAGGCCGAGAAGTGCCTGCCGCGAAATTCTCCGCCCAACGGGTTTTCGCCGCCCGACCCGGAAGGCGTGCGCTCGTACCGAGCGCCCATGGGCCCGCCGCCAGACGATCATCAATACGCTCTTTGAGTCGGCGGCGCCGATCGATCCCGGATCCATTGTGGAATGAGCTGTTCGTGCCGATGCGCTGCGACCGCATTCGGGCACTGTTGCTGTTCGACGCCTCGAGCATGGCGCGGGCCCCGCCAACTGCTCGGCAAAACGCTCGAAGACATCGAGCTCGCATCGGAGCCGACTCGGCACAGTTCCAGCGGCAGACCGCAGCCTGCGGCCGGTTAGGTCAGCGCGGTATGCGGCAATTCAGGACGTTTGTGCCGTCGGTCCGACAAGGCGCTGCGACATCATCGAATGACCGACAGCCACCGAACTGCGACGCGGGCATTCAGGCATCTACCTATCGAACTGCCAGTCCTCCAGCCGGGAGTGGACCGGGATCCTATTGATAACCACGCCCGTGCGACCCTCGGCCTCGAGCTGCGCCACGCAAGCCTCAGCCGTCTCCCTCGAGATGAACGCGCCCAGTTGGCCCAGACTCCTGTCATCCTTGTCGAGCATTTCGATGGCGTAGACCGATTCTGGTTCGCGGTACCCGTTGGGCAGCTTTATCGCCCAGGTACTCCAGGTGCGAAAATGCCATCGTCCGATCCGAAGGCGGACATGGCGAAGATCTTGCATCGCGAACTCGAACACGGTGCGAGCCTATGCTTGCGCTGGCATCGGACAGCCTCCGCGCCGAAATGGCGCGCTTCATACCACGCAGCCTGGGTGGGGCTCAGTCGTTCTGTCGGCGCAGCACGCTAAGGTTCAGACGCGGCAGCCCCTAGAAATGCCGCCAAAGAAACAGAGGGCGCTCAATCTCGTTTAGAACAAGCCTATTTCACATAGCTTCGGCCCGTGAACACTGAGAACCGGGCCGTCTGGACCCGACTGACAGCCCTCGCTCCATTCATGAACGTCAAGACACTGCCCATCAGAGGTCTCAGAACTATCGCCGTCCCGGCCGCAGCAGCGGCCGCGCTCATGGCGGGAGCAGCCCCGGCATCGGCCGACATCGTCTCCGTCCAGCTGTTTAGCCGGACTCTCAACGGCGGGTTCCAGGGTGCCTACATCTCCGTGAAAGCGACGACCTCGACCCCGGTGACGATCGAGGTCAATGGAGTCACGCTGGGGGGCAGTCCATTTGCGCTGAAGCCAACCAACGGCGCCAAGTACACCGTCACCGTCGAACTCAGCCTGGCAGCCGGTGACCAGCACATCGTCGCCTCGCAGAAGGCTGCGGATGGCACGATCAGCCAGAAGTCCACCGACGTCAGGTCCAACGGCACCACTGGAAGCTCCTCCTTCACCCCGAACCCGATCCAAACGATCCTGAACGGCTTTCAAACCGGCAGCACCGGCGGCCACACCGTGACGTTCGGGATGAACTAGTCGATGGACTCGCGGTCGAATCATTCCGTTCTGGCGCGCCCCGCCAACCTGGGTCCCCGCGGCACCGAGGCGGTCGAGAGGACCGCCTGATTGTTTTCCGAACGCCACGGCACGCGAATCGCGCGGCGTGGTGGATTCACCGCGCGACAACGCGATCCGGGTGGATCGCCCGCCGGGGGATCGCTCCGACTCCCGATCCACCCGGCCCCGCCCCGCCATCACCGGTGAAAGACCGGCACGGGGAGTTCGCCTGCCCGGGCTTGTTCGCCGACCGGCATCCGGCGCGAGCCAGCCCGGGTAGAGGTTCACTATGAGGTTGCCGAGGCGCGGGCTTCTGGCACGAAAGGTCATACCTCTCAGCGCTGTTACGCCGTCTTTCCCGTCTACAGTGGTCGTCGTCTCCGAGTGCTGGGGGTTCACCCGGAGATGATGGGGTAGGTGTCTCGACTCTGCCGGTCCCAAGCGCACATCCCAGCGTTCGGCGATCGAGACCCCTACTCCCGGCCCAGATTCCTCGCGTGCAGGCG
>NZ_JBEXYE010000032.1:0-48442 GCF_040630785.1 Nocardia sp. NPDC005746
GGTGGAGCTGCCGGGAATCGAACCCGGATAGCGGGCCTGGTCATGGACACAAGCCGCCGCCCACCTGCGGAAATACATGCCGGGCGATCACTCGACATCACACGGTCTCACGGGTGATTGTGCCCAGAATGTGCCCACGCAGCCGTCGTTCCCAGGTTGGGAACGACGGCCTAGCGTGGTGCGTCAATAGAGACATGCACCCGGATCCGGACCTGTCGCAGGTCGGCCTGGACTTGCGGATATTCGACGACGACCCGGCGAACGAGATCGTGCGCGCGATCTCAGCCCGCTGGGATTGGGATTCGCGCCGCCCTGCTCGCCTCCGGCGCGCGTGGGAGCAGGGGCGCCGGCACGGTTAGATCTCGTCCGGCGGCGGCAGTAACGGGTACGGCCGGGTGCGGTTCTGATCCTCAATTCGGGCACGGCACTCTGGGCACATCATGGACAGGTAGCCGTCCCCAACCGGCCGCTCGCCGCAAATCTGACACATCCGCTGTTCGTCCGCCATGGCCAGATCATAGAACCGGACCGCGTAGTATCCGCACATGAGTTCGAGCGGGCAGCGCGTCTGGTACCTGCACCCGGACGGTCACGCGATCGACAACGACGAGCTTGTCGAGACTCCGCATGGATGGGTGCAGCCGCGGCCGATGTTCTGCCCGGGCCCGCCGCGTCACGTGCTGACAGATGGCGAGTTCACCCTCGGATGGACGGCGTGCCGCCGCGAGGGATGCCGCCGCGGCCACCTCCTATATACGTGCGGCCAGTGCGGTGCACGTATGTATCAGCCGGAACTCAGCCCGGGCTGCAGCCCGCTCGCGTTCGACGGGCGGGAAAGCGATGGCATCTGACCACCTACTCGCCGCGGTCCTCGACGTCCTCGCCGAGGTGGAGCCGAACGCAGCATTCGACGCGCGCGACGTACTGCGCGTGGTCAGACCGACGGTCGACCCGGTGCCGGACCTCGGCAACGTCGACGAGGTGCTCGAGATGCTCGCGCTGCCGATGCTGGGCGGCGTGGTGATGGTTGGTGACGGTACGTATCGCGCTGGTGTCGAGGCTGAGACGGTGCTAACGCGACTGCGCCAGCTCGGCGACGCCGTGCGCCAGATGGACGTGGACGAGGTCGACACCCACGGGCTCCCGCTACGAAAACAGCCGGTCACAGTCTCGGCTCACGACTTTCCGGGGCCCTGAGTTCCAGATCCCAGTCCAGTTCCGTGGACCCGGGGTATCGTCAGGAGATTCTGTCCGCTCAACCGAGAGGGTCAGTAGTCATGCCACGAATCGTGAAACTCCAGGCCGAGAACTCCGATGGTGAGCATCTCCCGCCGACGTTCTACCTCAAGTTCAGTCAGGAAGAGTTTCCGGCGTTTCTCGCCAGCCCGACGGAAGTCATGAAGGAACTCGGTCACCCTGTAGAGAACCTGAGTGTCTCGGTAAAAGACCACATCTGGGATGCCGGTAACAAGGAATGGGTCAGAAACCAGACCGACGGACACATTGCACGCTTGCCGAAGGTAGTGAAGTGGGAATGGTGGTGCGGTTACTCGGATGAGATGTGCGTATGCGAAAGAGTTATCGTCCCATGAATCGGGTATCCGATACGTCACCGATATCGAGTCGATGGGTGTGATCGGAAGTTACGACGAACGGGCGCATCATCTGATGCGCCCCGGCGGCGTGGTGGCGGCATGTACCGCGCTGGTGTCGAGGCTGAGACCGCGCTCACGCGACTGCGCCAGCTCGGCGACGCCGTGCGCCAGGTGAACGTGGACGAGGTCGACGACCGGTATTGATGTCCGAGCACGCGCGGACGAAAATGCGAGGGTGCCCACCTGTCCGCCTCTTTCGGACGGGTGGGCACCTTTCTCACTGCGACTGGTCAGCTCGCGGCCACATGGCCCAGATGATCACCGCGGCCGGAAGGCCAACTGTGACTGTTAGGCCGATGCACTGCCAGCTCACGACAGGCGGAACTCGCCGCGGCGCACGCCGTCCTCGAATGCCTCCCACTCACCGGGGGTGCAGATGATGGCCGGCCCGGCCGGGTCCGAGTGGCGCAGCGCCACTTCCCCGCTGTCGAGCTCGGCGACGTGCAGGCAGTTCCCGCTCGGGTTGGACGCGGTCGCCTTGCGGAACGGCTTGCGCGTCTTCAACTCGGCCGCGTTGGGGGCGAAGGTGCTCATGATTCTTCTCCTTGATCGGGCGGCGGCTGCCGCCATCGTTCACCGGCCGCGGTTCGGTCGGTGGTCTGTGGCGGTGAGCCCCGCGGACAAGGGCCAGCGGTGGAATGACAAGCGCGGCAGCACGGATTCAACGTCGACCACGCTCAGTAGGGCATTGAGCGCCAGCGCGTCGAGGTGATCCGGGGCCGGGATGATCAGGGTGTCCACGTCGGCCTCTCGGGCGATGTCGACGAGCGGAATGATCGGCACATCCGGCGCCCATTCCAGTTGATAGCCCAGATGTCGTGCGAGCCGCCGCATTTGGGCACGGTCCCAGTCGGGCGCTGAGCTGGCCTCGAAGTCGAGCCAGCCCAGCGCGGTCGGTCGCGGTCGCATCGGCAGCCCCCTGCTCGGTTGGTGACGCACCCGCCACCGGGGACCGAGGTCTGCCCGGTGGCGGGGCGTGTGTCCACCGTGGCGCAGACCCCAGGCGCGAGGTAACAAAGCTTTTGGCACCTTTGCCACACAAGCCGCGCAACAATGAGGCAATGACCGAGGACCGCCGTGGTGTCGGCGCGCGCGTGGCGGAGCGCCGCAAGCTCCAGGGATTGAGTCAGCCGCAGCTGGCCGCGCTGGCGAACATGTCGACCAGCTTGATTCGGCAGGTCGAACAAGGCAGGGTGCCAGCCTCAAATTCGTTCTTGGCGGCGGTGGCGAAGGCTCTGCGCTGCACCCGCAACGATCTCACTGGGCAGCCATACCCGCCTGCGGATGGCCGGGATACGCAGGCCTATGGTGCGATTCGCGCGATCCGTTGCGAGCTGGCCGCCTATGACCTGGATCCGGCCGAGATGGTTACCGCGGTCCGCCCGTTGCCGGAGTTGGAGCGGGAGGTCGCGGCGGTCTGCCGGGGCCGACGCAATGCCTCGTTCCATCGGCTCGGTGAGCAGCTGCCGCTGCTGCTGCCCGAGTTGCGTGCCGCGGTGCACCGCAATGCCGGTGACGATCGCGCGGCGGCGTTCGTGATGCTGTGCGAGCTGTACTACTCATCGCACAGCCTGGCGCACAAGTTGGGGTTCGCGGATCTGGCGACGTTGGCTGTCGAGCGGATGGCTTGGGCGGCTAGCGAATCCGGCGACCCGGTGTGGATTGCTGCCGGACAATTCCAGCGCGCCGCGATCCTCACCAGCGGCGGCGACTGGAATGCGGCGTTGCGCTATTTGGAGACGTGCCGGGGCGATATCGAGTCGCGGCTGAGCGCAGGGCATCGAAGCGACCTGATCGCGTGGGGTGGCCTGCACCTGCAATCAGGGCTGGCTGCTGCCCGGTCTGGTCGGCGCGACCTTGCGGACACGCATCTGGCGGAGGCGCGGGAGACAGCCGCCCGGATCGGTGGCGACCGGCGCGACCTGGTGCTGAGCTTCGGCGCAACGAATGTGGGTATCTGGTCTGTCGCGCTTGCCGTGGAGGGCCTCGACGCCGCGGGCGCGTTGGATCGCGCGGCGGGGCTGATGATCCCGGCTGGTACGCCGAAGGAGCGCGTCGGTATGCACTGGATCGATGTGTCGAGGGCGTACCTGCTGCACGGGAACAAGTCCCGGGCGCTCGACGCGCTGCTGACGGCGCGGACAGCGGCGCCAGCGCAGACGCGCTATAACCCGATGGTTCATGAGACTGTGCGGGCGCTGGCGCGCGCGGAGTCACGGCGCACGGACACCGTGAGCGGATTCGCGTCGTGGTGCGGCATCACCCACGCCTTGTAGCCGTCAGGCAGGCAGGCCCTTCGAGACTGCCGGCGTGAGGAACTCGACGCGGAAGCTGTCGACGAACTTCTCACGCTCGGCGAGGAACTGAAGCGTGTGCTCCTGCTGCTCGTGTACGTCGAACGCATCACGTGACGCGTACACCTCATAGAAGACCCGAGCGAGCGGCTCCCCCTCCACGGCGTGTGTGGCGTACACCAGGGTGCCGGGCTCCCGGTCGCGGATGTGCTGGACGGTCTCAGCGACCAGGGCATCGAAGCCGTCAACCGCTCCGGCATCGGCGAAGTTGAAGCGGACGACGAGAGCGAACATGGTGGTGCCCCTTCCAGTTACGACCCGATGGCGGACCGCGATGGTGCCATCCACCGTAATCCCTCTGGTGGCTGACAATTCGTGCAATTCCCATGTTCGGCGATAGTCGCCCGGTTGTCTGGTCGGTAGCCTCACGGCAACGCGCACCCGAGGGGATCAGATGAGAACTGCCGCACTTCCGTTCGCTGCCACGGCCGCCGCTCTGCTGCTCGCCGGGTGCGGAACCGCCGAAGACCAGACCAGCGCCGCGCCTGGCTCGACGACTGCGCCAGCAGCCGCCACGACGTCCGTCCGGCCTACGGCTACAGTTCCGGCCTACGAGGTCAAAGAGAGCGGCCAGCAGTTCACGGCGCTGGTTCGCACGGACGACACCGCAGAACTCAGCGCCGCGTTCCGGGAGATCGCGCGCAAGGTCCTCGACGGCACCTATCGGGATGGCGGCTATACCGTCAGGTTCGACTGTGCAATCGACTATGACCCGGCGAAGTCGGTGAACCGCCTCGGCACTGGAAAGATCGCCCGTGGCACCCTCGGTGCCGCGCAGACCGGGCTGAGGGCAGGCCAGTACACGATTGACTTCAACACTGGCCGGACGTGCCGCGAGGGCGCACCCACAACGACGTTCGATCCCGCACGCCAACTGGACCATGATTACGCGGTCGAGTTGTGCCTCAAACGGATCGAAGAGAAGTACGTCGCCGACCAGCGCCCTGTAACCCTGTCAGGCGTCAACGTCACCGAGGCGGACGGAAAATGGACAGTGACTGCGGTAGCCCAAGGCGCGCCGAAGCCCGGCATGGGATCCACGGCCGCGGTTGACGTCTCATGTGTGTCGCAGCCGAACCCGCTACGCACCGAACTGACGAAGTTCACAGTGCGATAGCCGTCCTCGAACACCGAACATGTGTCTGGCGGATCTGGCACGCCGCGAATCCGAGACGCGCGACGAGCAGTGACAGTGAAGGCCCCCAACGCTGTTCGGCCCTGGAGGCTTCGTCATGCACGGCACGGTTTGCCCAGAGTGTGCGCAAGGCTACCCGTGCCACGTCTGTGACCTTTCGTGCCAGGTTTCTGTCCGGTTGCTGACATGAGGCGTGGGTAGCGGGAAGGATCGGCGCGACGCTCCCAGCTGGTTCATCGCGGCGTGGCAGTGCCGCGGGGGGAGGTCACTCGAAACCATGCGAGACGAAAGACATTGAGTATGAATAATATTGCGCGAGCCGCAGTGCTGGGTGGAGTCGTTGCGGCGGCGGTTGGTCTCGGGGCGGGCCCGGCGAATGCGGGAGAGTCGCCAACGATCATCGGCCGCAAGGCATGCGAGGACGTCGCGAAGATGTACCGGGACATGGGATACACCGCGCGCTGCTACAACATTCATGGCGAGCGGTACTACGTGCAGTTCGACAAGCCGCGACCGGGCACGCTGCCGTCCACTGGCAGCTTCGGATCCAGCTAGGCGGAGGCGACATGGTGAACGATCCTGGGAACATCGTTCCGGGCTCCGACTTCGGTACCGGTAATCCTTTCGACCGCCCGCAGGCGCCGAAGGCCGAGACCATCAACACCGGTCAGCTGGTGGTGAACGGGCAGCCGGTCAGGTTGCCTCCACACATCCAGCCGGTCTATGTCGTGCAGGTGCCCCGCGACCAGATCGCGACAGCAGTCATGCGCGGCGTCATCTACGCAGTCGTCATGCTGGCACTGATCGGTTTCGCGATCGCGCTCTTGATCGGCGTGGTCGCCAACCTGTGAGCATCGAGGAGTGCTGACTCCTCAAACACCGAAAACGTCCAGGGTGTCCGGCTGTTGGCCGGGCACCTTGGACGCGTTGTATGGGTTTCACAGTTGTATGTGCGCTCTCAGCGTGCGGGCCAGCACGCCGACGCCCTGCGTACTTGGGTGCGTGGCGTCCGAGCAGCAGAGCGACGCGTCGATCGCCGATGCCGACGAGGTGCGCATCGCGACGTCCGAGTCGACCACTCCAGCGATACCGCCCGGCAACGTGCTGAGCCAGTTGTTCACGCCAGTCCGAACCCCCTCGGTGGTAGAGAACGATCTCGGCGCGATGTTCACCACGTAGATCGGTTTGCCCGCACCGATGATCGTCTGCGTGTTGCCGATGATCGTGAGCAGGTCCGCCTGGATCTGCGCCAGCGTTCGGCCCGCGTTCACGTCATTCGAGCCGAGCCCGATGATCGCGCCGCCCCAGGAACCCTGCGACGTGTCCAGCCGGGACCACAGCGCGTGCGAGGTGTTCGCCCAGGTCTGCGCCGAGATCGTCGCAATCGCGTGATTCTGGACGAGCACCGGAGAACCCAGCTCCCACTGCTGCGGGTAGCTGGCGCGGTACAGCGAGGTAGCGTTCGCCCCTGCCTGTCGGTCGCCGGTGATCCCTTCCATGATCGAATCCCCGATGCACAGCCACGCCGAGCGCCGGGACGTCGACTCGTATTCGATCACCCAGTCGATCGGGATGTACTGCTGCGGGGTCGTCGCGGCCGAGCCCGCGATCGTGGGGTCCACTCCCCCAGTCGCATTCGACCAGTACCACGCGCGGCCCGTGCCGGTCTGCATCGTGATCGAGCTGCCAGCAGTCCAGGCGACCGCGACCAGATGCTCAACGCCGGCGTCGAACTGATCGGCGGCGGCGGTCACCCACGCACTCGTGTACCAGCTCCCATCACTGGGGATGGTGAAGTCGGATCCGACGATGGTGCTTGCGGCATTGCCAACGAAGTTCCCCGTTTCCGGGACCGCGGCCGAGACCGACCGGGCGTGATCGCCGTGCAAGATCTTCTTGCCAGTGAGCGTGGTCTTCGCGGCCTGGTTGAACACGTCGTAATTCCGCAGCCGGATCCGCCAACGCGTCGAGGCGACAGGCAATTTCACGATGACCCGGAAGCTGGCCGCCGCGGTGGACACCGTGACCGCGAGGCCGCCCAGCCCGCCGTTGGTGTAGCTCAGGGTGCGGGTTACCGCCGCGCCCTGGATCGCATCCTGCGCTTCGGCCAGAGACGCGGCGCCAGAAGCGGAGCGGGCGGCCGCCTGGGTGGCGGCGGTGAGCAGGGCTCGGCCGATCGTGGTCGAGTCGGAGATATCGGCGGCCGGATGGGTGTGTGCCGAGGGCGTGAACGTGGACGGCTTGCCGGTGATGCCCGACCAATCGGTTGTCCCCGCCGGACCGGTCGCGCCTGTGGCGCCCTGAATTCCCTGAATTCCTTGGTCGCCCTTCGGGCCTTGGGCGCCGGTGGCGCCGGTGGCTCCTTGGATACCTTGAGCGCCGGTGTTTCCCGTGTCGCCCTTCGGTCCTTGGGGGCCGGTCGCGCCGGTATCACCTTGGGGTCCCTGGATACCTTGCGCCCCTTGCTGTCCGGTGTTGCCGGTGTCGCCCTTCGGTCCTTGCGGACCGGTCGGGCCCTGAGCTCCTTGCACGGGGGTGCCCGCTGATTCGGCAGGCCATGCGCCGGCGGTGCGCCGGTACAGCTTGCCGCCCGCGAGCCACACCGCGCCGTCGGGTGCGGACGTGGGGAGCTCGGCATAGGTGGAGACCTGGCCGTCGATCTCCAGCCCATCGCCGGGGTCGCCCTTGGCTCCGGTCGCACCAGTGTTTCCCGTGTCGCCCTTGGGTCCGGGGACCGTGGACGCGGGCCCGGTCGCGCCTTGCGGTCCGGTCGGGCCGGTCGGGCCGGCGGGTCCGGGGACGGCCAGGATGATGCCGCTCGGGCGCGGCGTGGTCTCGATGATCTCCCCGCCAGGGGAGGAGCCGCTGAGGATCATTCGCCTTGCCTCGCAATCCGGCCCAAGGCCAACGGTCGACCGCCGGCGGCTTCGCCTTGCGGGAGGAACACCAGCTGCCAGAGGGTTCCCTCGTCGATCAGGTCGGAGGCGGTCGACTCGACTTTCAAGTTCGCCTCCGACCCGGTAATCGTGAATGTCCACAGCGTCAGCGTGGGCACGGTCGCGAGCTCGAAGTACAGCGAGCCGGCCGGGAAGTTGACCGGGTTCCGGTTGAGGTCGAGATGCTGCCAGTAGTACTCAAAGTCGCGGCCGCGGGTGAGTACCAGCGTGTCGGATGGAAGCTTGTCGCCAATGATGGCCACGGGCGGTGGTCCTTTCCGTGTGGCGGGGAATGGGGGCGGCAGGTCTCGTCTATGAGCGGGTGAGGATTCGCACGTCGTTCCACGAGGCCGAGTTGCTGCTCGACGCGCGCTCGACGCGCAGGCCTGCCCATGAATTCGTGGTGGTTACGGTGTGGTTCACGTCCGCCATCAGCACGATGGCGCCGTTGAGTTCGATCCATGCCGCTTGCCCGGTGACCGCGAATGCGAGTGTTGCGCCGTCGGGGACTGCGATCTCATCGGTGTTCTCGAAGTCGGAGAACGTCGGGGCTTCCAGGCCGCCTGTGAAGTGGGCGAGATAGAGATGTCCCGAGAAGATGTTCGCCGCAAGCCCTTCGCTGCCAGTGGCGTTGGTGCGCAGGATCAGCGACGAGTCGGCCTGGCTAGACGGTGGCAGGTCGCCGCCGATCGTTCCTTCGATCCGCTGCACGCCATTAGTGACGCCGGTGTCGCGGATCAATCCGCGGCTGCCCGCGGTTGTGCCGGTCGTTGACCAGGTGTTGTTGACGATGGCGGCGTCGGTGCCGAGCTGTGTCCACCCATTGCCGGGCGGGCCGTTGACCCTGTTGAAGTTGTCGGCGTAGACCTCGGACCATGGTGCGACACTTTGGAAGTCGCTGACCTGGTCGAATAGAACGAAGTTCCGTTGCATGGACCAGGCGGTGCACTGGTTCAGGAAGTTCATCGCGCGTTTGCCGGGCCCGGACGCGTAGCCGCTTGGCAGCCATTGCTGGATGAGGAACACGCCATTGATGTACGCGCGGACGAGGCGGTCGCGGTCGACGAGAACGGTGAACCTGCACCACGTCCGATTCATCAGCCCCGAGAGCTCGCCAGTCTCGGCGAGAGTCTCGATGGTGTTGAGGTCGTGATAGACCATTACTTTCAGGGTGTTGCCGACCTGTCCGACGTTGCGGTGAATCGCGACCATCGGCCGATTGGCGAGGTCGGTGAACGCGACCGATGTCCACGTCGGCGAGATGCATGCGGCGAAGAACTGCTGCTGAATCAGGATCGCGCCATCGATGTTGAGGTCCATCTCGCAGCCCCAGTTCGATGTGAACGGCTGCTGCTCGTAGCTGACACCGCCGAGTTGCATGGGCGTTGAGAGGCCATCGGCGATGCTGAGAATGTTGTTCTCCAGCCACACGTTGCGGCCGGTGTTCGTGCGCCGCCAGGGGGGTTGGATGGGGTTCTCGTCCGGTCGTGCGTGCACCGCGTCGAGGTCGCGCCAGCCCGCCCACGCCCGGCCGGTGCGACGCACCAGGAAACTCACGGTGCCGGTGCGCCGTCGTCGACGCCGCCGGTGATGGTGCCGCCGTTGTCCGCCAGCCAGGTTCGCAGCTTGAGCAGCACGCGACGGTTGCCGAACAGGCCGAGCGGGTCCGCGGGATCGACCAGCGCGCGAAGGCCTTCGGGGTCGCTGTTGAATCTCGCGATTGCCGCGTCGACCATGGCGATCGCGTCCGCGGCCGGCGTCATATCGAACAGCCCCTCAAGGGATTCGACGCCGAACGCTGCCGACCACAAGGCCGCCCGGTACGGCTGCACGGTGACCGATGAGTGATAGGTGTCAGCGGTGGCGATGCATTCGAATGCGAGCACTTCCATTGCCTCTCAGATGAATACGCCAGCAACGGCGACTTGCAGAACAGTTGGGGGAACCGTCCCGGATATCGCCGTGACGTACGGCCAGAACCGTTCCTTGTCCAGCACCGATACGCCGAGCGCGGTGAAGTTGCGGCGCGTGACGTTGGGGCCGAGGGTGCCGGTATGGATGGTGGTGTAGCTGGTCCCGGCCGGGTTCCACTTGCGGGTTTCGATCGTGATGCCGTTGGGCTGATTGAGTAGTCCGATGTGGATGTCGGTCAGGATCGCGGTGCGCCCGTCCTGCACGTTGAGAACGGGCCCGAGCAGCAACTCGTTCACGCCGAGCAGTACCTCGGCGCTGGCGACGAGGAACTCGATCGACCAGAAACTCGCTGTGTTGTAGGCGATGTCCGCTTTCTCCACCGCGTTCGCGGCATCGTTGGCGGCGGCTTGCGACGTCGTGACCGCTTGGTCCGCCGCGCCCTGCGCCAGCTCGATCGGGTGCCGGACTTCCGAGCCGACCGCATTCTGCGTGCGGGTGTACGCGGCGATGGTTCCGGCCTTGAGCTGCTGCTTGGTGGTCTCTGCGTTCAGGTCGGAGGAGAACGCGCCGCCCACGACGAGCGCGTTCTCGGGGGGTGGAATGCCCGGGGTGGTCACTGACTAGACCTCCTCGCGCAGCCGTTCGGGGATCTCGGGTGTCTGCGGGGCGGGCGTGCCGAGGCGGTGCGCGTGGGTGAGCTCGGCGATGTGGGCCATCAGGATGCGGATGAATTTGACGGCTTCGCGGAACAGGCCCTTGCTTTCGGCGAGTTCGCCCTCGACCTTGTCCACGCGTGCTTGCAGCTCGGCGACCTTCTTGACCTGCCACGTAGTGACCGCGCCGATGAGGGTGGTCACGATTGCGCCGATGGCGGTTATCTGGTCCGTCGTCATTGGTCGCCTGCTCGCGGCTCAGCGGCCAGCCACGGGGCCCACTCGGAGAGCGCGGCATTGACCGCGGGCACGGACATGATTCGGGTGATCGCGCCCGAGATCGCCAGCGCGGTGCCGATACCGGCGGCCGTGGTCGGCAGGCCGGACGAGGCGACGATCACGGGCATCATCGGGGCAAGGCCGACGACGAGCTGAAACACGGTGCGCGTCGTGGCGCGCCATGGATAGCGGACCTGGCTGGCTGTCTCGGGTGCGCTGTGCTGCCCCATCACTGCGCGGCCTTGATCGCCGCGGCGATCTTCGCGGGCAGCTCGTCGAGTGTGCGCTGCAGCGCGGCGAGCTGGGTGGGTACGTCGACGCTGGCCTCGTGTTCGCGGCCGTCGATGTTGAGGACGAATCCGGCGAGGGTGTCGACGGGCTTGTCGTCGTGGCGGTACTTGGACCGGGACGGGTAGCGCTGAGTCAGTTCGCGGTGGACGTCGGCGAGTTGCTTCGCCTGCTCGGGAGTCATGTCGTCGGTCTCCTCATTCGGGGTAGTAGTGGTGCGGTTGGCCTTGGCCAGCAGGACATCCCAGGGAAAGTCCGGGCCGGGGTCGGTGTGGTCGGTGGCATGCCAGGCGTCGACGGTGTCGGCGTGCCCGCCGACGCCGGACCGACCCGCACGCATCTCGGCGCCGGAGAGTTTCACCAGCGGGATGCCGTAGCGGTCGGACCAGTCGCGCAGCACGCGGGCCGCGGCGTCGAACTGCGCCGGGGCGTCGAGCCATTCGGCGCGCGTCTGCTCGGAGTAGCCGAGGAAACACAGGTGCAGGCCGATCTCGTTCGCGGGCGAGCCGGCCGACCAGGGAACGTAGTTGTCGTCATTGGATCGGCCGATCCGTCCGTCCGCGCCGACGACCAGGTTGTAGCTGACCTCGCGGGCGGGGTCAGCCATGTAGCGCAGCAGACCCTCGACGCTGCCCATCTCCGGACCCTGGTTGGTGTGGATCACGATGAGGCGGCAGGCGCGTGGATCGCGGGTGCCAGAGTCGCTGGGCGACAGGATCGTCACGTCGGCGTCGAGCTGATTCCCCATGGGCTTTCCTCCTGGTGCGGGTGGGGTCGGTGCGGGTGAGGGCGCGCCGGACAGCCACACGAGCGGGTTGAGGTCGCGGCCGCCGAATCGGCCGGGCGGTCCCCAGATTTCGAAATGCAGGTGCGGCCCGGTCGAGCCGCCTTCGCTGCCCACGTCGGCGATGTGTTGGCCGGCGGTCACGCGGTCGCCGAACCGCACCCGGAACGAGGCGGGCGGCATGTGTCCGTACACGCTGTCGACGCCGTGCTCGTCCTGGTGGTCGATCACCAGCCAGGATCCGAACCCGTTGGGGTCGTCGTTGATTCCGCAGTGCGCGACCCATCCGTCGGCGACCGCGTAGATCGGTGTGCCGTAGTCCGCGGGGAAGTCCTGGCCGCGGTGGTCGGGGCGGCCGGGTGTGCGGTAGCCGTCGCCGGTGCGGTAGGTGCCGGTGCGCAGCGGCATCACCTTGCCGCTCATGACCGGCCGCCGCTGTGGCGCTTGAGGATTCCGTTGCGTGCCTTGCCGTGCCGCTCGGCGTAGATCACGCGCGCGTGCTCGACCTCGTCGTCGAGGCCGCGCAGGTAGGCGTTGACCTCGGTGACCGAATGCGCGCTCGGGTCGAGGCGCGGCGGGGTGTCGATCGCGTCGACCTCGGCCGCGCGCGGCTGCTCCGGTTCAGGCTCGTCGATCTTGTAGCCCAGGAACCGGTACCGCTCGAGCTGTGCATCCCGTTCGCGGGTGGTCATCTGCACGGGATCCTGGATCACGACCGGCGGAGCCTCGGGTGTATCGAGGGGAACCCATTGCGCCGAACCGTTCAGGGTTGTCTGCTCACCGCGGTACGGGCGGATGAACTTCTTCGTCGCGAGCGCCGGATCCATGGGCGGGCAGCCGGCCTCGGTGAGGTGACGGGAGATCGCGCGGGCGATCGGTTCGACGAAGATCATCGGCTGTCCGGTGCCCGCGCCGGCGAGGTCGAGCGGGATGCACTGCAGCGCAGGTAGGAACCGCTCCTCGGGGTTGTCGGGGTCGATGTCCTCGAGCCGCCATATCTTGCTCACAGCATGCCCAGTTCTCGCGCGATGGCCGCGACCTCTTGAATCATTTCGAGTCCCTTCACGATCGGGTCCTCCTCATCGCGGTGACCGACGGTGAGGTCGAAAATCGGTGTCGTCTTGCGGTCCCACGAGATCGTGATCTCGGTGATCCGGTCGACGTAGATGACGCCGGGCACGCCCCAGTCCTTGACCGTGGTCCCGATGCGCGTGCCCAGGTACGCGTTGCCGTGGCCGTACTGGCCGATGCGCAAACCCTCGTACCCGTCGACCACCTTGAGTTGGTGGGTCGACTGCTCCCTCGTTCGCCACCAGCCAGCCCTGAGCGCGAGCAGCGCTGAGATGGTGTACGCGCGATCGCTTCCCTCACAGAGGGTTTCGTGCAGGTGACTCCAGCCCAGGCGGCCAGCACGGACAGGGTCGTGCTGCTTCATGTACGCGAACAGGGTGTCGGTATAGAGCGGCTTGAGGATCGCGTCGATCGCGCCGCCGACCGGCGGGACGAACAGGGCCGCGGCCACAAGATCACCCGCCATGTTCACGGCCGCCGAGATCGCCTCATTCACGCCGTAAGCGGAGTGACCCCCGACCACGAACCCGACGTCGGTGGCGGGCTTCCATTTGAAGCTGGACGTCTTGATGCCGGTGCGGTCGCCGTCACGCAGAACGATGCCGGGTGCCCGGGCGATGGTGCCGCGGTAGCCGGGCTCGCTGTACTCCGGCGGGAACGTCGGGTCGGGAATCGTCTCCTCGCCGGAGTTGAATCCGTTGCCGCCGATGATGGTGCGGGCCCGGTCGAGGCCGTTGAAAACGTCTCCGCCGAACGATGTTTCGATGTCCCAGGACGAGGAGTCGACCAGGTCCCACACCAGCGTGCCGTGCCGCAAGGTTGCCCCGGGCCACGGTGGCGGATCCCCATCGAGGTATCGGCGTGGCAGCCACGTGATTTGCGCGTCCGCGCTGATGCGCTTCTGCACGTCGTACATGTACTTGAACCGGCTGTGCACGATCGCGAACTGCGAGTGATCGTCCTCGATCGCAGTGGGTTTGACGACCTGCTGCCAATTCGACTGATCGAGACCCGTCCAGCCCGAGCCGTTCATCGGGTCGGCCGGCAGCTCCCACGGGAGGCCAGACTGCAGACGGAACAAGTTCAGGAAGAGGGTCAGCTTGAGAGCCCAGATCGCGGGCCCAAACAGGATCCAGGTTCGCGGGAACTGGACCTCAGGAAGTAAGAACTCAGGCCTTTGCCTGCCCCCCTACCCGAAGGCAGGGGGGCAGGCAAAGGGGTTGCAGTACACCAGGATATGCCGCAGGTGCTCAAAATCGTGCTTGAAGGTGGCGCGCACGATGCGTTGACCGTCGTCGCCCTTGGTGAGCTCGACATCGTCGAGGAAGCCGGACCAGCGGGTGCCGAGGTGGTCCACGGTGATGTGGACGTTGTCGGTCGGCCGGTTCTTGTGGTCGGTGAGCCACCGCGCCAGGTAGTAGGTCGCGGGCAGTTCGATAGTCCCGACGCCGGTTTCGTTTTCGAGCAGCTGGAACTTTGCGCTGATCTCGCGCCACACGTCGCCGCGGTAGTTGTAGTCCCCATCCCACAGCCGAATGGTCGGCCGCTGGATGCGCCGCTCGTCCTCGCGCTTGAGGCGGGTGGCGATCTCATCGAATACGGCGTCGAAATCGATCGTTGTGGTGGTTGCTGTCATTCGAGCCCCCAGGGTCGTGGCCATTCGAGCAGGCAGCGCAGTCGGATGCCGGCGCCGATGGGGGCGCCGGTGACGGTGACGGGGATCTGCGTTTTCTTCAGGCCGCCCGGGAAGGGGTACATGAACTTCTTGCCAGCCATCCGCAGGTACACCTGGGTATCGAGGCTGGAATTGACCTGGCCGTTGCGGGCCATCTTGTCCGTGTCGATCCACAGGTGTTCGCCCGCGATGAGCGGAGGCATGGTCACCTTGCGCAGCGCGTCCTCTTCAGCGCGCTCGTGTTCGTCGTTGCCCCAGGAGTAATCCGGGATCGTCCACTTGATTCCGGCCGTGCCCTGGACGTCCCACTGCGGCCAGCTCGGGTAGTCCTCGGGCAGTGGGTTCCACGCGGTGACGTAGCCGGTTTCGGTTCCGCCGCCGGTTGTGTCGGTGGCGGTGATGAACTTGGTCTCGAATGCCTTCTGCACCCACCGCGGGTACGGCCCGACCAGCGGCAGCAGCGCGAGCGCGTAGCCCTCTGAATTCGGGTCGTTGATCGCCTTGATCTTTGGTTTCGCGCCGAGCCGCACGGTGAGGCTGCGGCGGGATCCGCCGACCTCGACATGGATCTTGCTGTCCCGGCGGACCGAGAACATTTTTCGAAACTCGGAATCGGCTTCGCGCCAAGTCATCTGGGGTGTGCCGATGATGTGGCATGCGAGGATGAAATCGTATTTGTCTTCGCGGTATCCGCCGAAGTCGGCTCCGATGCTGAATGCGGTGGCGTTGTAGATCGCGGTGATCGGGGCCTCGTACATGCCGTCGAAGTCGGTGCCGCTGTCCTCGTCGGCCAGGGCTACGCCCTGTTCCCATTGCCCGGGCCCGGCCACTGTGATCCGCCGCCCGTTGCAGCCCTCGATCTCGATGAGGGTGTTCTCGGGCGGGTTCACCGCGTCGCCAGCCGCTTGGCTCGCTGCTGCTGCTCGAGCTGCATCATCTTCCATTCCCGCTGGAACTCACCAGCGCTCATGCCGGTGGTGAGGTTCTGGATGGTCACGGAGTTGTCGACGTGGCCCGCGGTCCCGCCGATCTGGCTGGCGGCGACGTTGCGGGCCGCGGCGAGCTGGTCGCCGGTCAGTACCCATTCCTCTTGCCCGGACAGGTTCAGGGCGGCGACGCCGTGCGGCAGTGGGCCGCCCATGTCGCGCAGCACGGTCGGCACGGTGAACGTCTTGAGCAGCTGCTCCATCCAGTTCGGCGTGCCGGGGGTGACCGGGCCCTGCTTGTCGATGTCGTCCTGGCTGATCGCTGGTTTCGTGAACTGCTGCTGCGCTGCGGTCTTGGCGTTCTGGGACTGCAGCGCTTCGCTGTACTTCTTGCCTTCGGTTATGGCCGCGCCGACCGCGCCGCCGATGTTGCCCTCGAGTCCAACCACGGTGAGGAAGTCCGAGAGCTGCCCGGTGACAGCGGTTTTCACGACGTCGCCGACGAGGTTGACGACGCTGCTGGTGTCCGACGAACCGGTCGTCGCCTTGGATTGCTTCTGCTGCTCGGCGACCAGGGCGTTGCGCGCCTTGTAGACAGCGCGGTCGGCGGCCGCCCGTTCGGCATCGGTCGAGGTGGGATCGTTGTAGACGTCGTCCCGGTCGGCCTCGGCGTTCTCCAGCGCGTCCTGCAGATCAGCCAGGGTGATCTGGTCGTCGGTCATGGTGCCGGTCAGGTCGGGCGCGGTCGTGACGTCCTTGCCGCTCTTGGCCTGGTCCCGCTTGGCCTCCAGTTCCTTGACCCGCAGCTGCGCCTGCTCGACACGAACCTGCGCCGCGTCCTTCTCGGACTGCTTGGCCTTGGGGTCGGCGAGCTCCTTGTCGCGCGCCTCGATCGCCTGCGTCACAGCGATGTTCGCCGACCGCAGATCGAGTTCGTCGCTGTCGTCCCAGGTCTGTTCCTTGCTCTTGCCGTTGCGGCCGCGCCGCCCCTTGGTGGAGGTGGGCGGGTTGAACTCGGTTGTCGGCAGGTAGTAGCGCGGGCCGAACTGGCTGTCGGTGACCGGGGTTGCGCCGGCGCCGACACGGACGCCGTTGGCGCCGGACTCCAGCGCGGTGCCCGCGAGGTTGCCGGCCATGTGGGAGTACTGGCCGCCGCCGCCGTTGTGCACGGCGATGGTCAGGCCGCGGCCGGTCGGGTCGGCACCGGAGAGGAATCCCAGCGAAGCGAAGTTCGATTCGGTGGTGAACCAGCGCGTGAACGGGTCGAGCCCCTTCAGCAGCGCGAACGCGGCGGAGATGAAAGCCGAGCAGTCCCAGGACGGATTGCCCACTCCCCCGTACTGGTACGGCTTGCCGGACTCGCCGCGCAGGTAGCTGAGGGCGCGGGTGACGGCGATGCCGCCGTCGGCCATCGGGGTGAGCTGGAACCCGAACATGTTCGCGACGGTGCCGAGGATATTGGTTGACCGCTCCCGCTTCCCCGCGGCGAGGGGGATGAAAGCCTCACCGCCCGTTTCGGGTTCGGCCCACTGGTACAGGCGCGACTGCGGCGACTGGATCGTTGCCTGCCCGGGTAGCGGGCCGTCGATTCCGCCGGCCGCGCGGGGCTGGGCGATCGGGATGTCGTCGATGTTTTCGTGCAGCTTGCGGATGGTCGGATCCGGCAGCGAACCCTGCTCGTAATCGACCTTCACTTTCTGCGTCTTGTCCGGCAGGGCCGTGTTGATCAGCGTGGCCAGTTTGTCCAGCACGGCCTGCAGATCAGGCGCCGTGATCTTGACAATGCCGGGCTTGCCGTTGATCTCTTCGACCTGGGCGCCGGCCGCGCGCAGTTTCGCTATGAGGTCGGCGTCGCCCTTCATGTCGAGCGGGACCTCGGCGCCGCCGCCGGTCATGCGCAGCAGGCTCTCGATGACGACGAGTTTCTGCTCGACGGAGTCCGCGCCCTTGAGTTTGGCGAGGATCTCGATGTCACGCGGCAGGTAGCCGAGCTGGCTCGCCATCTGCCGGACCTGGTCGACGGTCAGCCCGGCGGAGTGGGCGAGCTGCTCGAACTGGGTGTCGTTGCGCGCGAACACGTCGGCCATCGGCAGGCCGGCCTCGGCCGCGGTGAGGGTCGCGTCTTTGATCTTGGTGAGCGCCTGAAACAGCCTGTCGCCGTTGCTGGTGGCCGTTTCGACCGAGCCGTCCTGGCGGACCAGCTGCTCGCCGAATCCCGCGGTCTTGTCCCACACTTCGGCGGTCGCGGCCGCGGTGTCGCGGACGGTCTGGTTGTACTTGGCCAGCGCGTCCTGCGCGGCGACCGGCTTACCCGAGAGCAGATCGAGCGCGGTCCGCATGGCGTTGAGGCGGTCGCCCGCCGACGCCGATTCGTCGGACAGCGTCTTGACGGCCTGGGTCAGGCTGGCGAATCCGGGCGTGGTGTTCTTCGCCGTGTCCTGCAGCTTGACGATGTTGTCACGCAGCGCAGACAGCTCCGACAGCGCGAACCTACCGTCGGCCCCGGCGCCCTTCAGCTTGTCCGACAGCGCGTTGAATTTCGCGGTGTCGCCGAGGGTTTCGGCGAGCTGCTCGTCGGACATCTTCAGGTCGTCGATGACCTGCTTGGCGCCCTTCCACCGGTCGGCGTACCAGTTCTTGTTCGCGGTGGCGTCGTCGTTCAGGGTGACGACGTTCCAGCCCTTCTCGAAGAATCCGGCCCGGTTCTTCGCGGCCTCGTCGAGCGACTTCTTCATGATGCCGATTTGGCCGGTCACGTTGGAGATGGCCTGGGTGTTGAACACGCCGCCGTTGACCGAGAAGATCTCCGACAGTTCGCTGCGGGCGACGCCGATCTCGCGCATGGACTGGCGCATCGCGTTGGCGTGGTCTTCAGCCTTCTTGAACTCCGAGTACAGCTGATAGACCGCGGCCGCCGCGGCGGCGATGCCGACGACCCACGGGCCACCCAGCATGCTGACGACACCGCCGACGGCCGAGCGTGCACCGCTCGCGGCCGCGGCAACCGCGCCCTGTGTGCGGGCGAAGTTCGTGGCGCTGCCGGCGGCGGTCCGGTACGCGTCGCCCATCTGGCCGAGGGCCGGGACGCGTGCCTGCACGGTGGCCATGGCCGCGCCCCAGTTGGACAGCGCGACGCCGCTGGCCGCGGCCAGTTGGCGCTGCACGACCATCTGGTCGCCGAACCTGCTGAACGCGGCGGTCGTCGCCGTGACAGCGGCGGAGATCGATGTGCCGATCGATGTGGCCTTGAACAGGACCAGCGCGGCTATCGCTGCGTGCACCGGGCCCGGCAGTCCGACGAAGGCCTGCACGACCGGTGCCACAGCCTGACCGACGCCGACCAGCGCGGTCGCGCCGTCGCGCAATCCGTTGACCAGCCGCGGTGTCTCGTTGGTGACGAAACCGGCGACGCTCTTGGTGAACTGCTCGAGCGGGCCCTTGACCTCGTCGTAGATTTCGAGCGCGAGGGATTCGGCGGCGTTCTGCACCATCTGCATGGCGCCTGGCAGGCCTTGCATTTTCGCGGCCGCCACGTCGGCGGCCGATCCCTGCTTGGACATGGCCGCGTGCATGGAGTCGAACCCGGTCACGCCCTTTTCAGCGGCGATACCCGCCAGACGCATTGCGTCCGAACCGAACAGGGTGGCGGTCGCGGCCTGATACATCTGCGGTGTCATGCGCTGCGAGGCGCCCTGCAGCTGCTCGAACAGAGTGCGCAGTCCAGCGAACTTGCCCTGCCCGTCGTAGACGGTCAGGCCGAGTTCCCTGATCGCCTCTTGCGCGGGCTTGCCCTGGTCGGTGAGCGCCAGAAGCGCGGACTTCAGCAGGGTGCCCGCGTCGCTGCCCTTGATGCCGGAGTTGGCGAACATACCCAAGGCGGTCGCGGTGTCCTCGACGGTCAGCCCGAACTGGTGGCTGACCGCGCCCGCGGCCTGCAAGCCGTGGGCGACGTCGGTGATCTCGGCGCTCGACGCGTTCGCGGTGTTGGCGAGCACATCGGCGACGCGGCTGGCGTCGGACGCGGACAGGCCGAAGGCCTGCAGCGCGGCGGACTGGATCGTCGCGGCCTGGGCGGCGTCGATCTGCGCGGCTGCCGCCAGCTGCAGCGAGCCCTTGGCCGCGTCCATCGATTGCTGAACCGTGAACCCGCCCTTCGCGAGTTCGGTCATGGCCGCGGCAGCGTCGTTCGCGCTCGTGCCGGGCAGCGTGATGTCGTTGCCCAGCTGCTTGGCCCGCTCCGATACCGCGGCCATCTGGTCGGCCGACGCTCCCGCTACCGCCTTCATGGTGTTGAGGGAGGTAGTGAAGTCGTTGCCGACGCTGATGACCTTGCCGAACGCGGCCGCCGCGCCGCCGCCGATCGCCAGCCCGAGGGACGCGCCGATACCCGCGGCCATGCCGAGGGCGGGTGAGAGTCCAGACCGCATCCTGTTGGCGAAGTCCCGGGTATCGGGGTGCAGCAGGATGTCTATGCGGCCGCCGGCCATGGGTCACACCTCCCCTCGGCGCGCAGCAAGTAGCTGCTGGAGTTTGCTTTTCGGCTGTTGTTCCGGAACCCGGAACGGTCGTTGCGCGGCCTGGTAGCGCTCGACCAGGGCGGCGGTGACCAGCGGGTCACGCTGGGCGATCGGGGCGAGGATCGGCAGCGGCGGCGGCTTGATGCCGTGCCGGGCCCGTTGCGCCCGTTCGTGTTTGACCTCGGGATCCTCGGGATCGGTGGTGCCCGAGACGTAATCGAAATTCAGCCCGAAGTCGTGGCGGTCGACGAGCATGGCCAGGTTTTCCGAGTCCCGGGCCCGCTGTGCGTCCTGCGCTGCCGAGTCCTCCAGCAGCGCAGCGACGTCTCGGTAGGGGAGCTCGGCCAGCGCGACGCGCAGGTTCAGGCCGTACCAGCGCTGGACTCGGGCGAAGGCTGCGCCCCAGCGGTCGGGGCGATGTAGCCCGACAAGGGCAGGGGCGCCAGCAGTTCCCCCGAGTGCAGCCCGCTGATGTTGATGATCCGGTTCAGCGCGGTCGCCGCGTGCGCTGGTGTGAGCGCGGCGATCTCGGCCCACAAGCCGGGGCCGTCGCTGGTGATCAGCGACAGCATCGCCTCGAACTCGTTCTCACCGATCAGCCGATAGAACGTCACGGCCTCGGCGCCGGTGAATGTGCGGCGCACGTCGGCGTCGACGCCGAGCAGGGTGATCGGCACGGGCGGCTGGTCGCCGGTGCCGAGCTCGGCCAGGACGTCGACGCGGTCGACGCCGGGCGCCGCCGGCGCGGCCGAGGTTCTCGACCGTGCCGGGCGGCGCGGGGCGGCAGTCTTTTTCGCGGGAGTCTTCGCGGACACTGCTGCTACCTCAGCTGATGGTCACGGTGCCGGACGGGGTGAGGCTCGCGCCCGTGCTGGACAGCACGCCCACCTTGCTGATGGTCACGGAGTAGGGGCCGCCCGCGAGGCCGGTCACGGTGACGTTGCCCGCGCCGATGCTGGACAGCGCTTCCAGCGCGGTCTGCACCGCGGACGCGGCAGCGTTGTACGCGATGCCGGATGCGGTCTGCCCGTTGAAGGTCAGCGGGAACGTGCCGCCGGTGGGGCTGCCGCCGATGGTGACGGTGAAATGGGACTGCAGCGGGTTCCAGTTCGTCAGCGGGATGAACGGTTCCAGGGCCAGCAGCTCGAACTCGAAGCCGTCGAGGTCCTCCTTGCCGAAGGTGCGCGGCGGCGGGGTGGTGAGGGTGACTCGCGGGGAGTAGAAGCCAGCGGCGCTGCCCTCGTCGCGCACGTTCAGCAGCACGGCGAAATCCTCGTCGTCGCCGTTGTGCCATTCGAAGATGCCGGAGCCGGGCGGGGTCTCGACAATCGAGCCGCCCTGCAGCGCGGTGAGCACGGTCGCCGGGCTGTAGTCAACCGGGCGCAGCTTGACGCGCTCCTCGGTCGGGGCCTTGATCACCTTGTACGGGGCCAGGCGCCGGTTCCACACCTTCTTGGGCGAGACGTCGCGCGTCGGGTTCACCTCGAAACCCGCCTCAATACCGCCGTAGCACAGCCACGGCACGGCACCGGATACAGGATTGTCGGCGAACGGGGCGGCGGGGCGCGCGGTGCCGGCGGGCGCCCGGTAGACGTCGCCGTCAAGCCAGACATAGGCCTTGTTCGGATCGGCGTGAGTACTCACGATTCAAACCTCCAGAGGGAAGGGAGCGCACGGCGAAATGCCGTGAGCGAGAAGGGGGAAGGGTGATCAGGCGCGGGCGGCGCGCATCTTGAGGTCGACCCGAATGGTGGCCCGGAAAATCAATTGATCGGGGCCGCGGGTCTTGTCGACCGCAGTGAGGATGCCGGTGCGCCAGTGACCCGACCAGGCCGAACCGCAGAACGGAATGTTGCGGGCCCGGCCGAGTAGCTGGCCGGCCATGGCCGCGATGTCCCACGCGACTTCCTCGGGATCGGTGGTGCCGCCGAGGATTTCCAGCGACGGCGCCCACGCATCCAGCTGGACGGTCGGTGTGCGCAGCATTGGGTCATCCCCAGAGCCACCCATGCCACGCAGCGTGACGAACGGGCCGCGGATCGGATCGGGCACGTCTCGCGTGGTGACCGACGCGGCGGGCACGAGCGCGGTGAACGCGGCCTGCCCGACCAGGAACACGCGGGCCGCGCCGGGCGCGAACGGGATCGGCGCGCTCATCGCTTACCCATCGCCTGCCGGAACGCGCCCTTGTCGTTGTACTTGGCGAGCTCCTGGGCGGCCTCGGACAGGATCAGATGCGCCGGGGTGTCGACGGTCCCGAATTCCTTCATGAACGCGATCGGATCGTTGTCGACGACGAACACGTCGTCGCCGTCGACAACCACGTCGATACCGCCCTGATAGGCGCCCGAGACGACCGGCGCGAGGTCGATCGCCTTGAGCGCCACCTCGTAGGCCATCGCTTCGCGGTCCGGTAGCGATGCCTTCTTGGCTTCGCTGCGAACCTGGGCGGCGAAGATGGTGAGCCGTACCCGCCCGTTGTCGATGACGTTGTCGGACATGGTCAGTCCACGCGGGCCGATCGCCGCGCCGGCTTGGCGTCCAACTCGGGCGCGGCCTCAGCCGGGCCGTCGACGGCGGGCGGTTCGGCCGCCGCCGCCACGGTGGGCGCGGCGGGTTCGTCGCGGTCTCGGTAGGCCTTGCTGGTGCTGTCGGCCCAGTGGGTCACGCCAGCCGAGTCGGTCCACGAAACGATCACGGTGCTGTCTCCTGTAGGTCGGTGGAATGCCGCACTACCGCGGCGATGTAGGCGGGGCGGCGAGATCCTCGGGCGGGGCGCCGCACTCGCGGGATGCCCTGGACGGTCACGTGGTCGCCGACCTTGATGAGGTCGGATACCGATGTCGGTCCGTCGAATCGCCAAACGTCGCGGCGGTCGGTGCCGCCGGGCAGCCCGGGGGCGAGCAGCAGGGTCACCCGCTGCGTGACGTGTCCGTCGTCGAACTCCTCGAGGACGGTGTCATCGGTGAGTACGCGGATCTGCAGCAGGCCACGCCAGGGGACCTCGCTCACCGGTCCGGGCTGGCGGTTTCCGGTGACCGGGTCGAACACCGGTGTGCCGGGGCGCAGCAGCGTCCATCGCTCAGGCAGGTTCACGACTGGCCGCCCACGACGATGGTGAAGGCGCCACCGGTTTCGGGGGTGTCGAGCAGTTCCTCGAGCTCGGCATCGGTGAGGTAGATCAGACCGCGGTCGGGCCCGCTGTCGCTGTACTCGGTCATGACTTCCGGGTACTCGGTGCGCTTCACACCGATGCCACGCCCGATGGCGGCCATGGCGCGCATGACCATGTCGACGCCGATGCCGGTCACGATGTCAGGATCGAGGCCACCCGCCGCGATCCGGGCGTCGAGTCCAGACACCTTGGATCGCATTCGCGCGCAGGCGATCGTGATGAACCGGTTGACCTGGGTGATCTCCGGTCCGACGAATGTCTCGCCGGAGATCTCCTGAACGTCGGACAGGTCAAACAGCGGGGTTGCCATCGGCCCCGGTGTTGCTGTTCTCGGCGGCGGCCGCGATGACGGCCAGGACGTCGGCCTTCTTCGTCGCGTCGCCGAGATCGATCTTCTTGTCGGCCGCGTAGTCGCGCAGCTGCGGGACCGTCCACGATTCCGACGGTTCCGATTCCGGGACCTGCTGCGCCGGTTCGGGATCCGGCGGGTCAGCCCAGGCGTCCGGGTTGGTGATGAGCTTCGCGAGCTCGGCCGGAACGGTGTCGTCGGGCCCGAGGATGTGGGTGACGCCGTCCTCGTCGTGGACGTGCACGAACGTCGCAAGACGCGCTGCCATCACAGGACCTTCACGATCATGCTGGCGTTGGCGTTGAGCAGCAGCGGCAGCGCGATGCCGCTGGCCTTGGTCCAGCGGGCGACAGGGTCGTTGTCCATGTAGGAACCGACCACGATGCCGGGCGCTTCGGACGCGTCGATCCCGTAGTCGGGTTCGATCGCTTCCGCGGTGGTGCCCCAGGCGGTTTCGCCGAGCTTGCTGTTCCCGCCGATGTAGAGGATCCGGTCGTCGGGGATGAGCCGCTGGGTGTTGCCGTCGGCGTCCTCGACCTGGGCGTCGAAGATCTCGAACGGCGGGTGACCGAACGAGGTGAACAGGGCATTTACCTGATCGCGGGTCACGATGCCGCTGGTCGAGCCAGGCGGCAGGCACGCAGCGCGAATCTTGTCCTGCCGCATGAGCGTCGACATGACACGCTGGCTGGTGATCGCGCGCGCCGGGTTCGCCGAGTTGCTGACGCGGAAGGTCGAGAAATACGATTCCTGGTCGATGACCGGGTCGGCCGCGCCGGCACCGGTCACGCTCCACAAGACAGCCGCGGTGATGGTGTGGCCGGGGAGCCGCAGGAAATCGGCCTCAAGGTCGAGGCCGTTCTCGGTCAGCGTCACCTTGCCGTTCACCAGGGCGGCGGCCTTGGCCATGATGACGCGGGTGCGGATCGCCTGCGCGAGCTCGACCGCATCGTTCTCGATGACGTCGCGGATCGCGGTGTCGGCCTTGCGGAGTCGCAGCCGGTCATATTCGCCGAGCCGCCGCTTCTCCGACATGGGCGGCAGTTCGCCGCTGATGCGGGCGATTCCCTTGCGGCCGCTGATGCGGGCCTCGGTGTCCCACGACCGGAACTGGCCGGCCTTACGCAGACCACGCTGGGTGATCTGCGCACGGAACTCGACGTCGTCGACCATGGTGTCGGGGAGCAGGTCGTCGATGATCGTCAGGTCGTTGATCGGCTGGTCGGCCAGGGCTTCGCGGACGTAGCCGGTCAGCTCGGCCGGGGTGACGTAGTCGGAATTGAGCACGAGTGCCATCGGTTACGCCTCCTCTCAGAAGTAGGTGATCTGCTTGGCAGTCGCCTGCCCGGCAGCGTTGACGGTGTGGGGGCACTTGGCGGCCAGGACGCTGCCGTGCCACAGCAGGGCGCCGGACACCTTGGTCGCGCCGGTGGGGATGCGTACCGGGGTCAGCAGGTGACCGGCGATCGTCGCGGTCGCTTCGTCGCCCGGGCTGAACAGCCCGTACTTGCCGCTGCCGAGCTTCTTGAGCGCATAGCCCGACTTGAGGTAGCCGTTCGGGTAGTGGGTACCCGCGGTGAAGGTGGTCAGGTCCAGGGTGATGGTGCGGGCCCGGTTGGTACCTTCGGCCGACGCCATCCAGGACTGATCGTCCTGGCCGAACGTGTCGACAGTGATCTTGAGATCCATTGCGCCCCTCCTTTTCTGGGGTCGTGGTTACTTGCGGTTCTTGCGCGCTTCGTAGGCCGCGCGGCCGGCGGCCATGGATCCGGACACGTCGCCGCTGCCCCCGCCTTGGCGGCGGTCGGGCTTCGGGGTGCTCGGTTCCTTGGTGTCGGTCGTCGAGCCCTGCGCGGTATTGCCGCCGATGAGCGCCTTGAGGTCCTCGGCGTCGGCGATCATTTCGTCGAGGGTGCTGCCCTTGAGTCGCTGCGCCAGGGCCAGTGACAGCCCGGTCTTTTCGGCGGCCTCGTAGCGGAGCGCCTTCGCGGCGTCCTTCTCGAGTCCGGCGATCCGTTCAGCGGTACGCTCGGCGTCGGTCTTGTTCGCATCCTCGAAAGCCTTGAGCTTGGCCGCGAGATCCTGCTCGCGCGTGGTGCTCTCGCGGGCGGCCTTCTCGGCTGCGCGGCGCGCGGCGCGCTCGGCCTTGAGTGCCTTCTCGCCGCTCTCGCCGAGGTCGTCCTCGTCGGGGGCAGGAGGCGGCGGGGTGGGGACGTTCGGCTCGGTCGGCGTCGCGCCGGTCGGGTCGTGGTCGGGGGACGCGCCGCGGATCGGCCAGATCGGTGCGCCGGTGCGGCGCAGGCCGATTGCGCGGCCGAAGATCGGATGCACGGGCAGGTCAATACTCATCGGGTGGGGCTCCTCCATCGCGGAAGATTCCGGCCGGCCTCGCGCCGGTCGGGACGAATACGCCCTGTGCGCCGGGCGTCGGCGGTGATTCCCGCTGCTAGCGGGAAGATTCGGCGGCGTCGCGGCCGGACTGCCAGCCGGTCAGCCACAGTCGCGCCAGGGCAGCCCCGCGAGGATTCACCTCGGAAGGATCACGCTGCTCGACGACGATGTCCCGCACGGTCATTCCCGCGCGGGCGGCGGTGGCGTACGGGTTGGCGGTGGTCGGTTCGCCGCGCCCGTAGGCAGCGCGCCCGGCGGCGAGTGCGTCGCGGTAGTCCTGGCTGCTCACTGCAGGAAGTCCCTTCGGCGAGACTGCATCCGGGCCAACTCGGTCGGGTCGAGTAGCTGGGCCTTGAGCTCGGCCGCGGTCATGCGGCCGTTCTGATCCCACCATCCGCGCAGTTCCTCGGAGGCGTATTTGCGGGCCCGGTCTTCGGGCATGGACCACAGCTTGCGCGGGTCCACACCTGCGCGTTCGCCCGCCTTCGACAGCATGTATCCGTTGGTGGCTTCCTCGGCGTTCAGCCAGGCGTGGTGTGCCTCGTCGCGGTGCCAGGCGCGAACCTGCTCGTCGAGCCCCTTACCTTCGTAGCCGAGTCCCGCCAAGTGCGAGCGGGCGTTGCGGCGGCGCTGCTCGGGAACAGCGACGCCGTAGGCCTTCTCGATGGCTTCCTCGTCGTCGACGCCGGCGCGGGTCAGCTGCTCGTATTTGTCGTCCTGCGCTTTCGCTTTCGCGTCACGCTTGGCGGCGCGGCGGTCGCGCTCGACCTTGGCGCGTTGGTCGCGCTTGTCGATCTCGGCGGCCAGGCGGTCGAACTCTTCGTCGATCTCTCCGGCCTCGGCCTTCGCGTTCAGCGTGGCAGTGAGATCCTCGGTCGTCCGGCCGGCGAACGGGGAAGACTTGCGGGCCTTCTTTTTCGGCTCGGGCGCCTTTGGCTCGGTGGGCGCGGTCTCCGGTTCGATGGGCGCGGGCGGCTCGGCCGCGGGCTTGGCTGCCTTCTTCGCCGCCTTCTTCGCGGGAGCCTTAGCGGGTTCGGCGGGCGGCTCGGCCACAGGGGTCGGTGCAGGTTCCGGTTTCGGCGCAGCAGATTTTGGCGCGGCCGCGGTGCGCGGTTTGGCGCCCTCGAGCAGGTAGCCGTTTTTGCGCAGCAGCTCGAGGGCTTCCTCGCGGGTCTCGGCGATCTCGTAGATCGCCTCGGGCATGAGCCGCGGCGTGGTCCGCGGATTGCGGCCGCGGGCCCGCATCGTGCGGCCGGCCACTCCTCGGCGCGTAGTGCCTTCGCTGGTGGTCAGCAGTTGGCGGCCGTAGACCTCGGTGCGCTGGGCGCGGCCGCCGATGATGGTGAGGCCGCGGCGGGCGTTCACGATCTGCGACATGTCGGCGCCGTCGCGGATCGCCTGCGCGCCAGCCTTGCCGAACACCTTCGCCTGCTCGGCCTCGGTCAGCGACTCGAAGTACTTCACGGGGTCGGTGCGGATGTCGTCGGCGTGGTCTTCCCTGGACGGGATGTGTCGGCAGTTGCAGTTCGGATGGCGCTGGAAGCCTGACGACCAGTGGTAGTACCGGCCCGCCAGGACCACGCAGCGCGAGCACGAGGGCGGCGTCAGCATCCGCACGTACCCGACGCCGAGCCGGGACACGATGCCGATGCCGGTGGCGGCGCGGCCCGCGTCGGCGAATTCGTTGCTGATCACGCGCCGCACCTCGAGCCCGGCCTCTTGCCAGGCTCGGTAGGCGGGCATCCCTTCGGCCATGCGGGCGCGGGCGCCGATGACCGACTGTGCGAGCAGCCCGTCGATGGTGCGGCCGTCTGCGGTCACGCCGACCAGGCGGGCGGGGTTCGGGGTGCCGGTTTGCGGGGCGCGGATGCCCTGCTCGTCCAGGGCGTCCGCGACGTATTGGTTTGCGCCGGCGACCGCGGCCGCCTGGCCGGCGGTCACGATCTTCGTGAGGCGGTCGACGTGGCGGGCGAACCAGGCGTCGAAATCGCGCGGCGGGGTCCGGGCCCACTGCTGGGCGATCTCCTCGATCGCCGCGACCGACAGCTTGCGCTGTGCGTCGTCGAACTCAGTTGCCGAGGCCAGCATCGACGCCGGAATTCGCCAGGGTATCGGCGGCGCGCTTGGCGTCTAGCTCTCGCTGGATCCGGGTGACCTCGGGGTCGATGCCCTCGTCCTCGAAGTAGCCGCGCTCGCGGGCCTTGCGTTCCTCGTCCCAGCCCATCTCGTCCCAGGAACCCTCGCGGGACAGAACGGGGTTGCCGCCGTTGAGTTTCTGGATCGCGTCGGCTTCCTCGGCGCGGGTGGGCGTCGCGGGGTCGCGCCACTGGACAGAGATCGGATCCCCGGCGGCGGGCCATTCGCCGGTGCGGAATCGCTCGTAGAGGGCCATCACCCAGGAAAGTCCCACGCCCATCTGGGTATTGAAGTCCTCGACATTCGACACGATGCGCGACTCGTCAGCCCTGATCGCGCCCTCGGCCGCGGGGTTGGCGGTGTTCTCGCCGAAGTACCGGAACGGCAGCCCGGTCACGGAACTGGCCAGCCCGGCGTACAGCTTCACGGTTTCGTGGAAGTTCCGCAGGTCCGTCGCCGAGAACTGCCCCAGGGCAGCATCCTTCGGCGACTTCTGGGTCGCCCAGATCGACTGGTAGTAGGACTGCCACACGGGCAGCGGCTTGCCGTCCTTGTCGACGAAGTCGCCTTTGCTCATGCCGAGCGCCCACCGCGGCGGTACAGCATGGGTCTCGACACCCACGCCCATGTTGGTCAGGGTCCGCGCGCACGCGTCGGTGATCCCCATGACGTCGGACATCTCGGATGCGCCATGCCATTGGCCGAGCCGCTGCCGGTTCAGGAACATCACCATGGGCACGCGGCCGAGTTTGTGCTCGTCGCGCCCATCGTCGCTGCCGACACTGTCGACCACCCAGCCGCCACGGCCCGCGACGACCTGAATGGTCTTGTCGGGCAACAGCAAGGTTCCAACCCGTTCGCCGTTGTCCTCGCGGAACTGGCGGAATCCGGCGGCCAGGCGTCGACGGCGCCGGTCGACGAGCACCGAGATCTGTCGAGCCGACTCGACGCTGACCAGCGGGCGGGCGGTGTCTTCGTCGTTCGTGCCCACCACTGCGAAAGCCCGGCCGAAGATGCGGGCTTCCTCGATGAGCAGCGACACCTGAGCGGCCAGGTTGTTCGTCGTGAACGCTTCCTGCATCTCCGGGTCACGCATGTTGCGGCCTGGCCGGAAGATGGCCTTGATCTTCGATCGGCGCTTCAGCTCACGCACGTACATGCCTGGCCAGTTGGCGACGAGCTCGAAAATGCGGAGCTCCTCGGGCACGGCCAGGCCGATGTGCTTGAGACGCTGCGAGCCCTCGAAATAGGCGTCGAGCAGCTTGTCATGACGCGCGTCCTTGTGGTGCTTGGCATTGAGCTTGCCGAGCATGTCGCGTTCGTCGTCGGTGAGCTGCGTCCGAAGCTCGACCATTCGCGCTCACCTCCTTCAGCTGAAACAGAACATGCGGCCGTCGGTGGCTTCCCATCCGCCTTCGCGCGCGTCGGCCGCGGCCTCGTGCGCCAGGATGGAAGTGATCGCGGCGTCAATCTTTTGGTGGTCGGCGGGCTTGCCGAGCACGTACTTGTTGCCCGGCTTCGCCACCTTGCGCGCGTTGCCGATGTGGGTTGCTGCGATCGGGCAGCCGTCCTGGCGGATCCGGCCGGTCTGCAGGTCGATCTCGTATCGGCGAATCGCCTCGTACATGGGCGAATTCCGGTTCGTCGCCCACTCGATGACGTGCTCGTCGCCGTATCGCAGGGCCCAATCACCTATCTCGCTGCGCCAGTCCTGCGGGTCGCAGTACATCCGCTCGACCGCCCACATGGTGAACACCTCGTCGACCGCGGCGTGCACTTCCCCACGGGGGATGCGGCCGCCCCATTCCTCGGGCGCCCAGATCGTTGGCCGGCGGTCCGGACCGTACCGCGGCGTGAACTGCAGACCGTCGCGGGTTTCGCAGCGCAGTGCAGTCCAGTCGTTGTTCTCGCTGCCGTCGAACCCTGCGCAGACCGCGGTCCCGGATGGCGGGTTAGGTAGCCATATCTGCTGCATAGCGGCTCTCCCAGAGGCCTTGCGGTAGCCAGGTTCCCGCGCGGGCGACCAGGCGGTTGCCGAAGAACCGTTCGGCCTGGGCGGGATCGGTCTCGCCGAGCTCGACCGCTTCGGCCTCGATCGAATCCAGGTTCACCCAGGGGCTACCGGCGTAAACGTGGCGCAGGATCTTGCGCCGCTCGCGCTTGTTGCCCCACGACAGCCCGGTCGGTGGCATCCGGAAGAACTTCCAAATGTCGGGCGCCTTGGACTCCCAGGTACGTTGCGCGGTCGAGTTCTCGGCCGGATCCCACGCGTTCGTGGTCTCGATCGTCCGACCGCCCATACCGGCCGCGCCGCGGCGCTGGTGCTCGGCGATGGCGACCATCTTGTTCCGCTTGGTGTACAGGCCGGTCTCGTCCTGCAGCGCCCAGCTGATCGGATTGCCGACTCGACCGTTGGCGCTCGAGGTGACGGCGTCGATGCGGTCGAAGTCCTCGCCGCCCGCGTCGCCCAGGATGCGAATGAACGTGTCGCGCACGGCCATCAGGTCCGACAGCGGCCCGAGCTTGATCATCGCGGTCAGCGGACGGTACACGTTGCCGACCTGGTCCTCGTTGGTGGCGGTCAGCTGCAGCACCGGCGACGGGTGCCGCATGGCCATCGGCTCACCGGGCAGATATTCGTACTCCCAGCCGCAGCCGCAACCATGCTCGCTGCATGCCCACCCGTCTCCGGCTTCTGCCCAGCCGAGGAACTGCGACGGTCCCACGGCCTCGAGGCACGCCATCGACGCCGCCCACGGGCCCTTGCCGGTCTTCTGCGGGGCAACGATCTGGACGCGCCGGTAGACGAACGCCTGATTGAACAGCGGCTGTTCAGGCGCCGGCCACGCGACACCCTCACGGACGCGCCCGTAGTTGGCCGCGCACCAGAATTGCCAATCCGACCAGGCGAATTCGGCGCCGCGCCGGTAACCGTCGGGAATCCTGCAATGCTGGCGTACCCAGGCATCACCGATGTCGCCGAGCGTCGGCCAGTCGACGCGCCAGCCTTCAGGCGCCGCCACCGGGCATTGCCCGCAAGCGGCGGGTAGGCGCCGAAGGTGTTGCAGCCGGGGGTTTCTCCACGGCCGCAGCGCGAGCGTGGCTGACCTCGTCGACGGCGATGCACCAGCCGTTCTCCTTGAGTCCGGCCGGCGTCAGCCCGATCTGGTCGCCGAGCTGGCGCATCGCCGTGGCGTCGGCGGCGGTCGCGTCGGCGAGCTCGGCGCGCACCTTCCAGCGCACGTACATGGCAACGGTTTCCCACCGCCACGGCTCGCGGGCCCAGGCGACCGCCTGCGGGTATGTCCAGATCAGGCGCCAGAGCGCTTTCTCGCGGACCTTCGGCCGCGGCAGCGGGAACTCGGGCACGTCACCCGAGTAGCCCTCGCTGGGCAGCGCAGTCAGTTGCAGGCCGCGCCGGTCCGACCGCGCCGAGCGCGGATCCGGTTGCGGGCCTGAGCGGTTGCGTGCACCTCCACGCATTGCGCACCTCCTCCGCAGCATCGCGCTACGGCAAGCAGGACAACGGCCGACATCATCGCGATGCCGGCCGGATGGGGCGCTGGTGAACCGAGAGGGCTTAGCTGCTGGTCACATTCGAGACGACCAGGACGTTGCCGAGAGGGTCGACTCGCAGGTGACAGGCCACCGTCGACCGCAGCGTCGCGCCGAGGCCGTTCTTGGATTCAACCCAGCTGGAAATCTTGTGGGTGTACTCGCCGGGCGCAGTGAGCGGCTCGACTTCCATGGGGCCGAATGTCGCACTGCTGGGCGAGGTGAGTCGGGCGGTCGCGCTCTGCTGGCAGGCGGCGACCATCTTGTCGTCGCGGCTCTCGGCGGACGCTGAACGTCCGACGAGCAGCCAGGCCGCGAGACCGGCGACCACGACAACGACGGCGGCCGCGGCGACGATCACCCGCGGCTGCTTCAACGCTGATGCACCCAATGCAACCCCCTCGGTCAGGCAATTCCGAGGACGCTACCGGGTCGAGCGGCCGGGGGTAACCCCATCGCCCGAACAGGCCGAGCCGCAGGGTAACTGACCGATTGCGACCGACGGGGTCGAGCTCCGGGTCGGCTGATCGGCAGCCGCCCGCCGCCCCCTCCCCCGGCCGGTCCGGGCTTTTGAACCCTCCAAACCCCCGAGCGCCCTCCCCGTAGGTGGCGCTCCGGGCCCCCATGGGGGGTACCCCCCTGGGGTATCGGAGAATTAACGGTACGCGCGTTCTATTCGAGCAGATCGTCAGCAAACACTTGACAGGAACTAGCGAATACGCTTGCGGGAGTTGCAACTTCGGCACAGCACATCGAGCGGCCCATCGGGGCGGCCGCCCGCGGCGATCGCGTGCCGGTGGTCTGCTGTGAGGTCTGTGGATAAGTGCCCAGGCCGTCGCCAGCCGGGACACCAATCGCCATGTCGCTCACGATGAAGACGCACCACGGCCGCACGCCGTTGTCGCTCGCCCCAGTCGCGCGTCGCCTTGGTCGGCGTGGTCTGCCGCCGGTGTCGCTCCTGGTCACGCTGGTGCCGTGCACACCGCGGGAGGACCTGCAGCTCAGGGCAACCCACGACTGCGCAGACACGCAGCCGGGTACGAGTCACAGTCTGGGCACCCCTTCACATCAGGAATGGCAGCACATACAAAGAGTCCCTGATTACCGCGACGAAGTCAGGCGACCCGGGGGTCGAATATTCTGCCTGCGAAATTGGTTCCTGGCAGGATCACAGCGTGATCGCTTGGCTCGCAGCAGACCCTGTTCAAACGGGTGGTGTGTCGTGGAAGGACTTCTTATCGCTCGGTGCACCGGTAGCAACCATCACGGCCGCACTGATCGCTGGTGCGTTCTTGCTCCGGAACACTAAGAAGACTCCCTACGATCGACTTGATTTGCTGGTCAAGGTCCGGAGTACCTGGCCCGACGAAGTCGATGGAATCGATACGGTCGATCGGTCGATCGGTCGTGCGCTGGCTGAGATTCGTACCGCCGAAGGCGCTGCGTCGCAGCCATCCGAGTCAGCGGACGAACAAGCAGCTGACAGACAACTCGCTCGCGAACTACGTAGCGAGACGATCTTGAGCTTCGTTGGCACTGTTCTCGCAGTCGTTGCTGCCGTCGGTAACTATCTGTATGACCGAAGCGCTACCGGTCTAGGAATTTCTGCCATTGCCATCGGGCTCGGCACGGGGCTTTTCATCAGAGCTCTGGGCAACATCCGCTTCCTGTACCGAAGTACGCGACGCCTTAACGACGATGCCGAGATTGCGATGAGGGCAGAACGGGCGCGCGCCCGCACTGAACCAACACGCATCACGTACGACTACTGATCCGCCAGTCGAGGACGTTGCCCGGACATCCACCCCGAGTCCGGGTTAGCGCCGGCCGCAGGTGGTCACGTGATCCGTCGCCGCGCTGCTTGTTGCACACGCCATGTAGCAGGCGGTCGGCCTGTGTACCGCCGTGAGCTCGGGCATGCGAGGGTCGGCGGCCAGGCTCTCGCCGTCGCGGTTGCGGGCGGCGTCGCGGTACATCGGTTCGCCGCACCACCAGCAGCGCGCGCCGTCGCGGTGCCGACCGAGGGCAGTGCGCTGTTGCTCGTGCTTCCAGCCGAGGCCACGTTGCGTTGTAGTTCGGCGAACCATCCTCACCCCCTGAATGCTCGGCATGAGCCACGAACCGGGCAGAACCTGCATACCGTAGGCGGGTGAAAACCTTTGGTGACGTATTGGAGTTGCTCGGCTCGCTGATCACCGCGGGCGGATTGGTCTACGCCTGGCACAGGCTGACCGGACGGTTCACACAGTGGCGCAGCGCCATTGCGAAGGTTGGCTCCGAGATCAGAGCGCGACTCAGTGGCCCCCAAACCCACACGATCGAGGGAGCCACCTTCGGCGGGTTCGCAACGCTCACAGCGACAGCGGAAAAGTCATACCCAATCGACGTGACATTGCCGCTCGAGCGCCAGGTCGCCAGGTTGGTGGAGATTTCGCAAGCACAGCAAGTGGAAATCAATGCGCTAGAGCGGCACATTCATAGTGTTCGCGAGAACCCCGCGGTCACGATGGAGGATGTTGAAATAGCTGTGGCAGAAGCGATTTCAAAACTCGAGTCCATCCAGACTGGATCCGCTGTTCGCGACCTGGGTTGGGCTCTCCTCGGCATCGGACTTACGGTTGTTGGGATCTCCGTCGGGATTGTGGCCTAGCGGGGGCCGTACATCAGCGTGGCGAGGGTGGTCGGCCACCAGGCGAACGGCAGGACGAGGATCGGATAGTGGAGTTCCACGTCATCCCCTCGGCGGCCAGTTCCAGCACCCGGCGGCGGGCTCGTCGTTTTCGGCGTGCGGCACTTCGGATTTGAAGCTGATCCCGTTGTCGTAGAACACGGCCAAGCTCACGAGGTAGCCCTCAGCCTTGGTCACGATGGCCGCTTGCGGCGCGGGCACGTGCTCGCCGCCGGGCGTGCCGTAACTCTGATAATGAACGACGCGCCCGACGGTCGGGCTCATCGGGAGATGACGCGGATCAGTGCGCCGCCGATCTGGGCGACGATGTCGACAACGGCGCGGCTGACGACCGACCAGTCGACCTGTTGGGCAGCGGCGGACATGGTGGACCACATGTGATGCTCCTGTGGGGTTGTGGCGTTTTTGGGTTAAGCGGGCCGGTCGTCGGGTACGGCGATGCCACCCCAATCGACAATTTCGTATCCCGCGCCGAACTGGGGCAGCTCCCAGACGAGCAGGCCCTTGATCGTCCGGCCGCCCCAGAACGAGCGGCCGACACCGCGGAAGAACCGGCGCTGTCCCGTAGCGCTGATGCCGGTGACCTCGTAGTTGGTGGCGTAGTACGGGACGTTGTCGAACTTGATTTCGACCTGGGTGTATTCGACGCCGCTGACGACGTGCGGGATGTTGAGGTCAAACAGATACGAGCTGTAGTTCGCTGCCGCGGTCTTCAAGCGCGCGTAGCGGAACGGCTCAGCCATCCATGTCACCAGTAGCGATTCGTCCTTCTTCAATGCGATCTCGCGTACGACAGTCACGCGACCTTCCTTTCTCTTGGTGGGGGAAGCGCGTATTGCGAACCTTGTGCTCGCGCCATCGTTGGGCGCTGGACTACAAGGTGCGGCGATGGTCCCGAACCTCGACCGGCCGGAGCCCCGAGTGGTCAGGGTTGTCTGCGTCATCCGCGGCAGGCTCACAGGGGAGACTCGGGATGTTGCCGCGATCGTGACCGCGGGAATTCGTAGTGTTGGTTGCACCCTGGACTCACGCCCGATGCCCGGATGGTGCTCGATGGCCGGTGCAGGGTGCGGGAATGGCGAAGGCCACGCACGGGCTGCCCGTGGTGGCCTTGAGGATTCAGTGCCCGGAGTGGACGTGCTGCGCGGACAATTCACGCGCTACGCGCTCAGCGTAGCACCTGGGGTGTCCGTAACAAGATCACCCGAGTTCGACACGCCAGCGGAAGGTTTCAGCAACCAGCATGATCAGCAAAGATCATCAACGTCGAGAATCTCGGTTCGGCGGTAGCGGGCATAGGTGAGTTCATCTGTGGAGATCGGCTCAGCAACAATCTCACCGCCGAGTACGGCCGCGCGAACCTCGGGAGAGGCGTCAGCAGGTGGCTGGCACAACCCAGCCAGAGCGCTCGCGAAGGCATCCCAGAGAAAATACCTCTCAGCTGGGTCGTTGATCGTCCGGATTCGATCGGCGATCTCCTTGGGCTTGCGCACAACGCCGGCGTCGGGGAACAGCCAACTGTCAAGTTGCGGCGGAAGATCGGGTTCGTCACCATCCGCGTAGACAGGCATCACGCCTGGCTCTACAACTACGAGGAGCTTCAGCTCATACGGTGGATCACCCCAGCCACCGATGGACTCGATCCGGAGCTCGAGAACGTCACGCATAACCTCGGCAAAGGCCGAGTTCTGCTTCCCAACACCGGTGCGAATGAACTTCTCCAAGTTGCTCAGCCAAGGCGTGACCTCATCGGGGAAGGCGAAGCGTCCGAATTTGCGAGCGACCGCGGCGCTGAACTTGCGGATGGCCATGTCGGTGGCGACACCTCTCTTCGGCGAGAGTGGTGCGATCACCGACTTGTGAACCGTCGCAATCACTTCCAGGTCCGCAAACCAGTCGGTTCCGAACTCTGGCAAGTGCGCGTAGCGGGGACGTCGCCCGCTTCGTGCAAGGCTCGCATCGCTCTCGCGAAGGGGAACGAGTTTCGCTACCTGCACATATGCTCTGGTCTCCTGGACGATGTCGCATGTTTGGCTGATCAGCGCAACGCCATCCGACACGTTGATCGGATCCCACCCGCTAGCCGTGAGGACGCAAACTTCGGTGAGGCCATCGAGGACATCACCTTGCTGGAACCCCCTGAGCAGCGGAACCTTGGTGTCTACCCCAGCTCCTGCGTCGGTCACCGCTTGTAGTGCCCCTCCTCGATCAGAGGATACGGATCTGATCGAATTCCCGTGTCGAGCAACATCTGCGTAATTCTACTGTCGCGCAACGTCTCCGTGTTGAGCACCGAGGTAGAAATCCGGCGACTCCATCGCTCCCGATACGTCCCCCGGGCCGCTGCGGTGGCGGCTCCGAAACCTGTCCACCAGGCTCAGCCCGTCCGCATCGGCGGCCAGCAAAGCACTGCGCCGCTCCTCTGGCGTGTCAGCACCAAGCTGTTGGACCACCGCGATCAACTCGTGGAGGGTCTCAACGTTGCTGGCGTTCATCCGGCTGCCGCTTGCCCACATGTGGACGGCACGACGTGACACTCCAAACACGCGCCCCAGTTGATCCCAGGTCAGCCCGGAGGACTCATGGAGCCATCGAACAGCGTCCTTCGTACTCATCGCGGCTGCACCCTGCGTTCGCAGGGCCTCCACCTTGCCGATGTCCTGGGACGCGTGAGTTACGCCGGTCGGCGCCGCTGGTGCCTGCATAACTCGACGGTTCGAGGTTCGATCGCCTACATACCCGCACCACGCCTGCGGTTCACGTACGGGAGATGCCTGGGTCGTACCTCCGCCACCAGTGAAGATGCCTGCCACCACCAGCAAGGACACACCGAATTTGGGTAGCTTAGACGCGCCGCTCCGCCCAGGGGGCTGGTTCCCAGTCCACTCTTCTTCTGGAATCGACCTCTGCCAGAGTTCTTGATCAACCGCGTGCATCTTCGCTTCCTCCAAATACTTCGAGGAATTGCTCGGTGACCGTCCATCGGAAGTATCGATACGCACGGCCAGCCAGATGGCTGATATTTTCAGCAAGTTCACCGGGCTGAAGCTGCGACAAGCTGTCTTCATAGTTCATGAAGGCATCCATATCCAGCACCCAACTCGGCGTGTCCACCGTCGGAACGGTCGGGTCAAATGCGGCACCGGCAGGCAATAGTCCCCATCGCGCATGAAACCCTTCTCGACCGCCTAAAGTATATGCCGCCTCGCTAATAGAATGCCGCCGCTCGACGGGGGCTATTGACGCCGCGGCTTCGCCCAGCATTTCAGGTCGCACCAGCTCAGGCAGCTGATCTATCGCAACACCACCGGAAATTCGGTTGGTGTATCGGATTCCAACACGTTCGTGGCGAACCGATTCGATTACGTTCGCAAAAACCTCCCAGGAATCCAGGAGTCGCTTCACAAAATCGGATCGACTGGTGTACTTCAATGCCGTGAGAGAGAAGAAATCACTGCCGAAGTTGATCATCCAATTACGATCCCGACTCTGGAGTTGCCAGATCGGAGCAGCCTGCGGCACCGGCTGAATTCCATCGGGTCCGATCTGAAACCCAGTCTCCATCCTATGGTCGAAGATCGGATACTCATGACCTACACGCCCGATGAACTCTCTCGCTGCGGCATCACCAACCCACAGCTGAGACACTTTCGCAAAACGCACTTGAGCGAGGACCTGAGCCAGGGGTGGACGGGCAAGCGGCACCTCGTCCAGCGGTTCCGAACCGAATGGGCTTCCCAACACAACTCCCGCCATACTTCACACTGTACTTCACACACCTGCAGACCTGCGCACTATGCCCAACGTCGGACTGTCCTTGTCGTTCAGAAACTCAACGACCTCCTTGAGTAGCCTGTCCGCAGGTCTTCCGCCAGCAGGATTTGGCATGCCGATCCCGGATCGGCACTCGCAGGTGCGAGTCAAGTACCTCCCCGACCGCGAACAACATCGGCCAATCCGGTCGCCACGGCCCCGGGACGGGATCGATTTCGCCCGCCTCCTTCAGTACGTGCACGCGGCGCCGGGTGAGGTTGCGGTACTCCTCGCCGAGCTCCTGAGCGAGCGTGGCGATTCCGGACGCGCTGAGCGCCATCGCCCGGGCGCGAGTCAGCTTGGCGTCATCGACCACGATGGCGACCGCTGGCGGGCACACGATCCGCTCCGCCTGGTCTGCGATCGCGCGCAACTCGCGGTAGCACTCCCCCGCACCCTCCGTGATGGCCAGTGAGTAGACGTGTCGGGCAAGCCATCTGGCGAGGCTACCCGTATCGGCCAAGCCCTCGTAGACAACCGCGCGCTGCTCACACACCAACCGCACCCAGCCGACGAGCTCGTTCCGGAGCTCGTCTGCGACGGCCGCCGCGCCGAGGTGGACCGGCAGCGGCTGCTCGGACGGCCGGTGCTGCTGCCGCCGCCGAATAACCTCGCCGAGACGGGCCTGCTTGGTTCTGGTGTCGCCGAGGTCAACAGCGAGCTGGGGCAGATCAGCCAAGAGCCGCCGCAGCAGCTTCAGTTCGTGGTCGGGAATGAACGCCTCGGTCACTTCGCCTCCCAGGTGATTTCGAGCCACAGCACGCCGCCTTGGCCGCGCTCTGCGGGGTGAATGATCGGTTCCGGCTTGGCCATGTGCGCCTTCGTCCCGGCCGCGAGGGCGTCGTACGCCGGTTTCGCAGTGGCCGTGAGGTTGTCGGTGTCCCGCCGGCGCCGGTCGCGCGGTCGGTAGTGCAGCTGCACGGTGACGTGGTCGAGGCCGCGCGGCAGCTGGGCGGCCTGCGCGAGGCGGTGTACCGTACCGCGGACCTCGGCCACCCTGCGGGCGTGCGCGTATCGCGCGCCCGGCGTCCGCCCGCGGTCGTTCATGCTGAGCGGCGGTGCCGTCCAGGGCAGTTCGAGAATGGCGTGACCGGTCATCGTTCGGCCCTCCTGGTGGTGATGGCGTCGATCAGCGAGATAGCCCCGCCGACGATGCTTTTCAGCGTCGGGGCGACGAGCTGGGCGGGGGCCTCGGGCGCGGTGCCTGTGCTGCGGCATCCGCACGTGGGATCGGTCGCGCCGACTGTGAGCGTGGCGCAGCAGGGTGCGGCGGCCATTCGCGATCCGCGGGCGTGCGCGTCGTCGAAGTCCGCGAACCAGGGGCGGCGGTCAGCGCTCATCTGGCCACTCCCCTACGGCCTCGGCCACGGTGTCGAGCACGCTGGGCGCACGGTCGGCCGCCTCCGGGCAGTCGCAGGCATCCAACTCCGGCACGCCGATCTTGGTGCGGTTGCCACACTCCCAGGTGTGCCGCTGACGGCTGGACCGCGCGAACGCCGCGCGCGCTTCGGCGATCAGGTCTCGGTCAGGCATTGCTCATCTCCTCCAGGAGCTCCAGCAGGTCAACGGGGTTCGGGCTTCGGCGCTGGCGTCAAGGCGTCATCGACGAGCAGGCTCACGGCCAGCGCGGTGAGGGCGATGGGGTCGCTCGTGTCCACGGGATAGGCCCGGTCCCAGGCGTGCGCGTGTTCACGAATCGACGCCGGCATGGACTCGGCCCACTGCTGTAGTCGGCGGTAGGTGACCTTTGCCTCGGCCAGTAGCGCGCCATCTCGCCACTGCTTCGGTTCGCCGTTGTCCCACCAGGCGACCGGGTGCCATTCGTGCCACGTGCCAATGACCGTGGTTGTGGTGCAGCGGAAATGGAACTCCCCGCCGCCTCCGGACCGCGTGCCGCAGTCGTAGGTCTCGGCCGCCCGCTTAGGCGTCGCCAGGAACTCTGCCGCGAGGCCCCGCAGCTTCAGCAGCAACGCCCTTTCGTTCGTCGTGAACGCCGAGCGGGTGATCCGCTGCGCCTCAGGCTGATCTTGGCGCACCGCTTCCGGCCACCTGGATGCCCACGGGAACGATCGGCCGAATGCCGCGATGCTGGCGAGCGAAACCTGTTCGGGTGAGAGTGTGTTCACAATCCACCCCCGAACGCTCCGGCGTGAGCCATCGCATTGAGCCGCTCGAGGCACGGAATTTTCTGCGCAGTCCCGCGCCCGGTCACGCACGCGCCGTTCGGCTCGGCGTGGCAGCGCGGGCACTCGCGGTCGATCGCGCCGTGCACGTCGTAGGCCGCCCAGACCGGCGCGCCCTCGGCGCCGATCGGCAGCCCGGAGTAGCCGCGAGGAAGCGCGGCCGCAGCGGTCACTTCGGAGCGCACCTCGGCGGCCTTCTCCCGCTCGGCGCGCTGGCGCCGGGATTCGCGGGCGTGGTGCAGCAGGTCGCCGACACCGATGGTGCGGCCGGCGGTCTCGCCCTCGTAGAAGCGAGTGACGCCCTCGAGCAGGTCCGAAACGTCGAGCCGCCAACGTTCGACGCTCTCGGCCCAGGCGGCGATCCGGGCGGCGTCGGCGTCGCCGAGTTTGTCGTCGAAGATGCGGGCCCGGGACCAGGCCGCCGCAGCGGCGCGCATGGCGTTCTGGCTGGCGGAAATCTCAACGGCCATTCGTCATCCCCTCATTGATCAGCTGCTCGGCAACGGCCATCGCGTCCACAGCCTTCGCGCTGGGCTTGCCGCGGCCACGCTGCTTGCCGCCGCTGTTGGCCTTGTGGACGAAGGACGGAATCTGCGAAGTCGCCGTGATGGGCGACTCGGACCAGGCAACGAGCCCGCGGACGATCTGGTCGGAATCGATGCCCGATTCGAGGCAGTCGTCGATGCGCTGGGCGATCTCGGTGAGCACCTTGCCGGGAACGGCTGCGCCCGAGTGCTCTTCGTACTTTCGGGCGATGGCGTGCGCGGCTGCCGAGTGGGCGGTCTCGTTCCATCGCTCGGCGATGGCCCTTCCCTTCGTGGGTCGCAGCGCCACCAAGGTGCCGCCGGGCTGGGGGGTAAGGGGGGAAGTAGTTACGTCAGTAACTACCTGGTCGGGTCGGGTCGGGTCGGGGGTAGAAGACTCACGCGTGTTGTCACGCGTGACATCCGACGTGACAGACCCGTTCGAATCAGGCGGCACGGCAGTCTTTTTGGCCTCCCGCGTAGCCCTCGAGCGCTGCTGCCTCTCCCGGGCGGCCGCCCTCCGGTCCTTCACCGTCGCACTGGTTTCCTGGTACTCGGCCCAATCGTGAAATACGTAGCCACCTGCTGTTTCGGTCCACAGCCCAACGGCCACCAGCTCCTCGGCGGCCGCTTTGTCGCCCACCATGCGCAGTACGGGCGTGCCGATCACGCCGTCGGTGAGGTGCTGGCAGGCGTACGCGCCCGCCCGCACCCACAGCGCGACAGCCGAATCCGACAGCCCGACCGTTTTCGGGTGCGACCAGAAGCCGTCATCGACCTTGAACCACGTCACCTCGCGGCACCTCCCGCGAACGCGTCCAGTGAGTCACGCGTGACAGCACGCATGACAGCACCGGAATCGGAAGCCAGGGGCATCACGCACCGCCCGCCAGGCCGAGCGCGGCCTTGATGTGCTTCCGGATCGCCTGGCGCTCCTCGTCGTTCAGCGGTACGGCCGCGGTGACGTACGCCGAGATCAACATCTGCAGCTTCTGCTGTTCGACCAACGCGGCCAGCTGGTCGCCCGCGTACAGCAGGGCATGCGCGGCGGCCTCACTGGTGTAGGCGATCGCGTCCGAGTAGGGGGTACTCGCGGCGTTCTCCAGAGCGTTCAGCGCTGCGGCGCGGTGATCGGTGCTCATTCCGCACCGCCGTCCGTGGCGCGCGCGTCGGCCAGCTCGGCGGCGAGGGTCTCGGCCTCGTCGTAGGTGAGGTCCTTCACGGTCGTGATTTCGCGGCCGAGGATCCGGGAGGCCAAGTCCAGCTGCTGCGCCTCCTCGGCCACGCCGAGAGTGGCCAGGTGCCCGCCGATGACTTCGGACTGCGCCTTGGTCATCCGCCGCGTAGTCCGAGCGCGCTGCTTCTCGGCGGCATCATCTGTGGGCGGCTGCTCGGCGGGCTGCTCGGGTTCCGGCGTCGCCTCGGCGGCCTCGGCCGGGCGGTCACCGGCCCATTCAACGACGGCTACGGGCTGTGCTGGTGCGGCGTCCTCGCCGAGCACTTCGGCGGCCGAGACGCGTTCAGAGGCGACCCGCACCGGGGCTGGCGCGGGCTCGGACTCCAGATCCTCGGTGGTGCGGGAGATTCCGAGCAGCACGTCCGGGGCCAGGCGGCGGCAGACCTCGGCGGCGGCCTTGGCGTACAGCATGTTCGCCGAGTCCGTCAGGTACTTCATGTTTCCGGCGAGCTTGCCGTTGGTGTTGACCGCGTAATCGCCGGTCTTCGGGTCGATCTGCGGCACGTACCCGGCCTGGATGGCGCGGTCGATGGTCCAAGTGCAGGTCTCGACGTCCCCGCCGGGCGCGGTGCCGGTCACGGTCGCCACGGTGGCGGTCGCCTCGACGGTCTGGAAGCGGTAGCCGCGGCGCTTCAACAGCGCCACCATGGTGCGGGCGTAGATGGCCGGGGTGCCGTGCACGGTGAAGATCTGCTGCAGCGACTGGATCGGGTTCAGCCCGATTTCCGCGCCGTACAGGATCGCCACGGCCGCATCGGCGGGCTTGCCGCGGTACACGGTGCCGACAAGCGGTGTGCGGCACAACTTGTCCGCGAGGTTGTACGCGGTGTCGATCACGTCCAGGTAGATGCTGACCGCGCCCAGCGGGTCACCGAACCCGGAGCCGAGCGCGGGAACGAACTGGTCTTCGGTGGTGGCGATTTCGGCGCTCACGGGCGGTACTCCTGGTTCTTGTAAGCCCAACGGGGCAGGTCGATTTGATGGATCACGGGCGCGTGGCCGGGCCATTCATCGGCCGCGGTGCACTTCGCGAAGATGTCGAGCGCCCGGCGCTTGGACTCGCGGCCGAGATCGGTCGCGCGAGGCGGGAGTTCGTTCACGCTGACCAGGTACGGCGGCCGCTTGGACACGACCACCCACAGCCATGCCGACAGCGGCAGGCCAGCCAGCTCGAAAACGTCCTCGTAGAAGGGCTGCTGGATGTGGTAGCCCCAGCGGGCCACGGCCTTCTCGAACTCGTCCGGGTCGGATGACTCATCGGTCTTCAGGTCCACGGCCACGCGCCCGCCGGCGGCCTCGCGTAGCCAGTCGGTGCGGGCCCGCATCATCACCCTGGTCTGCGGGTCACGGGCGTACGCGCTCAGTTCCGGTGCCCCACTGGTGAACAGCGGCCCGGCCACGGGGTGCTCACGCACGGCCGCGGCCATCGCCCGCACCTGGTCGACCTGCGGAGGCAGCAAAGGCACCTCACCGCGAGCGCGGATGGCCTTGCGCCGCTCCTGGTCCGCGGGCTTCTTCCAGTTCAGAGCGTCCACTTGCACGTACCGCGCACCCTTGCGAAGAACCTCGGTGTGCACCGCGGTCCCCAGCTCCATCGACTCGGTGGGGACGCGGGTCTCGGGGTGGTCCTGCTCCCACTTCCATTCCGCCGGGGTGATTTCCAGCAGGCGGCGGGCCTGGCTGCTGGAGATCGAGCCCCGGTCGGCGTGGTAGATCGACTCGGGGACACCGGAATAGACGCCGGGCTCGGTCGGGGCGGTCACGCGGCTTGCCCGCGGGCCACGGCTTCCAGCTGCGCACGGGCGCGGGCGAGTCGCCGCGTTACGTTGCTGCTGGTGCTGTCGCCCATGTCGACACCGGCAATCACGCCGTGCCGGATATCGGACTTGAGCGCCTGGGCGGCGCACTGCGCCCGGACCGGACACGCCCCGCAGATGGCGACGGCGTCCGCGGCGAGTTCACGCCGTGCGTCGTTGTCGATCCGGCCGACGGGGAAGAACAGCCCTTCACGGCCCTTGCATGCCGCGTCGTCCTGAAGGTTCGGCATCATCGCGCACCGCCCTCGTCCGCGATGGCGCGGTCCCAGGCGGCGCCGTCGTCCTCGGGGTTGTCCTCGCCGTCGTCCTCGGCGACCGCGCGTGCCAGCAACTCGCGCTCCCAATCGGTCAGCGCCGCACCTCCGGTGGCCGTGTTCCATCGCTCGGCTTCCGCGAGGGATTCGGCCTCGCTGACGCACCCGGTGCACCCGTCCGAATAGCCACAGTCCTCGCGGGCATGGTCGCGGCCGGGCTCGCTGGGCTCGCACGGATCCGCTTCATAGACGCTGATCAGGTCGGCCTGCGGTGCTGGCTGCATGAGGGCACAGTCGAGTTCGGTCATGCCGGATTCGGTGCCGGTGGGCGGGGCCTTCCGCTCGCTGGTCATGACGGCGAGCGCATTCCCGAACTGGGCGTAGAACTCCTGCGCGTCCTCGAACGACAGGTGCAGCATCCCGCCGAAGTTGAACACGGCAACGATGCACTCGCGGTCGGTGCTCACGCGGACGTCGAAGCCTCGTTCGATGCTCATGCTGACGGAGATGTGAGACCGGCTCATCGCGCACCACCCTTCGGCGCGCAGCCGTGCTGCGCTTCCCAGGACGACGTGGAGGTCCAGCCGTCCACCGGCGGCAGGTTCTGCAACCACGCGTTCCAAGGCAGCTCGGCGTCCACTGCGGCCGGGTCCATGGTCAGCACACCGTTCCGCACGAACGGCGTCGCCATGGTGATCGGCTGGGTGTCGTCATCGCCGAACTGCGGCGCGCTCGGCCGGGCGATCCGCGCGGCGTGGTGCGCGACGATGGACTGCACCAACGCGCGGGCGCGCCCGCTGCGCTGGCTCAGGGTGTGTTTCCCCATTAGGATTGCTCCTTGATCTCTGGATTGCGCCCCGTGAGCTGGTACCTCGCGGGGCGCGTGCTTTTTCAGGGGTTGATGGACAGGACGCCCGGCGCGGGGATAGCTACGCCAGCGCCGGGCATACTGATCTCCGGCGCGAACACCGGAGACGTAGGGGCCGTGAACGTGCAGTTCAGGCAACGGCAACCGACGGCGTGCATGTACATGTGCGATCCGCGCTCGGCCGCCAATTCGTATGGCTCCCACCAGCTCACGACGCCGCTCCGGTCGTCGTGGCAGCACCGGCGTCCAAGTACGCATTGACGTCGTCCCAGCAGTAGAGGACGCGGCGTCCTAGCTTCCGAAAGGCCGGACCTTCCCCGCGGTACCGCAAGTTGGCGAGGGCACCGACGGTTGTGCGAAGCGCATTGGCGACTTCGAGAGGCGTTGCCATGGCGGGAGCTACTGGGCTCATGACGAGACCGCCAGCGCTCCACGGCCCGTCAACCGATTCGACTTGCCTTGGGTCGTAGTCGGCGACACTCCGGGCACAAAAAGCGTTCCCGGGAGCACCCGGAGGGCCTCCTCAATGAGACTGCCGACCTGCTTCGTGCATGTGCGACGCTGCCCAGACACGAGCAGGTGGATGAACTGGCGACTACATCCGACGTATCGCGCGAGGCGCGCTTGCGAGAAGTCGGCATTCGCCATGTAGCGCGCGAGTAGGTCGGGATCGCGGACCTGCATCCAGACTCCCTTCGATTTCCTGCGCCGACGAAGTGCGGCATTCAAGATCTTTGCCCCCTATGACCTAGTTGTCAACGTCTACGACACATATTGTGTCGTAGACGTTGACAAAATGTCAACCGCGCCAAAGGGGGAATAGGTGCAGGACCGGGGGTTGAGACGCCTAGAATCGTCCATAGTCAGTTGACAAGATTCCCCCAACGGGCGACATGGCCGTGGTTGACAAGCCATCCCGCTCCGCCTGGACCGCGAAACCGCCATCGGAGAGGCTCGACCCCGTGCATCACTTCCGGAGTTTCATCCAGGAGCAACTGGACATCCGCGGCTGGCGACAGGCCGACCTTGTCCGTTCCTCCGGGCTCTCACGATCGTTGGTTTCGAAGCTTCTGCGCGACGAGCGGCCATTCCTTGGCCAGATGCCCGATCAAGAAACCATCGAGGGACTCGCCCGCGGCTTTGGGGTCAGCGAAGAGGTCGTCAGGACGGCAGCCGCCCGAGCCCTGAGTGGCTACACCGACGATGGGCAGCCCCTCCAGATCAACCTGACCGAGGTGCCCACCGACGCCCTGTTGAACGAGATCAGCCGACGACTCCACCGCGCCGAGTCCCCAACGACCGGTTCCGGCATGTGGACACCCGCGCTTGCGCCGGTTCCAAAGTTGACAGGTAACGACGATTCGATGCCACCGTGGGACGAAAGCCGCCAGCTGGCCGCCTACAACCCTGCCGACGGAGATCCCGACAAGGATCGCGACGACGACTGGAACAACATCCCCTAGCCAGGTTGGCACGATTGGTCACACGGACACCCTGCGTGAACCCCTAGCAACCACACTCGAACACATGTTCTAATTCTCGGCTATGGGGAGATCATTACCTGAACGAAATGGTCGGTGGAATCCCTGGCGGCACCTGAGTCGCCACCATCCACACATCCGCGTGTCGTGCAGCGCGGACCTACCAGGTACGCAGCGCGCGTCGTGGACAGCCGATGGGGTCTACCTCGATCGAGCTCTCGATCAGACGGCCCGGCGATGCGCCCTCGCGCACGAGATCATTCATATTGAGCGAGGCCCGGTACCCGACCATCCCCACCTAGCCGCAGTCGAGGAGCGAATAGTCAGCGCCCTCGCCGCGAGACTCCTCATCTCGTTCGCCAGCCTCGCCGACGCAATCATGTGGGCTTCCCCAACTTCCGAGGCCGAGCTAGCCGACGAACTATGGGTCGACGTACCCACTCTCCGAATTAGGCTTCGCAGCCTGACATTCCATGAGCGTGCCACGCTGAAACAGGCGGTCCACGACCGCCACCCGTGGCATTGCGATCCGTAAGGGAGATCCCATGGCGACAGTCGAGCCGTACGAGACGAGCAAGGGCAGACGCTACATGGTCCGGTATCGAAAACCGGACGGCAAGCCGACCAAGAAGCGAGGCTTCCGGCGCAAGCTCGATGCCGAGAAGTTCATGGCCACCATCGAAGTGCAGAAGATGACCGGCGAGTACATCGCTCCATCGATGGGCCGGATCACCGTCGCCGAGATGGGCGAGAAGTGGCTACCGCGACAGGTGCACACGAAGGATTCATGGTCTGAGCGAGTCGAGTCGATCTGGCGCGTGCACGTCAAACCGTATTGGGGCACAAGGCAAGTCGCGTCGATCGTCCGGCCCGAGATTCGGGACTGGATTGCGGGAATCGACCGTGCCCCGTCAACGATCGAAGACATTCACGGCGTGCTGCTGGCCGTCCTTGACGAAGCGGTGGACGAGCGGCGGATCGCGGCGAACCCCGCCGCGGGCGTTCCTCTCCCCCGCCGAGTGCCGGTCGATCATGTCTATCTCACGCACGACCAAGTGGCCGCCCTCGCGAATGAGTGCAGCAAAGGAGCCGAGATCGTCATGCTGCTCGCGTACTCCGGAATGCGATGGGGCGAGATGGCCGCGCTGCGCCCGCGGGATGTCGATCTCGACCGCCGGCGTATTCGGGTCGCGCGGTCTGCGTCGAAGGTCAACTCACGCAGCGTGATCGGCACGCCGAAGACCTGGGAACAGCGGACCATCGCGGTGCCCGCCGAGGTGGCCGAACTTTTACGCCCCGCGGTCGAGACCCAGAAGAACCCCGCCGAACTCATTTGGTCACGCGAGGACGGAACGCCGATTCGCCCACCGACTACGACGAACTGGTTCACAAAGGCCGTCGGCCGATGCATCGCGGCGTCGGTGCCGCGGGACGATGACGGCGAAGAGGTTGGCCCAGCGACCTTTCCGCGCGTGACCGCACACCAGCTCCGCCACACCGCGGCGTCCCTCATGATCGCCAGCGGTGCGCACGTGAAGACCATTCAACGTCAGCTCGGGCACAAGTCGGCAACCATGACGCTCGACAACTACGGGCACCTGTTCGACGACGACCTCGACGACGTCGCCGGGCGCATGGGCACGGGTTTTCGAGCTGCCGCTGAGCGGCGTGCCCAAAATGTGCCCACGGCAACGCATTTGCGGGTGGTCGGCGAATGAAAAAGCCCCCTGACCTGTACTCCAGATCAGAGGGCCTTGGTGGAGCTGCCGGGAATCGAACCCGG
>NZ_JBEXYE010000033.1:0-46824 GCF_040630785.1 Nocardia sp. NPDC005746
ATGGCATATCGCTGGTCGACCTGGCGACGAAGACATCAACACCGCGCCAAACAAGCCCACTACCAGCGAAGACAGGCAAACATCACGAAGTGATGTTGGAGTACTAGTTGGGCGAGGAACAAACATATGCCCGTCATGCATCGCTATCGCAGCGGGTTTCGCCTGCGTGGTGGCACAAATCCGGGGCCACCAACCAACTCGTGCACGCCCGCTGTCAACCGACAATCGCTGCCGCTCGGCCAAAAATAGGTATGTCACCACGGCCATTCAACCGTCGTGAGAGTACTCCGCACGGACGATGCTGGAGCGAAATCCACCGGACCGATCGCGGAGGTTTCCATGGTCCCGCCGAATGCCCAGCAACCGGAGGGCATTGTCTCCGTGGTCTTTCCAACCCGCCCACTCCCGTGAGCGCATCAGCCGCGCCCGCATACCGAAAGCGATGCCACAGGGTGCCCACATGCCGCCCCCGGGCTGACAGATCCAGATGACACACCCTCCCGGCCGCTGGAGATAACCCTCTCGTGGCCTACCGACCAGGAAGCCCGGTGCTTTCGATGACTGCTTTGCTGCCTCTTGCCTATGGATACGTGCGCGATGACCTGCTGAGTGATCGCGACACGAATTCCAGCGATAGCATATTGAGGGCCGCCGCCAGCTCACTCGGGTATGCGCTGGGCACCGTATTCCACGAGCCGGCACCGCAGAGCGCCACACTGCCCCCGGCATTCGTCGATCTCGTGCAGGAATGCCGCCGAGCCAAGGCGCAAACAGTGCTGACGTTGCCTGGACATCTGTCGGGCATGTCCGTGTGCCGGATGGTCCTGCTCGCCATCCTCGAGGTCCGAGCCGGGGCCGCAGTGCAGGAAGTCCGCACCTGACCGGACTGTCAGTGATTTTCCCCGGCCGCCCGCCGCAACGAGTCGAGGCCGAAGAGCTTCCGTTCGCATCCCTGAGTTTTCCTTGCCCTGACCGGGCACGCCATGGAGACCGTCGCACGATGAACACCATTCCACGCCACTGGCCAATTCGGCGATCATGCTGCGCCGCAATTTCAAGCGCATCGCCCGGGCTCCGATCGCGATATTCGACGCCGCGCTGATGGCGGTCATGATGATTCTGGTTTCCGCGTACCGGATCCTGCTGGTCACCGGCGGGGCCTACCGCCGTTGGCGTAACCGAATGCCTGCGGCCGGCCGCGGCTCACCTGATGCGCGTGTTCGCGAGTGAGTGAGCGGTTCGCCTGCCGGGCTGCTGGGTGGCACCGCAGTACCCAACGCCATCCACCACCCCACAATCACGTGCCGGTCCCGCCGCGGCACTCGATCCCGGCGCAGCTGGGCGAAAACTGGTCCCGGCAAGGATTCCGCCGCGCCCACCACTACGGTCGCGACGAGCCTCGATACCCGAAGTATGCCCAACCGCCGAGAAATTCTCTGCTATCGGCATGTCGCACAACAGAATTGGTCGAATGTCGACTGAACGACCCCTGCATATCGCGGACGCGCCTGTCGCACGACGTGGTTGAACACAGTCCACGAGACGGTCTGCCGCTGACCGGTGCCGACTTTGACCGCGTCCAGCCGGGCTTCATGACTCGACAGAGTTCGCGCATGGACGCCATGGGCTGGTTTCAGTAATGGCTGCGATCAAATGGAGTTGCTCGTGCGGTGTGCCGTCACCACAGAACGAGGCCAATATGCTCGGCAGCGCGATATTCTGGCTACGTCACGAAGGCAGGGACAGCTGATGCGCGAAACCGACCCTGTGGAAACTCACCATGCCGTGGGCCCGGAGATCACGGCGGAACTGGCTGCTGCCGGATTCGTGAATGCCCAGGAGGTCGGGAGCGGCGGCTTCGGCATCGTGTATCACTGCACCCAGACGGCGTCGGATCGAATTGTGGCGGTAAAGGTTCTGATCGCAGACCTCGAGGAAGACAACCGGAAGCGGTTCGTCCGGGAGCAGCGGGCGATGGGCCGGCTGACCGGACATCCACGCATCGTCGGGGTATTGGAGGTGGGCACCACCGCGTCCGGTCGGCCGTATCTGGTAATGCCCTACTACCAGCGGGGTTCCCTCGCTGCCAGAGTTGCTCGTCATGGTCCGCTATCGGCGGAGGGGACGTTGCGCGTGGGCGTGCAGGTTGCCGGGGCGTTGGAGACCGCGCACCGGCTCGGCATCCTCCACCGGGACGTAAAGCCCAGCAACATCCTGATCAGCGATTACGGCGAATTGGCACTGACCGATTTCGGGATCGCGCGCGTTGGCGACGGATTTCGCACCGTTACCGGAACGATAACGGGTTCGCCGGCCTTCACCGCACCGGAGGTACTGGCGGGTGAGGAGCCGACCGCGGCGGCGGACGTTTATAGCCTCGGTGCTACTTGCTTCGCGTTGCTGACCGGACATGCGGCGTTCGAGCGGCGTAACGGCGAGGAGCTGGTCGCCCAATTCGCGCGAATTACCCTGCAACCGACGCCAAATCTGCGTGTGCACGGCATCGATGACGACATCTCGGCCGCCATCGAATGTGCGATGGCCCGCGACCCTGAGCAGCGGCCTTCCATGGCGGCGTTGGGCGAGCAGCTGCAGCGACTGCAGGCCGAGCACGGGTGGCCGGTCGATGGCATGGCAGTGCAGGCCGCGGCGGGTGCTGAGCGGGAGGAAAGCGCTCCTGCTCCGTTGATTCCGCCGGCCGTTGACCGCTCACGAGTACGACCCGAGTCGTCCGGTTTGTTGGCTGGCGCAGAGGCAGCTCTTCCGCTGGATCTGACAAGTTTTGTCGGCCGGCGCGTTGAACTGACCGAGGCCAAGAGCCTATTGACGAGCTCGCGGCTGTTGACCTTGACCGGGATCGGCGGGGTGGGCAAGACGCGACTGGCCTTGCGGATCACGGCAGGTGCGCAACGCAAGGGTCCGCACGCAGTGGCGCTGGTTCAGCTCGCGGAGCTGCAAGACGGTGCGCTGCTGCCCGGCGTGATCGCCGCCGCCGTCGGGTTGCGGCCACAACGGAAGCCGGTACTCGATGTGTTGATCGGATTCCTGGCTCCGAAGCAGTTGCTGCTGGTGCTCGACAACTGCGAGCACATCATCGACACGGTGGCGAAGATCGCTGAGACCTTGCTGTGTGCGTGCCCCGAACTACGAATTCTCACCACCAGCCGCGAGCCTCTGGACATAGACGGCGAAGCGGTGCTGCGGGTGCAGCCACTGACCGTGCCCGCCCCGGATCGAGAACTGTCACTGCGGGACGCGGCCCACTATGACGCCGTCACACTGTTCGTCGAACGGGCCGCCGCCGTCGTGCCAGGATTCGCGCTCACGGACGGCAACGTGGCCGCCGTCACCGAGATCTGTCGCCGCCTCGACGGGCTGCCGTTGGCGATAGAATTGGCGGCGGCTCGGTTGCGGACGCTGTCTCCCGAGCAGATCATGCGGCGGCTCACCGACCGGTATGTACTTCTCACGCGCGGCAGCCGCAGCGCCCCCAGCCGCCAGCAGACCCTCAGGTGGTGCATCGACTGGAGCTATTCGCTGTGCAGCCCGGCCGAACAAACGCTCTGGGCGCGGATGTCGGTGTTCGCCGGCAGCTTCGAACTCGACGCCGTCGAACATGTGTGCCGAGACGACTTGATGACGGAGGATGTGCCGGATGTACTTGCCGCCCTGGTCGACAAGTCCATTCTGATCCGGGAGGGGCCGGGCTCGCTGGTGCGATTCCGGTTGCTCGAGACGGTGCTCGAATACGGCCGCGAGAAGCTCGAAGAGGCCCACGAGTACACGAAGTTCCGTTGCCGCCATCTGGATTGGTATCGACGGCTCGCCGAGCGCGCCGAGGCCGACTGGATCAGCCCGCGCCAGCTCGACTGGATCGCCTCTCTCGACCGCGAACAATCGAACCTGCGCGAGGCGCTGGAGTTCTGCCTGACCGGTGCTGAGGCGGAATCCGAGGCCGCCTTGTCGCTCGCGGCGGCCCTGCAACCATTTTGGTTCTCCCACGGTCAGCTGGCCGAGGCACGGTACTGGCTCAATCGCGCCCTCGCCGGCGGACCCACGACTGCGACGGTGCTACGCGCCAAGGCACTGTGGCGCGCCACCATCGTGACAGTTTCCCAGAACGATCTGGCGGCAGCGGCCTCACTGGTGATGCAGGCGCAGGCCCTGGCTGATCGGACCGAGCATCCGATCGTGCACGCGTTCGCGGATCTCGCCACAGGTCTCCACGCGGTCCGCAGCGGCGACGATCCTGCGCGAGCACGTGCCCCCTTGGAGGCCGCACTCGAGTCATTCACCGCCCAGGGCGACGTCTACGGCCAGATCTGGGCTCTGCTCGGACTCGGCTGGGTGCACGAATTCCGGGAGGACACCGCTGCGGCCCTCTCGTATCACGAGCAGGCCCTCGCGGTCACGGAGTCCCACGGCGATGCTGTACATCGGTCTTATGCCTTGTGCGACACAGCGGTTGCGGTGTGGCGCCAGGGTGATAGTGACAGGGCTCTGCGGCTGGTGCGGGAGGGACTGCGGCTGATCGGGCAGCAGAAGGACCCGTTCATGGCCGCGATAGCCCTGGAAACACTGGCCTGGATTGTAGGAGCGGAGGGCAGCGCGCGGCGCGCGGCCGTGTTGCTGGGTGCCGCGCGAGCCCTCTCTCGGACGATTGGCGGTTCCGCCGTGCTGTATCCGGACTTTGTGGATCAGCACGAGGGCTGCAAGCAAGCCGCTCGCCACAGCCTGGGCCAGCGGTCCTTCGACACCGCCTACCGCGAAGGCGCCGCACTGGATCTCGACGCCGCGATCGACTATGCGCTGGGGGAGCAACCGAGGGCCGCGGCTGATGGTCAGTCGCGGTTGACAATTCGGGAGGGGGAGGTGGCCGACCTCGTCGCCTCCGGCCTGACCAACAGGGCCATCGCTGATCGGCTGCGCATTTCTTTGCGGACCGCGAACGGACACGTCGAACACATCCTGACCAAACTCGAATTCACCACACGCGCCCAGATCGCCGCATGGGTGGCCCAGCAGAGCCAACCGGGACATGGTTGAGAGCGGAGCGTTCCCGAGAAGGCGACCACCCTCTTGGCTGTGGATCAGCGCCTGAGCCGCTGCGATACCGGTGGGGCGGTGCATGGCTCGGGCTTTGCGCCGGTTCTCGACCAAATCCGCGGGACTGCTTGCGTCGGGGCGGCGAAACCTCCTGCGGCGTAGACGCGTTCGGTGGTGCGCTCGGACTGCCAACCGTCACGTCAAACATGCTCCGCTGTCAGGAATGCGATCGGTGCTGTGCAGCAAACGCGAAGGGAACGTCGTTAATCGCCCGCATTCGCCGCGGATCCGCACCGCGCCTACGAGGACCTACGCCATCGGTACGCCCCGTGGCGCCCATCGAACTGGCCGCCGGTATCCCTGCCGCTCTGGTCCTCGGCTATCGCGAGGCGCTTCGGTTTCTCGGTGACCCCGAACACTTTCCGGCCGATCCACGCTCTTGGCAGTCGGGTATTCCAGAGGGCTGCCCGGTCATGCCCATCATGGAGTGGGGGCCCGTCGAATCTGTCGGCGCCGGCCGATCGACCCACCGCGCAGCGCATCTCGCCGCCATGGCCGGCGCCCGGACAGCCGGTACCGGCGATCGTGTCGTGGGGAACCCCGCAAGGCGAACCCGCCCTCGTCGCACCCATCATCGTGGTGGTCCCCGGATTGCGGGCCGATGCCGTCCGCTGGGGAGACCGCAATCGCACACAACCGCAACCGAATTACCGCCGACACGGACGAACAAAGCCTGGTCGGTGGCGACCGCCGGCGGACTTTTCGGCGGCGCTCTCGCCCACGCCGCTCGACGAGCGCATTTGGGCAGGGAGGTCTTCGGGTTCCCGACTTCGGAACTACTCGTCTCGCGGTGCCTATGACGATGTTGCAGTCGGGTCCGTCCAACACGCCGCCGAGACTCGACGAGTTTGTCGGGGCCGCCGATGATTTCGATCGGACGGTTGGGTGTTGTCCGAGGTGGTGCACCACCAGCCGGTGCTGTATTGCGGTTGGATTGCAATAAGTTCTGGGTTACACCCCGGGGCGGGCGGGCTACCATGCTGGTCGCGCAGCGTTGCGTGGCCGCGGGGTCGTTGGTGGAGGAAGGCGGCGGCCAGGTGCTGGACCGGGACAAGACATCGCACATCCTGGCCGCCGTGGCCGAGCCGCTCTCGGATCGGTTGCCCGCTATCGCCACCGGTCTGTCCGAGCGGATCATCACAGACGACGCCGCATACGCCGCGCTGATCGCGCCCGCGGAGTTGCGGGACACGATCCTGCGCAATCTGCGTCAGACCGTGGCCTCGATGTTGGACCGTTCGCAGGACCAGCCGATCGATCTCTCCGACGCGACCTGGACCGGGCGGACGCGGGCGGGGCAAGGGCTGCCGCTGGCCTCGCTGCAGGACGCGTACCGGCGGGGCTGTCGGCTGCTGTGGGAGGCGATGATCGCGACGGTGACGGAGAAGGATCCGGCCTCGCTGCCGGATCTGCTGCCGTGCGTGGGTGATCTGTGGGACATCGTCGATCTGCTGATCGGGGCTGTCACCGAGGCCTACCAGGCGGTGGAGTCGGAGCGGCTGGCACGGGACGGTGAGCGGCGCAACGCGGTGCTCGACGTGCTGCTCGGGGGTCCGGGAGCGACGTTTCCCGCAGGTGGGGGCGCGGGACTGGTTGCGGAGGCGTCGGCGTTCCTCGGCCTGCCCGAGCGGGCCCGCTACGCGGTGGCCGCGGTGCGGTCGGTGACCCCGATCGCGGGTCTGCCCCGCGATCGGGGGCGCCCGGCCACCAACGGTTTTCACATCCTGTGGCGGATCCGTGCCGACCACGAGGTGGGGCTGATCGCGCTTGGTGGTGACCCACTGACCGAACCTGCCCGGCTACTCCAGGAGCACGGGGTGGCGGCCGGGATCAGTCCGGTGGTGGGTTCGCTGGCGGAATTGGCCAGGGCCCGTTGGCTGGCAGAGATCGCCTTGCAGACCTGCGCGCCCGGCGCCGACGAGGTGGTGGTGCTCGATCGGCGACTGCCCGCCGCCCTGGTGGCCGCGCAGTCCGACCTCGCCGAGCGACTCCGGTCCGTAGTGCTCGGCCCGGTGCTCGGATTGCCCGCGGCCGAGCGTGACGTGTTGCTGGCCACCGTGACCGCGTGGCTCGACACGGGCGGCTCGGCGGCGGGTGCGGCGGCGATCCTGTATTGCCACCGCAACACCGTGCTGAACCGGTTGCGGCGGGTCGAGGAGCTCACCGGCCGGTCCATCGCCGAACCCCGCGCGATGATCGAGCTCGCGCTGGCGGTCGAGGCGGCCCGCCGATAGCCCCGGTCTGGGCAGGCGAAACAGTCTCACGACCGCCCGTCTGTGCTCAGGCACAAGACTTTCGCCGGGAAACGGATTCCGGCCGCACGCGGCGGGAACGCGCCATAGCTTTCCGCCAGGCAAACGGCCTAGTCGCCGGACCGCAGTCACGCTGCGCCGGTGTGTAATCCGCCCTCCGGGCCGCATTCGAAAGGGACGGTGTTCGCGCATGCGCATTCGCACCTCCATCCTCCGCGCCGCCGTGACGGCCCTCGTCACGGCGGCGGTCACCGCGCTGACTCTCACCGGCGTCGCGCCGCCCGCCCACGCCGACGGCATTCCGAGCGTGGGCCGGAACTGGGCTGCGGCGGGCCCCTATTCGCCGGAGGTCAGTATCGGTGTCGTGCACACGCTGTACTACCCGCAGACCATGGGCGCGCACGGGGAGAAGCACCCGGTGATCATCTGGGGCAACGGGACCGGCGTGCTGCCCGGGGCGTACACCCTGCTGCTGCGCCACTACGCCAGCCACGGCTTCATCGTGGTGGCAGCCAATACGCCCGTGAGCAATTTCGCGATCACCATGCGCAGCGGGATCGACCTCATCGAGAAGCTCAACGGTGATCCATCCAGCGTCTTCTACGGCAAGGTCAACCTGGACCGGATCGGGTCCGCGGGACACTCCCAGGGCGGGTCGGGTGCGATCAACGCCGCCGTCGACCCCCGCGTCGACACGGTCGTCGCGATCCAGCCGGGACCCCTCAACGACCCCGGCCAGCTCCACAAGCCGTCGCTGTTCCTCGCCGGCCAGTTCGACGCGATCGTGTGGCCGGTCCTGGTGAAGGCCATGTACAACGCCGTCGACCAGGCCCCGGCCGAGTACGCGGAGCTGCGCGGGGCCACCCACTTCGGCACCGGCATCACAGGTGGGGACATGCGCGGCCCGTCCATGGCCTGGCTCCGGTACTGGCTGATGGACGACGCGAACGCCCGCACCGAATTCTTCGGCCCCGACTGCGGCTTCTGCACTGACTCCCAGCAGTTCTCCGATTTCCGGCGAAACGGATTGGCCAACCAGATTCCGGGCTGACACTCGATGGGCAAGGTGCGCACCCGAATTCGGAGACGGGTGCGCACCACAGCGGATCACAGGGATCAGCTAATTTCCGACATACCATGAGCAACAACACGACTGCTGCTCGACTATCCTCACCTACTCCAGGATGCGCGCGATGGTAGCTGGGGGTAACATTCGACGAGTGAACGAAACCTGTTACAGCGGAGCATGTTTAACGTGTCGCCGGATAGACAGGCGTATCACGGTCTCTCCGGCACGTCGGTAGCATCGCCGCGGACCGGACTGCAGGGTCCGCGCAGGTTACGGGATATCGATGCGGCACAGGACCGATCGCATCCCCGCAGCAATCACCGACGTGATTTCGTTTGTTCTGAGCACTTCTCACCGATCATGTTTCACCCGTTCATGGGAGTTGCACGTTGAAGATGTTCGAGTTTCCAGTGCCGAACCGCTGCGCGGAGCCGCGCGAGTGAAGCTGCACTCGCCAGAATTCGCCGCCGACCCGCACCGCGCGTACGAGGACCTGCGCCGCCGGTACGGCCCTGTGGCGCCCATCGAACTGGCCGCCGGAATTCCTGCCGTTCTGGTCCTCGGCTATCGCGAGGCGCTACGGATTCTCGGTGACCCCGAGCGCTTTCCGGCCGATTCGCGTGCCTGGGAGGAGACCATTCCGGAGAGCTGCCCGGTCATGCCCATCATGGAGTGGGGTCCCGTGGAATCGTCGGACAAGGGCCGATCGACCCACCGTTCGGCCTATCTGGCCGCAATGGCCGACATCGACCAGTACCGGCTCCTCGACACGGTCGAATCCGCCGCTGTGCCATTGATCAACAGTTTTTGCGGCGTCGGGCAGGCCGACCTGCTCGCCGACTACGCCCGCCCGCTCACCCTGCGCGTCCTCAACGAGTTGATGGGCCTGCCGCTCGTGCTCGGCGCGGAAGCCGGCGCCGCACTGATGGATCTGATCGAGGCCACCGACACGGCCGCCGCAGACCTCGCCGAGCGCCGATTCCGCGCCGTCCTGGCCGAATCGGTAGCCATCAGGCGGCGTTCCCCGGACCGCGACGTCACCTCGACCCTGATCGGCCACGCCGCCGGTTTCGCCGATGCCGAGATCGTCGAACAACTGGCCGAGCTCTACGCCATGGGCGCGGAATCGACCTGGAATCTCATCGTCAGCGCCCTGGTCCTGATGGCCGACGACACCTCCTTCCATGACGACGTCCTCGCCGGCTCCCTCCAACTGCGCGACGCCATCGACAAGGTCCTGTTCACCGACCCCCCGCTCGCCAACGCATGCCCCCGCTACCCGCAGCAGCCCCAGCTGGTGGGCAGCTCCTGGCTCCCAGCGAACCAACCGGTCCTGATCAGCATTACCGCGTGCAATAACGACCCCGCCGTCTCCGGCGACCACACCGGCAATCGCTCCCACCTCGCCTGGGGTTCGGGCGCCCACACCTGTCCGGCCCAGCCGATAGCCTCCATCATCGCTCGCGGGGCCCTCGACCAACTCCTCGATGCCCTCCCCGACATCAAACTCGCGGTCCCCCTGTCCGAACTGCCATGGCGCACCAGCACTTTCCATCGCGCCCCGGTCACCGTCCCGGTGACCTTTCCGCCCTCCCTGCCCCTGGTCCCGTGATCGTGGCGGACCCGGCACCGGACTCGCGGACGAACCGGGACCGACGGGTACCTCGGTCCGCTCGGGTGAGCTATCGCGCACCGGTTTCGAGGGCCGGGCTGGTGCGGATCAGGTGGTCGAACGCACCGAGGGCCGCCGTCGCTCCGGCGCCGGCGGCGACGATGATCTGCTTGAACGGGGCCGTGGTGCAGTCGCCCGCCGCGTACACGCCGGGAACGGACGTGTGGCCGTGATCATCGATGACGATCTCACCGCGCGGGGTGAGATCGACAGTGCCGGAGAGCCATTCGGTGTTGGGTAGCAGTCCGATCTGGACGAAGACGCCATCCACGTCGACCGAATGCCACGCCCCGGTCGTGCGATCGGCGTAGGTCAGGCCGGTGACCTTGACGCCGTCGCCGACCACCTCGGTCGTCTGCGCGCTGAGCAGGATGTCGATATTGGGCAGGCTGCGGAGCTTGCGCTGCAGGACTTCGTCGGCACGCAGCTCGGCGTCGAATTCGACCAGCGTCACGTGCGCGACGATCCCGGCGAGATCGATGGCGGCCTCGACGCCGGAATTCCCGCCCCCGATCACCGCCACGCGCTTGCCCTTGAACAAGGGGCCGTCACAGTGCGGGCAGTAGGTGACGCCCTTGTTCCGGTATTCGGTCTCGCCGGGAACGTTCATCGACCGCCACCGCGCCCCGGTGGAGAGGATCACGCTGCGCGCCAGCAGGCGCACACCGCTCGCGAGCTCCACCTCGACCAGACCCTGCTCCGTGACCGCCGGGATCAGCGCCGTGGCGTGCTGCGCGTTCATGATGTCGACGTCGTACCGGCGAACATGGTCGTCCAGCGCGGCGGCGAGCTTCGGGCCCTCGGTGTAGGGCACCGAGGCGAAATTCTCGATGCCCACCGTGTCGAGCACCTGACCGCCGAAGCGCTCCGCCACGACTCCGGTCCGAATTCCCTTGCGCGCCGCGTAGATCGCCGCGGTGGCTCCCGCCGGTCCGCCGCCCACGACGAGCACGTCGAAGGGGTCCTTCTCGGAGATCGCGGTGGCGGTGCGCGCCGCGGCCCCGACATCGAGCCGGCCGACGATCTGCTCGAGGCTCATCCGGCCCGAGCCGAACGGTTCACCATTGAGGAACACGCTCGGCACCGCCATCACCTGGCGGTTGGCGACCTCGTCCTGAAACAGTGCCCCATCGATCGCGGTGTGCGTGATGGTCGGGTTCAGGACGCACATCAGGTTCAGCGCCTGCACGACATCGGGACAGTTCTGGCAGGACAGGGAGAAATAGGTCTCGAAGTGGAACTCGCCCTCGAGATCGCGCACCTGGGCGAGCAGCTCCGCGGCCTCCTTCGAGGGGTGGCCGCCGACCTGCAGCAGCGCGAGAACCAAAGACGAGAACTCGTGTCCGAGTGGGATTCCGGCGAACCCGACCTCGATGCCGGTGCCCGCGCGGCGGATCACGAACGACGGCCGGCGCGGGTCGTCGCCGGTGCGCGCGTGGGTGACCAGATCCGACAGACCGGCGATCTCGTCGAGGAGTTCGGCGAGTTCCGCGGACTTGGGGCGGTCATCGAGGGTGGACACCAGCTCGATCGGCTGAGTCACCTTCTCCAGCAGTGTCTTCAGTTGGCGTGCGAGCGAGGCGTCGAGCATGCGGGTCTACTCCGATGGGTCGGGAACGGGTGCGGGCAGGCGTCGGCGAATCAGATCTTGCCGACGAGCTCCAGGGACGGGGCCAGGGTCTCCTCGCCCTCTTCCCACTTGGCCGGGCAGACCTCGCCCGGGTGCGAGCGAACGTACTGGGCGGCCTTGACCTTGCGCAGCAGCTCGGATGCGTTGCGGCCGATGCCCTCCGCGGTGACCTCGGTGAACTGGACGACGCCGTCCGGGTCGACCAGGAAGGTGCCGCGGTCGGCCAGGCCCTCGTCCTCGCGAAGCACCCCGAAGTCGGCGCTGATCCGGAGGGCGGGGTCGCCGATCATGGCGTACTTGATCTTGCCGATGGTGTCGGAGGACGCGTGCCACGCCTTGTGCGTGAAGTGGGTGTCGGTGGAGACGGAGAAGACCTCGACGCCCAGGCGCTGCAGCTCGTCGTAGTGGTCGGCGAGGTCGCCGAGCTCGGTCGGGCACACGAAGGTGAAGTCGGCCGGGTAGAAGAAGAAGACCGCCCACTTGCCCTGGATGTCCGCGTCCGAAACGGTCACGAAGGAGCCGTCCTTGAACGCCTCCGCCGAGAAGGACTTGATCCGCTTGTTGATCAGCGACATGAATTGGCCTCATTCCGAAAGGTGGTGGGATCGCTGTTTTCGAAACTATCGAGCGCTAATTGATAGAACCAATCGGAATTCATTCTTTGATTGATAGTACTAGGCAATAAGGGCTGGACAGGGTTTCTGCCGCGATCCGTGCCGCGATCGGAAGTGTGACCGATGCCTCACCGGGGGCTGGCTGCGCGGGTGTCGTCCTGGGTCGGAGTTCGACCGAAAAGTTCGACGTATGCGCAGGTGAGGGGGCATTAAATCGGCGGATCGGCACGGCGGTCACGCATGCAAATCGACCGCTCGAAGCCAATGTACGTTTCGGTGTGGAAACATGGCCGAGTTTCGCCGACAAGGCAGGTTGCATATTCTCGAATTCGCCGCATAATGACTTCAGTTCACGTGACTCACATCACAATAGGCGTGCGAGAGTAGGGATCGTCATTTGCGTGCCCAAGGCCCGCGGAAACGCCCCACATTGTTCCTCGGTGGGTCGATCTGGTCGCCGGGAGAGCCCGAATACGAGACGCTCGGCATCGCGGACGGCCGGGTCGTAGCGGTCGGCGCGGACGCCGTGCGGTGGTCCCGGACCGTGCCGGCCGGTGATCTGCGGACCGTCGATCTGCGCGGAGGCTTCCTGATGCCCGCGTTCGGCGAGGGGCACGCGCATCCCATCTTCGGCGGACTGGAGGCCGTCGGCCCTCAGGTGCGAACCTGCACAAGCGTTTCCGAGATCGCCGAAGTGCTGCGTCGATGGGCCGGGCGGCATCCCGGCCCCGGCTGGATCATCGGCGCGGGCTACGACAGCAGTCTCGCCCCCGACGGGCTCTTCGACGCCGCCTGGCTCGACAACGCGGTCCCGGACCGCCCAGTCTTGTTGCGGGCCTGGGACTATCACACGGTCTGGTGCAATTCGGCGGCGCTCGAACTGGCCGGCATCACCGCCGACACACCCGAACCGGTGCTCGGCGAGATCCCGAGGCGGCTGGACGGGAGCCCACTCGGCACGCTGCGCGAGGCCGGGGCGGTGGACCTGCTCCTGGCCGCCGCACCCGCCGGCGAGACCACCGCGCGGGTCGACGCGCTGCGGCGCGCGACCGCGCAGTACGCGCGGCACGGTGTCACCTGGGTGCAAGACGCCTGGGTGGAGGCGTCCGACGTCGCCGTCTACCTCGAGGCCGCTCGCTCCGGTGCGCTGTCGACCCGCGTGAACCTGGCGCTGCTGGCCGACCCGCGCCGGTTCACCGAGGACCTGCCCACCCTGCTCGCCTCCCGCGCCCGGGTCCGGACCCTCGATCACCCACTGCTGACCGCGAATTCGGTCAAGTTCTTCGCCGACGGCATCATCGAGAACGAGACCGCGGCGCTGCTCGAACCGTATTGCACCCACCGCCATTCGCGCGGCATGGACACCTGGGAGCCCGCGGCGCTGGCCGACGCCGCCGCGGCCGTCGACGCCGCCGGGTTCCAGCTGCACATCCACGCCATCGGCGATGCGGCGGTCCGGTCGGCACTCGACGCGGTCGTGGCCTGCGCCGACCGCAACGGGCCGCGCGACCGGCGACCGGTGATCGCCCACGCGCAACTGATCAGCCCCGACGACATTCCACGGTTCGCCGCACTCGGCGTGGTGGCGAATGTGCAGCCGCTGTGGGCGCAACTCGACCCCGTCATGGTCGATCTGACCATGCCCCGGCTCGGCGCTCGGCGTTCCGAACGCCAATACCCTTTCCGGAGCCTGGCCGAGAGCGGCGCCCGCCTGGCGTTCGGCTCCGATTGGCCGGTGTCGTCGGCGATTCCGCTCGACGGCATCGCGACGGCGGTGACCCGCCGCAACGCCGCGGGTGAACTGAGCGGCGGCTGGATTCCCGCCGAGCTCCTCGACATCACCACCGCCCTGGACGCCTACACCGCCGGCGTCGCCCACCAGGCCTTCGCGGACCGCCGCGACGCCGCGTGGGGGACTCTGGCCCCCGGTTCCGCCGCCGATCTGGTGTGGCTCGACACCGACCCGAGATCGTCTGCCCCGCCATCGATCCCGGAGATCAAGGTGCTGGAGACCTGGCTGGCCGGACACACCACCTACCGCCTCGCCGCGGCGGGGAACCGCACGACCATCGAATGCGAGAACGACGATGACCTTCCCTGAAGCCCGGACCACACCCCGGGCTCGGACCGGCGACCCCACCGGTGACGCCCAGCTGCGGCGCGTCCTCGGCCTGCCGTCGCTGATCCTGTTCGGCCTGGTGTACATGGGACGGACCCTGGTGATCGGCGCCGTCTGGCTGAGTGCGGGCGTGCTCTACCTCGGCATCCTGACCCGCGGTTTCCGTCGGCCCCCGCCCACGCTGACGCTGGCGCACTGACCTGTTCGCGACGGCCGGGGACTCCTGCCGCTCACTCCTTGACTGAATTTTTAGTCAGGGATACCGTTGCAGCCTTCGAGCAAGACCGGATTTTTGGGAGATATGTATGCAGCGTCGTCGGTTCGTACAGACGGGTATCGGTGTGGTCGGCGGGGTGCTCCTCGCCGCCAAGGCCGCCTCGGCCATGCCCGCCACCGGCAGTGGGGGCGGCGACCGGCCGTGGTCGATGCCGGAGGAAGGGGAGCCGCACAAGCGCACCTGGATGGCGTTCGGAGCGAGTGCCGCCTATGGTGACGTGCTGCCCGAGGCCCAGCGCAACCTGGCCTCGATCGCGCAGGCCATCGCGCGGTTCGAGCCGGTGTCGATGCTGGTCCGTCCCGAGGAGACGGACATCGCGCGCGGGCTGATCGGCGGGGCGAACGTCGAGCTGGTGCCCGCCGCGCTCGACGATCTGTGGATGCGCGACACCGGGCCGGTGTTCGTCAAGGGCGGCGGCGGCAAGGCCGGGGTCGACTTCAACTTCAACGGGTGGGGCAACAAGCAGGCGCACGGGCAGGACGCGCGGGTGGCGGGCCTGGTCGCCGGTCGCGCGGGGGCGCGGACCGTGTCGACCGAGCTGGTGCTCGAGGGCGGCGGGATCGAGGTCGACGGCGAGGGCACCGCCATCATCACCGAGAGCTGTGTGCTCAACGCCAATCGCAACCCCGGCTGGAGCAAGGCCGATGTCGAGGCCGAACTGGACAAGCTGCTCGGGCTGAAGAAGATCATCTGGCTGCCCGGTATCGCGGGGCAGGACATCACCGACGGGCATACCGACTTCTACGCCCGCTTCGCCCGGCCCGGGGTGGTGGTGGCCGCGCTCGACACCGACCCGAAGTCCTACGACCACGACGTCACCAAGCGCCACCTCGAGATCCTGAAGACGGCCACCGATGCGCGCGGCCGGCAGGTGCAGGTGGAGGTCATCAAGGCGCCGACCCAGGTCCGGCCCGAGTACAAGACCAAGGACTTCGCGGCCGGGTACATCAACTTCTACGTCTGCAACGGCGCAGTCATCGCCCCGGAATTCGGTGACGCCGAAGCGGATTCGGCCGCCAAGTCCACCCTGGCCCGGCTGTTCCCGAACCGGCAGATCGTGCAGGTGAACATCGACGGCATCGCCTGGGGTGGCGGCGGTATCCACTGCACCACGCAGCAGGAACCGGTGGACTAGGCCGTGTTTTGAAAGTCGGGTCACCGTAGCCATTGGTTGATGGCGGCGATGTGGATCGTGGCCAGGTAGCGGACGGCGAGTTTGTCGAATCGTGTTGCGACAGCGCGGTGTTGCTTGAGCTGGTTGATGCCGCGCTCGACGGCGTTGCGGTCGCGGTAGATCTCGGGGTCGAATGCCGGTGGCCGCCCGCCACCTGAGCCGCGGTTGCGGCGTTTGGCGAGTTGGTCGGCCGGAATCGGGATGGTCGCCCGGATGCCACGTCGGGCCAGATAGGCGCGGTTGGCGCGAGAGGAATACGCCTTGTCGGCCAAGACCCGGTCCGGACGAACTCGCGCCCGCCCCGGCCCGAAGCGCGGCACCCAGATCGCCTCCAGTACCGCGCTCATGCGCGGACTGTCGGCGGCCTGGCCACCGGTCAGTACCACTGCCAACGGGCGCAGTCCCTGTTCGTAGGCCACGTGCAGTTTCGTGCCCCAGCCGCCGCGCGAACGACCGAACGCGTGATCGGCAGGTTCGGGATAGACCCCGCCAGGTGGTTCGACCTGTCGGTCACCGTCGCGGCGGGCTCCGGCGGCGTGTTGATGAGCCCGCGCGATGGTGGAATCCACACTCACCTGCCAGCAGATCGCGCCGACGGCGTCGGCCAACGCTTGCAGCAACTTCAGGATGAAAACCCAGTTCCCGGCCCGCTGCCAGCGCCGGAACATTCCATAGATCGTCTGCCATGGCCCGTACTCGACCGGCACATCCCGCCACGGTGCCCCGACCCGGGTGCGCCATCGGATCCCGTCGATAAGTTGGCGTCTGCTCCATTTCGGCGGACGGCCCGCCTTCTTGCCGCGAGGCAGCAACGGTTCCAACCGTGCCCACTGGGCATCGGTCAGATCCGATCGCCTCGTCACCGCTACGCTGGCCACGAGGTCTCCGGTGTGAAGTTCTGCTTGGTCGCTGAACCATCTACCGGAGACCTCGCCCATTTGCCAACGTGGACAGCGCTTTCCAGCTCACGTGTGGAGGGGTGCCGCTTCGCGGCACCCCTCCACACGAACTACTTTCAAAACACGGCCTAGACCACCTGCGGGATCACGGAGGCCGCCCCGCGCGCCGGTGTTGGCTGAAATTTCAGTCAAGATTAGAGTCGGTGTGCGGGGCTTTCGAAAAGTACGGGAGAGAAAGCATGGGTATGGGCCGATTCGCGAGCGGTGCGCTGAGCCGCCTGCTGGGAGATTCGCGCGACTTCGAGGACGACGGCCGCCGCTGGTCGATGCCGGAGGAAGGCGATCCGCACCGGCGGACCTGGATGGCCTTCGGCGCGAACGAGGCGGTGTGGGGGAGACGCCTGCTGCCACAGGTCCAGCACGATCTGGCGCGGATCGCGCTGACGATCGCGCGATTCGAACCCGTCTCGGTGGTGGTCCGCCCCGAGGACCTCGATCTGGCCCGCCGCCTGCTCACCGACCCCCGTATCGACCTGATCCCCGCGCCGCTCGACGACATCTGGATGCGCGATTCCGGACCGGTCTTCGTACACGGCGAGAACGGTATGGCCGCGGTCGATTTCAACTTCAACGGCTGGGGCGGGAAACAGAAGGCCCGGCAGGATCGCAAGGTGGCCGACTTCGTCACCCGCACGGCGGGAGTGGAGTCCTTGCCCGCCGAATTGGTGCTCGAGGGCGGCGGAATCGAGGTCGACGGCCAGGGCACCGCCATCATCACCGAAAGCTGTGTGCTCAACAACAATCGGAACCCGGGCTGGAAGAAGAAGGACGTCGAGGACGAGCTGCGATACCTGCTCGGCCTCGAGAGGATCATCTGGCTGCCGGGCATCGCCGGCTACGACATCACCGACGGGCACACCGACTTCTACGCCCGCTTCGCCCGGCCGGGTGTGGTCGTGGCGGGGCTGGACACCGACCCGGACTCCTTCGACTACGACGTCACCCACACGCATCTCGAGATCCTGCGCTCGGCCACCGACGCCCGGGGCAGGCCCTTGCGGGTCGAGGTGATCGAGGGGCCGTCGCAGGTCCGCCCGCAGTTCGACGGCGAGGACTTCGCGGCGGGCTACATCAACTTCTACGTCTGCAACGGCGCGGTGATCGCACCCGAATTCGGTGATCCCCGAGCGGATTCGGCGGCACACGCCACCCTGCGCCGCCTGTTCCCGGACCGCTACGTCGCGCAGATCCCGATCGACGGCATCGCCGCGGGCGGTGGCGGCATCCACTGCACCACCCAGCAGGAACCCGCGAACCTGAGCACTCCGCCCATCCCTCGGGACCCGTATACGTCCGATCATCCGGCACATCCGTAAAGTGAGGTTCCGTGTCCGACCGTCAGACTCAGATCCTGGAAGCAGCCATTCGCGTCATCGCCCAGGACGGCGTGCGCGGGCTGCGTATCGAGAAGCTCGCCGCCGAAGCCGGAGTCTCCACGGCGCTGATCTACTACCACTTCAAGGATCGGTCGGGCGTGCTCGACGCCGCGCTGGGATTCATCAACGCCCAGGCGCAGCGCTATACCGATTCGGCGTTCGCGATCGCCAATCCCCGTGCCGCGCTGGAACATATGCTGCTGCTGGAGATCCAGGACGTTCCCGACGTGCGCAACAACAGCATCGCCTGGGGCGAACTCCGGGCCAGCGCGGTCTTCTCCGAGGATCTGCGCGAACAGCTGCGCACCACGACCGAGAGCTGGGTCGAGGAAGCGGCCGCCCTCATCGAGCGGGCCCGCGAGGCGGGGCTCGCGGTCCGCGACGTCAACCCCACCGCCGCCGCCGAACGCCTCACCGCCCTCGTGGAGGGCCTCAGTGAGCGCTGGCTCAGCGGCTCCCTGGACCTGGCTCGCGCCCGCGAATTGCTCGCGGGCGCGGTCGTCGCCGAACTGGGCCGGGTCTGACACCGATCAGATCGTGGCGAGCTCGGCAGTGATTGCGCCGGAGAGCAATTCACGGGTCCGCTCGATAGTGCAGTACCCGCTGAGCCACCGTTTGCTCAAGCCTTCCACCAGGGTCGTGAGGCGTTCGGCCGCGCCGGTCAGGTCGGGCGCTGGGCTACCGTGCGCGGTCTCGACCACCTCCCGCATCACATCCGCGACATGGTCGACCCATTCACCGGTGGTCGACCGCAATGTCTCCCGCAGCTCCGGCGCGAACACCGCGCTGGCCCGCAGTTCACCCCAGGCGATGCAGTGCATGCGCACGTCGAGCGCGCTCTGCAGTTCCACCAGCAGCATCCGGTCGAGTGCGGCGCGCGGGCACAGGTCCGCGGGCACCGCCTCCTCGATGTGCGCCGCCGCCCGCAGATCCAGATATTCGAGGGCATGGCGCAGCACGCCCGCCCGATCCTCGAAGTAGTGGTAGATCAGTGCGGTCGAGACGCGGGCCTCGGCGGCGAACTTGCCGATGCGCAAACCCTGCACCCCGTCCTCGGCGATCACCCGGACCGCCGCGTCCAGGATGTGCCGTTCACGTTCCCTCACCGCGCTAGCCGACCGGCTGCTGCTGGGTGGTGCAGTGGATACCGCCGCCGCCCGCGGCGATGCCGTCGATATCGATCTGTACGACCTCGCGGTCCGGGAACAGACGCTCGAGGGTGTCCTTGGCGGCCGCATCGCCGTCCGGATCGCCGAACTGCGGCGCGATGACAGCACCGTTGCAGACGTAGAAGTTGATGTACCCGGCCGCGAAGTCCTTCTCGTTCCGGTACTGCGGGCGTACCTGCGCCGGACCTTCGATCACCTCCACCCGCAGCGGGTTGCCGTGCACATCCGTTGCGTCCCTCAGTATTTCGAGGTGACGCTGGGTGACGTCGTGGTCGTAGGACTCGGGGTCGGTGTCGAGGCCCGCCACGACGACGCCCGGCCGCGCGAAGCGGGCGTAGAAGTCGGTGTGGCCGTCGGTGATGTCGTGGCCCTTGATGCCGGGCAGCCAGATGATCTTCTCGAGGCCGAGCAGGTACTTCAGCTCGGCCTCGACCTCCGGCTTGCTCCAACCCGGGTTCCGATTGTCGTTGAGCACACAGCTTTCGGTGATGATGGCGGTGCCCTGGCCGTCGACCTCGATCCCGCCGCCCTCGAGCACCAGACCGGTGTGCAGCGTTTCGACCCCGGCCCGGCCGGTGACGATCTGCGCGACCTTCGCGTCCTGGGCGTGCGACTGTTTCCCGCCCCACCCGTTGAAGTTGAAATCGACCCCCGCGAGCGCCCCGACGCCCTTGACGAACACCGGCCCGGTGTCGCGCATCCACAGATCGCCGAGCGCGGCGGGCAGTAGTTCGACGTTCGCGCCGCCGATCAGCCCGCGCGCGATGTCCATCTCCTCGGGGCGGACCAGCATCGACACCGGCTCGAACCGCGCGATGGCCTGCGCGATCGAGGCCAGGTTGTGGCGGACCACCGGGAGCAGCTCCGCGCCCCAGACCCGTTCGCTCGCACCGAATGCCATCCAGGTCCGGGTGTGCGGATCGCCCTCCTCGGGCATCAACCAGGCGCGGTCGTCATGCGGAACCCGGCTGGGCGGAGTGTCATTGGTGTCCGAGCCGGTGTCGTCGCACGCGGCCAGCAGCAGACCGCCCGCCATCGCCATGCTCACCTGAAAGAATCGCCGCCGCCGCATCGCGCCACTCCTTGTTGTCCGGTCCGTTGATGGGTTCCGATCGCATGAGCGATCGCAGGGCTACCGAGATGATAGCCCTGACTGAAAATTCAATCGATAGCCGCCGTACGGGCGCGTCATGCACTTGTAGTGCGGAGTCTGTCGCACTTCCAGTGGACGGTCGGGCGAATACTGACTGAAAATTTAGACACATTGTCATGGCGATCACGGGAGTGATGCGGCGCACACTGATCCACACCGAACATCCCCAACCGGAGAGATCAGGATGAAGTTTCGCTCGATCACCACGACCGCGGCCCTGGCGGCGGCCGCTCTCGCCAGCACGTCGATGACCGCGAATATCGCTGGTGCGCAGCCGGATTCGCCGAACTCGGCACCCGGCATCCAGTACCGGGCCACCCTGGTCGACCACTCGGTCGTGGTCACCACCGACGCCGGTTCGCTGGCCGCCCGGGACGGCCGGTTCGAGGTGCTCGACCGCAGCGGCGCACCGGTCGCGGTGCTGCCGCTGAGTTATCAGCGTGAGGGCATGGTCTGGCCGATCGCGGCCCGCGTCGAGGGCAACACCGCCACCTTGACGCCCGGTACCGATCCGGCCGCGGCGGTGCCGGTTCCGGCGGGAACGCCGACGCTGACCTCGATCGACGCGACCGCCAATCCCAACTACAACCAGGCGCTGGCCAACCTCTCCAGTGCCGCCACCATCGGCGCCGCGGTCGGCACCCTGATCGGAACCGCGATCGGCGCGGCCGTGGGCTGCGTCGCGGGCGGGGCGCTGCTGGGCGCCGGCGCGGGCATCCCGACCCTGGGGACCCTGGCGATCCCGGGCGCGATCGGCGGTTGCCTGGTCACCGCCGCCGCCACCGCGCCGCTGGGTGCGGCTGTCGGTCTGATCGCCGTCGGCGGGCCGATCACGGCGGTGGCCCTGTTCCAGTTCTTCGCCGACCTGGCCACCCCGCCCGCTCCGGTGAACTGACCGCAACCCGCTGACCGGCAGGTATCGCAGCAGGTCCAGGCCGGTCAGCGCCATTGACTAACAATTTGGTCAGTGTGAAGATGCCCCTACGTTTCGACGTCCGAACGATCGGAAGAACGCAAATGGAAAGCAGTACAACCACCACCTGGCGAATGCCGGCCGAATGGGCGCCGCACGAGCGCTGCCTCATGGCGTGGCCGACCCGCGAAAGCCTGTGGGGCCCCTACTTCGAGGAAGCGAAAGCGGAGTACGCCGCGACCGCGAACGCCATCGGTGACTTCGAGCCGGTGCTGATGATCGCCAATCCGGGTCAGGCCGACGAGGTGCGCAAGGCGTGCGGCAGGGCGGTCGATGTCGTCGAGATGCCGATCGACGATTCCTGGATCCGGGATTCCGGGCCGCTGATCGTGCGGGATCGGGACGGGCGGCGCGCGGGCGTCGACTTCCGCTTCAACTCGTGGGGCGAACGATTCCTGCCCTACGACAAGGACGACGCACTCGCCGGGCGGATACTCCAGGCCCTCGGTTTCGATCGCCACGCCTCGGGCATGGTGCTCGAGGGCGGCTCGATCACCGTCGACGGCGAGGGCACCCTCATCACCACCGAGCAGTGCCTGCTCAACCCGAATCGCAACCCGTCGATGTCGCGGGAGGAGATCGAGGCGGAGCTGCGGCTGCGACTGGGCATCACGACCGTGATCTGGCTGCCCTACGGGCATTTCGACGACGCTCACACCGACGGCCACGTCGACGGCGTCTGCACGTTCGTGCGGCCGGGCGCGGTGGTCGCCCAGACCTGTACGAATCCTGATCTGCCCGATTACGAGCGGATGGCCGCCAACCTCGAGGTGCTGCGGTCCGCGACCGACTCGGCGGGCCGGCCGTTCGAAATCTACGAACTGCCCGAATTCCCGGTCACCACCCTGCCCGACGGCACCGACACCATGGTCGCCTACGCCAACTTCTACGTCGCCAACGGCGCGGTGATCACCCCGACCGCCGGGCACGAACTCGACGAGCCCGCGCTGGACACCCTGCGCAAGGCCTTCCCCGATCGCGAAGTCGTCGGCGTCCCGGGCAATATCGTCGCCTTCGGCGGCGGTGGCGTCCACTGCATCACCCAACAGATCCCGGCCGTGACCAGCGCGGGGGTGAACCTGTGAGCGACCTCGATTTCCGTGGACCCGACCACACCGATGACGGCACCTTCGTCACCGTCACCGCGCTCGGCACGCCGACGTCCTCACCGGCCCGCACCGACCCGCCGACGCGGACCCCGATCCGGGTCGGCGCGGTGCAGACCAGCTGGCACGCCGATCCGGACGAACATCGCGCGGTCCTGGCCGCCGGCGTCGCCCGCGCGGCGCTGCTCGGGGCGCAGGTGGTGTGCCTGCAGGAACTGACCCTGAGCCCGTACTTCGCGACCGTGCCCGACAACGCCGAGGCCGCGGCGCACCGGGAGACCATTCCCGACGGGCCCACCACTACGTTCGCGCGGGACCTCGCTGCCCGCCACGGGATCCTGGTGCACGCCTCGCTCTACGAGCACAGCGACACCGGCCGCGGGTACAACACCGCGATCCTGGTCGCGCCCAGCGGCGAGGTGCTGGCCCGCACCCGCAAACTGCACATTCCCCAATTCCCCGGGTATCACGAGGACCGCTATTTCGATTCCGACGACAGCGGATTCCCGGTGATCGACGCGGCGGGCAGCCGATTCGGATTCCCCACCTGCTGGGATCAGTGGTTCCCGGAACTGGCGCGCGTGTATTCGCTGCGCGGCGCGGAGATTCTGGTCTATCCGACCGCGATCGGCAGTGATCCCGAATTGAAGGAATTCGACACTCTGCCGATGTGGCATCAGATGATCGCGGCCAATGGCCTGGCGAATGCCACCTTCATGGTCGCGGTGAATCGGATCGGGCACGAGGACGGCATCACCTTCTACGGGTCGTCGTTCATTTCCGATCCGTACGGGCGGACGATCGTGCAGGCGCCGCGGGACCGGGACACCGTCCTGGTCGCGGACCTGGATCTGGACCAGCGTCGGGACTGGCTCACCTTCGGCATGTTCGACACCCGCCGCCCGGCCAGTTACGGCGCTCTCACCGCCGAATCTGCCGCCGTCGAGGCATAACAGCACCACCCCTCCCGTGCCCGGCGGCTAGCCCGCGGCACACCGAGACAGGCCCACGACATTCCGAGGGACGAAATGCGCATCACCACAATGAAAACGGTCGCCCTGGCCACCTGTGCGACAGCTCTGCTGGCCGGGTGCGGCGGACGGCCGGAAACCTCCGCCACCGCCATCTCCAGCTCGAACTTCCTGGGCCTCCCCTCGATGACCGCCGCGGCGGCCGGGCCCGCGGACAGCGCCACCTGGGCGCTGTACCGCGACCCCACCACGATCGATCCGGCCACCGCGTTCGACTACCCGGAGAACACCGTGGTCTCGACGCTGTGCGAATCGCTACTGCGCCAACAGCCCGACGGGTCGCTCGCGCCCGGGCTGGCCAGTGAATACCACTTCGCCACCCCGACCACCCTGGTCCTGAAACTGCGTGCCGGAGTGCGCTTCTGGGACGGTCAACCGCTGACTCCGGCCGACGTCGCGTTCAGCCTGCAACGCAATATGGACACCCAGACGGGCGGCTTCTACAGCACGGTCCTCAACCGCATCACCAAGATCTCCGTCGATGGTCCCGACACCGTCACGCTCACCCTCAGCAGCCCGGACTACTGGCTGCCCGGGGAGCTCTCGTCGATGGCGGGTGTGGTCATCGAGGAACGGTATGCCCGCGGTCAGGGGCAGCGCTATGGCACGCCCGACGGGGGCGCGATGTGCACCGGGCCGTACAAATTGGCCGAGTGGACGGCCGGAAGATCGCTGACGGTGACGGCGAATCCGAATTACTGGGATCCGTCGCTGAAACCGATGACCAACCGGATCGACTTCCGCGGAGTCTCCAACGCGGCCACCCTGACCACCGGGCTGTCGACCGGCGAGATCAGCGGAACCTATCTGACCGACACCTCCACATTCCGGGAGCTCGAGCAGATCAAGAATGTCGAGATCCACAAGGGACCCTCGGGCGAGACCGAATTCCTGATCCCCGCCAATCTCACCGGCGTGCTCGGCGACCTGCGGGTCCGGCAGGCGCTGTCGCTGGCCTTCGACCGCAACGCCTTCAGCGCCGCGGTGTACGGCGGCAACGCGGTCGGGCCGCGTATGTCCACCAATCCGGGCACCTGGGGGTACGCGAAGGACGCGTTCACCGCGGCCTGGAACGCGGCGCCGGATCCCGCGCCCGACCTCGAGCGGGCCAAGCAGCTCATCCGCGAGGCCGGAGCCACCGGGAAGCCGTTCGTCATCGCCACCTCCACCGGACTGTCCACGGTCAACACCGCCGCCAACGCGTGGCTGGAAGCGGCCGATTCGATCGGCTTGAACGCCAGCCTGTCCAACGTCTCGCCGCAGAACTACATCAACCTGTTCACCGATCCCAAGGCCCGCGAGGGTGTCGACGCGTTCAGCACCACCACCTACGGTGACTCCGCCGATCCCGCGGCGCTGATCGCCAGCTACACCGAACCCAAAGGCGCGCAGAACTATTCGGGTTACGACAATCCGCAACTGCACGCCGCGCTCGAACGCGCCCGCACCCAGGCCGACCCGGACCAGCGGGCCGCGGCCATGATCGAGGCCGACCGGCTGGTCATGGCCGACCTGCCCTGGATCCCGATGGTCCATCCCGCGCTGTTCCTGATCCTGGACAAGAAGCTCACCGGCGCGCCCTCCTCGTTCGCCTACATGCAGGCGCCGTGGCTGGCCGGACTCGGCCGGGGGCAATGACATGCGCGGCTTCCTCCTGCGACGCGGCGCCCTGCTGCTCGCGACCCTGTTCATCTCCAGCATCGGCGTCTACGCCGCGATGTATCTGGCGCCGGGCGACCCCATCGCGGTGCTGACCGGCGGGCGGCAGATCACCCCGGAGTACCGCGCGGTGCTGACCGAGCGGTATCACCTCGCCGACCCGCTGCCGGTGCGCTATTGGTACTGGCTGACCTCGGCGCTGCACGGCGACCTCGGCTACTCCATCGGTACCCGGCAGGACGTGTCGACGCTCATCGCGCAACGTGCGCCGACCACGTTGCTGCTGGTGGCCTACACGTCGCTGATCATTGTGGTGATCGGTATCGGCATCGGCGTTCTCAGCGCCCTCAAGCCCGGCATCCTGGACACCGCGGCGCTGCTGACCACCACCGTGCTCGCGGCGCTCCCGTCCTTCGTCGCGGCTCTCGCGCTGATCAGTCTGTTCGCCGTGAAGCTGCACTGGTTCCCGGCCCTGGGCGACGGCGTCGGATTCGCCGACCAGATCAAACATCTCACGCTGCCGGCGATCGCGCTGGCGTGCTCGTCGCTGGCGCTGGTCGCCCGCATCACCCGGGCGTCGGTGCGGACCGAATCCGCCCGCGAGCACGTCCGGACCGCTATCAGTCGCGGCCTGCCGGCGCACCACATTCTGCGCCGCCACATTCTGCGCAATGCCGCGATCCCCATCACCACCGTCACCGGCCTGGCCCTGGCGTCGCTGATCGTGCTGGTGTCGATCGTGGAGCAGGCGTTCAACCTCAACGGGCTGGGATCGAGTCTGGTCACGGCCGCACAGAACAAGGATTTCGCAGTGGTCCAAGCCATTTCGCTGCTCATGGTGGTGGCGTTCGTGATCGTCAACAGCGTCGTGGACTTCCTCTACGCGCTGCTCGACCCGCGGGTGAGTCTCGGAACGGCGGCGGCATGACCATCGTCTCCGGGCCCGTGCCCGCCTCGGATGTCAGCCTCCCGACCGGACGCAGGTGGCGGGTTCCCGGCCTGAACGGTGTCGGCTGGATCGGTTACGCGAGCGCGGTGATCATCGTGCTGGCGATCATCGTCGCCGTCTTCGGGCCGCTGCTGGCCCCGTTCCCGCCGAACGAGAGCAACCTCTCGCACGCGTTCGTCGGCGCCACCGGTTCGCACCCGCTGGGTTTCGACTCCCAGGGCCGTGACCTGCTCTCGCGTCTGCTCGTCGGGGCGCGCTCGTCCATGCTGGGCGCGTTCATCGTCACCGCGGTGGCGATCATCGCGGGGACCGCGCTCGCGGTGCTCGCGGCGTGGCGGCGCGGCTGGACCGACAGCGTCATCTCCTCGGGATCCGATCTCGTGTTCGCGTTCCCGGGACTGCTGCTCGCGGTCCTCGGCGCGGCGGTCTTCGGGCCCAGCCAGTGGTCGGCGGCGCTCGCGCTGGCGGTCGCCTACACCCCCTACGTGGCCCGGATCGTGCGCGGCGCGGCCCTGCGCGAACGCTCGCTGCCCTACATCGAGGCGCTCGAGGTGCAGGGGAGCGGCGCCTGGTCCATCGCGATCCGGCACCTGATCCCCAATATCGCGCCCCTGCTCGTCGCGCAGGCCACGATCCTGTTCGGCTGGGCCGCACTGGATCTCGCGGCGGTCTCCTTCCTCGGACTGGGTGTCCAGCCGCCGCAGGCCGACTGGGGCGTCATGGTCTCCGAGGGAGAAACCGGTGTGCTGCAAGGGTTTCCCGCCGAATCGTTCGTCGCGGGCGCCGCGCTGGTCCTGGTCATCGTCTCCTTCAACATCCTCGGTGAACGCCTCAACGACAAGCAGGGCAGGGAACGCTCATGACTACCGCCACCCCCCAGACCGTCCCCGGGTCGCGGGGTCCCGCGGCCACCGGCGCCGACGCGCCGCTGGTCGCGATCGAGGGACTGAATCTGACCCTGGACGTCGGCGGCCGCAAACGCCAAGTCCTGCGCGACATCTCGCTGACCATCGAGCGCGGCGAAGCGCTCGGGCTGGTCGGGGAATCCGGGGCCGGGAAGTCCATGACCCTGCGGACGCTGGCCCGGCTGCTGCCCGACCGGGCCGAGACCACCGGGACCATCCGCTTCGACGGCCAGGACCTGCTCGCCCTGCGCGGTGACGCCCTGCGCCGCAAGCGCGGCGATCTGGCGGTGATCTTCCAGGACCCCCGCGCGTACATCAATCCGGTGCGGCGCATCGGCGACTTCCTGACCGAGCAGTTGCGGACGGTCGGCCGGACCGACCGGCACGAGGCGACCCGGCGCGCGCAGCGCATGCTCTCCGAGGTCGGGATCACCGATACCGCCCGCCGGATGCGGCAGTACCCGGGCGACCTGTCCGGCGGCATGCTGCAACGGGTCATGATCGCCGCCGCCCTGCTCGGCGAACCCAAGCTCATCCTCGCCGACGAGCCCACCACCGCCCTCGACGTGACGACCCAGTCGGAGGTGATGGCGATCCTCGACGAGATGCGCCACGACGCCGGGATGTCGCTGCTGTTCATCACCCACGACCTGGATCTCGCCGCCGCCGTCTGCGACCGCACCGCCGTCATGTACGCGGGCCAGATCGTCGAATCGCAGGAATCGGAAGCGCTGCACCACGATCCGCGACATCCCTACACCGCGGCCCTGGCGGGCGCGCGACCCGACCTCGACCGGCCCCGGACGCGCTTGGCGGCCATCCCCGGACGCCCGATCGGGGCGTGGGAGGCGGAACCGACCTGCGCGTTCGCCGCCCGCTGCCCCTTCCACGTGCCCGGCTGCACCGAATCCGGCCCCGTGCCATTGACCCACGAATCCGGCGTCGCCGTGCGATGCCTGCGCGCCGACGAACTCGGACCGCGGTTGCGAGGAGACACCGAATGAACGAACCGGCACTGCGAGTCTCCGGACTGTGCAAGAACTTCGGCGCCTTCGCCGCGGTCACCGACGTGTCCTTCGAACTGGCCGCCGGGTCCTCGATCGGCATCGTCGGCGAATCGGGCTCGGGCAAGACCACCGTCGCTCGCATGATCATCGGGCTGGAACAGCCCAGCGCCGGCTGCATCGTCTGCTGCGGTGGCGACCGATCCCGGCCGTCGCGCTCCACGCGTGCGCGCCGCGCGAGGGCCCGGGAGGCGCAGATGGTGTTCCAGGACCCGTATACCAGCCTCGATCCCCAGCGCACGGTCCGCCAGACGCTCACCGAGGCCGTGCGCCTGCACACCGGGCACGCCGCCACCGCCGAGCGGGTGCGGCAACTCGCCGATATGGTCGCGCTCGACGCGCGCCTGCTCGCGTCCCTGCCCGCGCACCTGTCGGGCGGCCAACGTCAGCGCGTCGCCATCGCCCGCGCGCTCGCCGCCGATCCCCGGGTGCTGGTACTCGACGAAGCCGTTGCCGCCCTGGATGTCTCGATCCAGGCGCAGATCCTCAACCTGCTCGACGATATCCGGGAGTCCACCGGGATCTCCTACGTGTTCATCACCCACGACCTGGCGGTCGTCCGCCAGATCACCGAGCACTGCATCGTCATGCAGACCGGTCGGATCGTCGAAGCCGGGCCGACGGACGAGCTGCTCCGCGACCCCCGGCACCCGTACACGCGGGCGCTGCTCGACAGTGTCCCGCGGCCGGGATGGCGTCCCCGGCGTCGATCGATCCCGGCCGACACCAACCCCTGAGCTGTACACAACCATCGATCAGCGCACCGACATCCGCCAGGGCGATGCTCCCGCATCCCCTGGCGGACCGGTCTGTGCTCTCGGCCACGGAAGGCGCCGAATTGACAACGCTCGCACCATGATCCCCGCCCACTCCGCGCTTGAAACCCCGCGGAGCGGCACCCGCCGGCGCGCCGGGGGTGTGCGCCCTGGGACCAGAGGTCGCCACCGATGCGGGGATCGAGGATCTCGTCACCAGCGGAATGGATATCGCCCGAATGAACTTCAGCCACGCCGACCACCGGGCCGGCTACGAGCGGGTGCGGGCGGCGGACGCGCGGGCCAGCCGCACGGTCGGGATTCTCGCCGTCGCGACCAACTGGCCCTGACCTGGGGCACAGAGAACTTTCATCCTGCCCGAGGTGCGTTCCACCGACGGCATGATCGCCCGGATCGACGATGCGCTGCCGGCCATGAACCGTTATCGCAGAGGCGATCTGGTGGTCATCGTCGCGGGCACCCCGCCAGGCGCGGTCGGATCGACCAACGCCATCCTTCGGATCGGCGGGTGGGACTACTGAGTTCCTATTCACTCGGGACGGGGGAGCCGGCTTCGGACGGGTAACCGGTGGTCTCGACCGAGTACCCGGTCCGGTAGTCCGGCTCCTCCTCCGCGGCGGGCGGCAGCAGGAAGTAGGTGATCGCGCCGATCAGCGCCGCCAGGATCGCCACGCTCGAGATGACGCCGACGGCTCGGCGCCGCCGTCGGGGTGATGGCACCGGCGCCGCGACCGGCCGGGGTGGCGGGGCGGGCGGACCGAGCCGCGGCGGTGGCGGGAGGATCCGGGTGGCGGGTTGCCGTGCGCCGCTGCCGGATTCGAAGGGCGAGGCGGTGCGGGGAGCGGACTCGACCGCGCGTCTGGCGGCCGCCGCGAGCGCCCCGGCGGTGGGGTAGCGGTGGTCGGGATTCTTCGCGAGCCCGCGCGCGATCACCTCGTCGAGTGCGACGGGAATGCCGGGCCGGGCCGGACTGGGCCGCGGCGGCGGGGTGTGCAGATGCCCGGCCAGCTGCTGTTCCAGACTGTCGCCCGGATAGGGGCGGTTCCCGGTGAGACACTCGTACAGGACGCACGCCAGCGCGTAGACGTCCGAGCGCGCGTCGGCATGGCCGGTGGTGAACCGTTCGGGGGCCATATAGGTGAAGGTGCCGATCGCGTTGCCGACCCCGGTGAGGCCCACCGCTCCGGAGTGGGCGATGCCGAAGTCGATCAGATAGACGAAGTCCCGGCCGTTGATCAGCAGGTTGGATGGTTTGACGTCGCGGTGCACCAGGCCTTCGGCGTGCGCGGCGTCCAGCGCGGCGGCGGCCTGGTCGATGAACGACACCGCCAGCCGGGGCGGCATGGCGCCTCGCTGGGACAGCAGCGTGTGCAGATCGGTGCCGTCGATCAGCCGCATGTCGAGGTACAGGCGGCCGTCGATCTCGCCGAAGTGGTGGATAGGCACGATGTGGGGCTCGCGCAGCCGCGCGGTGGAGTGAGCCTCGCGACGGAATCGCTCCCGGTATTCCGGGTCCGTCGCGAGGCGCTCGTGCAGGACCTTCACCGCGACGACCCGGTCGGTTTCCGTGTCGTAGGCGCGATAGACCCGTCCCATACCGCCTTCACCGATGAGCGATTGCAGGTCGTAGCGGCCGAACGCCGATGTATCCATGCGCCCTACCTCCTTCGACACCGGGCCACGCTATCGACTGAAATTTCAGTCAGTGGCCCAGTGTAGCGGTCCCCCCGATCGCTCATCGAGGTGCGTCAGACCAGACTGTGCTGCGCCACGATGGCGGCGGCCGCCGCCTTGCCCATCCGGACCGCGCCGTCGACGTGCTGGAAGCCGTGGCCGGCCAGGTCCGAGCAGGCGAAGTGCATGGGCCCGATCGGGTCGCGGTGATCGTGGCCGTAGCGGGTCATGCCGCCGAGGTCGAAGCTGACGCCGTAGGCGCCGCGCGTCCATTCCTCGGAGCCCCAATCGGATTCGTAGAAGACGACCGGTTCGGCGGCTTCGGGGCCCAGGTAGCGCACCAGGCAGTCGAGCGCGGCCCGCTTGCGTTCGGCCGGACCCATGGCGAAGTAGGCGTCGGCCTGTTCGTGGGCGATGAAACCGACCATGGCGCCGTTGTCCATGCCGTGGTTGGTGTTGTCGTACACCTCCGAGACCATGTCGGTGTCGCTGAAGCCGGTGCCGGACAAGCCCTTCGCGCGCCAGAACGGGGTCTCGTACACCGCGTGCACCTTCACCACGAAGCCGAACGACATGTGCTGGTACATCTGGTGGCGGCGGCGCGGCAGCGGGGGATCGAAGCTGATACCGGCGTACAGGTTCGGCGGCACCGCCAGTACCAGGCGGTTCGCGCGCACCTCGAGATCGCCGTCGGCGAAGGCGGTCACACCCGTCTCGGACCACTGGATCCGGCGCACCGGCGCACCGAGGTGCAGATCGGCGCCGAGGGGAGCGGCCAGGCGCTGCGACACCTGCTGCATCCCGCCGACCACGCGCTTGTCGAGCATGAAGGTGTCGGTGGCCAGCGAGGTGTAGGACCCCTGCGCGGCGGCCATGTGCAGGGCCTGGAGGGTGGAGAAGGTGTGCGCGGGCTTGGTCAGCATGGCGCCGGCGACGTAGAACGACACCGTCTCGCGGGCGTATTCGTTGTCGGACTGGCGTTCGAGCCAGATGCTGAACGGCACCGAATCCAGCTCCGCCGCTTGCGGATGCGTCCACGGGGCCTCGGCGCCGACCTCGGCCGCCAGCTCGTCGAGCAGCTTGATCAGCCGGTCGATCTCGGCGGCGGTCTCGGGGGCGGCGGGGAAGACGTCGCCGACGAATTGCTGGCGGGTGCCGTCCGCGGCCAGGTAGACCGAGTCGCCGTCGCGGTAGCGGGAGAAGGTCTCCAGCCCGAGTTCGCGCACCAGCGCCAGCGCGGCGGTGTGGTGCGGGGACAGCCACTGGCCGCCGATCTCGATCATGGCGCCGTCGACGTCGCCGGTCCAGGTGCGGCCGCCGACCCGATCGCGGGCCTCCAATACGGCCACCGTGAGGCCGGCCTTCCGTAATTCCGCCGCAGCGGTCAGGCCGGAGGGTCCGGCACCCACGATCACGACGTCACGAGTGATGACAGCCACGAGAGCTCCTTAACCGGTAATTCGAGGACCTCCGGATAGCCCGGAGGTTGCTATTTCAGTATGTGGGCGCGGTCACGATCATGCCCGCGCCGATTCGGCGCACCGGACCGCCCCTCATTCGCCAGGGTGGCGTGACGGTCCGATGTCCGTGCGGGTGAGCCCGCTACCGCCCGGCAGAGACCGGCAGCGGTTCGTTCTGGGTGATGCAGTGGATTCCGCCGCCCCGCGCGAAGATCGGCCGCGCGTCGACGGTGACGATGGTCCGGCCGGGATAGACCTCGGCCAGCACGGACGCGGCCTCGGCATCGTTCGGGTCGTCGAACCCGCACAGGATGACCGCGTCGTTGCAGACGTAGTGATTGATGTAGCTGTAGTCGACGAACCCCTCCGCGTCGCGCAGCGTGCGCGGCGCGGGCAGCGGGACGACCGTGAAAGGCTTTCCGGCGGAAGTCGTCTCGTTCGCGAACTGCTTCATCAGCTCGAGGCTGAGCGCGTGGTCGGGATGTTCGCCGTCGCGCTGATCGTGCACCAGCACCACCCCGGGCGCGGGCAGCGCCGCCACGATGTCGGAATGCCCGCGGGTGCCGAAGCGCTGGGAATCGCGCCACAGCCCGCGCGGCAGCCAGATCGCGGTATCGATGCCGATGGTGCGCCGCAGTTCGGCTTCGACCTCGGCCTTGGACAGGCCCGGATTGCGGAACGGGTCCAACTGCACGGTGTCGGTGAGGATGACCGTGCCCGCGCCGTCGACCTGGATGCCGCCGCCCTCGTTCACCAGCGGCGACTCGACGACCGGGATCCCGGCCGCCGCCGCGACCGCCCGGCCGATCTCGCGGTCGTCGTCCCAGGAGGCCCAATCCTGTTGGCCCCACCCGTTGAACACCCAGTTCACGGCCGCCACCGAACCGTCGTCGGCGTGCACGAAGGTCGGCCCGATATCGCGCATCCAGGCATCGTCGAGCGGCGCGACCACGATGTCTATCGCCGAGGACAGGGTGCGCCGGGCCGTGCCGACGTCGGCCGGATCGACGACCATGGTCACCGGTTCGAACTCGGCCACCGCGTGCGCGACCGCGGTCCAGGCGCTGCGAGCCTCGTCGGTCGCCTCGGGGGTCGCGGTGATCTCCGAACCCTCGGGTGGGAACGCCATCCAGGTGCGGCGGTGCGGCCCGTGCTCGGCGGGCATACGCCAGCTCATCAGGCCCGCCCGAAGGGGTGCTCGGTGTCGACCGGAGCCGTGAGGCGGGCGTAGGTGTCGGGGCGGCGGGTGTCCAGGAATGGGAACAGCGTCAGCCAGTCGGTGCGCTGATCCAGATCCAGATCGGCCACCAGCACGGCGGATTCGTCGCGCGGAGCCTGCACCAGCACCCGGCCGTACGGGTCGGAGATGAACGACGAACCGTAGAAGGTGATCTCGCCTTCGTCGCCGTAACGATTGGGCACCACCATGAAAGTGCCCGCGGTGATGCCGTTTCCGACGATCACGTGCTGCCACAGGGGCTGGGTGTCGAAATCCGGGAAGGTGGGCTCGGAGCCGATGGCGGTCGGATAGACGATGACGTCGGCGCCCGCGAGCGAGTACATGCGGGCGACCTCGGGGAACCACTCGTCCCAGCAGGTCGGCATACCGATGCGCGCCGGGCCGAGATCGGGGTGGCTGTGCGGCCGGTACGCCTCGTCGGTGGCCGGTCCGGCCCGGAAGTAGGTGTCCTCGTAGTAGCCGGCCGACACCGGAATGTGCAGCTTGCGGGTGCGGCCGACCAGTTCGCCGGTGGGGGACACCAGGATCGCGGTGTTGAAGCCGAGCCCGTCACCCTCGTCGGCGCGCTCGTACAGCGAGGCGTGCACGAACACGCCGTGCTCGATGGCGGCCTTGGCCGCGAAGGTGAAGGTCGGACCCGTGGTCAGGTCCTCGGCGTCGGCGCCCGGATTCTCGCCGCCGCGCACGAAGGCGGGGTACTTGCTCAGCGTGACCTCGGGCAGGAAGACCGCCTTGGCGCCCAGCTCGGCGGCGCGCGCGATGCCCTCGTTCAGCTCGGCGATCACGGCCTCGCCGTCGGCCTGCCAGCGGTGCTGGACCAGTGCGACCCGCAGCGGCGGGCGGACCGGATCCTGCACTCGCGCATGCGAAACGGGTGGTTCGAAACAAGTGATGACGTGCATGACAACTCCTGATGGTCGAAAGGGTGCGGCGCGCTAGTGCCCGCTCAGATGGGGTGCGACCGGCTCGGGCATCGGATCGCCCGACACCGCGCGCGGCAAGGTCTTGCCCTGGAAGTACTCCGGCTGACGCCAGCGCTGGATCAGCATGAGCACCGCGCCCAGCGCCAGGATCCCGAAGCCGAGGTAGAACACCAGGCCGATGCCGAGAATCGAAGCGCCGCTGCCGACTTCGGGCTTCAGGCTCTCGCGGACCGAGATGCCGAACACCACCAGCAGCATGGCTCCGCCCAGCAGCGGGAACACGAGCTTGAACACGGTGTCGCGCGCGGAGGCGAACCACCGCTTGCGGAAGTACCAGACCGAGGCGAACGCGGTGATGCCGTAGTACCAGCAGATCATGATGCCGAGGGCGGCGATGGTGTCCAGCAGCACGTGCTCGGACAGCAGCGCGGTGATCGCGTACAGACCGCCCGCCACCACCGCGGCGACCGCCGCGCCGAACCGCGGCACCTGATACACCGGGTGCACCGACGCGAACCGTTCGGGCAGCGCCTTGAACGTGCCCATGGCGAGCATGGCGCGCGCGGCGGGCAGGAAGGTGGCCTGCAGGCTGGCGATGGTGGAGACCAGGACGGCCAGGAACAGCAGCAGTTCACCGGCGCTGCCCATCACCGGTTCGGCGAGCGTGCCGAAGACATTGTTGCGGGCCTTCTCCCCGCCCAGGCCGATGCCGGTGTCGCCGACCCCGGCGTACCACATGAGCGCGACCGCCAGCAGCAGATAGGTGCCCAGCACGGTCAGGATCGACAGCAGTCCGGCGCGGCCGGGCGTGCGCTGAGGGTCCTTGCACTCCTCGCCCAGGGTGAGTGCGGTATCCCAGCCCCAGTACATGAACACCGAGCCGATCAATCCGATCGCGAAGGCGCCCAGGGTGAGTCCGGTCAGCGGGTTGAACCAGTCGAGGCTGAAGCTCAGCCCCGACGGCGTATCGCCGCTGAGGGCCTTGGCCAGGGCGATGCCCGCGAACAGCAGCAGCACGGTCAGCTGGAACCCGACGAGCACGTACTGCACCCGCTCACTGGAACTGATGCCCCGACTGGCCGCCCATCCGGCCGCGGCCAGGAAGACGAGCGTGGTGACGATATTGATCAGCTTGTTCTCACCCAGTGCCGCAATGTATTCCGAGTGCGTCATCCGTCCGATGGTCAGATAGAGGAACTCCGCTCCCACCGCGGCGATATTGGCGAGCACGATGACCACCGCGATCACCGAACCCCAGCCGGCCATCCAGCCGACGTAGGGTCCCAGCGCGCGCGCCGACCAGGTGAAGGAGGCTCCGCAGTCCGGTGTCTCGGTGCTGAACTCGCGATAGGCGAAGGCCGCCAGGAACATCGGAACGAACCCGGCGATCAGCAGGGCGGGCATCTTCAGGCCGACCGCGGCGACGATCAGGCCCACGCTGGCCGTGGTGGTGTAGGCGGGGGCGATGGACGCGATACTCAGGACCGCGCCGGCCAGGGTGCCGACCTTGTCGGTGGCCAATCCCTTACCGCTGGAAGCGGTGTGGTCCTGAGCGGGCTCTGCCGTCTCGGAGGTGTTCTGTACGAGCATCCAAGCTCCTGGTACGGGGTGTGGCGCGGTCGAAGGCCGGGGCCCTCGACCGCACCGCGCCGCGGTGGCGAACCGATCGGCGGCGTCATTGCCGGAGACCGGGTTGGCACCGGATCCGGCGCAGGGGCCGGGGTGCCGGGGAATGACGTCAGCGGGTCAGCGCGACGTATTTGGTGTCGAGGTACTCGTGGATCCCTTCGGACCCGCCCTCACTGCCCAGACCGGACTGCTTCACCCCGCCGAACGGGGCCGCCGGATCGGAGATGACGCCGCGATTCACGCCGACCATCCCGGCCTCGAGCGCGGCGGACACGCGCAGCGCGCGATCCAGATCCTGCGTGTAGAAGTAGGCGGCCAAGCCGTATTCGGTGTCATTGGCCAGGGCCACGACCTCGTCCTCGGTGTCGAAGCCGTAGACGGCGGCGACCGGGCCGAAGATCTCCTCGCGGTGCATGCGCGCGGTGCGCGGCACCTCGTCGAGCACGGTGGGCTGGAAGAACCAGCCCGGCCCGTCGATGATCTGACCGCCGGTGCGGACCACCGCGCCGCCGGCGACGGCGTCGTCGACCAGTGCCGCAACGGTTTTGCGCTGCCGTTCGTTGATCAGCGGGCCGGTGTCGACGCCCGGTGCGTAACCGGGTCCGACGCGGAGCGCGCCGATCTTCTCGGCCAGGCGCGAGGCGAACTCCGCGCGAATCGAGTTGTGCACGTAGATGCGGTTGGCCGCGGTGCACGCCTCGCCGCCGTTGCGCATCTTCGCCGCCATCGCCCCGGCCAGCGCCTGGTCGAGGTCGGCGTCCTCGAACACGATGAACGGGGCGTTGCCGCCCAGCTCCATCGAGGTCCGCAGGACATTGTCGGCGGCCTGACGCAGCAGCAGTTTGCCCACCCGGGTCGAACCGGTGAAGGTCACCTTGCGCAGGCGCGGATCCGCCAGCAGCGGCGCGGTGATGGCCGCGGCATCGCTGCCCGGCAGCACCGACAGCACGCCCGCGGGCAGACCGGCCTCGGCGAAGATCCGCGCCAGGGCCAGCATGGTCAGCGGGGTGTCCTCGGCGGGCTTCACGATGACGGTGCAGCCCGCGGCCAGCGCCGGGGCGATCTTGCGAGCGCCCATGGCCAGCGGGAAGTTCCACGGAGTGATCGCCAGGCAGGGGCCGACCGGCTGCTGGGTGACCAGGATGCGCCCGGTCCCGGCGGGGGATTCGGTGTAGCGGCCGCCGACGCGCACGGCCTCCTCGCTGAACCAGCGCAGGAATTCGCCGCCGTAGGCGACCTCGCCGCGCGCTTCGGCGAGGGTCTTGCCCATTTCCAGGGTCATCAGCAGCGCGATGTCCTCGGTGTGTTCGAGCAGGATCTCCCAGGCGCGGCGCAGGATCATCGAACGTTCCCGCGGAGACGTCGCGGCCCACGCGGACTGGGCCCGGCAGGCCGAGTCGAGGGCGCGCAGGGCGTCCTCGCCGTTCGCGTCGGCGACCTCGGTGAGGACCCCGCCACCGGCCGGATCGTGGACCGCGAAGGTGCGGCCGCCGGCGGCCGGGGCGGACGCCCCGTCGATCCACATCCCGGTGGGGACGCGGGCGCTGATGTTGTCGTATTCCAACATTGTCGTCCCAGCCCCCTATCGGCCCGCGAGATCGGCGATGGCGGTGCACAGCACCGTCAGCGCCTCGTCGAGCAGTTCGTCGCTGATCACCAGCGGCGGCAGCAGTCGAATGACATTGCCGTAGGTGCCGCAGGTCAGGGTGAGCACACCCTGCTCCAGGCAGCGCTTGGCGACGGCGGCGGTCAGTGCCGCATCGGGTTCGGTGGTGCCGGGGCGGACGAACTCGAGCGCCAGCATGGCGCCGCGGCCGCGCACGTCGCCGACGGCCGGAACTTCCCGCGCCAGGGCGTGGAAGCGCGTCAGCGCCGTCTCGCCGATCCGGCGGGCGCGGGCGGGCAGATCGTGGTCCCGGATGGCGTCGATGGCGGCCAGTGCCGCCGCGCAGGCGACCGGGTTGCCGCCGTAGGTGCCGCCCAGGCCGCCCGCGTGCACGGCGTCGAGCAGTTCGGCGCGGCCGGTGATGGCCGAGAGCGGCATACCGCCGGCGATGCCCTTGGCCATGGTGATGATGTCGGGGACCACGCCCTCGTGATCGCAGGCGAACCATTCGCCGGTGCGCGCGAAACCGGTCTGCACCTCGTCGGCGATGAACACCACGCCGTTCGCGCGCGCCCACTCCACCAGCGTCGGCAGGAAACCGGCCGCGGGCACGATGAATCCGCCCTCGCCCTGGATCGGCTCGATGATGATCGCCGCCACCGAATCCGCGCCGATCTGCTTCTCGATCCGGGTGATCGCCTCGCGGGCGGCGGCCGCGCCGTCCTGCCCGCCGTCGCGGAACGGGTAGGACATCGGCATCCGGTACACCTCGGGGGCGAACGGACCGAAATGCGACTTGTAGGGCATGGATTTCGCGGTCAGCGCCATGGTCAGGTTGGTGCGGCCGTGATAGGCGTGGTCGAAGGCGACCACCGCGGTCCGGCCGGTGGCCAGGCGCGCCACCTTGACCGCGTTCTCCACCGCCTCCGCGCCGGAGTTGAACAGGACGCTGCGCTTCTCGTGATCGCCCGGGGTGAGCGCCGAGAGCTGCTCGCACACCTCGATGTACGCCTCGTACGGGGTGACCATGAAGCAGGAGTGCGTGAACCGCTCGACCTGCTCCCGCACCGCCGCGACCACCTTGGGGTGCGAAGCGCCGACATTGGTCACCGCGATACCGGCGGCCAGGTCGATCAGCGAATTGCCGTCGACGTCGACGATGACGCCGCCGTCGGCGTCGGCCGCGTACACCGGCGCGGTGGAACCCACCCCGGCCGCGACGGCGGCCTTGCGGCGGGCGGCCAGCTCCTGCGAGCGAGGGCCCGGTAGGGCGGTGGTCAGCACCCGCTGCTGCGGGAGCCGGTAGGTGATCTCGGTCATCGAAAGTCTTTCTGCGGAAAGGAGTGACAGGTCGGGTGGCGCGGTGGACTCAGTCGTGCGCGCTCATCACGTGCTTGACGCGGGTGTAGTCCTCCACGCCGTAGGCGGAGAGATCCTTGCCGTAGCCGGAGCGCTTGAACCCGCCGTGCGGCATCTCCGCCACCAGCGGGATATGGCAGTTGACCCACACCGCGCCGAAGTCCAGGGCCGCCGAAACGCGCTGTACCACACCGTGATCGCGGGTCCACACGCTCGAGGCCAGGCCGTAGACGACGTCATTGGCGAGCCGCACGGCGGCGGCCTCGTCGGCGAAGGTCTGCACGGTGATGACCGGGCCGAAGATCTCCTCCTGCACGATCGGATCGTCCTGGCGCACACCGGTGATGACGGTCGGGGCGAGGTAGAAGCCGCGCTCGCCGACCCGCTCACCGCCGGTGGCGACGCTGGCGTGCGCGGGCAGCGCCGCGATCTTGCCGATGACGGACTCGAAGTGCCGGATGTTGTTGAGCGGGCCGTAGGCGGCGTCGGGGTCGTCGGGCAGGCCCGGCTTCACCGTCCGCGCCTTCTTCACCAGCGCCTCGACGAAGTCGTCGTGCACCGACTCGTGCACCAGCACCCGGGTGGCGGCGGTGCAGTCCTGACCGGCGTTGAAGAAGGCCGCGTCGCCGATGCGGTCGGCGGCCAGCGCCAGATCGGCGTCGCCGAAGATCATCACCGGCGCGTTGCCGCCGAGTTCGAGGTGCGCGCGCTTGACCTGCGCGGCGGCGGCCTCGGCCACCGCGATGCCCGCCCGCACCGAACCGGTGATCGCCACCATGTCCAGGTCGGGGTGGCTCACCAGGGTCGCGCCGGTGCTCGCGGTGCCCAGCACCACATTGAGCACGCCGTCGGGCAGGATGCCGTGCGACAGCTCGGCCAGCAGCAGGGTGCTGCCCGGGGTGGTGTCACTGGGCTTGAGCACCACCGTGTTCCCGGTCGCCAGGGCCGGGCCGATCTTCCAGATGGCCATCATCAGCGGGTAGTTCCACGGGGTCACCTGGCCGATCACGCCGATCGGCTCCCGGCGCACATATGAGGTGAACCCGGACATGTACTCGCCGGCCGACTTGCCCTCCAGCATGCGCGCGGCGCCCGCGAAGAAGCGCAGGTGATCGGCGCCGGCGGCGACCTCCTCGGAGGCGACCAGATGTTTGGGCTGGCCGGTATCGCGGCACTGCGCCTCGACGAGGGCGTCGGAGTTGGCCTCGATGGCGTCGGCCAACTTCAGCAGCGCGGCCTGACGCTGACTCGGGGTGGTCGCCTTCCAGGCGGGGAGGGCGCGGGTGGCGGCGGCGACGGCGGCGTCGATATCGGCCCGGCCGGAGATCGGGCTGAGGCCGGTCACCGCTTCGTCCACGGGGCTGATCAGTTCGAACGACTCCGACGTGGTGGCGGGCACCAGCCGGCCATCGATGTAGTTGCGGAGCAGCTCAGTCGTCATGTGTGTGCCCGATCTCGTTCGAAAGTGCGTTCTGTGGGGTTGCCAGTTAGTGTGCTGCGCAACACACCCCTGCGTCACCTGCCGGATCGGCGTGGGAGAAGAATTCGGTTTCGACAGATCGTCCAGATTGCTATGGGAGCGCTGTGAACGCGGGAATACCTGTCCGATGGGTCCTGTCCCAACCTGAGCTGGGCCTCGTGCTCAAGGGCGGCGCGAGCGGGCTCGGACGGGCCATCACCCTCGTCCTGACCTCTGAGCTGACCGAACCCCAGCAATGGCTGTCCGGGGGCGAGCTGGTGCTGACCACCGGCATGGGTTTGCCGCTCAGTCGCGCCGACCGGTCGCGGTATCTCGAGGACCTCGGGGCGGCCGGGGTGGCGGGCGTCGGATTCGGCATCGGGCTCTCGCACGAGACGGTGCCCGCGGATCTGGTCGAGGCCGCTGACCGGCTCGGGCTGCCGCTGTTCGAGGTGCCGCTGCCGACCCCGTTCGCGGCCATCACCAAGAAGGTCATGCAGCGGCTCGCCGAGCAGGAGTACGAAAAGGTGCTGCGCGCCTCGCGGGCGCAGCCGCGCATGACGCGGGCGGCCGTGCAGGGCGTGCGCGCGGTCATCAAGGAGCTGTCGGTGGCGCTGTCGGCGACGGTGCTCGTGGTCGGCGGCGACGGCGTCGTGACCGAGGCGCATCCGCGGTCGCCCGCCGCCGAGACCCTCGACCGCATCGGGGAGTTCATCGCCGCGCACGGCGAGAGCGCGGGCAGCGGCGTCATCCAGGTGTCGTCGGGGCAGTACATCGTGCTGCAGGCCATCAGTGCCGGGCAGACCGTGCACGGGCACCTCGCGGTCGTCACCGCCACCGCACTCGGTCCGGTCGATCAGGTGCTGCTCGGTCACGCCAGCTCGCTGCTCGCCCTCGACTTCGAGAAGCCGGCCCGGTTGCGAATGGCCCAGAACCACTTGAACTCTCAAGCCATCGCCATGCTGCTGCAACAGCCGGGCGACCCCGACAGCATGTGGCAGCACCTGACCGCGGCCGCCGACCGCACCGGCCGCATCCGCGCCCTGGTGCTGTGGTGCCCCGGGCCCGAGGCCGCGGCGGTCGCCCTCGACGCGATCGACGCGCGGCTGCGCCTGCTCAACCGGCAGCTGTTCGCGCACGTCACGGGCGACCACGCCGCGGTCCTGCTCCGCGGCTCCGACACCGACGAGGTCGCCGAGCAACTCCTGGCCGATCTGCCCGCCGATGTGCGCGCCACCGTGCGCGCGGGGCTGAGCTCCCCGCATCCGCTGCGCCGCTTCAGTGCGGCTGTCGACAATGCCGAGCTGGCCGCCTCGGCGGCGGCGCCCGGGGCCCGCCCGCTGGAGCTGGCGGCGCTGGCGGGCCATGCGCTGCTGGCCTTTCCGGAGGCCCAGCGGGTGCTGAGCGCGGTGTCGGAGGCCATGCTGCAGCCGCTGATCGACTACGACGACCGGCACGGCACCGATCTCATCGGCTCACTGCGCGCCTACCTCGAGGCCCACGGCCAGTGGGAGACCGCCGCCACCGCGCTCGGCGTGCACCGCCACACCCTGCGCAGCCGCGTGGCCAGGATCGAATCGATCCTGGGCTGCAAGCTCGATCAGGCGCTGGTTCGCGCCGAACTGCTGCTGGCCGTCGTGGCCCGCCGCTGATCGGTGGTGTGGCGGCTACTCGTTGCCGAGGGCGGCGGTCGCGAGTTCGGCGTTGACGACGCAGAGCCGGGCGAGATCGACCGTGCCCGAACGGCGCAGGCGCGCGACCAGCTCCACCAGCCGCAGCGCGGCCGGCGAGGACTTCCACGCGGCGACGTGGTCGCGGGCCGAATCGGCGGGGGAGGCCCAGGACAGGACCGCCGCCGCGAGCGCGTGCCAGCGGGCTTGGAGTTCATCGGCCAGCACCGCGGCGGCCAGCGTCTCCCAGTGGTCGGAGGTGCGGGTGGCCGCGAAGGTCGTGGCCAGCCAGTCCAGGCCGATCAATTCGCCGAGCTCGCGGTAGGTCTGGCTGACCAGCGTGACCGGCAGCCCGGTGCGGCGGGCGGTCGCGCTCAGCGGCAGGGCCTGGGCGAGTAGGCGCAGGTTGGCCAGATCCCGCCCGGGATAGCCGCCGGGGCGTGGTAGGACCGTCATCAGTTCGGCGACAACCGGTGCGTGGCAGTCGATCTCGGCGGACCAGGTGGCCGCGCTGCGATGGGTGAGCAGCCAGGCGGTGGCCTGTTCGACCGCGTCCTGAATGCCCTTGAGGATGCCCATCCGAATCTGCGGGGAGACGCCCGGCAATGCCAGTGCCTCACGCCACCACCGGTCCACGTCCAGGACGGCGTCGACGACGGCGCAGGCCAGCACGATCTGCGGGGTGCCCGCGCCCAGCCGCTCCTCGAGCCGGTGGATCATGCCGGGGCCGACCCGATTGATCACCTGGTTGGCCGCGGCCACCGCGATGATCTCGCGGGCCACCGGATGCTCGCCCAGCAGCCGCTCGCCCAGCAGGTCCCGGATGCGGTCGGGGAAGTAGCTCGCCAGCGCGCCGGTCACCACCGGGTCGGTCGGCGCGTCCGAGGCCAGCAGTTCCTCGCGGACCAGGTTCTTGGCGGTGGCCAGCAATACCGCGATCTCCGGGCGCACCAGGCCCTTGCCCGCGCGGCGGCGCGCCGCGAGATCGGCCGGGGTGGGCAGGAATTCGGCGGCTCGGTCGAGTTCGGTCGCGTGCTCGAGGTTCTCGATCAGGCGGCCGTGCCGGTCGATGAGGAAGGGGGCGTGCGTCTCGGCGAGGCTGATGGCCAGTGCCTGTCGATCGCAGTCGGCGAGCACGGCGCGGGCCACGGCGTCGGCCTCCGCGGCCAGTAGCCGATTGCGTTCGTCGACGGTCGACAGTCCCGCTGCCACCGCGGAATCCAGCGCGATCTTGAGGTTCACCTCGCGGTCGGAGGTGGCCACGCCGGCGGCGTTGTCGATGAAGTCGGCGTTGACCTTGCCGCCGGCGACGGCGAATTCGATGCGGGCCTGCTGGGTGAGCCCCAGATTGCCGCCCTCGCCGATGACCCGGCAGCGCAGTCGATCCGCGGTGATCCGCACCTCGTCGTTGGACGGGTCGGCCACGTCGGCGTCCTGTTCGTCCCGGGCCCGCACGTAGGTGCCGATGCCGCCGTTGAACAGCAGGTCCACCTCCGCGCCGAGCATGGCCCGGATCAGCTCGGGTGCGGGTAGTTCGGCGGCGGTGACGCCCAGCCGCGCCCGCACCTCCGGTGCGAGCGGCACCGATTTCGCGGTGCGCGGCCACACGCCGCCGCCCGCGGAGATCAGCGCCGGGTCGTAGTCGGCCCAGCTGCTGCGCTCCAATCCGGCCAGCCGGGTGCGTTCCTGGTGCGAGAGCACCGGATCCGGGTCGGGGTCCAGGAAGATGTGCCGGTGGTCGAAGGCGGCCACCAGGCGGATGCGGTCGGTCTCGAGCATGCCGTTGCCGAAGACGTCGCCCGACATGTCGCCGATACCGGTGACCGTGAAGGGCTGGGTATCGGGATCGATGCCGAGTTCGGCGAAATGCTGCCGAATCGAGCGCCACGCGCCGCGCGCGGTGATGCCCAGCGCCTTGTGGTCGTAGCCGGTCGAGCCGCCCGAGGCGAAGGCGTCGCCGAGCCAGAAACCACGTGCCACCGCAATGGAATTGGCCAGATCCGAGAAGCGGGCGGTGCCCTTGTCGGCGGCCACCACCAGATACGAATCCGGGTCGTCGTAGACGACGGTGTGCGCGGGCGTGGTGATGACGCCGTCCACGACATTGTCGGTGACGTCGAGCAGGCCGCCGATGAAGGCCGCGTACGCGAATTCCGCCGAGGCCGGATCGGTGCGGCCGCCCCGCACGACGAACGCGCCCTTGGCGCCCATCGGGACGATCACCGAGTTCTTCACCGTCTGGGTCTTCATCAGGCCCAGCACCTCGGTGCGGAAGTCGTCGACGCGATCCGACCAGCGCAGACCGCCGCGCGCGATCACGCCGCCGCGCACGTGACTGCCCTCGACCCGGGTGGAGTGCACGAAGATCTCGCGGTAGGGCGTGATCGGCGTGGACAGCGACAACCGCGCGGGATCGATCTTGAACGCGGCGACCGCCCGGTCCGGCTGGAACCAGTTGGTGCGCAAGACCGCGGTGCAGAAGGTGTACAGCCCGCGCAGCAGCTGATCCTCGGGCAGGGTGGTGGCCGACTCCAGGCGGTGCTTGGCCTCGGCGTCGGCATCGGCTGCCGCGGTGGCGCGATCCGGGTGCTCGGGATCGAAGCGCGCGTGGAACAGCGCGACGAACGCGCGCACGAAATCCGGATGAGCGGTGAGGATTTCGGCGATCCGGGGCTCGCTCATGCGCAGCCCTGCCTGCCGCAGATACCGGCAGGCGGCCCGCACCAGGATCGCGTCCTGCCAGGCCAGGCCCGCGGTGGCGATCAGACCGGTGAAGCCGTCGATCTCCAGCGTGCCCGCGGTGGCGGCGGTGAACGCCTCCGCGAGCAGCTCGGCCGTCGGCTCGCTCAGCCCGAAGGCCGTGGGCCGGAAGGTGAATCGATGCTCGGTGCACAGCCCCTCCACGCTCACCTCGTGGGTGGTGACGTGCAGGCCCAGGGCCGAGAAGATCTCGATCAGCTCGGTCAATGACGCCGGGGCGCCGGGCCAGGTCAGCCTCGCACGGGGCGGCAGCGAATCGGGATCGAAGCGGAGGCGGGGGGCGGCCTCCGTCCGATCCTCGTCCAGCGTGCCGACGGCTCCGAGATGCATCTGCTCAACTCCCTGCGCGTGACCTGTGATGTCGCAGTAAATTTGCCGCAAAGAGAGCCTCGACACAGTCGACAATGCGGCGCGGTCGGCGAGGCCCGGCACTCCGGTTCGTCCAGTGCCGGACCGGAGGGCGCGTCCCCGCGCGCTCCCGGGCCGATCAGCGCGGATGCGCTGAACTCGACCCGCCCTGTTCGAGCTCGGATCGGGGCCGGTTACGGCGTCCGCCGATGCCCGCATCGCGTCCCCAGCCGGTGACGCGCCGTTCCAGCGGTCGGAGCCGCTCGAGCAGGATGGTCTTCAACTGTTCGGGCGCGCCGGGCCGCTGCGGATCCACGTCGTCGACGGCGAGGGAGATGGCGGCCGGTTCGGCGAGCAGACCGTCGCGCCGGCCGGGCAGCTTGACGCGATCCTGCGGATCGATGCGCGGATCCGATGGCAGTTCGGCGTATTTGGCGTGGATGGCAGCGTCGACCCCGTCGATGTCCTTACGCAGGTACTCGCGCAGGCCGCCCGGTTCTGTTGCATGATCACGATCTCGTTGATCGACGGAATCTGCGTGACCTCGTGGATCAGATCCGCGAGCTGCTCGTTCACCCGCGGCCACGCCACGAAGTCGCCGGCATCGAAGGCGACTCGGCCCGCTGCCTCTAGCGGCGGAGCTCGGACTCCGACCAGCCGTTCTCGTGCATGTGCGCGAGGGCGGCGGCCACCGGCTCCATGAGCGTCTCGGCCACCTCCAGCCCCGCCGCCTCGCCCGCCTTGGTGGCCTGGGTCTTGGCGCTGGTCTCGAACTACGCGGGCACGGTGATGACGGCCCGCTCGATCGGCACGCCCAGCGTCGCCTAGGCGGTCTGCTTCAGGTGCCGCAGCAGGGGGACCGACGCCTGCAATGGGATTAGGACCGCGTGGCCCGCGGTGACCGGCCGATCGGTGCCCATGCTCCGCTTGAAGAACCTAGCCGGCGGCGTACCCCGTTGGCGTGCCTTGCGTTTGGCGAGCGCGCCGACCAGCGCGGTGCCGTCGGCCGCGATCCAGACCGCCGACGGCGTTGTCAGCGACGGGTCAGGATTCGCCACGATGAGCGCGTTGTCGTGCACCGCAATCGGTTCGGCTCGGGGTTGCGGTTGCGCTGGAGGCAACTCGCCGCGCACGGGTTCCGGCTCAGGTTCCGACTCACCCCTGCCTCCGCCACCGCGTGTCTATCGCCACTTCAACGCAGCATCCCCCGCCGGGTTTCGCAGATCGCTTGCACGGGAACATAACCCGGACACGGCCCCGCTCAAACCAGAGGATAGCCGCCGCAGAGTTTGACGGCGATGTATTGGGCTTGCCACATACCGCCGAGCCCGGGTGGAATTCACTTCCCCATGGTGAGGTCGCGGCGCAGCACCTTGCCGGTGGCGTTGCGCGGCAGCGGATCCGCGGTGACCAGCCAGCGGGCGGGCACCTTGAAGTAGGCCAGTTGCCTGGCCACGTGGTCGCGCAGCTCGTCCTCGGTCAGGGTCTGCGGATCGTCGACCACGACGATGGCGGCCACCTCCTGGCCGAGGTCTTCGTGCGGGATGCCGATCACGGCCGACTCGCGCACCAGCGGGTGCTCGTCGAGGACGTTCTCGATCTCCTGCGGGTAGACGTTCTCGCCGCCGCGCAGGATGAGATCCGAACGGCGGCCGGAGATGTA
>NZ_JBEXYE010000034.1:0-42998 GCF_040630785.1 Nocardia sp. NPDC005746
CGCTGGTCGGTCGAGGACTGTTTCCAGACCGCGAAAACCGAAGTCGGGCTCGACCACTATCAAGTCCGTCGCTATGACGCCTGGTACCGACACATCACCCTGGCCATGCTCGCCCACACCTACCTCGCTGTCACGGCCGCTGTCTCCCCAAAAGCATTGGCAGCTGGCTCATTCCACTCACACTCGGCGAAATCAAGCGTCTCCTGGCACACCTGATCATCCCGACACACAACCTGACCATGGCATATCGCTGGTCGACCTGGCGACGAAGACATCAACACCGCGCCAAACAAGCCCACTACCAGCGAAGACAGGCAAACATCACGAAGTGATGCTGGAGTACTAGTCGGAAAGCAATGCCGCCAGGGCCCGAAGAGGTGGGGCCGCACCGCCGGTTCCAGCCGATTTGCACAACCCACCCACCCATAGGCTAATGTTCTGTCCCGCAAGCCGATCGGCCCACAAGGCCGGGTGAGCACGCGGATGTAGCGCAGCTGGTAGCGCATCACCTTGCCAAGGTGAGGGTCGCGAGTTCGAATCTCGTCATCCGCTCAACCGAAGTCCGGATCGATTGATAACGATCCGTTCCAGATCCATTCCGGATCGATTCTTCTCCCCGCCGCAGCTCGGCAATAACCTGTTGGCATGACGACAAACGTTGTGACCGAACAGGATCCGAAGATCGCCGCCATCGCCGCCTTCTTCGAGGCCTACGCCCGCTACGACCTCGACGGGATGCGGGCCGTCCTCACCGAGGACATCAGCTGGACCATTCCCGGCCGCCACCCGCTGTCGGGCACCAAGCACGGTATCGACGAGGTCGTGGAATTCTTCAACCAGCTCTCGACCGCGGGAATGAAGGCCGAGACGTTCTTCCTCGAAGCCAATGACGAATACGTCGTCGACATCCACCGCGGCTACTCCACCGCCGGCGAGGGCAAGGTCGACACCATGTGGGCGCTCGTCTGGCATTTCAACGCCGACGGCAAGGTCGACCGCGTCGTGAACCTCTCCGGCGACCAGCACCAGATGGACAACTACGTCTGGCAGAACTACACCCTCGCCCCGCTGCCGACTCGCCTGGCGTAGGCGCGGCAGCCGGGGCGCGTCCGCTACTCGCCAGCCCCCGCCCGGACACCGATTCGTGGGCTGGCAGAGTGAAGCGGACGCGCCCCGAGCGAGGAGGTTCAGACCATGAGCGGACGCACCCCCAGTCAGTGGGAGGAGATCATCGCCGCCGATCCCACCCACTCGACCCGCTACGTGGAGCGTTTCCGCGATCTGGCCGCCGAGGGCACCGACATCGTCGGCGAGGCGCGACTCATCGACGCCATGTTGGGGCGCGGCAGCCGCGTCCTGGACGCGGGGTGCGGGCCGGGCCGGATCGGCGGCCACCTGCACCAGGTGGGTCACACCGTGGTGGGTGTCGACGTCGACCCGGTGCTGATCGCCGCGGCCGAGCACGACCACCCCGGCCCCACCTGGCTTGTCGGGGACCTGGCCGAACTGGACCTGCCCGGCCGGGGCGTGCCCGCCGACTTCGACGCCATCGTCTGCGCGGGCAATGTGATGGCGTTCCTGGCGCCGTCCACCCGCCGGACCGTCCTGTCCGCCTTCGCCCGGCACCTCGCCCCCACCGGCCGCGCGGTCATCGGGTTCGGCGCCGATCGCGGCTACGACTTCACCCAGTTCCTCTCCGACGCCCAAACCTCCGGGCTCACACCGGATCTGCTGTTGTCGACGTGGGACCTCCGGCCGTTCTCCGCCGACGCGGACTTCCTGGTGGCCGTGTTCTCCCGCGCGAGCTGACCGGGGAAGTTACCGACCGGCTGCACGTCGCCGCCCTCGGGCTGGATTCAGCGGCAGCAGTTCGGGTCCAGCACCAGGCACAGGGCTGAGAGCGCGTCGCGGTAGGCGCGGTGAAAAGTGTTCATGCCGCGGCGTTCCGATTCGATCAGGCCCGCCTTCTTCAGCTGGCCGAGGTGGTGGCTGACGGTCGATTCGGCCAGGCCGACGGTCTCCGCGAGGTCACCGGTGTTCACCTCGCCCGCCGGGCTGGTGAGCAGCAACGAGAGCAGTTTCACCCGGGCCGGGTCGGCAATTGCCTTGAGCCGCAGCGCGATTTCGAGGGCGGCGGCATCGTCGACCGGGCCTGCGGCGACCGGGGCACAGCAGACCGGGGCGGACATGTCGATCACTGGTAGCGCCTTGGGCATGTGATCAACCTTACCGACCTTCTTGACATATGTCGAAGATGTGGCGCAGACTCGGTCACAGCAGTTCTTCGACATATGTCTCACAAGTGGAGGTACAGTCTCATGTCCCGCATCCAGCTCGCACTCAACGTCGACGACCTCGATCAGGCGGTCGCGTTCTATTCGACCCTGTTCAAGACCGAGCCCGCCAAGCGCAAGCCGGGTTACGCCAACTTCGCCGTCGCCGAACCCCCGCTCAAGCTGGTCCTGATCGAGAACCCCGGTCACGGCGGCAGCCTCAACCACCTCGGAGTCGAGGTGGAATCCAGCGAGCAGGTCCACGGCGAGATCGCCCGCCTGTCCGAGGCGGGGATGTTCACCGAGGAGCAGATCGCCACCACCTGTTGCTTCGCCACCCAGGACAAGGTGTGGGTGACCGCCCCCGACGCCGAACGGTGGGAGGTCTACACCGTCCTGGCGGACAGCGAGACCTTCGGCACGGCACCGGTTCTCGCCTCCGGGCAGGCGGCGACGGATGCGCAGGCCACGGCGGTCTGCTGCGGCACCGCCGAGGAAGCCGCCGCGGAGGGAGCCTGCTGCGGCAGCACCGCGAAGGCCGAGGCGGTCGCTGCGGGCCAGTCCTGCTGCGGCTGACGTCGCGGCGAATTCGCCGGTTGTTCGCTTGCGCGCGACTTCGACACCCGTCAATATCGACGTGTGTCGAAACGAGAACTGCCGCTCACCGCGGTGACCGCACCCGGATGTGAGGTCACTCCCCTGGCCCGGCAACCCTTGACCGCACCGGCCGCCACCGAGTTGGCGGCGGTGTTCAAGGCGTTGTCGGATCCGGTGCGGCTGCGGCTGTTGTCGGTGATCGCCAGCCATGTGGGCCAGGAAGCCTGCGTGTGCGATATCTCCGACGGCTTCGACGTCTCCCAGCCCACCATCTCCCACCATCTGAAGGTGCTGCGGGAAGCCGGGCTGCTGTCGAGCGAGCGCCGTGGCTCGTGGGTGTACTACCGTGTCGAGCCCGGAGCGCTGCGGCAGCTGTCGGATCTGCTGGATATCGCCTTGCCCGAGGCGGCCGCACGATGACCGTCCTGTCCCGGCGTTTGCTGGCCGAGTTCGTCGGCACCGGACTGCTGGTGTGCGTGGTCGTCGGGTCCGGCATCGCGGCGCAGCAGCTGTCCGCCCATGACGTCGGGCTCCAGCTGCTGGAGAACTCGACCGCGACCGTGTTCGGGCTGGGAGTGCTGATTCTGATCCTCGGACCGGTCTCCGGCGCGCACTTCAATCCGGTTGTCTCGGCAGCTGATTGGTGGGCGGGTCGCCGCCTCGACACCGGCCTCACCACCGCCGAGTTGCTCGCCTATGTCGGCGTCCAGGTGCCCGGCGGCATCGCCGGGGCAGTGCTGGCCAACATCATGTTCGATCAGCGGGCCGTCCAGATCGCGACCCATCACCGGGTCACCACCGGCCATCTCGTCGGTGAGGTGGTGGCCACCGCCGGGCTCATCGCCGTCATCTTCGCGCTGGTGCGCACCGGCCGCGCCGCGCTGGCGGCCGTCGCCGTGGCCGCCTATATCGGTGCGGCGTACTGGTTCACCAGTTCCACCAGTTTCGCCAATCCCGCCGTCACGGTCGGCCGAATCTTCTCCGACACCTTCGCCGGGATCGCACCCTCCTCGGCGCCCGCGTTCATTGCCGCGCAATTCCTCGGCGCCGCACTGGGATTCGTCCTGGTCGGCGCACTGTTCCCCGCTCCCGCCCCGGCCGAGCGCGCCGCGGCCGACGTCCCGACCGCCTGAAAGGCTCCGCCCACCAATGACCTCCGTCAAGCCGAGCGTCTTGTTCGTCTGCGTCCACAACGCGGGCCGCTCCCAGATGGCGCAGGGCTTCCTCGCCCACCTGGCCGGGGACGCCATCGAAGTCCGCTCGGCCGGAACCGCGCCCGCCGACACCATCAACCCGGCCGCGGTCGAGGCCATGGCCGAGCTGGGCATCGACATCACCGCCCAGGCACCGAAGGTCCTCACCCCCGACACCGTGCAGACCTCCACCGTGGTGATCACCATGGGTTGTGGCGACACCTGCCCCTACTTCCCCGGCGTCGACTACCGCGACTGGACCCTGGACGACCCGGCGGGCAAAGGCGTCGAGGCCGTGCGGCCGATTCGCGACGAAATCCGCACCCGGGTGGAACAACTCATCGAAGAGTTGCAGACATCAGGAGTGGATCCGCGATGAGTGCCGTCTCCCGACCCGCGCAGTCACCGGCAGTCTGGCGCGGCGCGGACCTCGGCGACTCCACCGAATGGGCGACCGTCCTGACCGACGCGCAGCGCGCGGAGATCGTGGACGCCACGCGCGCGGCCCTGGCCGCCGGGCGTGATGCCACGGACCTGCGCCGCGAGGACTTCCCGCTGCCGGGCCTGGCCGAACCGCTGCGCGAGTGGACGGTCACGTTGGCGCAGGGCCGCGCCTTCGTTCTCATCCGCCGGTTCCCCGTCGAGCTGCTGACCGAGGAGGAGACCGAGCTCGCCTACGTCGGTCTCGGCCTGCACCTGGGCACTCCGGTCAGCCAGAACGCGGCGGGCGACCTGCTGGGCCACGTCCGCGACGAGCGCCTCCCGCGCACCGGCCCGGCGGTGCGGCTCTACACCACCAATGAGCGTCAGGACTTCCACACCGACGGCTCCGACCTGGTCGGGCTGCTGTGCTTGAACCCCGCGAAAACCGGTGGGGAGAGCCGCATCGCGAGCTCCCTGGCCGTCTACAACCACATCCTGGCCGAACGGCCCGATCTCCTCGAGGTGCTGCGCAGCCCCTTCCACTGGGACCGCAACGACGAGCAATCCCCCGGCGAGGCGCCGTATTTCACCCTGCCTGCCATCCATGACATCAACGGCACACCCCGGATCTTCTACATCGGCTGGTACATCCGGGACGCCCAACGCCACCCCGGCGTCCCGCCCCTGACCGATCTGCAACTCGAGGCCATGCGCATGCTCGAGGACACCGCCAACGACCCCGCCTTCTACCTCCCCATGGAATTCGCTCCCGGCGACATCCAGATCCTCAACAACGCGAAGATCCTGCACAGCCGCGAGGCCTACACGGACCACGAGGACCCCGCCCGTCGCCGCCACCTGCTGCGCCTGTGGCTCACCGCTCATTCCTTCGCCACCGTCGAGGACATGCTTCGCGAGGGGATCCCACCGCGCCAGGGCTGATCACCCGGCGCCCTGCGAGACGGCGACCGGACCGGTCCCGGTAAGGAAATCGATAGCGAGCGTTAAGCGCCGGACCGTAGTTTTTGGGGAGTCCAGCTCCGAGGGGGTGAAAGGCTATGGCGCTACGTATTTCCGGACAGGCGATCACCAGTGACATGACGCCTGAGACCGCGCATCTGGTTCCCGGTCCTGCCGGGAGCCGGTGGGTGCTCAGCTGGCTGCCGGGGCGGGATCTGACCCGGGAGCAGGCCATCGACGGGATGGCGCTCGACGAGATCCTGAGTGACCTGGCCTCCGCCGAGGAGGAATTCGTCCTGGAGTTGGCGGCGCTGCGAGCCGAATCGCTGGGGATGCGGCTCGAGGAGGCCGTCGTCCGGTTGGCGGCGCGCATCATCGAACGCGACCGCCGGCAGCGGCGCGCGGACGGTGCGGACCGTCCCCCGGGTGAATTCCCGGAGGGACGGTACTGCACCCGACGCGCGAATCCTCCCATCCCCCAGTGCCACTCGCGCGCGCACTGACCGTCCGTCCTAGAATTGCGGCCACAGACCAACCGGGGAGGATCCACGTGGCCGCAACGATCACCATCTCGATCACCGACGCCGACGACGACATCGCCGAACTGGCCTCGCTGTTCGAGGCGATCGTGGTGGACGACGACCTACGCGCCGTCCACAAACGACTGATCAGCGGCGAACCCGTCCCGGACGCGCTCGGCGCATCGGAACTCATCAAACTGGTGGTCGAATCCGCGCCCTTGATGGGTGCGGTCACCGCATGCGTGACAGCCTGGATCGCCAGCCGCACAACGAAATTCACCTTGAGAATCGGCGACTCGGAAATCTCGGTCAAGGGCGAAGTCCCCGAGGACGTCGTACGGCAGGCCCTCGAACAGATCCGCCCCAACGGGGTTCAGAAGCAGGACACGAAGCAAATCGAGGAGGCGTAGTCCTGTCCCGATCCACGTCAGGGAGGGGACTCCGCGCGAATCCCCAGGACGAGTCGGCGACGCGCTCAGATCGGCAGCAGCGGATATTGTTGCGCCGCAGTCGGTCTCGACTCGCATTCGCCGCGTGCCGGCCGGTTCGGTCGGCGCGGTGCGGCAAGACAGGACGTTCTCTCGTTCCCCTGTCTGCGCCGACCTTCCGGCGGTGAGGTGGCAGCTACTCTCCTCGCCAGGGCAAGCCATGGAACGCTGAACACGGCTTTGCCCTGATCCAGCACGCTCACGACCACCTCCGCCGGCGCCGGCGCGAAGATGTCCACCACCTCGAGCTCCGCACCTCGCCGATCATGGTCGAGAACGTGTGCCCGCCGGCCATTGTCGAACTGCCGCAACATGCCCGACGGCCACACATCTGGCCGAGCGCCCTGACAGCACAACAGTCGGCCCCTGGCCTCCAGATACTCGCGGACAGCGAGCAGGCAACTCAGGTAGTCGTCATCAGCCGACCCGAACACGCCATGACCCACCAACTCCACCCGCGCCACAGAGGGCTCACCCAGACGAAGTACGACCAGCCACTGCACACCCGCGGAATCAACCGCCGTCAAGTTCACAACCTGCGACATGTCGTTCACTCGACTCGGATCACGATGGCGGAGGCGTTGTCGTTTCCGCCCGCTGTCTCGCAGGCGGCCAAAAGGGCGGTGACGACAGAGTCCGGCGGTGTATCGCGACCGAGAAATGTCCGTAGCTCGTCGTAGCCGACCTGTTCGGATACGCCGTCGGTGCACAGCAGGTATCGGTCACCGGGTCTCATCGTCACGCTGAGCACATCGGGTTCCGGCGCGGACCCATGGCCGACATAGCGTGTCAGTTGATATCGGGCCGCCGCGGCCTGTGCCGAGTCGAACGGATACCAACCGTGCACCGCCCCCAGCCATGCCATCGTGTGGTCGGTGGTCAACAGTTCGAGCAGCCCGGCACGCCACCGATATACACGCGAGTCACCGATCTGAACGAGCCAGTAACCCTGTGGCGCGGCAATCATGGCGGTAAGAGTGCATCCGGCGAGGTCCCGCAATTCACGGCCGACGCGGCTCACGTCGGCATGAGCTGCTGCCACCGCATCGCGCAGCGTGTCCGGCCCCAGTTCTGCCACACGCGTGGCGTAGTCGACGAAGGTATCGACAGCGATCCGCCCCGCGGCCGCACTGCCCGGCCCATCTCCCATACCGTCGGCCAGCACCGCGAGCAAGGGCTTCTCAGCGAGATAAGTGACGTCGAAGTTCGCCGAATAGCGATTGCCCGTATCGCTGCCCACGGCGGTTTTGATGTCGAGACCATCCACAGCGTCAAGGCTATCCACGGCGAAATGCCGACACCCACTTGGGCGAAAAGGTTCGTGGAACCGCGCCACTGCGGCCGATCACTCCGTTGGAACCGTCGGCTGTTCCGGTCCGCCCAGCACGATCGGCCGGTAGGCCAGCGCCTTGTCCACGATCTGTTCAGCAGTCAGCGGCGGGTCGGAGAAGTCCCAGAAGATGTAGTCCGAGATGCGCGGGTCCGTCACCGAATCCTGCAGCTGAGTGAGCCATTCATCCAACTGCTCGTCGCTCCCTTCGCCGCTCGCGACGCGCGCTACCAGTTCGATGAGCTGCACACGATCGAGCTTGGCCATGCCGACTCCCGACTCCAGAGTGATTCCCACCCATGATCGCAGCGGCCGCAGGAGAACCAGCGCGGGAGATCTAGTGCACTTATAGACCTTGGCTTTCGTGTGCCGCCCGGAAGACTCGGGCCTGGGTGGTGGCCGACGCCCGCGCCGCCCCGGTCGTATCGCGGAGAGTCCCTTGCATACTGGCCAGTTGATGGTCGACTCGCCCGTCGGCTTCCAGCAGCGTGGGCGCGGGTGCCGCGTGTCCTGCCGACCAGATGACCGACAGATCCAGGCTGACCATTCGAGTCAGTGGGGATTCGGTCCGCATCCCGGCATCCAAGAGGAATGCGTCGAAGAACATGATGTCGGTCAAGCGTCCGCAGATCTCGGCGGTTCGGTGCTCCGAGTCTGCGGTGTCCGGCACCGCCCACAGCGCGACGCGCGCTTGTCCGTCATAGAAGTCGTCGTAGGTCAGCGGGTAATCCACTGCCCGCAGGTTCAGTCCTTTCAAGAACGGTGCCCATTCGGTCACCCAGGGCACACGGTCGCAGTCGTCGAACGAGATCGGCTGGGTGCCTTGGCCTTCGAGGCCGTTCATCATCTGCGGATCTACGAACCACGCCAAGGCGGTCAACACCAGGGCGCCGTCCTGTTCGATGGTGACCTCACACAATCCGCAGCTGCGGCCGGCCGACAGTGCCCGAGACGCCACCCGCAGCGCGCCTGGCTTGGTGGGCGCGGTGAACACGGTGTGGATGCTGCGCAATGTGCGGCCCGGCATGTGCGCGAATCCCGCCAGCGCGGCGACCGCCGCGGAGTAGCCCCCGAAACCTATTCCCTGATAGCACAATTCGGGCGGTACGATCGACCGGAACCCGGAGTCTTCCGCTTCGAGGCGCACGTCCCCGAACGGGGTTGGAATCTGCAACGGCGTCGTCATGGTGAACCGCCTATCAGTCGCGTATGAGAAGGTTGAAATGCCTCGATCAAGCTTGCCCTCCTCGATGGCGTGCGTGGCCTGTTGGCCGCGGAGGTCTTCCTCACGTTCGAGCCACGCCTTGTGCAATTCATCGGCCGGCTGATCGTCGTTGCATGGTCGGGCTGTCAGCCCCGCGTCTTATTGTGGCGGCCACGCCGCGCAGGCAGCCGGCCAACGCATAAGGGAGAACGTGTCGTGCTGTACGTCGTAGTCAACGGATTCTGGGGCCTCCGTGGGGAATCCGTGCCAGGCATCGCTGAACGGTGGTACGCCACGCTGCACGCGCTCGCGGGCATCGATGGCTCGACGTTCGAGCGATGGCACGAGGTTGGCGCGGACCTCCCGTCCGATCCCGTGGTGGAGCCCTCGGTCCCCGCACTGGCGGACTACATCGGGCGCACGAATACTGGTCCCGATCTCGACGTCATCGGATACACGACGTCGCTGTGGGCGCAGAACCCCAGTACAGCGCACGTGTCCATGGCGATTCACGCGGGCAGTACCTCGCGTTACGCGGTGAACTCCGTCGTACTCGCCTTCCGGTCACGCGAGATCGACGAGAACGCGCAGGTGATCCGGCGCGCTCCGCAGATCCTGCGGCTGCTCGCGGAGCACTGGGAGATCGACGCCGGACAGGTCTACGACAAGCATCAGTACCGCGCGGTGGCCGAACGGTTCGCCCTGGCCAACAGCGCCCCCCGTTGTGGGCGTGCGGCCTTCCTCTCCGCTCGCCGGGCAGCCCTCGCGCCCGAAGGGCTGCCTGCAACCTATATCCACACCGCACACGATGGACTGGTCATCGACCTCACCGTTGACGGCACGCAGTCCCCGGCCATCGAGACGATCCTCGAAGCGAACATCCGATTACGTGCCGCCGGGGCAATGGAAGAGCTCCCGATCCCGTTCGATCGCGCCACGTTCTGACACCCGCGTTCGCGCTCGCACTGTTGCTGGGCGGCCATGAGTTTGAGCGGAATGCGCCTCCGCCACTAGACGATTCCGCTCATGACGCCAGCCGACACATCGGGACAGGGTCGGCCCGCTCGAGCATCGGCCTGACACTCAGTTGCTCGGCGGGAACTCCCCCTTCGCCACCACCTTGCCGCCCGAGAGCGTGAAGGTCACCACGCTGGGGCCGCCGCTCGGGCAGCACAGGGCGTCACTGGATTTCGCCCACTTGTACTGCACCGAAACGGTATTCGCGGTCTTTCCGACGACCTTGGTGTAGCCGTAGGGGCTGGACGTCGCGGTACCCAGGTAGGTGCCGTTGGTGAAGAACAGGACATGGGTGTACGGGTGAATATTGCCCGATTCCACCGTCATCCACGACAGTACGCCCTCGCAGCCCGCCGAGATCGGGTCTTCGCTGGCGAACGGATTGCCCCACGCGCCGGTCGAGGACGGGGCGAGGCTCTTGATCGCCGAATTGGCGAGCCCGGAATTGAGGTCGAAGCACATTCCGTGGCCGCTGCCGTTGGGTGCCGGATTCGTGGTCACCGGCACGATCGTGGGTTTCGGGGCGTCGGTCGCGGCACCGGTGGCGGGCGCGGCCTGCGGCGAATTTGCTTCGCCCGCAGAGGGATCGCCGCCCTCTCGGCCGGGGGTCTGGACGGACGGCGGAGCCGACTGGTCGCCCTGCGCCGGTGCGGTTGTTCCCGGGGATGCGGCGACTGTCGTGCTCACCGTTCCCGCCTGGGTCGACGAGCTGCCGGAGCATCCGCTCGCGGCCGCCACAAGGGCGGTGGCGAACACGGCGAACAGCACTGGTCTGGCCTTCATATTTCTCCTCGCATCGACACCTCATCCCCGACTTCCATCCCAAATGGAAGGACATACTGGTCATCGGGTTCAATCAGGCAGTCGTTATCGGAGCGCTTGCGGCAGTGTGCCCCAAAAATCAGGGGCGCGAACATAATTCGCCCACACCACCGGTATGCCGCCGCGTCAGTTCCACCCGGTGGGTGATGCTTGCGCGATTGCGTCGGGGATGGTGCTGCCCGGGAATCCGATCCGGTCGACGATGGGTCGAATGAGGCCCGGGATCCGTGCGAATAGACCGAGTCGTTTCGGCACGACGATCAGGTCGGCGCGGCGTTCGATGCCTGAGACGATGCCGGCGACCACGTCGTCGAGGGGGATCATCTTCCACAGGCCACTGGCGTTTCCCTTCCACAGGGTGTTGCCGGCGGGATCGGAGTGGACCTGATCCATCATCGGCGTCTTGAAGAAGGTGGGGTGCGCGCTACCGACACCGACCCCGAGGTGGCGCACCTCGAGGCGGGTCGAGTCGGCCAGCGCCCACACCCCGGCCTTGCTCGCGGTGTAAGCGCCTTGCAAGGGAGAGTGCACGAACGCTGCCATCGAGGAGATCGCCAACAGGTAGCCCTTCTGCTGGGTGACGTGCGGGAGCCCGGCGCGGAACGTGCGCCAGACACCGTTCAGGTTGATGTCGGTCACGCGGTCGAAGACGGCGGGGTCGACAGTGGCCAGCGGAGCCATTGCCCCGACCCCGGCGTTGGCGATCACCACGTCGATACGACCGAAATGCGCGGCCGCAGCATCGATTGCCCGCTGAAGGCTGTCGAAGTCTCGGACATCGGCAGCCCACCCGCGAGCAGCGGCGTCGGGGCCCAGCGCTTCGGCTTGCCGCGCGACGGCGTCGGCATCGAGGTCGAGCAGCGCCAGGTTGGCGCCGCAGGCTGCCACGGCTCGTGCGAGCGCGGATCCGAGTCCGCCGGTGGAGCCGGTGATCAGGACGGTGCGCCCGGCGAGGTGGTAGCGAGACACGGTGGATGACTCCTCGGTTGCGATCGAAGGTGCGCGGTCGATTCAAGCGGTGGAGGGGACGTTCTGAGCGAGGAAAGCGAGCTGGCTGGCGATATTTCGTTCGAAGTGTTCGCCGACGTGGATGTCGACATGCCCTGCAGGAGGTGATCAAGAGAAGATTTTGCCCGTGGACTTCGTCATCGACCTGAACCACGCCGCTGCCGAGATCGTCTCGCGCCTGCGCGCCTGGACCCGTAGCTGGGCTATTGACGCCGTTCAGCGGTGAGCACGATGTACTCGATGCCGGTCCGCCACCCTGGAGGTTCGGTCAGCACGGCAGACCCGGCGCAACGTCGCCGCCAACGCGATCAGGTGAGTAAGAGAGACTTCTCGTATGAGTCTTGCAGCACGTCTGGAGCAGCTCGGCCGCCCGCTGGTCGAGGAGCAACTTGCGCATCCGACCCTGGCGGGGATCGCGAAAGGCGACATCGCCGAGCCGGTGTTCCGCTCCTGGCTGGAACAGGACTACCTGTTCCTGCTCGACTACGTCCGCGTCTTCTCCCGCCTCGCCTGGCAAGCGCCCGCCGCCCACCTCGGCGATTTGGTCGACCTCGCGCACGCCACTTTCCACGACGAAATCTCGCTGCACCGCAGTCTGGCGGCGGAGTTCGGCGCCGACCTCGACGGCGCCACCAAAGGCGAGCCGTGCACGAAATACACTGCGTTCCTGCTGGATTCGGCCGCGAACTACGCCGACGGCCTGGCCGCCCTCTACCCCTGCATGTGGGGCTATTCGACACTCGGCGCGATCCTCGCACAGAACCCTCCCGCCGACCCGCGCTACCAGCGCTGGATCGACACCTACGCCGACCCCGGCTTCGCGGCCCTCACCGCCCGCTGCGCCCAGATGCTCGACGAAGTCGGCGGCGACAACGCGGAGGAGCTGTTCCTGACCGGCATGCGCCACGAACTCGCGTTCTGGGATGTGCCGGTCGGCCGCGGATGAACCGGTAGGTCGTCCGCGACTTCCCGGCCGAGGAGAGGTTCATTGGTCACACCCAGCCCCCATCACTGGAAGACGCGCTGATCGCTGTCCGTGGTCTGCTCATCGACACGGCGGCTAAGGATGAACACAACCAAGAACCCGAACGACGCAAGCCCGGTCGGCGCCGCGCTGGCCATCGACCGGTTGGACGCTCTAAGAAGGGCGTTGAGCGGCGAGCAAGCTGCGAGATGAGTGCAGGGCCACTGATCCTCAGATGGAACACTGGCGGGTTCGAACGACCCCATAAGCGGCAGGTCACGATGTCGCGAGTGCGTCTGAAGCAGTCTCGGCGCGATACAGCCTGCCTCAGAGTTTCGGACTTCATCGATGCACACGCCGTAGACGGGGCGGTTGTCGTAGGCCCGGACGTTCGGCGAATCGATTCTCGTTGGGTGTTGTCGGGTAGTGCTGGCACGATCGTTGCCGTGACCGAGCCCGACTTCCGCGCCTTGATGCGAGACCACGTTCCCGAAGAATTCCACCCCGAGATCGAGCTGACTGTCCGTGAAGGGTTACGACTGCGCCATGCTCGCGAGGATGACACTATCATCGGCTATTTTGGCGGCCTGCCACAGTTGCCGGACGGATTCGCCTGGCCCGGAGCCGATCACGGACACTACGAGCACGTCGCCACCATCGATCTCGCCGCCCTACCGAAACTGGATCTGAATCTGCCTGCCTCCGGAAAGATCTCGGTCTTCGGAGATACGAATGGCTGGGCCGGGGCCTGCCTGTTCTTCCCCGACGACGTAGCCCTCAATGAGGCGCCCTTGCCGCCGGACCTCGCCGAACGCAACGGCCTCATCAGTCGTGTCGACATGACCTACGCGGTGGTCGAAACCATCCCCGATGCACAGTGGTTCGAGGAGAACCTCCTCGACGGCAACGACCACGACGACGAGGCGTACGCGGGATTCGAAGCGTTCGCCGAGGCATTCTTCACCCATTCCTGGGCCTGGCACCAGCTCGGTGGCTGGGCCAACGAGATCCAAGGACAACGCGACCGCGGCCTGCTGCCAGGCACGGCCGCCGAACAACACTTCTACTCTGACTTCGAGCCGTCGGGTCCGCTGCTACTCGTCCAGTTCGACACCGATCCCGACATCAACATGGCGTGGGGAGACTTCGGCACTCTTTACTGCTTCATCACCCCACAGGATCTGGCCGCTCACGACTTCACCAAGGTCAATGTCCACTGGGAAAGCTACTGAGCAGCCGAGTCTGTCACTAACGCTCGACCTCGGCGCTAAGAGCTCCTAGCAGGTTCGGTAGGTTGGCGTCGGGTTCTGTTGCAGTGCAGTATGTTTCGTTGTGGCAGCGTCTTGGATCGTGGATGACGAGTTGTGGTCGGTAATCGAACCGCTACTGCCGGTGAAACCGGCCGGGACACCGGGACCGCCGCAGATGGACAGCCGCCGGGTGTTGCAGGGGATCTTGTTCGTGCTGATCACCGGTATCGGATGGGAAGACCTGCCCCAGGAACTGGGGTTCGGGTCCGGAATGACCTGTTGGCGCAGGTTGCGGGACTGGCAAGCCGCCGGGACGTTCGAGCAGATCTATCAGGCCGTGCTCGCCCGCGCCCATGCCGCCCGACTGATCGACTTCGACCGGGTCATGGTCGACGGCTCGCACGTGCGGGCGAAAAAAGGGGTGCCGCAACAGGTCCGAGCCCGGTCGACCGCGCCAAGACCTGTTCCAAGCACCACATCCTGACCTGCGCGAACGGATTCCCGCTCGCCGTCGTGTTGTCGGCGGCCAACGTCAACGATCACCTGATGTTGCCCACGCTGCTCGACCGGGTTCGCCCCCTGCGCGGGCGTGCGGGCCAACCCCGCCGCCGGATCGCCAACCTGATCGCCGACAAGGGATACGACTACCCCAGTGTGTATTCGCAACTGCGGCAACGACGTACCACCGGCTACATCGCGCGCCGCGGCACCCGCGACAAGGTCACCGCCGGCCGCTGGATCGTCGAACAATCCTTTGCCCTGCTCCACCAGTACCGGCGACTGGCCATCCGATGGGAACGACGCACCGATATCCACCACGGATTCCTCGACCTCGCCGCAGCCCTGATCTGCTGGCGACGACTCAGCAACCGAACCCGATAGACATCCCAGGAGCTTGAATGTCAAGCAGTAGATGGTTGAGTGGGACCTGGCCATGCCGTGGCTTCGTCGTAGTGGGTTCGGGTTTTGAGGCAGCCGTGCAGGATGCCGACGAGTCGGTTGGCGAGCTGGCGTAGGGCGGCGTTGTGGCCGGCACCGCGGGCACGGTGGCGGTCGTAGTAGGCGCGAGCGCCCTGGGACCACAACAGTGCGGATTGTGCTTGGGTGGTGAGTGCGTCGATGAGGCGGTCGTTGTGCACGAACCGTGCCAGGGCGACCTTCTTTTTGCCCGACGCGCGGGTGATCGGGGAGGTGCCTGCGTAGTTCTTGCGGGCCTTGGCGCTGGCGTAGCGGTGGGGGTCGTCACCGAACTCGGCAAGCACCCGGGCACCCAGGACCGATCCCAGCCCCGGCTGGGACAGGATGATCTCAGCGGCCGGGTGCTGCCCAAAATGGGTATCGACCTGCCCGTTCAGGGCCTTGATCTGAGCGTTGAGAACGGTCAGCACCGCCAGCAACGCCTGCACCGACGCGGCGTAGGCCTCGGTCACGACGTCGGGTTGTCCGAGGTGCTCGCAGCGCAACGCGGCCCGGACACGGGCGGCCTTGTCCGCGACGTCCTTTCGGCGCGCGCGTTTGAGCGCCGCACTGATCTGCGCGATGGTCATCCGCGCCGCCTGGGCCGGGGTGGGTGCTTTGGCCAGCAGTTCCAGGGTGTCGGGGGCGTCGAGATCCTCGAAAGCGACCAGCGCGGCCGGGAAGTAGTCGCGCAGCGCGTGGCGCAACCGCTGCGTCTGGCGGGTCCGTTCCCAGATCATCGTCTTGTGCATGCGGGCGACGACCTTGACCGCCTCGGCCCGTGCGGAATCTCCTGCGACCGTCCGCAATTCGTGAGCATGGGTGCGGACCATGTCCGCCAGGACGTGAGCATCGCCGGCATCGCTCTTGGCGCCCGAGACCCCCAGTCGGTCACGAAACCTGGACGCCTGCAACGGGTTTACCGCCATCACCGTATATCCGGCCGCGATCAGCGCCCCGACCCAAGGGCCCCGGTCGGTCTCGATACCGACGATCACCTCGACCTCGTCGGCGTCCTCGCCGACCAGATCCCCGATGACCGCGTGCAACCTCGCCATCCCGGCGACGCCCTCGGGTAGTCGTGCCCTGGCCAGGCGGCCACCGGAAGCGTCCATCACCTCCACATCGTGGTGGTCCTCGGCCCAGTCATCACCGACGAACAGTCGCAACGATCCTCCCAATCTCCACGGCGAACGCGATCGAGCAGCCAGCAGGAGAACCATCAGCGACCTAATCAAGCAGTGCTCACGACCGTTTCGGGCGGGCACGACATCCCAGCAGCGATCAACTCTCCCAACCTACCGGCAAGGGCACGGTCTATCGTCAGGACTCGAAGTCCAGGAGCTCGGAGTGCTCACCCGCCGGTCGGCCACCACAAGGAGTTTGCCCGATGGCTCACTCCCCGAACTGATTAGGAGCTCTAAGGTCGACGGCCGGTCCCCTTCTGCCCAGACAACGCTGGCCGGTTCGATCAGCGCGGTATGCGGCAGATAAGGACGTGACTGTCACTAGCTGCCTGCCCCAGCAGCAATCTCGACAAATGCGAGACCATCAGCAAAGGCGGATGCTCCTACCTCCACGGTGATCTCGACGAGTCCCGGCGCTGCGTCCCCGGCGACGCTGATTCCTGTGGAGAACAGCTTGTACCCGCCGGGCGAGACATTGAGATTGACCTCGCCGATCCAGGTGTGCCGATCATCCGACAGCACTCCCTTGCATCCGCCCCCGGCCAGATTGTCCCAGAGCCACCTGCTCGCTACGGGAGTATGCAGCGAAACGGTGTCTGGCACAGAGATCCTGACGGTCTCCCGCCCAACTGGTTCGCTGCCGTTGTTGAGGATCACCAGTCCGGCATATACCAACTCCTCACCAGGATGAACCCTGCTGGGGTTCTGCGGCCAAAGAATGAGCTCTTGACCAACCTTCGACCTCAGCCCCTGAGTGGGATCGAGCCAGAACGACGTCTCTTGAAGGACTTGCCATTTCGTCATCTACGCACTCCATCACGGCGGCACCGCACCTGCCACTTCATGCAACGTATGCGGCTCCTGCCCCAGCGACTCGCGTACGAAACTCGGCATTACCGCGCACTGACGACATCCGGTCGGCCCGGCTCAGATGCCCCCTGCCCGTTGATCTTCCACGCACCCGCTGGCCGGTTCGGTCAGCGCGCCACGCGGCAGAAGAGGATGTTCGCCGATGCCACCACAGAACGTCGTCTTCTACGATTCGGCTGTGCGAAACCTGTTCGACCCCAGCGTGCTCAGATGGCCCCAGTTGCGCGATTCACTGCACGTCTACGTCCTGCCCGGTTCGGAGTTCGTCAACATTGTGCAGCCTGCGGTCGACGCGGTCGCAGGGTTCGACTTCTGTGTACCAGTCGCTCCACAGTGGATGCATGCCACGGTCACCCGGATTCCTTGGTGGCGTACTGAAGTCGACGATCGAACACTCACGGAGTTCGGTCATGCTCTCGACGTGATTGCGGCAGGAACCGCCGCCTTTTCCATGCAGATGACCGGTCCGTTTCCTGATGAGACCGGTGTCGCCATGGAGGCATCTTCGAGCGCGCTGTGGCGGCGACTACTCGACGGCACACGTGCCGCAGCCGAGCAGATCTTCGGAACCAGCCGGCCGCTCCCTGCCCCGCCGACGAGGCCCCATGTGTCGCTCGGCTACGGCGTCGCCGATGCCGATTCGGAACACCTCCTGGGTGCACTGAAGCCCATCGAAGTGTCCGCCGAGCTCGCCGTCAAGGAATTGTGTTTCGTTGCTGTACACCAAGATCCGAGTGCGGGGACATTCACCTGGGACGTGATCTCATCGCACCGGCTGGCCGCTGGGGCTCGAGATCGCACAGTTGATCTCTAGGCCGCACGCTCATCGGCATGTCAGGGCGTTCCGCGGGCCGAGATGATCTCGGCCCATTGATCTTCGGCTGCATCGAGTCGACGGCTTCGAACCGCCCGCCACGCGGCATGAGCGGACGTCGAAGAGATTTCAGTCCGGCTGTTCCGTCGCAAGGTGCAGGCACAAAATGTCGTAGGCCATGGCAAGGTCATCTGCCCACGCCGCATCGTGGTCGCGCTCGAATGCTGTGAGCAAGCGGTTGCGTATTGCTTTGCGGTACAGCCAAGTAGCCGTCACCTTGTGACGGCGATCAGCGTAAATGTAGCTGTTGACCAATAGCGCAAGATGCCGATCGGCAGCCGGGCCGAGGACTGTATCCCAGGTCGCGAGGAACGGGTCGACGCCGTCGCCGGTCGCGTCGACAGCAGCGAGAAAATCGGCCGCATCGACGAACGCCCCTGTCTGTGAGGGGAACTGTGCCAGCAAGGCCCGCCACACCGTGGCGAGATACTCCTCAATCGCCTGCTGCTCGACGGAGGGCCATGTGCGCCACTGCTCTTGCGCCAGCTTGGACAGAACGATGTACGGGTCGAGCTCACGGGAGGTCACCAGGCGCTCAAGCAGCAGAGGCAGCAGGCTTTTCACGTCCGTGCGGCTACCAACCGTGGTGCCCAGCCTCATGGTCAGCGAGAACAGATCGTGCTCGTCGACCAACGTCGTAGGCCGGCAATGAGGACAACCGTCGAGCACTGCTCGACGCGGATACGGTAAGAAAGCTTGACCGACCCGCGTCAGGGTGTTCGCGAGCGCTGCATCCACCTGCCCAGACTAGCGCTACAGATCGGTTCGGCACCCTCTCATCGGCAGTAGCGGACGTTCTGCACCGCACCGGGATCCGGCCGCCGGCGCCCCGCGCTGGCCGGTTCGGTCAGCGCGGTATGCGGCAGTTTAGGACGTTCTACTCGGCCTGCGCGCCCGACGCGGAGCGTGCGACCGATACCGGCCGACGGGCGTCCGCGACGGCAGTCACCACGCAGGTTCCCAGTCGGCCGCCGCGGTCATAAAGCGTTGCCGTGCCGACAGCGACACCGCCGCTGGTGCTCTGATCCTGAGCCTGAAGCCCCAGCTCAGGACCCTCGGGCAACCGTGACAATGTCAGAGTCAGATCCGTATTGATGAACCCGATGCCCGCAGAACCCCAGTGGCAGACAAAATTCGTAGCATCCCCCATGGCGGCCGCTCGCTGAAAAGGGGAGATCGCTTCGCCCTCGATCAAGGGAATGAGGTTCTGCCACATCACCTTGCGATCAGAGTTCCGACCTGCGGCCAGGTCGTGGGTCCACTCCGATTCGCCGGACCTGAGCAGGGGCGGGTCACCGTCCGGTGATGTCAGTCGAGCCTGCGGCACCGGCAGCGGCGACTGCGGCTGCCATACTTCACCAGGCGGAGAGGCGGCTGAAACGAGGAATACCGCGCTGGCTCGTGCACGCAGCTCACCCTGCTGCACGATGGTGGCGTCGGCGACGATCACGCGCGAGCCTTCCCGAACAACGTTGCTGTGCACCGTGATTGGCTCATTGAGTACGGGGCGCATCATGTCGACCGTCAACCGTGCGGGAACGAAGCCCTCGGGGCAATGCGTTTCAAGCTGGCGCGCCAGGAGGCCACACACCGCCGGTCCGTTTACCTGCTTCGATGACCACTGGCTCACACCGTGTCCATGCGCGTGATACTGCCCGCCCCGCGCCACAAAGAATGACATTGCCAAGATGCCCCCTGCTTCCTGTTGATCAAAGCGCATTGATTAGAACACGTTTCACATCGTCCGAAAAGATCATCCACGAGGCGCTCAACTCGGCATGTGCGGACGTTTCGCCGGTGTCACATCGGCTCGGTCCGTTGATCTTGGGCCCCCGCGCTGGCCGGTCCGGTCAGCGCGGGAAGCGGCAGATCAGTGCGTTCGTCCGGGGGTTGGCCTGCCGGATGAAGTTCGGCGAGAGTGTTTCGCATTTTCTGGTCGAGTGCGAGTCTCTACGATGTCGAAAAGTCAATTGCCTTCGGCTGTTTCAGGCGGTCGGTCCTGCCGTTGGGGGGGGAGGCGATCCTTTGCCACCACGCCTGCTCGACCTCGACTGGCCTCTGGTGACCGCATTCGATCTGACCGCCCGTCCCGCTGTCAGTCACCTCAACCCGGGTGCCGTGCTCGACCCATACTGTGAGGTTCTCGGTTCGGATACAACGGTCGTCGTCGCTGACCGAGAAACCGACCGTGAAATCGAGGCCTTCGCCGTGGTAGTCGGTTGTGATTCGGAAGCTCTCACCAGGCTTCAACCATCGGTCTTCGCCCCATGGCTCCAACCACAACACCAGCCAACTCTGCGATCTGTTTGCGACATCCATCTGAGCCACACCGACATCTTACGTCCGAGACTCATCGCAGCCGGCTGAGAAGGTCACCATCCGCTGGCCTGGAATCGGCATTACCGTGCACTGACGATATCCTGTCGGCTGGCTCAGATGCCCCCTGCCCGTTGATCTTCCACGCACCCGTGCTGGCCGGTTCGGTCAGCGCGATATGCGGCCTGAGCGCGCATTGCCGACCGCCGTATGGTGTCCGCTCCCTTGATCTTCCGGGGTGACGCCAGCATCGGGTGGCCCAATCCGCGAAGTCACATTGAATAGAAGTAGTCCAGATCCAGGAGTAGGTGCGATATGAGCGGGTGGCAACTCGTCGAGCCGGGCGTCACAGCGACGCCAGCGGTACGGAAGTTCGGCGACCTCGGCAGGCGAGTAAGTCATGGAAATGTATTCTGTTCCGCCGAAGGCCATCCGGAGTACACGACCAGAACTTCATCGGGCTCGCGGCGTAGTTGCCTTCGAGTGCTTCCGCTGACGCACTTGACCTCTAGTCGACCGAGCAGTCGAGGATCCGTCCGTCCACGGTTCCGATCAGCAGGTGTCCCGGTCCGGTGACCGTGAGTGACAGGGGCACCGCGGGTTGACCGTCGACTTCCAGGTGCTGTCGCCACCGTACGGTTCCGTCCGAGGTGTGGATGGCCACGAGCTCACCGGAATTGAAGGCCACGTACACCGTGTCCTCGTCCCCGTCCAGAGCGGTGACCGGGAAGTCTGCGGTGACCACCCACCGCACTGCTCCATATAGGCCGCTGCGCCGGACAACGAAGACGTTGCCGGGCAGCAGACCAGCGCCGTCGTGAACGGCCCCGGCGTGCACCAGGTCCCGGTTGCCCACGCAGCCCACCTCGATACCGGGCCCACCGAAAAGGTGTCCCGCACGCTCGGGGTCCCACTCGAGGGGGAACAGCTCTTGCACCAGGGACTCACCGTCGCGACAGGCTGGGTCGACGGAGACAACGTATTTGTCCTGCGATGGCTCCTCATGGTCCTTGCCCTGAAGGAAGAACAACTGGCTGCTATGGCGGATCGGAAATGCGTGGTTGCGGGCGTCGAACCCCCCTAGCGGCACACGCGTCTCGGGAGCCTGCCCCGTGGGGCGGATCAGCGCGAGCCAGCCTTGGGTGTAAGAATTCGTGGAACGCAGTGCGAGCCAGCCATCCTCACGTGCGGTGAGCGTGACAGAAGAGTCCAGAGGCAGGGAGTCGAGTACCTTTCCGTTCTCAAGCGACACGCGGACGACCAGCGGAGACTCGGTCACCCGTTCTGTGCCCACCCAGCGCCACAGCACCCGCTCCACGTTGACCCAGGCATCGAACTGGCCGGCCCGGATCACGAGTTGTCGGCCGCCTCCCTCGTCCCGGTCGCGCCACTCCAGTTGCCCATCGGGCCGCCATGATTCGGCCAGAACACCTTCCGCGCAGGCCAGCACCCGCCCATCTCGCAGCTGCTGCACATCCCACACGTGCCGCCGAGGCTCCCACGGCTCCCCGGTCAACGCGGCGAGCGCCGCGATGGCCCGACTAACCACCGCTTCTGTTGCAGGGCGCTGGAATTCGAGTCGTTGCCCGCTGAACTCTTGTTGCTGTACTGAGCCGCCGGCGACATTGCTCCAGTCGGGCCGTTCGAGGACCGCGGTGTAGGCGTAGGTGTGCGCCGTTGCGTCGTAGCGTCCGCCAGGGAAACTGTCCACCGGAGCCACCACGACCCGCAAAGCCTGCTCGCTGGCCCATTCGAGGTGCAACACCTCCCGCGCCCCACGCTGCACCGAGGTCGAGAGCCCTGACAGAAGATCGACGATCAGCAACTCGCCCTCGTAGGAGTATCCCCCGTCGTACGACCCGGTCCCCACCGCCACGATCGGCAGCGTCGGGTGAAAGGCCACCGAATGCACCGGCCACTGGGATTCCACGACCCACCGGCACCGAAGATCCTGCACGCCATAGATTCCCACCCGGTACTGCCGCCAACGGTACTGGTCAGCCCCGTAGCCGGACCACCCCAGATACCCCAGATCGCCACCGACTGCGACAAGGCCACGCTCGTCGTTGACAGCTACGGTCGAAGGCTCGCCGATCTCGGAGAAGGGGCGGTTACCGAGTATGCGGCGAATGATCAGCGGACCGTGCATATAGCGAAAGCTCCTGGTGCTCGAGGGATAGGTGGTGCCCGACATGATCATTCGCCGGCGGCGACTTCTGCGTTGAGGGCGCGAATGGCTTTGTCGTACTGGTCGCGGTTGAACAGGAAGGGGCCGAATGTGCGGTAGTCGCGGTCGGTGTTGTAGGGCGGGCCGAAACAGTTCCACACGACGAGGTTGCCGGTCGGTGTGATGCGCGTCAGCAGCCCGCCGCAGCCCAATTCCCCGCACCTGCACACGAGTACGGGCGTTCTGTGGTCTGCGGTGAGGGCAGAAGATCCGTGGAAGCGGGCCATACCTGACTCGGATCGGAGGGAGCGAAGAGCCAGACCGATATTCCAACCGCCCGCTGGCTGCATACCCGCGCTGATCTCGAAGGTGTCGATGAGATCGGTCAGGGCGATGGTGTCGATGTAGGGAATGACCCGTAAAGCACCATCAGGTCCGGGGTTGTAGTCGAATCCGATGTGGCTGACAGCAGGTACATGCCGGTGCTGCAAGCGCTTTCGATCCCGGGCCAAGGATCTGACCGCGCCCGCACGACGAGGCAGGTCGGGGACCGGGGCCCTTCCGGGGGTCACCGGCTGAGGCGCACGGCGCCTTTCCCACGAGAAATGATCACGGCCTCACGGTAGTCGGCAATTGCACACCCGGCCAAGTCAAGCAGCCCACCAGTTTGGCAAGTGGTCGCTCATCGGCAGTAGCGGACGTTCCTGGGCCGCGGTCGACCTCCCCACCAGTGGCCCCGCGGTGGCCGGTGCGGTCAGCGCGGTATGCGGCTACTGAGAGGACATACTCCTATGCCTGTGGATTCGACCTGATAGCGATTCGTCGTGCCCCAGATGGCCGGGGACTACTGAAGAAGGAAGAACAGCCCCCATGCCCGCTTTTCGGCCCCTTCGACGATTTCTCCCCAATCTCGAATCAGCGTCGCGTATCCATCGAAATCGGTTGTCCAGCCACTGATGTCAGCGATCTCTGCTGTCATCACAGGTCGTAGCTCCTCGAGCCGACCCGCGATCGCGCGCCACAGTCTTGCCAGCCCTGCTACCTCTGCTGGCGAGCACGCCATGTGCAGTGCGCTGTCGACCGTGTCAACACGGAGACCGGAAGGACTGACTAGGTCGGCGAAGTCAACGCCGGGCCCCAACAAACGACCGAAGAATCTGTCGCACAGCGCGACAAGATCGGCAGACATGTCGGCACGGTCACCAACGGAGTTCCATACCACCGCCAACCAACCGTGTGGGCTGTATGAACCCAAAGCTCCCGCCCCACGGAAAACACACGTCGCGTACCAACTGTCCGTGTCCAGTGGGGGATAGAACCGAGCAGCATCATGCACTTCGAACGTCGGCGAGGGCCCGATTTCGAAAATGTCCCACAGAGCGTCCGTACCTGTCCCGTTCACGATGCTGGTGAAGTGATCCCACTGCACGATGGCCGCATAGATATCGACTCCCATGAGCAGTCACCTTCTCTTGATCCGGTCGGCATCGAGGGAACCCCCACCGATTGCAGGTCCGCCACCATGCGAGGTCCGGCACGGCGATGCTCCAACGTATCCGTTCAAACGACAGGGGCTGCTGCAGGATCGGGTGACAGTGGTTAAGCAGCCTGTCGGGCTGCTGGGGACATGATGGTTTCGAATTCGATCGGGGTCAACCGGCCGAGCCGGGCCTGTCGGCGTCGGCGATGGTAGGTGCGTTCGATCCAGGTGACAATCGCGATCCGCAATTGCTCGCGGGTATCCCATCGCTGCCGGTCCAGGACGTTGCGCTGGAGCAGGCTGAAGAAGCTCTCCATGGCGGCATTGTCGCCGGCCGCGCCGACGCGGCCCATGGATCCGACCATGCGATGACGGTTGAGCGCGTGGACGAATCGTCTTGAGCGAAACTGAGATCCGCGGTCGGTGTGCAGAACACAACCGGCCACCTCACCGCGTCGGGCGACAGCATTGTTCACCGCGGTGACCGCGAGCCGGGACTTCATCCGCGAGTCGATCGAGTAGCCGATGATCCGGTTGGAGAACACGTCCTTGACCGCACACAAATACAGCTTGCCTTCACCGGTGTGATGTTCGGTGATATCGCTGAGCCACAAACGATTTGGTGCATCGCTGCTGAAGTTCCGCTGCACCAGATCGTCATGAACCGGCGGCCCGGGTTTGCCGTTCTTACCGCGCCGGGGATTGCCGAACACGCTCCACCATCGATTGGTCGAACAGATTCGCCACGCGGTCCGCTCGGCCATGAACTCGCCGGCTTCGCGGGCCTCGTCGGCGAGAAACCGGTAGCCGAATTCGGGGTCGTCGCGGTGGGCATCGAACAACGCGTTGGCCCGATACGCCTCGGCGAGTTCGCCGGCTGTGACCGGATCGGCCAGCCACCGATAGTAGGGCTGGCGAGCGAGCTGCAGCACCCGGCACGTCACCGCCACGGGAATCCCCTCGGCAGCAAGCTCTTTCACGAGCGGGTAGAGCCTTTTCCCGGTATCTGCGCCTGCGACAGATACGCCGCGGCGCGCCGCAGGACCTCGTTTTCCTGCTCGAGCAAACGGATCCGACGGCGGGCATCGCGCAGCTCGGCCGACTCGCTGCGCGTGGTTCCGGGCTTGTTCTCGTCGTCGACATCGGCCTGGCGCATCCATTTCGACAACTTCATCGGATGAACCCCGAAATCGGCCGCGACCTGCTCCAGCGTGACCCCCTCCTCACGGTTGCGGGCGACCCTGACGACGTCGTCGCGGAACTCTTTCGGATACGGCTTGGGCACTGCGACATCCTCTCAGGCCCGCCTCTCGGCAAGCCATCTCGGTTGTCACCTATCCCTACAGCAGCCCCCTCCGACTGTCAGGAACTTCAACAGCTCCGCGTTCCGCACAAGTACCGACAGCAATCGCTTCGGAACCCAGGCTGCGGCCACCCCAGCTATAGACACTTAGCGAGGCTATCGGAGTTGCACCTCCCTGTGATCCCAGGCCCGTCAGCCCAACCGAGCATCGGGGGTACTCGGTCATCGGAATGAGGGCGATTTCGGCCGACCGCGGCTCGGCCGGTCCGAGCCGCCCCGTAAGCGGCATGGCAGGACGTCCATTGCCAGTCGCGGCGGTTCACGCATCGCAACCAGAGGACATCTAAATCGGCTGAGTATCAAACACTCTCGCTCGAACATTGGCGTGCCTCTCGCCTGTGTGGTGGGTCGGCATGGCAGGGTGGCTGGATTGCTATTCGTCAGTAGTGGGGAGGTCATGATGGGTTCGCAGGGTCGGAGTGATCGCGCAGGCTGGGATGGACAACCGACATTCGTGTTCGTGCACGGCGCGCACGCCAATGCGGCTGCCTGGTCCGGAGTGCTGCGTGAACTCGCGTTCCTGGGCCATCGCGCGCTCGCGGTCGATCTGCCCGGTCATGGAATCGATGCATCCTTCCCGATGGCATATCAGTCGCCACAGGACCTGGCGGCGTTCTCCGGGCAGCCGTCGCCGTTGGCTCACGTGACTTTGGAAGACAACGTGGCTCATGTCGAGGCGGCAGTGCGCAGGGTCGCCCAATACGGGCCGGTTGTTCTCGCCGGGACGAGTGGCGGCGGCGCGACTATCTGCGGTGTCGGCAACCTCGTGCCCGATCTGGTGGCGCGGATCGTCTACATCTCGGCATGGTGCTGCGTCGAGTTGCCCAGCGTCGCAGCGTACTTGGAAACCCTGGGCCATCATGGCGTCGCTGCGTCCATGGTCAATTGGCGTACTGCCGACTCGCAAACCCTTGCGGCGCTCAAGGAAGGGCTGCTGGCCGATGGCACCGACGAACAGTTCCGGGCTTGTCTGAACACCCTGGAACCTGCCGATTCCGCTCAGGTTCTCACTGCGGATTGCCGGGTGCGGGCATCCACCTGGGGGCAGATCCCACGTTCCTACATCCGCTTCGCCAGCGATCGCGCGATCCCCATCGATCTACAGGACCAAATGATCGCAGAAGCCGACGCGCTTACCCCTGACAACTTGTTCGACACTCACACCGTCGACACCAGTCACATGGGTGTCCATCTACATCCGGCCGAGATCGCATCCATCCTCGACCGCCTCCAGCTGCCGAACTCCAACTGAGATCGTCAACGCCCGAAACTCGGTATGAGCGTGCGTGTCGCTCAGGACACGCACTGCGATTCGCTAACGACCCACAGAACCCGCTGAGGTCCCTATTGGCTGTCTTCGATTCACAAAGCCAGGCGTAGACAACCCGGACCTGATCGGATTCGACAACAGCCACAACGGCTATGCCGCCTTCGACGACCACCCGCCGAGAACTCGGCAGGGTCAAGGCATTTCCGCAGTCACCTGCCGGTGCTCGTACCAGATTCCCGGGACGACCGATCCGTTCGGCAACTGCTGTGCTCGACGCTCTTTTTCCGTCGCTCCGATCCTGTCGCAGATGCGCTGCACCGCGAGATTCGACTCGTTCGTCCCGATCTCGACGGTAGTGAAACCGGCGTCGTGGATCGCCTCGACCAGCGCGGCCACCGCTTCGCTCGCGTAGCCGGCGCGCCGGTGCCGTGGTCCGATCCACCAGCCGAGAGTTCGCGACGATGCGTCGCTACCGCTCGGGTGCACGCTCGCGCCACCCACCAGGGACCCGTCCGACCGCGCCTCGAACACGAGAAGCCCGGGAGTCGGGAGCCCCGACCCGACGGCCTTCACCATTACCTGAGCATCGCGTTCCGTCCACCCGTTCCCGGCAAGCATCTCCGCATCGATCGTCGCGGCGAGCGCGACCGCGTCCTGCCGTACCGGCGGGCGCAGCAGCAGCCGTGCAGACTCGACCTTCCACAGCACGCCATATCGCGCCCTGATTTCCTTATCGACCAGCCCACTGACCCTCCACGCCCAGAGCCCGCCCGAGACAAGCACGACGCCCACCACGAGCACCACCCAGAAGGCGATAACGAGTCCCTGTGCAGCGGAGCCCGATACGACCGTCAATACAACCCCGACAACCACCGCCGGAGCCCCGACCATCACTATCCAACTCGCCAGCCCCCGAGCGATGGCACGCCAGGGCGTTTGCTGAATGGCCGCTCTGACATACGTGATTCGCCACATTGGAAACATGCGCGAACCATATTCGATGCTGTCGAGCCGAAGGGCGGCCCGGCACACAAACAACAAAGCCGTAGGTCGGTGACCTATGTCGGTGGCGAGATCAACACATAATCGGCAAAGGCGGACGGTCTGCAGCGCGCCGGGTTCGGCGCCGGCATCCCGCAGTGGCCGGTCAGGTCAGCGGTCAGCGGCAAAGTAGTGCGTGCCCGTAGGTGCCGCCTTCTTCGAACACCAAGGAGCTACACCCATTTCACACACTTGCGGCATGTGCGGATACTTGGGGCAGCAAGACCGTAGGCTCGCTCAGTGCATCTGGAGCTCATTGCGATCATCGTTGACGAGTACGACTCGGCCATCGAATTCTTCGTTGAGACACTCGGTTTCGATCTCATCGAAGACTCGCCCTCACTGACCAACGACGGACGCCCCAAGCGGTGGGTCGTCGTTCGCCCGCCCGGTGCGACGACGGGAATCCTGCTCGCGCAAGCAGACGGGGAAAGGCAGCGCCTCGCCGTCGGCGAGCAGGTCGCCGGCCGGGTCGGGTTCTTTCTGCGAGTCACCGACTTCGCCGGGACCTACCGGCGGATGACCGAAGCCGGGGTGGCGTTCGTGACCGAGCCCCGCACCGAGACCTACGGCCAGGTGGCCGTCTTCAACGACATCTCGGGAAATCGATGGGACCTTCTCGGCCCACCCGAATCAGCCGAACTGTAGCTTCCGCGCACCCGGCTTCTCACACTGCCGGTTCGGTCAGCGCGGCATGCGGCAACATGGTGCGTTTCGAAGTTGCTGCCGCACTCAGCCGCTCACCCGATCGCCGGTCTCGATGACGCTGTCGGCGGCGTCCCCATCGAAGACGTCACGATGTCCACGCGCGGTGTCCATATATTCACGAACCCTGTGGATGAGGCCACCCCGCAACTCGAAGACGAAGCAGTAGTCGTTGCGGTACATGTTCCCGTTCGCCAGCGTGGCGCTCATCGTCTCCTCCACGATCACCCGATCCCCGTCGGCATAGAAGCCGTGGAAATCCACGGCGACATCACTGACGAACAACCGCGAGAACTCTTGTGCCAGAAAGTGTGTGATGGCCTGCCTGCCGATCATGTGACTCGAAGCGTCGAGCGCGACCGCAGTCGCGTTACCCGCTGGCGCAAGCCATTCGGCATCGGCGGTGAAGAACGCGGCGATCCGGTCGGCATCGTGACTGGCGAACGCCCGCCACGCCGCCTGAACAATGGCCTTGTTATCGGTGGTCATGGCTCGACAGTACAAACATCCACACCCACCACTCTGGCGGGAAATGGACGAGATCATCCACACCCCGACCGCCCGCCCCGCCTGGATCACGCCGATCCCGAAACCCACCGAACTATCCGCTCATCGCCAATAGCACGCACTACCGGCGGTCGTATGGCGCTCTGCCCGTTGATCTTCTGGTGCCTCGCGCTGGCCGGTTCGGTCAGCGCGATATGCGGCTACTCAACATTTGCGGTAGGGACCCGCAACACGGGCATGTTCGACTATCGCGTCTTCGTGTCGTCGGACGAGTCAGGTATCGATGATCGACTGCAGTGCTCGGCCGACAGAGTCGGCGATGCGAGAGGCGGGAGGCAGGTGGTCGGCGTCGGACTCGATGCCGACCGACAGTCGACCGGCGTACGACACGGCGGTGAAGCCGACCCGGACGTTCCCGGCGAGTGGGCCGAGTGCCCACATTTCCGTCATTGGGGCGCCGTCAACGGTGAGGGGCTGTCGTGGTCCATGGACGTTGGACGCGACCGTTGCGATGACGCGCTGGTGGCGAGTGAATACGTTGAACAGTCGCACCAGCCGAGGCGAGCCGATCGTGGTCCCTGAGGCCCGGGCGAGCGGTTTCGCCTCCCACGTCCGGCGCGCGACCGTCCGCAGCGCCGCCACCGATTCGGTGAGAGGCACCGCTACGAGCATGACTCCGACCGCGTTGTGCGCCGCGCCGCGGGAGTCGACTTGTACTGGCACCGAGACCGTCAGCGTTTCCGGGATCGGTTCGCCCGCATCCATCAGCACCGCACGTAGTCCCTGTCCAACGGCGACGAGATAGGCGTCGTTGACCGTGGCGCCGGACGCTCGCGCGGCCGTCTCGAGTTCGGCCAGGTCCACACTTGCCGCGGCGACGTCCCGTGTGTCGCCGACCGTGCCGAGCAGCACCGGTGAGCGGACGGGTCGCCGGAGGAACATGTGCAGGCCGTGACGCACCCGTGAGGGAAGCGTCGGGCCTCTCGAGTCCGGGCGGGCCGTGCCGATTGGGGCTACTGTTGTCGCGCTCGGCTCCTGTTCTGGGCCGAGCAGCCGCTCGAGCAGGGCGGCGGCCCGGGTGCCGTCGACCACCGCGTGATGCAGTCGCACGACGATGCCGCACTGCCCGGGGTGGGCGGCGGGGGCAAGGGTGATGTGCCACAGCGGACGATCGGGTGGAAGTGGCTTCATGACCGTGCGCCCGCACAGAGCCTCGAAGCCGCCAGGGCCTGCTGCGGATTCGACAGTGATGTGTGCCGATATGTCGACGGGCATGCGCACCCACCACCAGCGACCGTCGCGGCGTTGCGGACAGTGCTGTAGATCGGGTTCCCGTTCCACGCGCGGTGTCAGGAACGCGATCAGGTGTTCGATGTCGGGGTGGCCGGCGGCGTTGACGAAACCGCCCGGGCCCAGCAACCCGGCGAGGGTCACCACATAGGGCTGGCCTGTGGCGTTGATGCCGAGGATCGCGGTGTCCACCGCCGAGATGGGAATCTCTGCGTTCGGGCCGGTCATCTATTCGACCTCCTTCGCACTCCAAAACGACACCCGAGATGTCCGGCAGACGATCGTTTCCGATCCACGATGCCGCGCGCCACGAGTAAGGCACGCGGTAAGAACGGATGCACTCGGTCTCATTCCGCTGGCAGTTCGATGATTGCGCCGACTTCGGCTACGCGGAAGACCGGATATCGGTCGGCGATCTTCTCGAATTCGTCCAGTGGCGCATTGCGATCAATCGGGAAGTGGGGGCGCGCCCCGGGTGCTACCGCGAGGTATCGGCGCAGGATCGGGGCACGGGCATCTCGGGGTACCTCTTCCAGTTGCACGGCTTTACCACCACGACGGTGCAGCACGGCTCGGCCCCCGGCGGCCCGGAGGTTGCGGACCCAGTTGGCATCCGAGCCGAGCATCGATACCAGATACCGGTTGCCCTCATACTCGGTTACCACGATCGGCAGCAGCACGGGACGACCAGTACGTCGACCGGCGACCTCCAAGGTCACGGCATAGTGTGGCGACAGAAGACCCGCCGAGTACTGCAGGCGCGAGACCCAGTTCAGTACCCGCGCCACCGCCCCCGGTCGACTGTCCGGATACATCCCACGCTTGATCGCGTACAGTCGCTGGCCAACCGCGCGTCCCAAGACTTTTGCTGCCCCCATCGGTAACTCCCATCCAGATCAGGGTGCTCTCCCTCATAGCAAGGGAAGAGTCCTGCCCACTGTGCCCGCTCCGCCAGTCACTTCACCAGGGACCAATGCCCCCGACCAACAGGGACGCCCCGCCTGGGCGGGACTTTCGGATTAACGGTGGATCCGACCTCGGTGTGGGTTAGTTCCCGGTCGGGTGGATCCGGCCTTCAAAGGTGATGGCGAAGGCGTTGAGGGCCGGTTTCCACCTCATCGCCCATCGTGCCCGACCTTGCCCGGTGGGGTCCAGGGAGCGGGTCACCAGATACAAGCATTTGAGCGCGGATTGCTCGGAGGGGAAGTGCCCGCGGGCGCGGATGGCGCGCCGGTAGCGGGCATTCAAGGACTCGATAGCGTTGGTGGAGCAGATGATTCGCCTGATCTCCACGTCGTAGTCGAGGAACGGCACGAACTCGGCCCAGGCGTTGTTCCAGAGCCTGACGATCGCCGGATATCGGCCGCCCCATTTCGCGGTGAACTCACCGAACCGCTCCTTGGCCGCAGCCTCGGTCGCCGCGGTGTAGACGGGTTTGAGATCGCGGCTCATCTCGGCCCAGTGCTGCCGACCCGCGTAACGGAAACTGTTGCGCAGCAAATGGATAACGCAGGTCTGGACGATGGTCTTGTCCCAGACGGTGTTGATCGCCTCGGGCAGGCCCTTGAGCCCGTCGCAGACCGCGATGCAGACATCGGCGACGCCGCGGTTCTTCAGCTCGGTCAGCACCTGCAGCCAGAACTTGGCACCTTCACCGCCGTCGCCGGCCCACAATCCGAGGATGTCGCGTTCACCGGCGGTGGTGACGCCGATGACCACATAGATCGGCCGATTGGCCACCTGACCATCCCGGATCTTCACGTGAATGGCATCGATGAACAGGACCGGATAGACCCGATCCAGGGGCCGGTTGCACCAATCAACCATTTCCGCGACCACCTTCTCGGTGATCGTCGAGACCATGTCCTTCGACACCGAAGCCCCGTAGATCTCGGCGAAATGCGCCGAGACCTCCCCGGTCGTCAGCCCTTTCGCGGTCAGCGACAACACGATCTCGTCCACTCCCGACAGGCGCCGCTGCCGCTTCTTCACGATCTTGGGATCGAACGAGGAATTCGTATCCCGCGGCACCTCGATGCCGACCGGACCGATCTCGGTGATCACCGTTTTCGATCGGGTTCCGTTGCGGGAGTTCCCCGTTCCACGCCCGGCCGGGTCGTGCTTCTCATAGCCGACATGCTCGGTCATCTCCGCTTCCAGGGCGGTTTCGAGCACCGTCTTGGTCAGCTGGTTGAGCAGTCCGCCCGGCCCGACCAGATCGATGCCCTGCTCCTTGGCCTGCGCGAGCAGTTGCTCGGCCAGTTTCTTGGTGTCCACCGCGTCTTTCGCCACGGCGGCCAGTGTCTCCGACATCAGTCGGTCCTTCCTGCCGAACCATCAGGTTCAGCCGATCGGACCGAGATCAGGATCCGCCGTTATCCCTACAGTCCCGCCTGGGCAGACAGGTCATCTGTTCTCTCGGAGAGCACGGACATCGGCGGTTGCAGACGTTTCAGGGCTGCCCGTCGACCCGAGATGATCTCGGCCCGTTGCTCTTCCGAGAGGTTGCGGCGGCCGGTCAGGTCAGCGCGGTGTGCGGCAGAAGCGGATGCCTCTTACTGGTCCCCGTCGGCATGAGGTTCGTGTAGAAGCGAGCTTCTGATCGGTGGTTCAGCAGCAGGGCCATCGACAGCATCGCCTCAAGGCGACGAATGTGCGGATATGTCCTCGTCACATATCCGCGTGAGCGAATGCCTCGGCTTCCATGGCGGCGATGAAGTCGGCGACGTTCGAGCCATAGATCCCCCAGCTGTTCACGCCGCCGAGCTCGACGAGGCGAAGTACGCCATCAGGACTGACGCCGACATCGACGGTGACCATGGTGCAGCCGTGAGCGAGTAGTCGCTTCGCCGTGGTCTCCGCGAAGTCACGTACATGATCGGGGACGGGCAGATACGGCTCGATCGGATAGGAGCTTCCGCAGACGAAGCGGCCGTCGCGGCAGAAGCAGCGGTACTCGAGTTCGAAGAGCACGACCTCGGACACGACGACGAGCTCGTCGCGGTGCTGGTCGTAAGTCTGGAGCCAGTGACCCAGCTCCGTGATTTCATGAACGCCCGCGGGGAACAGCTTGTAGTTCGTATCGCTGCGAATGAAGACCTGGTCGCTGTCGAACATGCGCCGGAGCGGTAGACCGGGAACCGCCGAGAACGGAACGAAGACGGCGGTGCGACCCAGGAGGTCGTACACGTGCCGGTAGTAGAACGAGCAGCGCAGCATCGTGTAGTCATCGAAGACCGCTTCTCCGAGCTGCGGCACCCGGCGAAGGCTCCTCATCGTCGGCATCGTCCCGTACCCAACGATCGGGCGACCCTCTTGGACGACGGGCCAGCGTCCCATCATCGCATCATGCGCTTCGACAATGAGGGCATCGTCGAGCGCCGCTGCGACGATAGCGGAGCCAGGGAATTCCTCGTGGAGATCGATGAGCCATTGCGGTCGCATGGCACGATGCTATTCATTCCGAGCAAGGCATCTCCGGGTTACTTGCGTTCGTGGAATCGCAATCAGCCTGGAGCAGACAGTAATTCGAGACGTTTGCCCCGCCTGTCAACCGCAGGCTGAACGCGGCTCCGGTCGTGGCAACGACATCCTCGAGCCGACAGATCTGGGCGTTGAGCGGGCCGAGATGATCTCGGGGCGTTCGATTGTCAGCTGGACCGTGCCGACCGCTCCGGACCGACCTGTATGCGGCTAGTGCCGTGTCCGAGAAGGTTGATGCTGAAACCGTTGTCCGGGGTGGCGGCTTGATCCTGGGCGGGTGAGCGGGTGATGCTGCCGGTGGAGGTGATGCCGGTGGCTCGCAAGCCGGAGGTGTTCGTCAGAGCAGTGACGCCGGAAGAGGGCCGCAGGCTGGCCCAGATCGCGCGACGCAGTAAGCAGCCGATCCGGATGCGGCGGGCGGTGGTGGTGATGGCCTCGGCGCAGCGTAAGCCGGTCGGGTTCATCTGATCCACGATTTCAACGAGAAGGGGTTCGGCGCTCTGGACTCAAAATGGAGCGGGGGCAGGCCGGCGAAGACCGATCAACCGACGCGTGATCGGATCTGTCAGATCGCCCGGTGCTGTGTTGCGTATCAACAATATTGCCGACATCAGCCGAGAGACGGTCCGGCAGATCCTCAAGGCCGGTGGAGTGTCGTGGCAGGCCACGAAAACCTGGAAAGCCAGCAACGACCCTGACTTTCGGGCCAAGATGGCCCGGGTCCTCGATCTTTACGACAACCCGCCCGCCGAGGGCCGGGTGATCTGCGTGGACGAGTTCGGCCCGCTGAACCTCCAACCCCGCAGCGGCCGAGGCTGGTTCGCCGCCCGGAGGCCGCGCCGACTGCGGGCGACCTACCACCGCACCCAGGGCGTCCGGCACATGTTCGGCGCCCTGGACCTGCGCTCGGGCCAGTTGTACTACCGGATCCGGGACCGGAAACGATGGACCGAATTCCTGACCTTCCTGAAATCCCTGCGGGCCCGATGGCCCGGCCAGAAACTGTATCTGATCTGCGACAACTACTCGGTCCACAAACGCGCCGAGGTCCGCGCGTGGTGCGCGGGCAACGCGATCGAACTCGTCTTCCTGCCGACGTACTCGTCGTGGCTGAACCGGATCGAGTGCGAGTTCGCCGCGCTGCGGTACTTCGCGCTCAACGGCACCGACCATCGCAGCCACGACGAGCAAGACGACGCGATCGGCACCTACATCCGCTGGCGCAACCAGCACGCCGGACCCGTCCGCGACTTCGCCGTCGGATCCAGGATCCGGCGGCCGGATTACCTACCCAACGTTGCCTGACAAGGCACTAGTAAGAGACTGGTGTCAGGATCGGATCCCGGCCAGGATTTGATCCAGGTGCCCGGTGGGATGCTCCCTTTATGCGGCTTCCCATCGGTATCGGTGTGGCTCTCTAATGGCTTGCCTCCCGCCGGGTGCCGTGCAGGGAGTGGCTGAAGAGGGGTCTGCCCCACGCTCGTACTAGCGGTGCCTTCCCGCACGGACACCACGTTCGGCTGACACGGGAGGCACAGCGATGACCGTCATCATCGGGATGGACCCGCACAAACGCTCGGCCACTATCGAAGCCATCGACCCGACAGGACGGGTTCTGGTCACTGGCCGATACAGCACCGACAACGCCGACTATTCGAAAATGCTGACTGCTGCAGAACAATTCAACGACCGGGTGTGGGCGATCGAGGGCTGCAACGGCATCGGCCGCCACCTCGCGCACCGTCTCGTTCACGACGGCGAAACCGTGATCGACGTGCCCGCGAAACTCTCGGCGCAGGTGCGGGTCTTCGCCACCGGCAACGGCCGCAAGACCGACCCGGTCGACGCGCACTCGGTCGCGCTGGCTGCCTTGCACGCACCGGATCTGCGACGTGTCACCACCGATCCGGAACTCGTCGCCCTGGGCATGCTCGCCGACCGCCGCGACGAACTCGGTCGCGCCCGAACCGAAACCCTCTGCCGGCTGCACCGGCTACTGCTGGAGTTGATCCCCGGTGGCACCAAAGGCTTTCTGTCCGCGCGCCAGGCGCGCGAGTTGATCGCCCCGATCACACCGTCGGACGCCGCCGTCCGGATCCGGTTGCGGCTGGTGGTCGAGCTGATCGAAGACCTCGAAACCATCAACCGCAAAACCAGGTCCGCGGGCAAAGAACTTCGGCAATTGGTGACCGAACGCGGCTCGACCCTGATGGATCTACACGGAATCGGACCGTCGTCCGCGGCACGGCTTTTGGCTGATGTCGGTGATATCAGGCGATTCCGTGACCGGGATCGTTTCGCGTCCTGGAACGGCACCGCACCGTTGGATGCCTCGTCCGGCGAGCAGCAGCGACACCGGCTCTGGCGAGCAGGGAACCGCAAGATCAATCGGGTATTGGACATCATGGCCATTGTTCAGCTACGAACCCGCACCACACCCGGCCGTGTCTATTACGACAGCCGCAGAGCAGGCGGAAAGGCCTCGATGGAAGCAATCCGCGCTCTCAAACGACGACTGTCGAACGTCATCTACGTTCGGATGCTCACCGATCAGCGGCACCGCGAATGGACAGGCCCGGGAGGGCAATCGGGAACGACTCCTGACTCCAGCGCGACCGGCTCCAACCCGAACACCGATCCTTCGGACAAGCCACATCCCGGACCCGACAACCAGGCTAGCCCCGCACCCGCGCCGACGTCTTGACATAGAGGGGAGCCTTTACGGTACGTGTTGTCTGAAGTGCGCCAGATGGTTCGGTTTGATCTTGCGACCGAGGGGCCAGCCGCTTCCAAGCTCTGGTAGCTGTGGCCCCGATGGATGACCTGGCCCTTGTACAGCGGTTGGCCGATGTTGCCGACACCATCTCTACGCGGTACTTCTGGGCCGGGATTATCGCGACGTAGTGCAAGCCCGTCGGCAGCCCGGTCGCGGTGGCCGATTGTCGGCTTTTCGTGCATACGAATGCAGCTCATGCCCTGCGCGCGGAGCTGGTGAATGGATTTCGGTGAATGCCCTCTGCGAGAAGGCCGACCGCCGTCACGGTGCTGATGAGCGCCGTCGCCGTATCACGACGAGATGGCCGCGCGGATCCGGGCCACCAGGGCGTCCAGACGTTGCTGATGTGAACCCTCCCAATAGATTCGGCCGCAATCCGAGCACTGCCGGAAGGTTTCATAGTAGCGGCGGGTGAGTGGTTCGAGTCTCTCGATGATGTCCTGCTTGGCCACACCGGTGACAGCGCCGCCACAGCGCAGGCAGCGACTGAACGGCACCAGCCGATCCGCCAGGTCGAGTCGGCGGACGAGGTCCACCATCTGCTCGAGCGGGTGGTCCGACCGGACGAATACGCCGTGAGTCACGGTGCGGCGCTTGAGAAGTCCGTGGTCGCGGGTGAGCAGGATTCGATGCTCGGCCGCGGCTGTTTTCGCCAGTGCTGCGTCGTCGGCTTCCCAGTCCTCGCGCACGTCGAGTCCCATCAGCCGCATCAGCCGTGCGAGCCCGCCGAGGTTGACATCGACGATGAAGCGCGGATCGCGCAGCGGACAAGGACGCACCCGGGTCAGCGGCCCGATGTCGAGCGTCTCGAACATCGGGTAGACCACAACCCGATCGCCCGGCTGCAGACGGCGGCCGAAGTCGACGGACTCACCGTTCACCAGCATCAGGTCGACCTCGGTGTGCGGAATACCCGCAGCCTCGACGACGTCCTTCACGGTCTGGTGCGGCCGGACCGGCCGCAGCTGCGCGGCGTACCGCACTCCCGGGGGCAAGAAGTCGTTCAGCTCGGCATACACACGCAGTTCGACACTGGCGGTCATAGGACCATTGTCCGGCGGGAGCACCCAGCGTGCCCAGAGCAATCTCCGGTTTGAGCAATCCCGCGTATGCCCGGTGCGGGTCAGCATCTCCCCGGATGCGCTGACCGAGAACGGTCCGCTCTCCCCCTTGGCGGACCGCAGAGCAGTCGGCGCCACTGAACGTTGAGGTAGGCAACGGACATCCGCTCAGCCATGAGCGGACGTTCGAAAGAGCCGCGGCGTCAGGCCACAGACCACATCAGCCTCGTCGGCGCCACCTGAGGGTGCGGCAACGCCGCCATCTGCCGCTGCGAGTCACACTGTGCTGCAGATTCCACGCAGCGCCCGAACCGTACGAGAACCATCGATACGCCCCCGCCAGATGAGCGTTGGTGGGCGTCGGGCTCGCGGCCGGGACACGGCGGCCACTGACCGCAACGCGTCCGTTTCCACGTGGATACCCTCAGTGAGGTCCGCCTGGGCAGATTCCGTTGGCATTGCAGGAGTCCACGGCGCGGGGCCAGAGCTGCCCGAGCAGGGAGGCGAGTGATGACGAACCGCTCGAACTCCCCGCGTTGGCGGTGGGTGTGCTATCCGCGATGACGTTGACCCCGGGCGCCGATGCGGGTGTGCCGGCGTAGGCGGGGCCCGAGGCTGTGGCGAGGGCCGCCGTGAGCGCGAAGAGAGCGAGTCCGGTTCGGGCGGTGCGACTATGCCAGATCATGCAGCGAAGACTAAGTGAACCAAATGTGTTTCGAATCAATTCTGGGGCCCCAATACCCGGGGCCACCCTGTCGCAAGCCTCGGCAGAGCTGTTCGACGCGACGGTGTGATGCCATGCCGTCCGAGATTGCTGGATCGGTTGCGTTCGGCGTCGAAACCTTTACAACGGCAATATCGTTTGCCCGCTCAGGCTCGACGAAGCGGCGCTCCTCACCCCAAACCACTATTGGTACACGACCTTGCGTCGGCTGCGCGAAAATCCTTTCGACATGCACGAATTCGAGACACAAGCCCCATGATCAACGGGCTCCCCGTGCTCTCGCCGGTGTCGTAGCTTGGCGCGCATGAAGCGTTCGCTCACCATCACCGCCGTTGCCGCCGCCCTCGCCCTCGGCGCCGCCGGTACGGCCACCGCCGCGCCTCTGACCCTCGAGCCGGCCGCCCCGGTTGCCGCGACGAACACCGGGTCGTCGGCCCTGACCGGCTCCAGCGAAGTGCTCGGGCAGCTCGCATTGGTTCCGGGCTTGCTGGCGACCATGATCGCCTGCGAGCTGTCTTCGATGTCGGGTCAGATGCCGCCGCCGTCGTGCATCTGGTGATTCTGGCCGTGAGATAGCGCGGGTTTCTGGCTATGTGTCGTCGAGTTGGAGACGGCCCGTGGGGACCAGATTCGCGAAATCCGGCGCTAAGGAATTGCCGCACATAACGACTCATTATCTGTGGGTAAATCGTTAGAGCTAGATATAGGTGGGTGGGTGTTGTGCGTTGTGTGTTGTCAGCGATCATCATGCTGATCGCAGCGGTTTTGGTGACCGGGTGCTTGGGGCCGATGCAGGGGCCTGACCAAGCCGAGCGTGATAGCTGGTCGCGGGTGATCGAATCCGCGATACAGGAGTTGGCGGGAGTGGCCGATGCATCGCACAAGTTCCAGTACCACCGGTACGGTGACTACACCTCCAGCCTCGATGTTTGGTTGAAGGACGATGCAACGGCCCCGCAGGCAGAGGCTGTGGTGCGCGTGATGGCCACCCAGCAGCTACCGCCGCAGTACCAAGGTGACTCAACGGTGCTGGAGATGGTCCGGATGACGGACTCGTATTTCGCGTCCTGGCGTTTCGGTCGCGACACCACCAGGCAAGCCGAAGCAGCAAACACCTGGGCCCGAGTGTCAGCGACCCGGCCTGGAGCGGAGATCCATTGGTCTGACGGCGGAACATACGCAGCCAACGTCGAAGGCCCGGCCGAGAGGGTCATCGTGGCCGCGAGCTCCGGTACCGACCCCTCGAGCGCCACCGCGGCGATGCGAAAGATCGCCCGCGAGTTTCCCGAACTGGCGGCCCGCGACTGGACGGTGGCCTCGGGTTACCACGATCTCTCGATCGTGGGCTCGAGTCTCGGACCCGACTTGAACGCGAGCCGCCGTACCCGCTTCCCGTCCAACAGTGAACTCGAATTGTGGGAGTGGTTCCTGACCGATCAACCCACCCCGTTCACCGTCGAGGTGTCGGTATACGACCCGCCCGGCGAAGCAGGCCGCACCCTGGACGTCGCGATCTTTCCACTGGCGGGCAAGGTGTTCAGTGCGGAGCAGGCTGCACAGTTGGCCGGTCTGCACCTTCCCCGCCTCGCTCAGTCCGGTGCCGTGGTCGAGTACACCCTCCGCGGGCACCAAGACTTCGACTTCGAGGTCCTGGTAGGCGGTTGCCCGGATCCCGGCCGAAAAACTTCGGCCGAGGCGGAGCCCTTCGTTCGTCTGTACGAACGCTGTTAGTGCCGTATCGGCACCTCACATGGCTGGCCTCGGCAACCGTGTCCTAGCCGATCGCTGAAATCCCGTGGCCTCCCACAGGCCTTCGACCATTCCCATCGCGATCCCGGAAGGTCGCAGGCCTGGCGGAAACTCCCCCTGCGGCGTGTGACCGAAGCGGTGGTCGTCGGATGGCTGCCCGGCCACGCCGGCGGCGAGGTGTTCGGATCGCTGCTCATCGCTGCCCACGACCAGTACGGGCAGCTGGTGCTCCTCGGCGCGGTCGGGACCGGATTCTCCGACGCCGCACGCCGCTCGCTGCACGTCGAGCTGCTGGCGCTGGCCACGCCGCCGGTCACCGGCACGGTGCCGTCGTCGATCGCGGTCACCGCGCACTGGGTCACGTCGCGGCTGGTCGGTGATATCGCCTACCGCGAACGCACCGCCACCGGCCTGCGCCATCCATCCTGGCGTGGACTGCGATTCGACCGTGCACCAGAGAACATCACCATCCCCGGGACCAACTGATCCACCCATCCCACACGCCGCTGGCCATCGCATTCCGAACGCCGCCGAATGGGCACCAGGACGCGCTCCACTTTCTGCACCGCACCGGGATCCGGCCGCCGGCGCGCCCTGCGCTGACCGGTTCAGTCAGCGCGGTATGCGGCATCAGCGGATATTCGTTGGGAGAGCTGATGTCAGTTCGTTACAGGGTGCAGTGTTCCCAGGCGATCGCATCGAGTCGCTGCCAGTTGTTCTGCAGCCAGTCCCAGAGCAGTTGTTCGACCTCGTTCACATCGTTCAACGTCATGGAAAGGCATTGGTACTCAACCTTGCTGGACCTGGGGTGGACCTCGAGTAAGTAGTCGTTCTCACTGTTTCGGTAGGTCTGGATCGAGGACGCCTGGTTCGCTCTCGCGAGTGTGATGAAAGGTCCGCGGTGAAGGTAGCGCAGCTTGCTCAACCAGTAGTGCAGGTGGTCGCGGGTCAGTGTGGTCAGGTGTCGGGCACCGACCTCGACGTCCAGATCTTTGAAGACGACCGGTGCTTCCGCAGGTAGGGTGTCCGGCCAGGGAGCCCCGAGTTCTTCGTCAGTCTTCATCGGGATACCCCCAGTCGAAGTCGATCTCGGCGTGAGGCACGAGCGCGGCCACTCGGCGGGTGAGCTTCTGTTCGAATTCCTCTCGCCACAAGTAGAACCCGCTGAAGATGACGGAGTCGTCGGAGTCTGCCTGAACGAGCAGGTCCTCACCCTCCTCAGCCAGCGTGACGAACACTGTGTCGCCTAGGTGCTCCTTTTCGAGGGCGTCAACCAACAACGCTGTCACCCCCGCACGTTCGCGTTCGTCCCTCAACGCCCGAATCGTCAAGGAGACATCGATATTCACAGACACGAGTCGACCGTGTACCGGCGACCGACAGCCTGTTCCTGTCCGGTATCTCCGATACCTCGACCCCTTCGACTTGTCACAAATCGACAGGCCAAAGGGGCCGCGTGCCGCAGCCGATATATCTGCCGGTGCATTTCGCGACCGGTTCGACTAAGTGGAACTCTGTCAATCGGTCGCGGGTTCGTCGGTGGCGACCTCAGCTGGGCCGAGGGCTCGCGGGGGTGCGGTGAGGGCCTGCGTCGCGCCGAGAGTCGCGCCGATTCCCGCGCCGATGGCGGCGAGCGGTGCCGCCATGAGGGCCGCGCCGTACGCGGCGCCGATGGGCACCGCGGCAAGACCGATCGGTGCGAACGGCCCGCCGATCACCAGACCGAGTGCACCGCCGACACCTGCGCCGATCAGTGCGAACGGGCTCGCCAACGCTGCGCCTGCGGCAGCACCGAGCGCCGCGGAGCCGACGGTCTGACTCGCAACACGATCGGAGCGAGTGCGTTCCATACCGACCGAGTCGAAGAACGTTGCGAGATCGGCCTCGGTGACCGCCGCGGCGTCGTTGAGTTGGATGGCGGGCTCCCGTGGCAGCCAATCCGGCACCTCGACCTGCACGTCGCCGAAACGCAACATGCCCGGCGGCGGCGCGATCGGCGGCACCGGCGCGACCGGGACCGGGCCGTGCAGGAACTCGACCGGCGACAGATACTCGCTTTTCGGTACCGGCCGCGCCCACTGCAGCGAACTGCGCGTGTCGTCCGGGATTCGCGTTCCCCGGTACGGGCGCACATTCGGCACTTGCGCGGCGGGCCAGTCCGGGGACTGCTTCGGCTGCTCTGCCTGCACTGCGGGGGTCGCCTCGCCTGAATCCGGGTCGTCGGCCACGAAGGCAACGTGGCTGCCGTGCGCGGTCGGGCTCACCGGAACGTAGCGGCCGAGCTCGGCGTTCGCGGTACCGCTGCTACCCACCAGAGTGAGAACAACGGGAACCGCTCCCGCCACTACCATCGACCCCGCCTTCTGTTGACGCGGACTGATCTTTCTGTGCTTGCTTGTGCCCATGTATCACCTTTCACAGTCCAGAGACCTTGTCGATTCGCATTCGGATCACAGGGGCGTCTTGGATGGTCGAGCGTGCCGTGAAAGGTTCGAACCAGGCCATCACCAGGACTTTCCGGGCTGTTCAGCACCCTGGATCGCGGGTGAACATGTCCACCATCAACCCCCGGGATCCAGCTTCGAACCCATGGCGACATCGGCATCCCATGTCGGATCCGGGACTGCGATCACCATGGCCTCGCGCACCGCGGGGTGTTCGACAAGGTGGTTCTCCGGGGTGCCGGTCTCACGAAAGACCTCGACGGTCAGGTTGGTTGCCAGGCTTCCCGGAGTCCGCCGCGGACATCCCGATACTCACCTGCGATGTCTTCCCCGTGGTCCATACAGAAATCGGCCAGCTTCGAGAGGGGCAGATCGGTTACGGGGATGCGCTGCGGGCGTTCATCCCTGGGCACGTCGTGGCAACGGCCGAAGCGTTCGAGGCGGGGCTGCGCGTGGAATTCCCGAACGGCGCAATCGTGCTGCGCCCCAGCGACGACGAACTCGTCGGCCCTGAGATCGCTACTCTGTCTGGGTTTGTCGATAGCGCGTGGATGTGTTGGCGACCGGGTGAGGATGTCTTCGAATACCTTCACTGAGCCTTTTTCATCCTCGTGCGGATTGAATCTCGTGGTTTTGCAGGACGTGGATGGCCTTGGTCAGGGAGCCGGCCTTGTGCGGGCAGCA
>NZ_JBEXYE010000035.1:0-41221 GCF_040630785.1 Nocardia sp. NPDC005746
GGCCACCGTCATCTACATCGTTTGCGCGTGGATCAGTTCCCGCGGCGGGGGCGGGACATAGCGCTCGGTTTGCGGTGCGGGAGAGGGATTCTGCGCCACCGGGGCGGGCGGAGGCGGCGGCGCGGCGGGACCAGGGGCCGGGGCGGGGCCGGGCGGCGGGGCCGAAGCGGGGGCCGGGACCGGTGAGGTGGTGGCGCCGAGGGGCTGCTGCGAGGTGCTGGGCGGCGGACCGGCCGGGGCCTCGGGCCCGCCGCCACTGTTCAAGCCCTCCCGCAGGGTGCCGCCGATCAGCGCGACCACCATGCCCACCGACAGCACCACGAGCCAGGCCAGCATCTTCGGCGACATCGCCCCCGGTGCGCTCAGACCCGGGGTGCCCGCGGCGGACGCTTCGTCCGCCACCTCGGGTCTCTCGTGCACCGCACCCACCGTCACCCGGGAACTCCTTCGGTCGAAGCGATCGCCGTAGATCCGAAAAGCCACTCCTTCAAGCACGCTACACAGATTTGCGGAATTGCAGAACCTTCCAACTGATAAGGAAATCGTTCCAGGTAGATCTCTTTTCCAACCGATTGCCAATAGATAGCGGTCACTCCATGGAGATCACCACCTTGCCGAACGGGTCACCTTCCATGAAGTAGCGGTACGCCTCGACGGCTTCCTCGAACGGGTACACCCGGTCGATGACCGGCCGGACCTGATGCTCGGCCAGCGCGGCGTTCATCGACTCGAAATCCGCCCGGCTGCCCACGGCGATGCGGCGAATCGACACGAACTTGCCCCCGAACAGGCTGGGCGGCTGCGGCTGCCCCGGCGCCGGCGGGAACGCCCCGATCAACGTGATCTGCGCGTTGTACGCCGCGGCGGCAACGGATTTCGGCAGCGTGGGCATGCCGACGGCCTCCACCGCGTGCTGAACGCCCTCGCCGCCGGTGAGCTCGAGCACCGCCCGCTCCCAGTCCGGCACCTGGACCCGATCGATCACCTCATCGGCGCCCAGCTTCCGCAACCGCTCCGCCTTCTCGGCCGAGGACGTGATCGAAATGACCCGCGCCCCCAGCATTTTGGCGTGCTGCACCGCCGCCAGCGCCACCGTGCCGGTGCCGGTGGTCAGCACGGTCTCCCCCGGCCCCGCCGGGACCGGCTTGGTCAGCGCGGCCCAGGCCACCAGCCCCGCGCAGGTCAGCGACGCCGCCTCGGCATCGGTGAGATGCGCGGGCACATGGACCACCGAATCCTCCTCCAGCAGTATGTAGGTGGCGAGCCACCCGTCGTGATTCGCGCCGTACTGCTGAGCGGACTCCGCTTGCCGCTGCGGGCCGTCGGTCCAGGAGACGAAGTAGGTACCGGCCACCCGGTCGCCGATCGCGGCGCGGGTCACCTGATCGCCCCGCGCGATCACGTCGCCGACGCCGTCGACCAACGGCACGACGCGGGGACGGGCGGGCAGCACATAGCTGCCCTCCAGCAGCATGATGTCGCGCCGGTTGAGCGCGGTGGCGCGCACCCGCACCACGACCTGGCGCGGGCCCGGGACCGGGATCTCCTGCACCCGGGTGGTCAGCCCGGCGAGGCCGCGCCGCGATTCCAGTTGGTAGGCAATGCCGTTCATGCTCTTCTCCGTGGGGCCGTTCATGCTCTTCTCCGTGGGGCCGTTCATGGTGTTCTCCGTGGGATCGAGTCCGGTTGTCGAGAAGCGAGTCTGTGCGGTCCGGCGAATCCGTGCGATTCCCTCGCGGGAATGATCGGGTGGCCGCCCACGTCATTCCCTCGAGGGAATCGCGCCCGCGCATCCCCGTCCGCACAGTGGAGGTATGACGACCATGGCCGTGGCGACGACGACACCCTTCGCCCAGGAACTGCGCGGCTGGCGCACCCGGCGACGGCTCAGCCAGCTCGATCTCGCCATCGCGGCCGAGACCAGCCAGCGGTATCTGAGCTTCCTGGAACAGGGCCGCTCACATCCCGGGCGGACCATGGTGGTGCGGCTGGCCGAGGTGCTCGGACTGTCCCTGCGCGAACGCAACGCGATGCTGCTGGCCGCCGGGTACGCGCCCGTGTTTCCCGAATCCTCCTTGGACGCACCGGAACTCGGTGCGGTCCGGCACGCGCTCGACACCATCCTGCAGGGGCACCTGCCGTATCCGGCGGTGGTGACCCGCCCCTTCGGCGTGCTGGTGGCGGCGAATCCGGCCTTCGAACTGCTGACCGAGGGCTGCGCGCCGGAACTGCTGACGTCGCCGGTCAATGTGCTGCGCCTGGCCCTGCATCCGGACGGACTGGCGCGGCGGGTGGTGAACCTGCCGGAGTGGGGCCGCCACATCACCGACAGCCTGCGCAATCGGGCGGGCCGCAGCCCCGATCCGGCGCTGGACGCGCTCATCGCGGAGCTCGAGGGCTACCTGCCACCGGTGGATCCCGGGCCCGGGCATCTGGGTTTCGCGGTGCCGCTGCGACTCCGATCCGAGGCCGGTGAGCTGCGGCTCATCACCACCCTCACCTCGTTCGCGACGGCCACCGACATCACCCTGTCGGAACTGCACCTGGAGGCGTTCCTGCCCGCCGACCAGGCCACCTCCGATCTCCTGCGGGCGCGCTTCGCCAGGGAGTAAGTGCTTGCGACCTCATTACTCGTAGACGTATATTCGTAGACGAGTAAGGAGGTGCCCCATGGCCCGCAAGCGCAAGGTCGCCAATCTGATGGGTCTGGCGGTGCTGTCCGCCGTCGTGCTCCAGCCCATGCACCGGTACGAGATCGCCGCGAGGTTGCGGGCCTGGGGCAAGGACAACGACATGGGCATCAAATGGGGCTCGCTCTATACCGTCGTGGACAACCTCACCAAGCACGGCTTCCTGGAGATCACCGGCAGCGAACGCGACGGCGCGCGCCCCGAGCGCACCATCTACCGCATCACCGATGCGGGCCGCGCCGAACTGGTGGACTGGACCCGCGAACTCATCGCCGACCCGGAACCCGAGAAGCGCCGCTTCATGGCCGGGCTCTCCGTGCTCTCGGTGCTGCCCCCGGACGAGGTCGTCGACCTGCTCACCCGGCGAATCACCAAGCTGGACACCATCATCGCCGAAACCCGCGCCCAACTGGCCGCTCTGGAAGGCGCGGTGCCGCGCCTGTTCCTGGTCGAGGAGGACTACGAGCTGACCATGCTGGCGGCCGAGGCCGACTGGGCCCGCGGCCTGCGCAACGCGCTCGCCGACGGCAGCTTCCCGGACACCGAGGGCTGGCGGGCCTGGCATCGCGACGGTGTTGCACCCCCCGACCTGGCAGAGCCGGCTCTGGAAGGGGGCGCGAACACACCGCACACTCAGCACGACTCATGAACGGAACCGGGCCCCGGCGAGGGTGCTGCAACACCGCCACCGGAGCCCGGAACACACCGTCTCGAACCGCGTCCGTGCAGGCGAACCCGGCACCGAGTTTGGCAACTACAGGATAACTGGGTTCTCCACGCGCGGGACGGTTCGGGGTTTTCGGCAAGCCTTCGAACACTTCTCGGGAGAGACCCATGTCCACAACCACTCGTTCCGCGATCATCATCGGCGGCGGCATCTCCGGCCCCGTCACCGCGACCGCCCTGCACCGGGCCGGTATCGACGCCACCGTCTTCGAGGCGTATCCGGGCCCCGCGTACGGGATCGGCGCCAACCTCGCCCTCGCACCCAATGGCGTCGCCGCCCTCGACCTGGTCGGGGCCGGAGATCCGGTGCGCGCCAAGGCCGTACCCGTCAGCCACTCCACGATGTCGGTCAACAGCAAGCAGTTCCCGCTGCCCGGGCTGGTCGACATCGAGCCGCTGCGCGTGATCGACCGCTCCGACCTGCACGAGATCCTGCACGACACCGCCGTCGCGGCCGGGGTGCGCTTCGAATACGACAAGCGGCTGGTCGAGGTGGAGGAGCACGCGGGCGGCGTCACCGCCATCTTCGCCGACGGCAGCAGCGCCACCGCGGACGTGCTGATCGGCGCGGACGGCATCCGCTCCACCGTGCGCACCCTGGTCGACCCGAACGCGCCCGGACCCACCTATCTGCGCATGCTCGGCTTCGGCGCGTACACCGACGCACCCCTCGACCTGGAGCCGGAGACCATGACCTTCGCCTTCGGCAAGCGGGCCTACTACCTGTACTGGGCCATGCCCGACGGCCGGGTCGCGTGGGGCGCGAATCTTCCTACCGAGCAGTACTACTCGCTCACCGAGGCCCGCGCCGTCTCCGCCGAACAGTGGCTGCGCACCCTGCGCGAGACCTACGCCGATGACCTGCCCGGCCGGCAGCTGGCCGAGGCCACCACCGCCACCCAGCTGCAGGTGATCGGCGCGCTGCACGTCATGCCGCGAGTGCCGCACTGGCACCGGGGACGCATGGCGCTCACCGGCGACGCCATCCACGCACCCAGCAACACCTCCGGGCAGGGGGCGTCGCTGGCCATCGAGAGCGGCATCGAACTCGCCCGCTGCCTGCGCGACATCGACGACCCGGCAACGGCTTTCGCCACCTACGAGGCGCTGCGGCGGCCGCGGGTGGAGGGGGTCGCGGCGCGGGTGGCGCGCATGAACCAGACCAAGGCGGCCGGGCCGGTCGCCCGGATGGCCATGCAGGTGATGATGCCGATCATGTTCAAGCGGATGAATCCGGAGAAGATGCTCGGCGGCGAGCAGCGGTTCCGGATCGATTGGGACACCACCGTGCGGCCCGCCGCCGTCAACGCCTGATCGGACGCCGTCAACGCCTGATAGGGCTCAGTGGCCGACCGGCAGCACGTCGGGCCGGTCGGCCTCGTCCAGCAGTTTGGTGGCGATATTGTCGATCGCCTGATCCAGCAGCGCCCGATCCGCCGGATCGGTGGAATCCCAATCGGTGAGCTGACTTTCGAGCCAGCGCTTCCACGCACCCCGGACCCGATCGACCTCCTGGTCGCCCTTGGCGGTGAGGGCGAGTTCGCCGCCGTCGCGGCGCAACAACCCCTCCCGCTCCGCCTTGACGTACACCGGATCGATCAATTCCGCCGGGATCCAATGGGTTCGGGCGATGGCCTCGAGGGTGGCGGTGCCGCGCAGCCGGTTGTACATCCGCACCTGCCCCAACGCCCACGCCTCGTCGCGCCCGAGCGAACTGCCCGCCGCCGCAAGGATTCCCGGATCCGGCACGGTATTCTCACGGAGCTTGCGCAGCACTCCCGCCACACAACGCTCCAGCTGTACCAGCCGGTCGCCCGAGTCCGGCATGGAGAACTGCTCCCCCACGTCGGTGGCCTCGGCGCGAGCGCTGTCACGCAGCGTGACCTGCTTCAGGAACCACGCCACCACGAAGCCGAGCACGGCCACCGGCACCACCCAGCGGAAGACGAAGTCGATGGAGTCGGCGTAGGCGTGGATGATCGGCGCGGCCTGCTGCGGCGGCAGCTCCCGCAACAGCGCCGGACTCTGCGCGACCTGCGGCGACACCCGCGATTCGATCAGCGCCGCTTCCAGATTCGGCCGCAGCTGATTCGAGTACAGCGTGCCGAACACGGTGGTCCCGAACGCGCTGCCGATGGTACGGAAGAAGGTGACCCCGGAGGTGGCGGTCCCCAGATCCGAGTACGGGACGCTGTTCTGCACGGCGATGGTCAGCACCTGCATGGCCAGACCGACGCCCAGGCCCAGGATCAGCATGTACAGCGACATCAACCAGGTGCTGGTGCCCGGCCCCATGGTCGACATGAGGAACAGGCCCACCGCCATCACCGCGCACCCGATGATCGGAAACGCCTTGTAGTGCCCCGTCTTCCCGACGATATTGCCGGACAGGATGGAGGTGAAGAACAACCCGACCACCAGCGGCAGGGTGCGCAGCCCGGACGCGGTGGCCGAAACGCCTTCCACGTACTGCAGATACGCGGGCAGGTAGGTCATGGCCCCGAGCAGCGCGAAGCCGACGATGAAGCTCAGGATCGAGCACACGGTGAACACATTGCTGCGGAACAGGTGCATGGGCAGCATGGGTTCGCGGGCCCGGAACTCCGCGGCCACGAAGGTGGCCAGCAGGGCCGCGGCCGCCGCGAACAGGCCGATGATGGTGGGCGAGGTCCACGCGTATTCCTGTCCGCCCCACTCCAATCCGAGAATCAGGCAGGTGACGCCGACGGCGACCAGCGCGATGCCCAGGTAGTCCACGATCGGTTTCACCACGGCCCGGGTCATGGGGATGGTGCGGGCCGCGGCCGCGATCATGACGACGGCGAGCGGGACGTTCACGTAGAAGCACCAGCGCCAGCTCAGGTGGTCGGTGAACAGTCCGCCCAGGGTGGGTCCCAGGACGGTGGTGATGCCGAAGACCGCGCCGAGCGCACCCTGGTACTTGCCGCGCTCGCGCAGCGGGATGACGTCGGCGATGAGCGCCATGGAGGTGACCATGAGGCCGCCCGCGCCCAGACCCTGGATGGCGCGGGCCGCGATCAGCAGCGTCATGCCGTGCGCGAGCCCGGCGATCATCGAGCCGAGGATGAACACGGCCCCGCTGATCTGGAAGACCAGTTTGCGGCCGAACAGGTCACCGAACTTGCCGGACAGGGCGGTGGCGATGGCCTCGGCCACCAGGTAGGAGGTGACCACCCAGGCCATGTGCCCGGCCCCGCCGAGATCCGCCACGATGGTGGGCAGCGCGGTGGAGACGATGGTGGAGTCCAGCGCGGCCATGAGCATGCCGAGCGCGACGGTTCCGAAGACGACGTTTCTGCGGCCCCGGCTCAGCGGCGGCGGTGGGACAGGCTTGGCGGCGGTGGCGCTGGCACCGGTCATCGGCCCAGTATCTGGCGCTCACCAGCCAAGATGCGGCAGCGACACGGCAAACAGGGTATTGCCGGAGACAATCGGCGTGTTCGGCCTACCGCTAGAACTTACTCTGCAGTAAGGTCGGGTCATCCGAGTGCGGACCCGCACCGCGAACGCCGAACCTGCGAGGTCAACAGCCATGGCATGGAAGCCCAGCGATATCCCCGATCAGACCGGGCGCACGGTCGTCATCACCGGAGCCAATGGCGGACTCGGCGAGCAGACCACCAAGGTACTCGCGGGCAAGGGCGCGACCGTGATCATGGCCTGCCGCAATGCCGCCAAGGCCCAGCAGGTCGCCGACCGCATCGACGGCGACGTGCGCGTGGCGAGCCTGGACCTGGCCAACCTGGACTCGGTCCGGCAGTTCGCCGAGAGCACCGGCGACATCGACGTCCTGATCAATAACGCGGGCCTGATGAACATCCCGTTCTCGCGGACGAAGGACGGCTTCGAGACCCAGTGGGGCGTCAACCATCTCGGCCACTTCGCGCTGACCGGCCTGCTGCTGGACAAGATCGGCGACCGGGTGGTAACGCTGGCCTCGATCGCCCACAAGCAGACCCCCAAGCTGTGGATCGACGACCTCAACTACGAGCACCGCCGCTACCAGCGCAACCTCGCCTACGCGCAGGCCAAGCTGTCCAACCTGATGTTCGCGCGGGAACTGCAGAACCGGCTCGCGGCGGCGGGCTCGGCCAAGCGCTCCTACGCCGTGCACCCCGGCGTCTCGGCCACCGACCTGTTCGCCCGGACCGAAACCCCCCTGGACAAGATCTCCAAGCCGTTCATCCGGATCATCGGCCAGTCGCCGTTCCACGCGGCCTACTCGTCGCTGTTCGCGGCGACCGAGACCGACGCCGACCCGACCACCTACTGGGGTCCGACCCGTTTCTTCGGCAGCCAGGGCCCGGTCGAGGCCTCGCCGTCCAGCAAGATCTCCCGGGATCCGGAACTGCTGCGCCGGCTCTGGGCGGAATCCGAGCGTTTGACCGGGGTCACATTCAAGTTCTGATCGGCAACCTGCCTACTACGGGACCCGTAGTAGGCAGGTACCGTGGAGTGCGTGTCCGCTCCCCAACGCCGCCCGGCCCTGATCGTGTTCGTGGTCGTGGCGTTCTCGGCGTGCCTGGGTCTGGGCTACTGGCAGTGGACCCGGTTCGAATCGGGTGGCGGCACCTATCAGAATCTCGGCTACGCGCTGCAGTGGCCACTCTTCGCCGGATTCGTGATCTGGGCCTATGTCCGCTTCGTGCGGCTCGAGAAGGAAGCCGGGGACGACGAGACCCCGCCCGTCGAGCCCGGCACCGAGGCCACCGCCCGCCCCCGTCGCCCGAAACCGGCCGCACCGCGCGAGATTCCCGCGGGCCTGCTGCCGGAGCGCCCCCAGGCCGCCCGGGACGAGGATCCAGAGCTCGCCGAATACAACAGGTATCTGGCCGACCTGCACGCCCGCGACATGGACGACCAGGTCCGTGACGCCGGACTGCAGCACACCGAGAGGAGCGCCGGTTGAGCGCCAGCGACAATTCCGCGCCGTCCCCCGTCGCCACCGAGACCACCGCGCCGGCGCGCCCGCTCGGTTCCGCCGCGCCCGAGAAGATCCGCGGCGCGCTGACCCGCTACCGCGTGCTCGCCTACATCACCGGCATCTGGCTGCTGGTGCTGTGCGGCGAGATGGTCTACAAGTACCTGCTCCTCGACGACAGCAGCACCGCCCCGCACTGGCTGTTCTACATCGGCCAGGTCCACGGGTTGTTCTACATGCTGTACCTGGTCTTCACCATCGACCTGGGCATCAAGGCGCGGTGGCAGCCGATGACCACCTTCCTGACCTGTCTGGCGGGCACCATCCCGTTCCTGTCCTTCGTGTTCGAGCACAACCGGACCCGCGAGGTCAAAGCGGCCTTCGGCCTCTGACAGCCGACATACCGACGAACGAAAGGGGTTCGAGGACCAGGTCCTCGAACCCCTTTCGCGTCTGCGGTGATTCAGTTCTCGTCTGCCGTGATTCAGTGACCGGCGAGGGCGGCCAGTGCGGGCAGCAGCTGCCGCAGGGCGCGGCCACGGTGCGAGGCGGCGTCCTTCTCGGCCGGGGTGAGCTGGGCCGAGGAGAGCTCGCCGCCGTCCGGGAAGAACAACGGGTCGTAGCCGAAACCGCCGTCGCCCACCGGCTTCCGCCCGATGACGCCCGGCCATTCGCCGCGCACGACTTCCTCGACACCGGCGCCGACCAGGGCGCAGGCCGAGACGAAGCGGGCCCCGCGACGCTCGTCGGGGACGTCGCCGAGCTGGGCCAGCAGCAGGGTGTTGTTGGCCTCGTCCTTGCCGTGGGTGCCCGACCAGCGGGCCGAGAGCACCCCGGGCATGCCGTTGAGGGCATCCACCTCGAGACCGGAATCGTCCGCGACACAGGGCATTCCGGTGGCGGCGAAACCGTCGCGGGCCTTGAGCAGGGCATTGCCCTCGAAGGTCGGTTCGGTTTCGGGGGCCTCGTCGTAGGGCTCGACGTCGTTCAGGCCGACGAGCTCGATGCCCGCGATACCGGCCTCGTCCAGGATGCGGCGCAGCTCGGTGAGCTTCTTGGCATTGCGGCTGGCGACCAGGACGCGGGTCATCGCTTCTTGGACTCCTCGGGCTCGGGCAGCACGCCCGGGTACGGCAGCGCCAGGGCTTCCTTCTGCACCACGAACAGCTGCTCGCAGCCGGCCAGCGCGGAATCGAGCAACTTGTCCAGGGTGGAGCGCGGGAAGGTGGCGCCCTCGCCGGTGCCCTGGATCTCGACCAGGGTGCCGGTGTCGGTGGCGACCACGTTCATGTCGACCTCGGCGCGCGAGTCCTCCTCGTAGGGCAGGTCCAGGCGCACCCGGCCGTCCACGACGCCGACGCTGACCGCGGCGATGGCGCAGGAGATCGGTTGCGGGTCGGCCAGTTTCCCGGCCGCGCCCAGGTAGGTGATGGCGTCCGAGAGCGCCACGTACGCGCCGGTGATGGCGGCGGTGCGGGTGCCGCCGTCGGCCTGCAGCACGTCGCAGTCCAGGGCGATGGTGTTCTCGCCGATGGCGGCCAGGTCGATGCAGGCGCGCAGCGAACGGCCGATCAGCCGGGAGATCTCCTGGGTGCGGCCACCGACCTTGCCCTTCACCGACTCTCGGCCCGAGCGGGTGTGGGTGGCGGCGGGCAGCATGGCGTATTCGGCCGTCAGCCAGCCCAATCCGGAATCACGCCGCCACGGCGGGACGCCGTCGTTCACGCTGGCGGTGCACATCACCCGCGTCTGCCCGAACTCCACCAGCACCGACCCGGCCGGGTGCGAAGTGAATCCCCGAGTGATCTTTACGTCGCGGAGTTGGTCATCCGCCCTGCCATCGGCTCGTTTCGACACGACGCACAGCGTAGCTCCGCCGCCTCCCCGCGCCTTTAGCGGGCAGCAAACAGACGTTGCATGTCTCGCACCCGTGCCGACGGCCGGGTACCGAACCGATTGCTGGGCGTACCCGGGGAGTTACCCCGACCGTCACGACATCAGTGGTCGCGTCAGATATCGAAAACTTCGCCCGGGGACACGGCATGGACCGGGCCCGAGAACACGGCCTTCGCCTCGGCGATGACGTCCTCGCGGGAGGTCCACGGCGGGATGTGGGTGAGCAGCAGCTCGCCGACGCCCGCACGAGCCGCGATCAGGCCCGCCTCGTGACCGGAGAGGTGGATGCCCGGCGGGCGGTTGGCCGGGTCGTGGGTCCACGACGCCTCCGACAGCAGAACGTCTGCGCCGCTGGCCAACTCGAAGACCTCGTCGCACAGCGCGGTGTCGCCGGTGTAGACCAGGGTGCGGCCGGCCGCGGTGGTGACGCGCAGGCCGTAGGACTCCGGCGGGTGGAACATGCGCCGCGCCTCGACGGTGTGGCCGGTGCCGAACGGGACCGGGACACTCGCCTGCCAGGGCCGCATGTCGATGACGTCGGACCAGTCGTCGGTCTCGCCGCCGATCTCCGCGGAGGCGTTGCCGATCCGCAGCGAGGTGTCGGCCGGGCCGTAGACGACGGCCTTACCGGTCGGCGGGTTCGGGTGGTAACGACGCCACACCAGCAGGCCCGGCAAATCCAGGCAGTGATCGGCGTGCAGGTGGGTGAGGAAGATGTCGACCTCGCCCGGATCCAGGTGACGCTGCAGCGCGCCGAGCACGCCGGGTCCGAAATCGATGACGGTCGGTGTCATATCCGGGCCGGTCAGCAGGTAACCCGACGCCGGGGAATCCGGGCCGGACACGCTGCCCGAGCACCCGAGGACGGTGAGGCGCATTCCCCCATGCTGCCACGCTGCATTCTCACTCAACGGAGGGATCCCCCAAATCGCCGACCGCGACCAGCGTCACCCCTACGACGCGGGACGGCCGGCGTCAGCCCCGCGACGATGACGACGTTCATGAGCAGAGAGTACCCATCCGGCAACCACTCCACCCACCGCCCCGAAAAGATGTCCTTGCCAAGAGATTTCCGGGTTGCTCGGCAGCACGCCCCACAGAATCGACCCGTAGACGGCCAGCACCCCCAATCCGACCGCGATCTGCACCACATTCCGCGAGAACCAGCCCCAGCAGATCAGATATGTGAGCCAGCCGAACACCAGTCCCGACGCCCCGACCGACACGGTGTGCGGCATGGCCGTCAGCCACACCCCCGCACCGGCGATCACCCAGACGATGGCGGTCGCCGCCAGCCCGCGCCCGATCCCGGTCAGCAGCGTGAGCAGGCCGAGCACCAGCACCGGCAGCGTGTTCGCCAGCAGGTGCCCCCAATTGGCATGCAGGACAGGCGCGAACAGGATGCCGGTCAGACCCTCGCCGGAACGCGGCCGCACCCCGTTCTGTTCGAGGCGGCCGCCGGACAGGCTGTCGACCGCTTCCACGCCGTACAGCAACGCGGTGAAGCCCAGCGTCAGCGCAATGGCCCGCTGCCACAGCGATTTCAGGGCGCCCGGACCCGACGAACCGGTGTCGCCGGTCGGGACGGGGGTGCGCCCCGCCGCCGGTTCGGCCAATTCCCTGCGCAGCCGCGCGATCCGCTCCGGATCGAACGACGCGCCCATGCCGCCGCCACCGCTCATGGCAAGACCTCCTAGCCCTGCCCCGAGCGTACCGCCGGATCAGGCCCAGAGCTGGCCGTCGAGCTTCTCCTCCGCCTCCTCCAGCGTGCCGTCGTAGGCGCCGGTGGACAGGTACTTCCAGCCGCCGTCGGCGACCACGAACGCGATATCGGCACGCCGCCCGGCCTTCTCGGCCTTCTTGGCGACCCCGAGCGCGGCGTGCAGGATCGCACCCGTCGAGATGCCCGCGAAAATGCCCTCTTCCAGCACCAACTCACGGGTGCGGCGGACCGCGTCGTAGGGGCCGACCGAGAAGCGGGAGGTCAGCACCGACTCGTCGTAGAGCTCCGGGACGAAGCCCTCGTCGAGATTGCGCAGGCCGTAGACCAGTTCGCCGTAGCGAGGCTCGGCGGCGACGATGTCGATGCCCGGCACCTTCTCGCGCAGGAAGCGCCCGGTGCCCATGAGCGTGCCGGTGGTGCCGAGGCCGGCCACGAAATGCGTGATCTCGGGCAGGTCGGCCAGGATCTCCGGGCCGGTGGCCTCGTAGTGCGCGAGCGCGTTGGCCGGATTGCCGTACTGGTAGAGCATCACCCAGTCCGGATTCTCGGCCGCGATCTGCTTGGCCAGCGCCACGGCCTGATTGGAGCCGCCCGCGGCCGGGGAGTCGATGATCTCCGCGCCGAACATGGTGAGCAGCTGCCGCCGCTCCACCGAGGTGTTCTCCGGCATCACGCACACCAGCCGGTACCCCTTGAGCTTGGCCGCCATGGCCAGCGAGATACCGGTATTGCCGCTGGTCGGCTCGAGGATCGTGCAGCCGGGCGTGAGCCGCCCGTCGGCCTCGGCCGCCTCGATCATGCGCAGCGCCGGACGGTCCTTGATGGAACCGGTCGGATTGCGGTCCTCGAGCTTGGCCCACAGGCGCACGTGCTCGTCACCGTCCCAGCGCGGGGACAGGTTCTTCAGACCCACCAGCGGTGTGTTGCCGAGGGTCGCGATCAGCGACTCGTAGCGGGCCACGGTCAGCGGGCCCCGCCGGCGACCGCGGGCAGGATGGTGATCGAGCCGCCCTCGGGCACCTCGGCGTCCAGGCCGCCGGTGAAACGCACGTCCTCGTCGTCGACGTAGATATTGACGTAGCGCTTGAGCTTGCCGTCTTCGAGCAGCTTCGCCGCCAGGCCCGGGTAGTTGGCCTCCAGGTCCGCGATGACGGCGGCCAGGGTCGCGCCCTGCGCCTGAACTCGCTTCTCGCCCTTGGTGATCGGGCGCATGATGGTCGGGATGGACACGGTGACCGGCATCGGGGGACTCCTCTGTTTCTGGGTGGACGCTAGGCGGGGTAGGCGGCGACGATCTCGACCGGTTCCTCGGTGACGACACCGTCGAGGATCCGGTAGCTGCGCAGCTCGTGCTCGTGCGGATCCCGGGTGGAGACCAGCACGTAGTGGGCATGGGGTTCGGAGGCGAAGGACACGTCGGTGCGGCTCGGGTACGCCTCGGTCGCGGTGTGCGAGTGGTAGATCACCACCGGCTCCTCGTCGGCCGCGTCCAGCTCCCGCCACAGGCGCAGGTGCTCGTCGGAATCGAACTCGTAGAAGGTGGGCGAGCGGGCGGCATTGATCATCGGCACGAACCGCTCGGGGCGATCGGAGCCCTCGGGACCGGCCAGGATGCCACAGGCCTCGTCGGGGTGGTCGGCGCGCGCGTGCGCGACCATCGCCTCCACCAGGTCCGCCCTGATCACCAGCACCGTCGCATCCTTCCGTCCGCACCCGAAGCACCCGGCCGAACGGCCGAAACGCTCCCGTCAACAGGTCAGAATATGCGGGTATTCCCGAGGCGGCCGGTCACCCTCGCGCCCGGGGGCGCCCGGGTCGCCTCAATCGCCGAACAGGTCGCGGTAGGTCGGGATGCCCGCCACCGCCGTCGCGGACAGGATCGCGTCCACAATCGCCCGCTCCACGCACACCGCGGCCGCCGTGCACAGCTGGTCCAGGATCAGCAGATCCGCGGGAAAGGCCGGGGGCAGTGGGAAATTCGGCTGCTGCTCGGCGGTCCCGGTGGCCAGCGCGAACAGGGTGTCGCCGTCCAGCGGGGAATGCGCCGGCCGGATGGCCCGGGCCAGGCCGTCGTGCGCGGTGGTGGCCAGACGGCGGCACGCCGCCGGATCCAGCGCCGCGTCGGTGGCGACCACGCCGATCGTGGTGTTGAGCACGGTGCCCTTCACCGCCAGCGCGTTGGCGGCGGTCAGCTGCGCGGCGGTGGGTGCGCGCAGCCCGAAGAACTCGGGACCGTCGGTACCAGCGCCCCACGGGAATCCGGTGCGCGGATCGAACACCGAGCCGACCGGATTGGCCACGATCACCGCACCCACCGTGATGCCCGCGGCCGGGCCTTCGGCGAAACGCACACTGGCCGTGCCGATTCCGCCCTTGATCGACCCGGCCCGCGCGCCCACGCCCGCACCGGCCGAACCGCGCGCGAACTCTTCTCCCGCGGCGTCGGCGGCGAGGAATCCGGCGTCCGCGCCGGGCCGGATGTTCCACGCGCCCACCGGCAGATCGAAGATGACCGCTCCGGGCACGATCGGCACCACACGCGAGGGGTCGGCGGGATCCATCGGGATGCCCTCCCGATGCTCCTCCAGCCAGCGCATGACGCCGTCGGCCGCGGCCAGGCCGTAGGCGCTGCCGCCGGTGAGCAGGATCGCATTCGCCTGCCGCACAGTGTTTCCCGGATCCAGCAGGTCGGTCTCGCGGGTGCCGGGGCCGCCGCCCCGCACGTCCACCGCGGCGACCGCGCCGCCCGGCACTCGCACCACGGTGCAGCCGGTGGCCGCGCCCTCACCCAGGGTGACGTCCGGATCCAGCAGGCTGTGGTGGCCGACCAGCACCCCACCGACATCGGTGATCGAATTACGTGGTCCCGCAGTACTGTTCACGGCACATCCTCTGTGTCTGATTTGCCCTACGCTTCGCTCCGGGCGGGTTCGGGGCGCTGGAGGTCTCGTTCTTCCCTCCCTCCGCTCCCCCGCTCCACTCGGTCCAGAACGGGACGCGCCCCGAACCACGCAGTGTTCAATTGCCTTTGCCCACTCCCGGCCAGGTCGGAGACCCGCTACGGCGCGAGCGCCTGGATCAGCGAGTCCTGTATCCAGGTGAGCCAGTGGTAGACCTCGAGGCTCGGGCCGCGCGGGTCGTCCTCCGGGAAATGCTCGGGCGTGTCGGCGTCGATGTCGAGGGCCGTACCCAGGGCCAGGCGGACGTCATTGAGGGCGGTGAGCCAGGCGTCGGCCTGTTCGGGATTGATGACGATGCGGCCGCCCTCCGGGGGCAGGGTGTCCAGGACGACCCGGCCCGCGGCCACCTTGGATTCGATGATCTCCGGCTCGTGCAGGCTGCGCAGAGCGCTGTTCAGGTCCGCGCGCTCGGCGTCGGGGGAACCGGGTTCGGGGCGGTGGAAGTCCGGCAGCAGCCGGGCCAGTCGCGGGTCGTCGGGCGGGGTCGAGTTGCCCAGCTGTAGCCCGGTCAGCGCCGCGAGATCGTCCTCGGGGGCCGATTCGGCCCGGTCGATCAGCAGTCCGGTGACCGCCCCGACCAGGGAACGCAGGACGTCCGCCTCGTGGGCGTCCATTTCCGAACGCAGCTTCAGCCCGCCCAGGGAGTTCTTTCTGCTCCACTTCCGCACGGGTTCACCGTAGTCGCCTTGTTCACTCGTCACGTTGCATGGTGGCCCACAGCCCGGCGGCGTGCAGCCGTTGGACGTCGTGCTCCATCTTGTCGCGCGAACCGGCGGACACCACGGCCTTGCCATCGTTGTGGACCTTCAGCATCAGCTCGGTTGCCTTACCTTTGCTGTAGCCGAAGAGCTTCTGGAAAATGTAGGTCACGTAGTGCATGAGATTGACCGGATCGTCCCATACGACGGTGACCCAGGGCCGATCCTCTGCTTCCAGAATCTCGGAGTGTTCAATGGCCTCCGGTGTCGCCTGTGCCGACGACAGTGTCGCGCCGACGCCCACCGAACCGGCGGTCATCTCGACAACGTCTTCTCTACACAGACCCATATCAACCAGGGTACGACTCGACCCCAATGAAACACAGCAGCGCCCCACATGCCCTCCGCTTCACTCCGGGCGGTTCGCGGCCCTGTTACCTCGTTCTTCTCTCCTCCGCTTCGCTCTCCCGCGCCCAGGCGGAGGTCGATCGAGCCGCGGTCCGGAACGAGGCGGGCCGCGAACTGCAGGTCTGTCGATAGTCGCAGCCATCGATCCGCGTCTTAGAGTTGGCCACGTGATCATCGCTGACGGACTGACCAGTACCGCCCTACTGACCGACCAGTACGAGCTCACCATGCTGGCGGCGGCGCTGGCCGACGATTCCGCGCAGCGGCAGTGCACCTTCGAAGTGTTCGCCAGACGATTGCCGAATGGTCGTCGGTACGGTGTGGTCGCGGGGACCGGGCGTTTGCTGGCCGCCCTGGGCGAATTCCGTTTCGGGGAGCCCGAACTCGCGGTCGCCGCCAAGTTCCTCGACGAGCGCACCCTGGAGTGGTTGCGCGACTATCGATTCGGCGGACAGATCGACGGTTATCGCGAGGGCGAGCTGTTCTTCCCGGGCTCCCCCATCGTCACCGTGCGCGGCACCTTCGCCGAATGCGTACTGCTGGAAACCCTGATCCTGTCCATCTACAACCACGACAGCGCCATCGCCGCCGCGGCCGCCCGCATGGTCAGCGCGGCCGGGGGCCGCCGCATGATCGAAATGGGTTCGCGCCGAACCCACGAACTCGCCGCCCCCGCCAGCGCCCGCGCCGCCTACCTGGCCGGCTTCGACGCCACCTCCAACCTGGAGGCGGCCCGCAGCTTCGGGGTGCCCAGCGCCGGGACCAGCGCGCACGCCTTCACCCTGCTGCACAGCGGCCGCGACGGCGCGCACGAGGCGGCGGCCTTCCGCAGCCAGGTCGAGGCCCTGGGCGTGGGAACCACGCTGCTGGTGGACACCTTCGACATCACCCGCGGCGTGGCCACCGCCATCGAGGTGGCCGGACCCGAATTGGGCGGGGTGCGTATCGATTCCGGCGATCTGGGCGTGCTGGCCCGGCAGGTGCGCGAGCAGCTGGACGCCCTGGGCGCGATCCGCACCCGCATCGTGGTGTCCGGCGACCTGGACGAATACGCCATCGCCGCGCTGCGCGCCGAACCGGTCGACGTGTACGGCGTCGGCACCTCACTGGTCACCGGCTCCGGCGCGCCCACCGCGGGCATGGTCTACAAGCTGGTCGAGGTGGAGGGCGTCCCGGTCGCGAAACGCAGCTCCCACAAGGAGTCTCGCGGCGGCACCAAGCGCGCCGTGCGCCTGTCCCGCGACACCGGCACCGTGGTCGAGGAGATCGTCTACCCGGCCGTCTCGGACCGGCCCGAGTCCGACCGCTTCGAGGTCCGCGACCTCCAGGTCCCCCTGGTCCGCGACGGCGAGGTGCTCCCCGGCCTGCCGACCCTGGCCCAGAGCCGCGAACTGGTCGCCAAGGGGCTGATCAGTCTTCCGTGGGAGGGCCTGAAGCTGTCGGCGGGCGAACCGGCGATCCCGACGACCTTCCAGAGCTGACCCGACGGCGCGCCTCACGGGAATCCCCCGACTCGGGCCCGCGCCGCGTGGACCGGCCGACGACCGAGCGGCACAATGCGATACGAGACCCGAACCGCTGTGGTTCCCCCTGGCCCCGGGAGGCAGTCCATGAGCCGAGCCCTGATCGTCGTCGACGTCCAGAACGACTTCTGCGAGGGCGGCTCGCTGGCCGTGGCGGGCGGCGCGGCCGTGGCCGAACGCATCACCGAATACCTGGGCGTATCCGACTACACCGCGATCGTCGCCACCCGCGACTTCCACGTCGACCCGGGCGCCCACTTCTCCGCGCAACCCGACTACGTCGACACCTGGCCGCCGCACTGCCGCGTCGGCACCCCCGGCGCGGACTTCCACCCCGCCCTCGACACCACCGCGATCCAGGAGATCTTCTCCAAAGGCGCCTACACCGCCGCCTACTCCGGCTTCGAGGGCACGGCCACCGACGGCGACACCGCCCTGGACGCCTGGCTGCGGGACCGCGGCATCGACGCCGTCGACGTCTGCGGCATCGCCACCGACCACTGCGTCCGCGCGACGGCCCTGGACGCCCGCGCGGCGGGCTTCGACACCCGGGTGCTGCTCGGCCTCACCGCCGCCGTCTCCCCCGACACCCTGGACACCGCGCTGAAGACGCTGCGTGAATCCGGCGTGGAACTGGCCGGAACGCTGGAGTGACCCGCCCGGTCGTCGGCGGAAATCGGTCCTGCCGGACGGCCCGCCGAGGTTTGCGCGAGGGTTGTCGGCAGCGCGCAGTAATCTCGTCGCCGTGCCCGAACTGCCTGCCGTTCCCAAGCTCCTGGCCACCGCTGTACAGGCGTTGGGAGGTAAGGAACGCAAGGGGCAGCAGACGATGGCCGCCGCGGTCGCGCACGCCATCGACACCGGTGAACACCTCGCGGTGCAGGCGGGGACGGGTACCGGAAAGTCCCTCGCCTATCTGGTGCCGAGTCTGCGTCATGCGGTGCGGACCGGGCGCACCGTCGTGGTGTCGACCGCGACCATCGCGCTGCAGCGTCAGCTGGTGGATCGCGACCTCCCGCGCCTGGCCGACGCGCTGGCGTCGGATCTGGGTCGCGTGCCGCAGTTCGCGATTCTCAAGGGACGCAACAACTATCTGTGCCTGAACAAGATCAACAGCGCGATTCCGGACGAGCCGGAGCAGGAACTGTTCGACGCGTTCGCCATCTCGAAGCTGGGCCGCGAGGTCCAGCGCCTCAACGAATGGGTCTCCGACACCGAGAACGGTGACCGCGACGAACTCACCCCCGGCGTCACCGATCGCGCGTGGCGGCAGGTGAGCGTCAGCTCCCGCGAATGCGTGGGCAAGTCCCGCTGCGCGTTCGGCCAGGACTGCTTCGCGGAGAAGGCGCGCGCCGAATCCGCCCAGGCCGATGTGGTGGTGACCAATCACGCGCTGCTGGCCATCGACGCCATCAGCGGCATCCAGGTGCTGCCCGAACACGACGTGGTGGTCGTGGACGAGGCGCACGAACTGGTGGACCGGGTGACCGGCGTGGCCACCGCCGAACTGTCCACCGGCGGCATCAGCGCCGCCGCCAAGCGCTGTTCCAAGCTCATCGACGAACAGGAAGTGGACCGGCTCGAGGGCGCGGCCGAGGCCTGGCACGGCCTGCTCGACGACCTGCAGCCCGGCCGCTGGGACCGGATGCCCGACGGCGCGGCCCCGGTGCTGGCGCTGATCCGCGACGCGGCCTGGAACGCCCGCACCGCGCTGGCCCCGCAGGGCGGCCAGGCCGCCGATCCGGAGTCGGCGGCGGCCCGCAATCAGGCTCTGGCGGCGGTGGAGGAGGTGCACGACGCCGCGGTCCGGGTGTTGACCACCTTCGAGGAGGCCGATCCGGCCGCGCACCGCGATGTGGTCTGGCTGTCCTCGGAGGAGATCCGCGGGGTGCCGCGCCGGACGCTGCAGATGGCCCCGCTGTCGGTGGGCGGTCTGCTGCGCAGCCGCCTGTTCGGCACCGCCACCGTGGTGCTGGCCTCGGCGACCCTGCAGATCGGTGGTTCCTTCGACAATCTGGCGGTGACCTGGGGCCTGCCGCCGCAGTCGTCGGCGGTGGTGGATCCCGCGCTGGCCAACGGCGCCGAAGCACCCTCGGACGAGAAAGCGCTGCGCTGGAATTCGGTGGACGTGGGTTCGCCGTTCGATCATGCCAAGTCCGGAATCCTGTATGTGGCAAAGCATCTGCCCGCGCCGGGCCGGGACGGGCTGCCGCAGTCCTACCTGGACGAGATCGAACGTCTCATTCGCGCGGCGGGCGGGCGCACGCTCGGGCTTTTCTCATCGATGCGAGCGGCCAAGGCGGCCACCGAGATTCTGCGTGAACGGCTCGATACGCCCGTGTTGTGCCAAGGTGACGACGCGACCGGCGCACTTGTCCGGAAATTCGCCGACGACCCGGAAACCTCACTGTTCGGAACACTTTCGCTATGGCAGGGCGTGGATGTCCCGGGGCCGTCGCTGAGTCTGGTGATCCTGGACCGCATTCCGTTCCCGCGCCCGGACGACCCGCTGCTGGTGGCCCGCCAGCGGGCGGTCGAATCCCGAGGTGGCAATGGCTTTCTGTCGATCGCGGCCAATCACGCGGCGCTGCTGCTGGCGCAGGGCACGGGCCGCCTGCTGCGCAGTGTGGACGATCGCGGTGTTATCGCAATTCTCGATTCGCGACTCGCGACGGCACGCTATGGCGGTTATCTCCGAGCATCTTTACCACCTTATTGGGAAACATCCGATCCCCAAGTTGTGACAAAAGCTCTCGAACGACTGACAAATAGTGTCGCACAATTGAAATGACCTGTGAGAACCCTCACAGGAGTAGCTCCTACTTCCGGGCAGAAGTAAATTGGATTTCGATACGCCGGTGAACCCCCAATTCCCACATCGGATGTGTCCGTAGTCCCCGCGCCAAGCCCTGCACGCGGCGCGGGGACCCGAAACTTTCCGATCGGGTTTCGCTACTTCACCGCAAGGGTGATGAGCGCGGCCACCACGCCGAGCGCGATCGCGCCGGCACCCCAGGCCAGACCCTGACGCTGCCACGGACGGCCCGCGTCGAGCGAGATCCGGCCCGGGCCCGCGAACGCGAAGGCGACCGCCACGAGGGCGTAGACCGCGGGCAGCTCCCATCTCGCGAAGCCGCCGCTCCAGGTGACGTTCACCGCATTGATCATGGTGCCCAGCACGATGGCCGCGGCCAGGGGTGTCAGCAGGCCCAGCGCCAGCAGCAGACCGCCGACCATCTCGCTCAGCCCGGCCAGGGTGGCGAAGAACTTGCCCGGGTCGTAGCCCATTTTCGCGAACGAGCCCGCAGTGGCGTCCAGGCCGTAGCCGTTGAACCAGCCGAACAGCTTCTGACTGCCGTGCACGGCCAGCAGGCCACCGACGCTGACCCGCACGATGGCGAGGCCGATGTCGATACCGGTCGGAGCCTTGGAGGTGGTGGCGTTCACGGTTGCGGTCATGACGGGTCCTCGTCTTTCGGTTCTCTACATTACTCCGGTCATATATCCGGACCGTGGTCCGCTTCGGAGGCTACAGCAGGTCCCCAACGAGAGCGGGCGCGAGGCTATTCCGCCTCGCGCCCGAAACCCGGCTCGCTCTAGAGCTCGCCTTCCCTACTCGGCCAGGAACCAGAAGTAGTAGAGGAACACCGCCATCAGCACCCACATGATCGGATGCACCTCGCGCGCACGCCGTTTCGCGATCATGACGATCGGATAGAACAGCAGCCCCATGGCGATGCCGTTGGCGATGGAGTAGGTCAGCGGCATGATGATCACGGTGATGAAGGCGGGCACCGCGAATTCGAGCTTGTTCCACTCGATCTCACCCAGGGCCCGGGCCATCAGCACGCCGACCACGATGAGCGCGGGCGCGGTCACCGCCGAGACGTCGGCGAACACCGCGAAGATCGGGAAGAAGAACAGCGCGATCAGGAACCAGCCCGCGGTGGCGACCGCGGTCAGGCCGGTGCGCCCGCCCGCCGAGACGCCCGCGGTGGATTCCACGTAGGCGGTGGTGCTCGAGGTGCCGATCACCGCGCCCGCGGCGGTGCCGACCGAGTCGGCGGCCAGCGCCTGCCCGGCGCGTTCCAGCTTGCCGTCCTTGCCCAGCAGCCCGGCCTGGTTGGCGACGCCGATCAGGGTGCCGGAGGCGTCGAAGAAGTCGACGAACAGCATGGTCAGCACGACCACCACCATCTGCCCGGTGAACGCGCCCGGCAGGTGGATGATGGCCTGGCCGAAGGTCTGATCCAGTCCGTGGGGCAGCGCCGCCACCGAATCCGGCAGCTTCACCAGGCCCGTCACCATGCCGACCACGGTGGTGGCGAGAATGCCGTACAGCACCGCGCCATGCCAGCCGAGCACCAGGAAGACGACCGTCGCGACCAGGCCGAACAGCGCCAGCAGCGTGGTGCCGTGGTGGAAGTTGCCCAGGTGCACGAAGGTGTTCGGATCGGAGGTGACGATCCCGGCGCTCTTGAGGCCGAGGAAGGCCACGAACATGCCGATGCCCGCGCCGACCGCGAGTTTCATCTGCATGGGAATGGCTTCGATGATCTTCTCGCGCACCTTGGTCACCGCGAGGATGAAGAAGATGACGCCGGACAGGAAGGTGCCCGACAGCGCCTCCTGCCACGGAATGCCCATGTGCAGCACGACGGTGTAGGCGAAGAAGGCGTTGAGGCCCATGCCCGGCGCGAGCGCGACCGGGTACTTGGCCCACAGACCCATGACCAGGGTGCCGAAGATGGCGGCGACCGCGGTCGCGGTGAACACGGCCTGGACCGGCATGCCCTTGTCGTGGAGATCGCCGCCGGGGCCGTCGCCGAGGATGCGCGGGTTGACCGCGAGCACGTAGGACATGGCCAGGAAGGTGACGGTGCCGGCCATCAGCTCGCGCTTGAGGGTGGAACCGTGTTCGCTGATGCCGAAGTACCGGTCGACGCGCCCCTTGGTGCGCGTGAGGACGTCGGTGGTCATAGGTGGGGATCTCCAGTCGGCCGGAGGACATAGGCTGGTGGCCACGCTAGTTGGTCGGACGGGTCGGTTCGCTCACCGCCCAGGCGAACTGTGGGCAATCCCACCTGCCAGAGCATTGGTTTCCACTGACGACCAGCGCAATTGATCCGCAAATAAACTGATTACCGGCCGGTAATTAGAGATCCTTGACCGCCATTGTCTGGGACGTTACAAATACGTAATCCGCCGGGGTTGATCAGGGGAACCGGCCAGGCAGAAGTTGTACGCCAGTGGTAACCGATGTCATCGACGCGGTCGCGGAGTTCGCGATCGACCGCCAATCGCTCTGGGACGTCCTGATCGACCCGCAGACCTACCCCCGGCTATTTCCCGGAATCGGCGCCTGCGAGCCCGTCGACACCGTCGATGCACACCCCGCGTGGAATTTGCGAGTAGGCGGCGCGGGCACCGAGATCCGGGTGGTGCGCATCCACATGCACATCACCCGCGCGGGCGAGGGTTTCGAACTGCATTACTCCGAACACGGCAGCTTCGCGACGATCCGGCTGCGCGGCGACGCCGGGCACACCCGGATCTACGTCACCTATTTCAAGGCCGCGCCCGTGCATCCGCTGCTCACCCAGCTCCCGAACGCGGCGGTGGTGGCCTGGACGCAGGCCGGGCTGAAACGGGTGGCCGAGCTGATCCAGGGCGCGCCGACGGCCCGCATCGTCAATGCCGAGGATTCCCGAATGAAGTTGCAGGCCGGGGTGGTCCGGCAGATGGTGAGCTCCGGCGTGGTGCGCACCTATCGCCCCGATGTGGGCCTGCGGCAGATCGGCGGCCTGGCCAAGTGGGGGTTCAGCCTGGGCGGCGGATACGCGGCGGCGGCCGCGCACTCCCCGCGCCGGGCGGCGGTGATCGACGACCGGTACTCGAGCACCTTCGACCAATTGCACGCGCGCAGTAGCGCACTCGCGGGCGCGTTCACCTCGCTCGGCTTCGGCCCGGGCACGTCGATCGGGCTGCTGTGCCGCAACCACACCGGCATGGTCGAGTGCATGGTCGCGGCGGGCAAGTCAGGCGCGGACGCGGTGCTGCTCAATACCGGTCTGCCCGCGCGGCAGATCGAGGAGATCGTGCAGCGGCACCGGCTGTCGGCGCTGTTCTCCGACACCGAGTTCGAGGATCTGGTGCGCCACGTGCCCGCCGACGTCCCCCGCTTCACCACCGACGACGCCCCGCCGGACGCGGGCCGCACCAGCATCGAGGACCTGATCGCCATGCGTCAGGATCCGCCGCGCAAGGCGCCGCGACCGGGCCGGCTGGTGGTGCTCACCTCCGGCACCAGCGGGACGCCCAAGGGTGCCCGGCGGCCGCACCCCAAGGGATTCGGGACGGTGGCCGCGCTGCTGTCGCGAATCCCGTTCGACACCAACGAGACCATGTTCATCCCGGCCCCGCTGTTCCACACCTGGGGGCTCGGGGCGCTGCAGATGTCGACGGCGATACGGGCGACGGTGCTGCTCGGCGATCATTTCGATGCCGAGGACACGCTGCGCCGGGTGGCCGAGCACAAGGTGACGGCCCTGGTGGTGGTGCCGATCATGGTGAATCGGATCCTGGATCTGCCCGAGGCGGTGCGCGCCCGCTACGACCTGTCGAGCCTGCGCATCGTCGCCAGTTGCGGTGCGCCGCTGGACGGTGCGACGGTGCTGCGCTTCCTCGACACCTTCGGCGAGATCCTCTACAACGTGTACGGCTCCACCGAGGTGTCGTGGGCGTCCATCGCCGACTCCGCGGATCTGCGGGTGTCCCCCACCACCGCGGGCCGTCCGCCGCTGGGCACGAGACTGGCCGTGCTGGGCCCGGATCGGCGGCCGGTGCCGGTGGGTGCGACGGGCCGCATCTTCGTCGGCAATCACATGCTCTTCGACGGCTACACCGACGCCACCCCGCCCGACGAGGCCGACGGCATGCTCGACACCGGCGATATCGGCTATCTCGACGCCTCCGGCAAGCTGTTCGTGGCCGGCCGCGACGACGAGATGATCATCTCCGGCGGCGAGAACGTCTTCCCGCGCGCGGTGGAGGAAGCGCTGTCGCATCTGCCGCAGGTGAGCGAGGTGGCGGTGGTGGGCGTGCCGGATCACGAATTCGGCCAGCGCCTGGCGGCTTTCGTGGTGCCGCGCCCCGGCTCCGGGCTGGACTCGGAGATGGTGCGCAATTACATCCGGCACCGGGTGAGCCGCTTCTCGGTGCCGCGCGACGTCACCTTCCTGGAGGCGTTGCCGCGCAATACGACCGGGAAGATTCTCAAGCGGACGCTGATCGCGCCCGCCTGAGCGCGACTACGGGCTCGGCGAGGCGATCAGGCCCAGTTCCGCGTCCGAGGCCAGCAGCGGATGGTGCGGCAGGATGCGGATGGTGTAGCCGACCGCACCGGAGATCGGCACCGGCGTCCGGATGGTGAAAACGTCCGCGCCGGAATCATTTCCGGCGTGGTGCATGGTGACGCTGTGGACGTCGGTGAGGTCGTCGCTGGGTGAGACCCGGCCCAGGACCGCCTGCACGCTGACGTCGGCGGGGGTCAGGCCGCCGAGGTCGATGCGGGCCCGCAGGTCCAGTTCCGCACCGATGACCGGGATGTCGGGCAGCCCGGCACTGTCCACCTGCAGGACTTTCACGGTGGGCCAGGCGGATTCGACGCGGCGGCGGTACACCGACAGGTCCTGCGCGCCCTTGAAGTCGTCGGCCGACACCGCGCCGAAGGCCGCGGCGGCGGGCGCGTAGTAGTCGACGGCGTAGTCGCGGACCATGCGCGAGGCCAGCACCTTCGGGCCCAGGGTTCGCAGGGTGTGGCGGACCATCTCCATCCAGCGCACCGGCAGGTCGTCGTGGTCGCGGTCGTAGAAGCGCGGCAGCACAGCGCGTTCCAGCAGTTCGTAGAGCGCCGACGCCTCCAGGTCGTCGCGGCGGTGCTCGTCGCGGACGCCGTCGGCGGTCGGGATGGACCAGCCGTTCTCGCCGTCGCACATCTCGTCCCACCAGCCGTCCTTGATGGACAGGTTGAGGCCGCCGTTGAGGGCGGACTTCATACCGGAGGTGCCGCACGCCTCGAGCGGGCGCAGCGGATTGTTGAGCCAGACATCGCAGCCCCAGTACAGGTAGCGGGCCATGGAGATGTCGTAGTCGGGCAGGAAGACGATGCGGTGCCGCACCGCCGGATCGTCGGCGAACCGGACGATCTGCTGGATCAGCGCCTTGCCGCCCTCGTCGGCGGGATGGGACTTGCCCGCCACCACCAGCTGCACCGGGCGTTCCGGGTCGAGCAGCAGGGCGCGCAGCCGGTCCGGGTCGCGCAGCATGAGGGTGAGCCGCTTGTAGGTGGGGACGCGGCGGGCGAAGCCGACGGTCAGCACGCGCGGGTCGAAAACCTCGTCGACCCAGCCGAGCTCGGCCGGGGCCGCGCCGCGGTCGAGCCAGGAGGCGCGCAACCGGCGGCGCACCTCGTCGACCAGGACACCGCGCAGGGCATTGCGGGTGGACCACAGTTCGTGCAGGTCCACGTCGCAGAGCCGTTCCCAGCCGCGGGCCTCCTCGACCAGTTCGTCGCCGATCAGCTCGCGGGCCTTGTCGATCCACTCGCGCGCGGCCCAGGTGGGGGCGTGCACGCCGTTGGTGATCGAGCCGATCGGCACCTCGGCGGCATCGAAGCCCGGCCACAGCGGCGCGAACATGGCGCGGCTGACCTCACCGTGCAGCTTCGACACGCCGTTGGCGCGCTGGGCGAGTCGCAGACCCAGGTGGGCCATGTTGAACACCGACGGATCGGCCTCGCGGCCCATGGCGAGGATGCGGTCCACCGAAACACCCGGCAGCACTGGGGATTCGCGTTCGCCGTGCGCGCCGCCGAAGTAGCGGCGCACCAGCGCGCTCGCGAAACGGTCGATGCCCGCGGGCACCGGGGTGTGGGTGGTGAAGACGGTGCCCGCCCGGACCGCGGTCAGCGCGGTGTCGAAATCCATTCCGGCGACCATGAATTCGCGGATGCGTTCGATGCCGAGGAAACCGGCGTGGCCCTCGTTCATGTGGAAGACGTCCGGATCGGGCAGGCCGTTGGCGCGGGTATAGGCGCGCACCGCGCGCACGCCGCCGATCCCGGCCAGGATCTCCTGTTTGATGCGGTGGTCCTGGTCACCGCCGTAGAGGCGGTCGGTGACGGCCCGCAGTTCCGGATCGTTCTCGGCGATGTCGGAGTCGAGCAGCAGCAGCGGGATCCGGCCGACCTGGGCGATCCACACCCGGGCACGCAGCACCCGGCCCTCCGGCATGGACACGTGGATGAGCACGGGCGCGCCGGAGTCCCCGTCGGTGAGCAGCCGCAGCGGCAGGCCCATCGGGTCCAGCGCCGGATAGTGCTCGGCCTGCCAGCCGTCGGCGGTCAGCGACTGCCGGAAATAGCCGGAGCGGTACAGCAATCCGACACCGATCAGCGGCAGCCCCAGATCGGAGGCGGCCTTGAGGTGATCGCCCGCCAGGATCCCCAGGCCACCGGAGTAGTTGGGCAGGACCTCGGTGACACCGAACTCCATCGAGAAGTAGGCGATCCCGCGCGGCCCGCTCTGCTGCGTCTGGAACCAGCGCGGCCGGGCCAGATAGTCGCGCAGGTCCTCGGCGGCGGCATCCACACGCCGCGTGTAGGCCTCGTCCACGGCCAGTTCGTCGAGCCGTTCGGCGGGCACCTCCCCCAGCATCCGCACCGGATCGTTCCCGACCTCGACCCATAGCCGGGGATCCAGCTCCGCGAACACGTCCTGCGTGGGCCCATGCCACGACCAGCGCAGATTGGTCGCCAACTCCGTCAGAGCAGCCAACCGCTCCGGCAAATGGGCACGAACGGTGAATCGACGCAATGCCTTCACCGTGCTTATTCTGCCCTCCGCTTCGCTCCGGGCGGGTTCGCGGCCCCGAAGTCTCGTTCTTCCCTCCTCCGCTTCGCTCCCCCGTTCCAAGCGCGGGGAGGCGGAGCGCAAGTCCAGAACGAGACGGCCGCGAACCTCAGGGGCGGGTCTGATGCTGGTCAGCGGCATCCCAGCGGGGGGCATCCGGTAAGCAACCGATAACGTGTTTCGAATGAGCGAGCAGCAGGTCGAGGAACTGGCCCCCGAAGAGCACCATGAGGGCGGGTTTCGGCCGATCCAGACCCTCGGCCGGGACGCCAGCCGGGGTGGGCCGCACTACGGGGAGTTCATCGAGCAGGTGCGCGGGCTGATGGACCGGGTCCGGCTCGCCTCCCCGACCGACGAGGTCGCCCTCGAGGCCATCGCCACGCTGAAGGAACTCAACGCCAAGCTCGACTCCGCGGTCGGCGACGAGTGGGACGCGCCCGCCTGGCACCGCAACGACCTGCCGGCGCGCGGCAATATCACCCTGCCGCCGTTCCTGATCGACGACGCGAGCGCCGAGGGCGTGCACGCGCGCATCACCTTCCGCACCTTCCACCTGGGCGGCAATGCGGCCGCGCACGGCGGCCACATCGCGCTGGGCTTCGACGACCTGCTCGGCATGACCGTGGCGTTGAACACGCGCGCGGTCACCCGCACCGCTTTCCTGCACGTCGACTACCGGTCCATCACGCCGCTGAACACCGAGCTGAGGGTGCACGGCTGGGTGGAGCGGCAGGAGGGCCGCAAGGTGTTCGTGCGCGCCACCCTGCACGACGGCGACCGGCTGTGTGCCGAGGCGCACGGCCTGTTCCTGCTCCTCAAGCCGGGCCAGCAGTAGTCGCTCCGGTAAGTTCGAAGGCGTGACCGGCCGCATCGCCATCGATGACACCGCCCCCGCGATCCCCGGCGGCCGGCCGTCGAAGGCCGTGGTGGGCGAGGTGGTCCCGGTCCGGGCCGTGGTCTGGCGCGAGGGACACGAGGCCGTGGCCGCGACCCTCGCGGTGCAGGGCCCGGGTTCGGCACGCACGCAACGTATTCGCATGAGCCCGGAATACGAGCCGGACGTGTTCAACGCGGTGTTCACCCCGAGTACGCCCGGCCGCTGGACCTTCCGCGTCGAGGGCTGGGGCGATCCCATCGCCACCTGGCGTTCCGGCGTCGAGGCCAAGCTGGCCGTCGGGCAGAGCGCCGTCGACCTGGCCAACGACCTGGAGCTCGGGGCGCGCCTGCTGGACCGGGCCGCGCTCGCGGTGCCGAAGCAGCAGTGGCAGATCCTGCGCGCCGCGGCCGCCGCCCTGCGCAGCGACGCCCAGCTGCCCGCGCGCGTGGCGCCCGCCTTCGGCGCCGAGGTCGGCGAGATCCTGCGGGCAACCCCGTTGCGGGAGTTGGTGACCCACGGGCCGCTGCACACCGTGCAGGTGGACCGGCAGCGGGCGCTGTACGGGTCCTGGTACGAATTCTTCCCGCGCTCCACCGGCGGCTGGGACGCCGCGGGCACGCCGGTGCACGGCACCTTCGCCACCGCCGCCAAGGATCTGCCGCGCATCGCCGCCATGGGGTTCGACGTGGTGTACCTGCCGCCGATCCACCCGATCGGCAAGGTGAACCGCAAGGGGCCCAATAATTCCCTGACCGCGGGCCCCGAGGATGTGGGCTCGCCGTGGGCCATCGGCTCCGACGAGGGCGGCCACGACGCCATCCACCCGCGGCTGGGCACCGAGGCCGACTTCGTCGACTTCGTCACGGCCGCCCGGGAACTGGGATTGGAGGTGGCGCTCGACCTGGCGTTGCAGTGCGCGCCCGATCACCCGTGGGTGACCGCGCATCCGGAATGGTTCATCACCCTGCCCGACGGCACCATCGCCTACGCGGAGAATCCGCCCAAGAAGTACCAGGACATCTACCCGCTCAACTTCGACGACGACCCCGACGGCCTCTACGCCGAGGTGCTGCGCGTGGTCCGGCACTGGATCGGACTGGGCGTCACCATCTTCCGGGTCGACAACCCGCACACCAAGCCCGCCGACTTCTGGGAATGGCTGATCGCCGCGGTGCACAAGAAGCACCCGGAGATCATCTTCCTGTCCGAGGCGTTCACCAGACCGGCCCGCATGTACGGGCTGGCGCGCCGCGGATTCACCCAGTCCTATACATATTTCACCTGGCGCACCCACAAGCACGAGCTCGAGGAGTTCGGGCGGGAACTCGCCGCCAAGGCCGACGAGGCGCGCGCCAACCTGTTCGTGAACACCCCCGACATCCTGCACGAGAGCCTGCAGCACGGCGGGCCCGGCATGTTCGCGATCCGGGCCGTGCTGGCCGCCACCCTCGGCGCGACCTGGGGCGTGTACTCCGGCTTCGAACTGTACGAGCACCAGGCGGCGCGGCCCGGCAGTGAGGAATATCTCGACTCCGAGAAATACCAGCTGCGCCCACGGCATTTCGCCGCCGCGGCCGCGCGCGGGGAATCCCTGGAACCGTGGCTGACCCGGCTCAACGAGATCCGGCGCGCGCACCCGGCGCTGCGGCAGGTGCGCTGCATCCACTTCCACCACGTGGACAACGACGCGATCCTGGCGTTCTCGAAAATGGATCCGACCACCGGTGACGCGGTGCTCGTCGTGGTGAACCTGAACCCGTTCGGGACCGAACACGGCATGGTGTCGCTGGACCTGCCCGCCATCGGCCGCGAATGGCACGACCGGCCGGTGGTGACCGACGAGATCACCGGCGAGGAATACCACTGGGGCCAGAGCAATTACGTGCGTCTGGACCCGCATCGCGCGGCCGCCCACATCCTCACCCTGCCGCCGGTCCCAGCCGCCGCGCGCACCGAACTCGCCTATCGCAGATCGTTCCGATGAACCGGCGTGACCTCCTGCTGCTGGCGGCGGGCACGCATCCCGATCCGCACACCGTGCTGGGGGCCCACCCGCATCCGGACGGCACGGTCATCCGGGTGCTGCGCCCGCACGCGGACGCGGTCGCGGCCCGCGTCGGCGAGGTGGATCATCCACTGACGCACCGGGATCACGGGGTGTTCGAGGCCGTGCTGCCGTTCCCGGAGCTGTGGGACTACCACATCGTCGCCTCCTATCCGGGCGGGCGCACCGTGGTCGAGGCCGACGGCTACCGCTTCCTGCCCACCCTCGGCGACGTCGACCTGCACCTGCTCGGGGAGGGCCGTCACGAGCGACTGTGGGAGGTGCTCGGCGCGCATCCCCAGTCCTATCCCTCCTTCGACGGCGAGGTGACGGGCACCGCGTTCGCGGTGTGGGCGCCCAACGCGCGCGGTGTCGCCGTGATCGGGGACTTCGACGGCTGGAGCGGAAACACCGCGCCCATGCGCAGACTCGGCGATTCGGGCGTGTGGGAGGTGTTCCTGCCCGGCATCGGGCCCGGGGCGCTCTACAAGTACCGGGTGCACGGGGCGGATGGGCGCGTGGTCGATCACGCCGACCCCATGGCCTTCGCCACCGAGGTGCCGCCCGCCACCGCCTCGGTGATCACGGCGAGCGAATTCACCTGGTGCGATGGGGAATGGCTGCGGGAACGCGCCCGCACCGACCCGCTGCGTGCGCCGATCAGCATCTACGAGGTGCACCTCGGCTCCTGGCGGCCGGGTCTCGACTATCGCGAGATCGCCGAGCAGCTCGCCGAATACGTTCTCGCCCAGGGCTTCACCCACGTGGAACTGCTACCCGTGGCCGAGCACCCCTTCGGCGGTTCGTGGGGTTATCAGGTCACGTCCTACTTCGCGCCGACCGCCCGCTTCGGCCGCCCCGACGACTTCCGTTTCCTCGTGGATCACCTGCACCGCAAGGGCATCGGCGTGCTCCTGGACTGGGTGCCCGCGCACTTCCCGCGCGACGAGTGGGCACTGGCCCGCTTCGACGGCACCGCCCTCTACGAGCACGCCGACCCGCGCCGCGGCGAGCAACTCGACTGGGGCACCTACGTTTTCAACTTCGGCCGCCACGAGGTCCGCAACTTCCTGGTCGCCAACGCGCTCTACTGGATCGAGGAATTCCACCTCGACGGCCTGCGTGTGGACGCCGTCGCCGCCATGCTCTACCTGGACTATTCGCGCCCGGACTGGGAACCGAACATCCACGGCGGGCGCGAGAACCTGGAGGCCGTCGCCTTCCTCCAGGAGATGAACGCCACCGTGCACAAGCATCATCCGGGCGTGCTGACCATCGCCGAGGAATCCACCACCTGGCCCGGCGTCACCCGCCCCACCGAGGTCGGCGGGCTCGGCTTCACCATGAAATGGAACATGGGCTGGATGCACGACACCCTCGGCTACCTGGCCCGCGATCCCGTGCACCGCAGCTGGCACCACAACGAGGTCACCTTCTCCCTCACCTACGCCTGGAGCGAGAACTACCTGCTGCCGATCAGCCACGACGAGGTCGTCTACGGCAAGGGCACGCTGTGGACCCGCATGCCCGGCGACGACTACGCCAAGGCGGGCGGGGTGCGGGCGCTGCTCGCCTACCTGTGGGCGCACCCGGGCAAGCAGTTGCTGTTCATGGGCCAGGACTTCGGCCAGTTCCGGGAATGGGACCACGACCGCGGACTGGACTGGCAGGAGCTGGAGAACCCGCTGCACCGCGGCATCCAGGCCCTGGTCGGCGACCTCAACCGGCTCTACGTCGCGAATCCGGCGCTGTGGAGTCAGGACACCTCGCCGGGCGGGTACGCCTGGATCGACGCCGACGACCGCGACAACAATGTGCTGTCGTTCCTGCGGTACGGGACCGACGGGTCGATCCTCGCCTGCGTGTACAACTTCTCCGGGCGGCAGCTCAGCGGCTACCGCATCGGATTGCCGGAGTGCGAACAGGTTTCGTGGTACGAGGTGCTCAATACCGACGCGGTCGCTTACGGCGGCAGCGGCGCGGGCGCCGGCGGGCCGATCCCGGCCGAACAGCAGCCGTGGCACGGCCGCCCGGTGTCGGCCGCCCTCACCCTGCCGCCGCACAGCGCGATCTGGCTCTCGACCACGCCACCTGCCACGCGCGACTGACGGTTCCCTATTCCGGCCGGCTCGGCGAGCGGCCCAGCACGGCCAGAATCCGATCCAGCCCCGACGCCTGCGCGCCGGGTACTTCCGGCGCGAACGACGCGCCCGGCCGCTCCCGCTCCGCACCTCGCGGGACCGCCTCGGCCACCGGCAGCGCCGCGCTCAGCAGATCGTCGTCGAACTCCACGGTCCGGCCGAGCGCCCGCGCGACATCCCACGAGTGCACGACGTAGTCGATGAAGTGGAAGCTGACCGCCAGTGTCCCCGGGATGACGATGCCGTCGCGGACCTCCGGCAGGGGGAACTGACGCTCCAACACGCCCGGCTCGGCGAACGTGGCCAGCACGTGCTCGGCTGCCGCGCGGTATTCGCCGACCGGGTCCGCGCCCAGCGGCTGCGGTTTCCACAGCCCGAGATCGCTCTCCCCGCGAGCCGCCGCGGCGAACCCGTGGTGCTGAACGATCATGTGCTCCAGCAGCTCTCGCAGGGCCCAGCCCTCGCACGGGGTGGACGCGTCCAGGTCGCCCGAGGTCACCCACGACACCACGTCGATGCTCGTCCGCACCGCGCGGGCGTCCAGCGCGAGCAGTTCGGTTCCCGAGGCCAACAATTCTTCGTACGCGCGTATCATACGCACAAGCTTACTAATTTCGACCGATCTAGACCAGGAACAATCCGGCCAATTCCACACCAACAGGTCCGCTTCGGGCGCACCCTGGACGGACAGTCGGATCAAGCCCGGGAGGGCCCCGTGGACGAGCGCACCAAGATCACACTGGACGAATCCGAGATCCCGCGGCGTTGGTACAACGTCATCCCGGACCTGCCCGAACCCCCGCCGCCACCACTGCACCCCGGCACCGGGCAGCCCGTCGGCCCCGAGGACCTCGCCCCGCTGTTCCCCATGGAACTGATCCGGCAGGAAGTCAGCGACGACCGCTACCTCGACATCCCGGACGAGGTCATCGACGTGTACCGGCTCTGGCGGCCGACACCGCTGTTCCGGGCACACCGACTCGAGAAAGCGCTCGGCACCCCGGCGCGCATCTATTACAAATACGAGGGCGTCTCCCCCGCGGGCTCACACAAGCCGAACACCGCTGTGCCGCAGGCCTTCTACAACGCCGCCGAAGGCACCCGCCGCCTGACCACCGAGACCGGCGCCGGCCAGTGGGGCAGCGCGCTGTCGTTCGCGTGCGCGCAGTACGGCATCGACTGCGAAGTGTGGATGGTCCGCGCCTCCTACGACCAGAAGCCGCACCGGCGCACCCTCATGCGGACCTGGGGCGCCACCGTGCACGCCAGCCCCTCCCCGGTCACCGCGGCGGGCGCGAAAATCCTTGCCGACCACCCGGATTCGCCAGGCAGCCTGGGCATCGCCATCAGCGAGGCGGTCGAGGTGGCCGGGGGCGACCCGTTCACCCGCTACGCGCTGGGCAGCGTGCTCAACCACGTGCTCCTGCATCAGACCGTCATCGGCGAGGAGGCGCTGAAGCAGTTCGCCGCGGCGGGCGAGCGCGCCCCCGACGTGATCATCGGCTGCACCGGCGGCGGCTCCAACTTCGCGGGCCTGTTCCTGCCGTTCCTGCGCGAAAAGCTCGCGGGCCGAGGGAATCCCGTCATCCGCGCCGTCGAACCGGCCGCCTGCCCGTCGTTCACCCGCGGCATCTACGCCTACGACTTCGGCGACACCGCCGGCTTCACGCCGCTGATGAAGATGCACACCCTGGGCCACGACTTCATCCCCGATCCCGTACACGCGGGCGGCCTGCGCTACCACGGCATGTCGCCGCTGCTCTCGCACATGTACGAGCTCGGGCTGTTCGAGGCGGTGTCCAAGCAGCAGCGCGAATGCTTCGCCGCCGCGGTCGCTTTCGCCAAGACCGAGGGCATCCTGCCCGCCCCCGAACCCTCGCACGCGCTCGCGGCGGTCATCGAGGAAGCCAACCGCTGCACCGCCTCCGGGGAGAAGAAGGTCCTGCTCACGGCGCTGTGCGGGCACGGCCACTTCGACATGACCGCCTACGAACGCTATCTGGCGGGCGACATCCCCGATTTCGAACTACCCCAGCCCCGGATCGACGCGGCGCTCGCCGGACTCCCCAAGCTCTGAAAAAGAACAGGGAGCTCCCAGCGCGGGATTCTGTCCGAATCCCCGCGCTGGGAGCTCCCTGATCTCGGAATCAGTACAGGGCCGCGGCCAACTTGCGGCGGGCGGCCACGACCAGCGGCTCGGCCGGGTCGAAGAGCTCGAACAGCTCCAGCAGGTGGGTGCGGACCCGGGTGCGGTCGTCCCCGGCGGTGCGCTTGACCTGGGCGATCAGCCGATCGAACGCGGCGTCGGGCTGCTGATTGAACATCTCGAGGTCGGCCGCGGCGATGGCGGCGTCCAGATCCGCCGGGTCGGCGTCGGCCTTGGCCACCGCGGCCGGGTCGAGATCCTGCACGCGGGAGATGAACTGGACCTGCCGCAGCGCGGCCTTGGCCTCGGCATTGTTCGGCTCGGCGGTCAGGATGTCCTGGTAGGCGGCGATGGCGTTGTCGAATTCGCCGCGCTCCAAAGCCTCTTCGGCCGCGACGAAACGGGGATCCTCGGGAATTTCGGGCTCGGCGGCGTCACCCTCGCCGACACCGGGGAGCTTGCCGCGCACGGCGTCCACCACGGCGGCCAGCCACTGCGTCACCTGCTCCTCGGGCTGATTGCCGGTGAAGTCGGCGAGCGGCTGGCCCGCGGCCACCGCGACCACGGTCGGAATGCCCTGCACACCGAAGGCCTGCGCGATGCGCATATTGGCCTCGGCCTCGACGGTGGCCAGATCCCAGTCGCCGCCGCTGCGGCCGGCCAGCTGCTCGAGCAGCTTCACCAGCTCGATGCTGCCCGGGCTGCGCTGCGAGTACAGCGCCACCACCACCGGGACCTGGGTCGAGCGCCGCAGCACTCGATCCTCGAAATTGGCCTCGGTGACGGCGTGGTCACCCGGGACCTCCCCCGCGGGGGCGGCCGGCTGCTTGAGAGCGGACAGGTCCACAGCGCCCGACATGGCGGCGGCTGCGGCGGCGGAAGGACGGCGTGCGGGTCGAGTCACGCCATCCAGTTTGTCACGAAGCGACGGCGGCGGGCGCCGGGGCTCCGCTCAGTTCACCCAGTTGACCCGTCTTGATCGCCCACCGCTCGAAGAGCACGGAGGTGAACGGCACCACCGAGGACGCCAGCGCGAGAAGCGTGGTCTTGCCCGGCCATTCGAACTCACGCGAGGCCAGCAGGCAGTTGATCGCGTACGCCAGGAACACGACGCCGTGCAGCATGCCGAACACCATCACCGGCCACTTGATCGGCTGATCGGCGATGCCCAGCGCGTCGGCGCGCTTCAGGGCCGAGCCGATGAACAGCAGCACCCAGGACGGCACCTCGAGCAGGCCGAAGAAACGCACACGCTTCGCGACCGTGGACAGGTCGAACAGATCACCCATGCCCCCATTCTGCCCGACTGGCTACGACGCCCCGTAGTGGAGCTGGTCACACGCTTTCAGCGTGAGAGGAGGATTTTCGGGGGGCTGGGCCCCCGAACCCCCAGTTCTTGCAGGACCCGAACCTCAGTTCCTCGAGGCCCCGAACCCCAGTTCCTGAAGGCCCCAAACCCCAGTTCACGAACAGGCCCCGGCTCATCGTGAGCCGGGGCCTGTTCGGTGCAGCTGTCCGCGCGGAGCGCGCTTACTTCACGCGGATGATCAGGGCGTCACCCTGGCCGCCACCGCCGCACAGGGCGGCCGCGCCGACACCGCCGCCGCGGCGCTTCAGCTCGTTGGCCAGGTGCAGCACGATGCGGGCGCCGGACATGCCCAGCGGGTGGCCGATGGAGATGGCGCCGCCATTGACGTTCACCCTCTCCGGATCGATGCCCAGCTTGCGGGTGGACGCGATGCCGACCGCGGCGAAGGCCTCGTTGATCTCGACCAGGTCCAGTTCGGCGGGCGAAATGCCTTCCTTGGCACAGGCTTTCGCGATGGCGTTGGCGGGCTGGTCCTGCAGGGTGGAGTCGGGACCGGCGACGACGCCGGCCGCGCCGATCTCGGCGATCCAGCTCAGGCCCAGCGCCTCGGCCTTGGCCTTCGACATGACGATCACGGCGGCCGCGCCGTCGGAGATCTGGGAGGCGGAACCGGCGGTGATGCTGCCGTCCTTGCGGAAGGCCGGGCGCAGCTTGCCCAGCGACTCCGCGGTGGTGTCGGCGCGGATGCCCTCGTCCTCGGCGAACACGATCGGGTCGCCCTTGCGCTGCGGGATGGAGACCGGCGCGACCTCGTCGGCGAACAGGCCGTTCTTCCAGGCCGCGGCCGCCTTCTGGTGCGAGGCGGCGGCGAAGGCGTCCTGCTCCTCGCGGCTGATCTTGTCGGTGTCGTTGCGCTGCTCGGTCAGCGCGCCCATGGCCTGGTCGGTGAAGATGTCGTACAGGCCGTCGTAGGCCATGCTGTCGCGCAGGTTCACATCGCCGTACTTGAAGCCCTCGCGGCTCTTCTCGAGCAGGTGCGGGGCGTTGGTCATGGACTCCTGGCCGCCGGCCACCACGATCTCGTACTCACCGGCGCGAATCAGCTGATCCGCCATGGCGATTGCGTTGATGCCGGACAGGCACACCTTGTTGATGGTCAGCGCCGGGACGTCCATCGGGATCCCCGCGGCGACCGCGGCCTGCCGGGCCGGGATCTGGCCCGCGCCGGCGGTGAGCACCTGGCCCATGATCACGTAGTCGACCTGCTCGGGCGCTACCCCGCCCTTCTCCAGCGCCGCCTTGATGGCGATGCCGCCCAGGTCGGAGCCACTGAAATCCTTCAGCGACCCGAGCAGGCGACCCACCGGGGTGCGCGCACCGGACACGATCACGGAGGTAGTCGTCACGTGGGGCCTCACTTACTGTGTGTCGTCACGGCTCCGCCAACCATCGGAGCCGTACTCCACGGTAACTCCAGGCACTTCGGCGGGGGTATGCGGGTGCGCGCTACCGTCACTGCTGTGAGCACTACCGAGAACACCGCATTCATCCCGTCGGAATACGTCGTGGCCGTCGATCACGTGGGAATCGCCGTGCCGGACCTGGATTCCGCGGTCGCCTGGTACCGCGACAATCTGGGCATGGTGGAGACCCACCGCGAGATCAACGAGTCGCAGGGCGTCCACGAGGCCATGCTGTCGGTCCCCGGCACGCCCGAGGGCTCGGTCGCTCTCCAGTTGCTGGCTCCGCTCAACGAGGAGTCCACCATCGCCAAGTTCATCGACCGAAACGGTCCTGGCCTGCAGCAGCTCGCCTACCGCGTCACCGATGTCGAGGCGGTTTCCGCGCAACTGCGTGAACGGGGCTTGCGTTTGCTGTACGCAGAGCCGCGCGGGGGAACCGCTGGTTCCCGCATCAATTTCATCCACCCCAAGGATGCTGGCGGTGTGCTGGTCGAACTCGTCGAACCGGCCGCGAAAACTACTCACTAGTACCGTGTTCCGCCCTCCTAAAGAGGGCGTAACAACATTCGCGGTCGGCTCACCATCCGCGACGGTCAGGCTGTAGTTTGTGGGGCATGTCGTCCACTGAGCCCGATCGCAATCGCTTCGTCGCGCTGCCCTTTACCGTTGTGCGGAAGGGTTATGACCGTGACGAGGTGCGTAACTACTTCGACCGTTTCGATGCCGAGCTGAGGGTCACCGCCACCGACCGCGATGCCGCCGCCGCCCAGGCCCGCAACCTGGCCGCACAGCTCGAGGATGCCCGGGACGAGATCGACGAGCTCCGTAAGGAAGTCGACCGGCTGTCCGTGCCGCCGACGACCGCCGAAGGCATGTCCGATCGCATCTCCCGCATGCTGCGCCTGGCCTCCGACGAGGCCTCCGAGGTCCGCGCCCAGGCTCAGGCCGAGGCCGCCGAGATGATCTCGATCGCCGAGCAGCAGGCCACCGAAATGCGTGGGAAGTACGAATCGCTCCTCTCCGAGACCAAGGAGAAGCGCGAAGCTCTCGAAATCGAATTCGAGCAGACTCTCGCCAACGCCCGCTCCGAGTCCGCCAAGATCGTCGAGGCGGCCAACGCCGAGGCCGATCGCCTCACCAAGGAGTCCGACGCCAAGCGCAAGGCGACGCAGCAGGACTTCGAGGTCACCATGGCGGAGCGGCGCACCAAGCTGACCCGCGCCATGGAGGAGCTCGAGGCCACCTCCCGCGCCGAGGCCGCCCAGCGCATCAAGGACGCCACCGACGAGGCCAACCGCCTCATCACCTCGGCGACCAACACCGCCGATCGGAAGATCGCGCACGCCAAGGAACTCGCCGAGGAAATGCGTGTCCTCCGCGGCCGCGTCCTGGCCCAGCTGCTCGGCATCCGCGGCCAGCTCGACTCGGTCCCGGCCATGCTCGCCGCCGTCAACCGCGAAAGCGAACTCCTCGACGGCGCACCGGAACAGCGTTCCCTCGCCAAGGGCGGCCGCAAGGCCATCTCCGAGGCGCAGGACGACGACGAAATCGTCGACGAGCGCGAAAACGCCGACATCTCCGGCTAATTCCACCATCCCGGGCGACAACCCGTTCCGTACCAAGGCCGCCTCCCTACCGGGAGGCGGCCTTCCTTATGCGCCCCATGGCGATCGGGAACCGATCCGCCGAGTTGTGCTGTGCCGCAACGGTGTGACGCATGCCGACAGTCATCGCGGCTCCAAGGGGCCGAGGGAGGCTCAACACCGATTTCCAGGGCGTCAGGACTCGGGGGGTGGTCAGGACCAGCGGCGGGTGATGGTGCGGGTGTTGCGGCCCTTCCAGCAGCCCGTGTGCCAGTGCCGGCGGTCGTCCTCGCCGTCGTGTGCGGCCCAGGCCACGATGTGCGGGGTGCCGGGCGGGATCACCTGATCGCAGCCGGGGCAGCGGTAGGGCTTGGTGGCGCGGGTACCGGGGACGGTCCGGACGATGAAGGTCTCGTCGGTGCCGGGACCGGATTCGGTGCGGCCGAAGACGTCGCCCAGGGGGCGCGGATCCTGGCGGGATCGCGCCGAGTCCTGGGGGCGGGGCTTACGGCGGGGCATGGGTCAGAAAAGACGGAATTCGCTGGAGTCGGTGCCGCGCAGGGCGTCGTAATCCAGCGTGAGGCAACGGATGCCGCGATCGGCGGCCAGGGTCTTCGCCTGCGGCTTGATCTGCTGGGCCGCGAACACGCCCGCCACGGGGGCCAGCAGGGGGTCGCGATTGAGCAGCTCGAGGTAGCGGGTCAGCTGTTCCACACCGTCGATCTCGCCGCGGCGCTTGATCTCCACCGCCACCGTGGCGCCGTCCGCGTCCCGGCACAGGATGTCGACCGGTCCGATGGCCGTCATGTACTCGCGGCGGATCAAGGTGTAACCGGGGCCGAGGGTTTCGATGTGCTCGGCCAGCAGCTCCTGCAGGTGCGCCTCGACGCCGTCCTTCACCAGACCCGGGTCCACACCCAGCTCGTGCTTGGAATCCAGCTCGATGTCCTCGACCGTGATCCGGAGTTCCTCACCGGCCTTGTTGGCCACCACCCACAGTTGGGTTGTCTCGGAATCGGTTTCCCGCTCCTCCAGCCAGCACGGCGGGCTCATCCAGTTGAGCGGCTTGTAGGAACCACCGTCGGAATGGACCAGCACCGAACCGTCGGCCTTCATCATCAGCAGACGACGAGCCATGGGCAGATGGGCGGTCAGACGGCCAACGTAATCGACCTGGCAACGAGCAATCACAAGGCGCACCGGTCGAGTCTAGTGACCGGGCGGCGGCCGCGGTGACGCGGCCTCGACCCAGGCGGCGTCGGATTCAGCCCAGCAGCATCAGGCAGGCGAACAGCGACCCGCCCGCCAGCAACAGGTACTCCGGAACGTTCAACGGCCGCACCGCACCGCCCTGCCGGCGAATCGTCAACCGCCCGATTCCCAGCCCCAGGCACAGCGCCAGGAAGTGACCGACATTGGTGAAGGTGTGCCACAACACCACCCCGCCCAGCGCGAACGACAGCCAGGTACCCGCCCACACCCACCGGCGATGCGGCGGCAGCACGGCCACCAGGGCGCCCACGACGGTCATCGAGCCATAACTGACGCCCACGTCCTGGGCCATGGCGATGCTGCCGGGGATCAGCTGCGACTGCACAGCTACCCACAGGCCCAGCGCGACCAGGACGGTCGCACCGATATGGCCGACGAAGAAAGTATGCACAAGCCTCACAGCCCCCAGCCTGCGCTCCGCCAACGCCAGCAGGCAGGCCAGCATGGGGACGATGAAGAAGACCGTGGCCGCACCCTCACCGACCAGGAAGGCGCTGGAGAACAACGTGCCGAAGCGGCCGTTGGTGAGGTTGTGCAGGTTGGTGCTGGCGTGCAGCAGGATTCGCGTCTCACGGGGAGCGCTCACCATGGTCAGGGCGACAGCCACCGCCATCAGCACACCCACGTAGCTGTAGGTGGCGGGGAGCCAGAGGGCCGACCACCGGAAGCGGCGGGCGGTGACGGGCCGCTGAGACGCGGGCGCGAGGACCATGCTGTCGATCATTGTCTTTCTCATCCAGCCGGGACTGGTTTTCGGCTGGGAACTCTCTGTGGGTACATACCCGGGATACCCGGGAAACACCAGAATACGCAGAAGGCCCCCAGCAGATTGCTGGGGGCCTTCGCGAAGGATGTTCCGGCGGTGTCCTACTCTCCCACACCCTGTCGAGTGCAGTACCATCGGCGCAG
>NZ_JBEXYE010000036.1:0-37539 GCF_040630785.1 Nocardia sp. NPDC005746
CCCCTTCCCCATCCTGCTGCGCGGGTGGGGGGTGGGGCTTTGGGTGGCCGTGCGCCCACCAACGGTCCAGCCGCGTCGCGATAGATAGGGGTTGCTGTAGAACTCGCCGAATCGTGGGCGGATTCGAGGTTCTGCCACGAACGACGCAACCGGCGGCCTATCCCGGCTGCCGGGCCTGGGGTTCGTTCACCGCGGGTCCGATCGCGACGTGCGCGAGCATGGGGGGTGTCCAGGCACGGAAGGTCGCAGATATCCCCGAATCTGCTGCGCGATCGCGATTATCGTGCAGAATCCCGGAGGGAACCGGCCCGACCGATCGGTGAACCTTTGTGGGGTGGACATGACCGCTCTGATGGGATCGACCGCACACGAACTGCTCGCGCAGATCCTCGCGCGCTACGGCAGCATCGACGCCTTCATCGCCCGCCTGCGCGTTCTGCTGGACACGCCCACAGTCATGCGCCCCGCCGCGGTGGCGCCCTCGGCCGGTGGCCGGCACCGCCTCGCAGAGCCCACGGGGCCGGGTGCAGCGTCACTACCGACGGATTTCTGGCGGATGAGCCCTTATCCCCTCAAGGGCCGACAAGACTTGCTGGACACCAATACTTTTCGACATGGTTTCTCGACGTTGTCCGGGTTCTGAGTGAGGTCGTCGTCCCAGTCGAACCGTGGTGCCGACGGGCCCCACAGCTGCGGCGCGGCGAACGAAATCAGCCCAGCACCAAAGTCCACCCCTTCGAACCCGGCGGTTCCGGAGAAGATCGCGCCCTCGGCATTTCGCGGGTGAGGCGCGGGTGACCGATGTCGTTCGCCCAAGCCGGAATCCCCGCCGAAGCCGGTGAGTTGGTCGCGTTCTACAAGCGGCGTCTGAGCGGCACCGCGGCGCGGGTGGATGCGGGGTATCCGTGCAACAGTGCTCGACGGCGGCACACCGGTGCTCGCACGCCGCCACGGTGCTGATCGCCGGCCGGAGGCATTGCAGCTGGAGGCTGCGATCCACGAGCGGCTGGATGCCGTGGGACGACAAGGAAGCGCTGGCAGGCCATGGCCGAGAAGCTGCCCGCCCGGCGGCTGGGGACGCCGGAAGACATTGCGGTGGCGGTGGTTTCACTGCTGAAGAGCGCCTTGTCACCGGCACGGTCCTGCACGTGGATGGCGGCCACCGGCTCGTCTGATCTTCTCCCCACTTCAACGTATAACGCGCAGGGGGTATTGCCGCAAGCCCCCGCCGGCGATCCACAATCGCTGGTCCGAGCACACCGCGCATGCCGACGGCTGCGGGCACATCGCGGTCTCCCACGGCGATCACGTTGACTACATCCACGCCGGACATCGCCACGCGAGTCACGACGGACACTACGACGACCACGACCGGTTCACGGTCCCGCAGTACCGATTCGGCGGCGACCAGCTCGCGCAGGTCCACCACGTCGTCCTGGTCGCCGAGCGGGTCGCTGCCGGGCGGCGTCTGTATCGAGTCAGTAGTCCGCGGGCCGGGCGGCGTAGACCTCGTGCAGTTCGGTCCCGGCCAAGGAGGGGTCTTGCCTGTTGTGGGGGGACAGTCCGTGCCGGCTCAGCAACTCGCAAAACTGGGCCAAACGGCCGTCTGTGTCGTGTACCTCGGCCACGACGGCACGAATACGGGGCCAATCCGTTTCGGAAATGCCGCGCAAGACGTCCAATTCTGCCCGCTCCACATCCACTTTGAGCAGCCCGATCTGAGCGTCTGGGGCGTGTTCGGCCAGCACCGCCGACACCGTGGTCACGTCCACGTCGATCTGCTCGCCATCGTGCAGCCCGGCAGTGATGTATCCGATTGATTCATCGTCCAGGCCGCTGTTGCGCAGAAACATCCTGGTGTTCTCATCGTCTCGTTCGCGGTCGGCATACAGACTGGAATTGGCCGACGCCTGCGGGTACCAGGTGAACGGCAAAGTCCTGGGCACGGCACCGACCGCAACCCGCAACGACACCCCGTGCGGCACATGAGCGGCCATGTTGCGCTGGAGGCAGTGAAAGATCATCGGTACCGGCTCGGCGGCGATGACCCCGATTCCGGGGCACTTCTCCGCGAACATCATCGTGGCGAGTCCGATGTTCGCGCCGATGTCCAAGACGATCTCCTCGGGTCGCAGGCGGGCGGCGGCGTGCTGGTAGAGGCCGTCCGCCGCCATCGTCTCGCGCCACAACATGCGCGCCTCGGCCGGACTCGTGCAGGTCACGGTTCTGTCATCGTCGAGTCGAAACTGCTGAGGAGTAGTCAACATAGGTTCACGAACCTTTCCAGGACCGAGCCGACAACGGCCATTGCGTGCGGATGACTGAACTCGAGGTGATGTGCGTCGACAACCGTGTTGTGTATCTTGCCGGTCACGTACGGGCGCCACGCCTGCACGAGAGCGTCCTCTTCCGTGCGGTCTTTGCCGGCAGTGAAGAAGAGGAGATCTCCGTCGAAAACTGCGGGCCGGTAACCGGCTGCCAGGTCACTCGCGGTCGCGAAACTCTCCATCACCCGATCCGTCTGTTCGGCGGTGAACAGCCCGGTTCCGACCACTTGGCTGCGGATGACCGCCCACGCTTGCTCATGGGTGTGCGCCTGTACCACATCGCCGAGGTCGAACAATTCCCGCCAGCCGCCGAGGAGGTCCGCCATCAGGTGTCCTGGTGCGGACTCGTCCCCAGCGGCGATCATCGAATCAGCGGACATATCTGGTGCGGAATCCAACAGGGTCAGGGTTCCGACGAGTTCACCGTCGCGCTGCAACCTGACCGCGATCGCGTGCGCGATCTGCCCACCCAGCGACCATCCGAGCAAGTGATACGGACCGTGCGGCTGCACTCCGCGAATCTCGGCCACATACCGCTCTGCCAACTCATCCACCGATTTCGCGCCTGGTTCGCCCGCGACCACATGTGGATCCTGCAGGCCGTACACCGGTCGTTCCTTGTCCACATGCTCGACCAAGCCGCCGTAGAACCACGCCAATCCGCCGGCGGGGTGTACGGCGAATATCGCAGGCTTCGATCCGCTCGCACGAAGCGGAAGCAACACCTCCAGACCGGAGCCCCCCGCGGCTTCGTCGGCCCTGCGCGCCAACGCTTTCGGTGTCGCATCGTCGAACATCCAGGGCAAGGCGATCGTCACGCCACGAGCGCTCAACTCGGCCACCGCCATCGTGGCCAGCAGCGAATTGCCGCCCAGATCGAAGAACCCATCCGACACCCCGACCCGCTCCAGGCCCAGGACCTGTGCGTAGACGTCGGCGATCATCTTCTCGGAATGAGTTCGCGGCGTGACGAACTCGGTCACCGATGCATCGAAATCGGGAGCGGGCAGAGCCTTTCGATCGAGTTTGCCATTGACCGTCAATGGCAGACCTGGCAGCACCATTACCGCCGAGGGGACCATGTACGTGGTCAGTACACGGGCGGCAGCCTCCCGGACCTCGCCCGGATCGATCTGCTGGCCGTCGGCCCCCACAACGTAGCCGATCAGCTGATCGACGCCGTGCACGTGGCGATGCACCGCGGCGGCGGCGCGTACCACATGCGGATGCCGGAGCAATGCGGATTCCACCTCACCCAGTTCGATGCGGTAACCGCGCAGCTGTACTTGCGCATCCGCTCGACCGGTGTAGGTCAATTCGAGCCCGCGCGCGGACTTGCTCCACCGGCCGAGATCTCCGGATCGATACAACCGCGCACCATGCGAGTCGAAGGGATTCGCGATGAATCGTCCTGCGGTCAAAGCCGGGGCGCGCAGGTAGCCTCGTGACAGTTGCCCGCCGGCCACATAGATCTCCCCGGTGACGCCGATCGGCACCGGCCGCAACCGGTCGTCGAGCACGTACACCCGCAACCCTGGCAGCGGTGATCCGATCCCGGCCACCTCCATGCCCTCGATCGTGCGGAACGTGACGTGCACCGTCGTCTCGGTGATCCCGTACATGTTGACCAAGCACGGTGATTTTCGATCGTGATCCGCGAACCAATTGGTCAAGCGGGATACATCCAGCGGCTCGCCACCGAATACGACGTAACGCAGAGCGAGTTGACCTGCGGTGCAACCGGATTCGCGATATGCGCGCTCTGCTTCGGCGAATCCGTAAAACGCCGACGGAGTCTGGCTCAATACCGTCACACGCTCGCGCGCCACGAGATCGACGAACTCCTTCGGCGACCTGGATGTGTCGTAGTCGACCACAACCAGCCTGCCACCGGACAGCAGCGCACCCCACATTTCCCATACCGCGAAATCGAAGGCGTACGAATGGAACAGCGTCCACACGTCGTCTGGGCCGACATCGAAACGTTCGGCCGTGCTGGTGAACAACGTGACCGCTTCGCGGTGACTGATCGGCACTCCCTTGGGACGGCCCGTCGATCCGGAGGTGTAGATCACGTACGCGACATTGTCCCGCCGCAACTTCGGCATCGCCGCGTCGGCGGTGTCCGCTGCGTCCGCACAATCCTCGACCAGCACCGTCGGTGCCGCGTACTCAGGCAGGGCCGTAGCCGTTTCGACGGAGGTCAGCACCGCCGCTGGACGCGCGTCATCGAGCACGAACCGCAATCGGTCGTACGGATACGCCACGTCGAGTGGCAGATACCCGGCGCCTGCCCGAATCACTGCGAGCAGGCCCACGACCAGTTCGACCGAACGCGGCAATGCGACGGCCACAAGCGATTCCGGCTCCACACCCCGTTCGATCAGCCGGGCCGCGACCTGGGCGGACCGATGATCCAGTTCCGCGTAGGTCAGCTGCGAGACGCCATCGGTGACCGCGACAGCATCCGGTTGGTCCAGGGCTCGGGCAGCGAACAAGTCTGCGAGTGTGGCATCTGCGACCACGGCGCCGTCTTCCCCTGCCGCGTCCAGCAATTCGCGCCGCTGCATCGGATCGACGATGTCGATATCGCCGACAGGCACCGCGGCATTCGCGGTGACGTACTCCAGAATCCGGATGTAAGCGTGCGCGAACCGAGTCATCGTCTCGTTCACGAAGAGATCGGTAGCGAAGGTGAGTCGTCCCACCATGCCGTCTGGACGGCCTCCCTGACCTGATCGCTCGGCCAACTTCACATTCAGGTCGGCCTGCGCCTGTTCGAAACCGTTTTCCATCAGCTCGATACCGAGCTCCGGCAGCTCCAATGCGGCCTTGCCCAGGTTCTGGACATCGAGCGTTACCTGATACAGCGGAAGATGCGCGGTCGACCGGGGCGGATTCAGCGCTTCCACGACTTGTTCGAAAGGCACATCCGCATGCGCGAACGCCGCCAGATCCGTCTCACGGGTCGAGGCGAGCAGTTCGGCGAACGGCTGCCGCATCGACACCCGTGACCGCAGCACAAGGGTATTGACGAACATACCGATCAGATCGTCGAGGTCACGCTCTCCACGTCCGGCTATCGGGGCGCCGATCGCGATATCGTCGACGCCGGCCAGCCTCGACAGCAGCACGGCCAGCGCGGCCTGCAGGACCATGAAGACCGTCGCGTTCGCCTCGCGTGCCAGGCCGGCGATTCGCTCGTGCAGATCGGCGGAAAGTTCGAACTCGATCGCGCACCCATCCATCGACGCGACCGGCGGCCGTGGAAAGTCGGTCGGCAGCTCGAGCAGCTCGGGCAGCCCGGCAAGGGTGTCCTTCCAGAATCGCAACTGCTGGGAGATGACCGAGTCCGGGTCGTCCGCCGACCCGAGCATCTCGTGCTGCCACAGCGCATAGTCGACGTACTGGACCGGAAGTACCGGCCACGTGGGCTCTTTCCCATGGCGGCTCGCCTCGTACGCCATCGCCACATCCCGCGCAAGCGGGATGATCGACTGGCCATCCGTGCAGATATGGTGCACACAGATGACCAGAACGTGGTCCTGGTCGTCGACAGCGAGCAATTCCATCCGCAACGGGGGCGCTTGCGTCACATCGAAACCCGCCGACACCACGGCGATCACGCGATCCATCACCTGATGTTCGCCGACCTGAACCGGAACCAGCGCGGGTACGACCTCATCGACAGCGACGGCAACCTGACAGGGCCGGCCATGGACCATCGGGAACTTCGTACGCAGCGATTCGTGCCGTTCGACGACCAGTTCGCACGCGTGCCGGAGCGCATCGATGTCGAGTTCTCCGCGCAGCCGGATCACCAGCGGGATGTTGTACCTGCCGACGGCGGTGTCGAACTGGTTGAGGAACCACATTCGCTGCTGCGCCGGTGACAGCAGTACCTGCGCAGGCCGGGGGCGCGCCGTCAACGGCACCCGGGAGTCGCGGTCGAGAGTCGCCAGCCGAGCGGCGAGTTCGGCTACCACCGGCGCCTGGAACAGGTCGCGGACCCCCAGGCGCACTCCTGCCGCCGTACTCAACTGTGCAGCCACCCGCGTGGCCGACAGCGAATCGCCGCCCAGGTCGAAGAAGCTGTCCGTCGCCCCGGCACCGTTGACGCCCAGCACGTTCTCGAACACGGCGGCGACACGTCGTTCGGCGTCGGTGCGGGGAGCGACCCGTTCTCGGCCGACCGCGAATTCCGGAGTGGGAAGCTCCGAGCGGTCGAGTTTGCCAGTCGCGGTGAGAGGAAGTTCGGCCAGCACCGCGAACGCCTCGGGCACCATGTGCGCGGGCAGCCGCAACCGCGTAGCGGCACGAACATCATCCGGATCCAGCTCCTCGTCAGTGACGAGATAGCCGACGAGTCGGTCGATGCCGAGGTGATCCTTCCGCTGCAGAACTACCGCTTGGGAGATCCCCGGATGCCCGGCCAGAACAGTTTCGATTTCACCGAGTTCGATGCGCTGGCCACGGATCTTGACCTGGAAATCGCGGCGTCCGAGATATTCCAGAGTGTGCTCCGGTGTCCAGCGAACCAGGTCGCCGGTGCGGTACATGCGCGAACCTGCCGCACCGATCGGATTCGCCACGAACGCGCCCGCGGTAGCCGAGGCTCGGCCCGCATAGCCACGCGCCAATTGCACCCCCGCGAGGTACAACTCTCCCACCACCCCGACGGGCACCGGCCGCAACCACGCATCGAGCACGGCAGCCTCGACACCACGGATCGGCCCGCCGATGGTCACCGCGTCACCCGGGTGCAGCGCAGCGCTGATGGCGGCGAGAATCGTCGTTTCGGTCGGGCCGTAACCGTTCAGCAGAGTTCGGCCCGGCGCCCATATTTCGACCGCTTCCGGCGTCACCGCCTCGCCCCCCGCCACCAGCACCCGCAGCGAATCCATCCCGGCCGGCGACATCGTCGCCAACACGCTGGGAGTGAGGAAGGCATGCGAGATCTGCTGTGCGCGAACCAGTTCCATCAACTCGTGCCCAGCGAACACTGCTGGGGGCGCAGCCACCAGGACAGCACCGCTGGTGTGAGCCAGCAGCACCTCGAGGACCATGGCATCGAAGCCGGGAGCAGCGACCTGCAGCACTCGCGATCCGGTGTCGACACCGAACCGATCCCGCTGCGCGGCAGCGAAATTCGCGAGCCCCTCATGGGTGACCGCGACACCCTTCGGCATTCCGGTCGAGCCCGAGGTGTAGAGAACGTATGCCACATCCTGGATGTGCGGCATCCGCACGAGTTCTCCAGCTGTGACGCGGGCGGGCGATTGCGCGATGACCGACCGCTCGATGTCCGGATCGTCCAGTACCAACGGGAATACCGTGCCGGGCAACAGATCTCGCGTCTCCTCGACCGTGACCGCCAGCTGAATGCCGGCATCCGCCACCATGAGCGCGATGCGCTCGGCCGGATTCCGGGTATCAATGGGCACGAACGCCGCGCCCGCTTTGGTCACCGCCCACAGGCCGATCACGAATTCGACCGACCGCGGCATCGCCAGCGCGACGTGATCACCCGGTCCTGTGCCCCATGCGATCAACTGCCGAGCCAGCTGGTTGGACCGGGCATCCAGCTCCGCGTAGGACAACGTGTCCTGACCGGACACTATCGCTGCCGCATCGGGATTCGCCGTCACGCCCGCTACCAGCAACTCCGGCATCAGGCTGGGTGCCACGGCCCCTCCGCCCGACGCGGGCACCAGCGTGCGCCGCTCGTCCTCGGTCAGCAGATCGATCGCACCGAGCACCGTATCCGGATCGCCGGCCAGCGTCCGTAGCACGGTTTCCAGACGGCCGGCGAGACCGGCCGCCATCACCTCGTCGACGCGGGCTCGTTGGTAGCGGACTCGGACGTGCAACTCGTCGGTTTGGTGCGCTTGCACGGTGATGGGGTAATGCGCCGCGTCGCGGCCGTCCGCCGAGACCACTCGCATTCCATCGATGTCCACATCGCCCAGGCCACTGCTGTCGACCGGATACGACTCGAAAACGACCAGGGTATCGAACAATTGGCTGTTACCGGTAGCCGCCATGACCTGCGACAGTTCGAGGTAATGGTGGTCGAGCAGACGGGTGTTGTCCGCTTGCAGTCGACGCAGCGCGTCCTCGATGGTCAGATCTCGCCGCACCTCGGCGACGACCGGAATCGTATTGATGAACAGGCCGATCATCGACTCGACATCGGGCAGTTCGGCGGGGCGGCCGGATACTGTGCTGCCGAATGCCACGCGTTCGACACCGAGCAGGTTGCCCAGCACCACGGCCCAGGCGAACTGCACGATCGTCGCCATCGTCACGCCCCGCGCCCGCGCGAATGTCACCAATTCCGCTGTAGCGGAACGATCTACAACGATCGGCACATCGATCGGAATGTCCGCCGCCGCCGGCGTGCGTGGATCGGCGACCAGCGTCGGTTCACCGATATCCCGGAGCGCGTCCCGCCACACCTCGATACTCGCGTCGCGATCACGTCGGTCCAGCCACTCCAAGTACCGCTGATACGAGGCCGCGGGCGGAAGCGACTCCGGCTGGGCGGCACCAGCATACAAACCGATGAGCTCGCGCCACAGCAGCGGCAACGACCAGCCGTCCAGGAGCAGATGGTGCGCCGTCAGCACCAGCCGGAACTCGTTCTGTCCGAGGGCGATCAGCAGGAACCGCAGCAGCGGCGGGTCGGCGGGATCGAAAACGACGGCCCGCTCGGTTTCGATCAGCGCCGCTACTGCACTGGTGTCGCCGGAGAGATCGACCCTGCGCCAGGGCACGGTGGTGCTTGCCGGAACGACCTGCGCCGGAACGCCATCGACGGTCCGGGTGAAGGCGGCCCGCAGGTTGGGATAGCGTTCGAGCAGCGCTCGTACAGCACATTCGAGCCGGTTCTCGTCGACCGTGCCCGCGAGGGTCAGGACCGACTGCGCGGTGTACACGTCGAATTCGCCCGCCGCGAGTTCGGTGTGGAACAGCAGACCCTCCTGCAGCGGCGCCAATGACCATACGTCGCTCAGTGGACCGTACCGGTCCGCCAATCCGTTCAGATCGTGCTGCGTGACGTCGACCAGCGGAACGTCGGCCCGGGACAATCCCCACCGCTCGCCGGCGCGAGCGAGGGTGGCGATCTCGGTCACGGCGTCGACCCATCCGGCGACGAGTTCGGCCACATCGTCGTGCTCGAGCAGCCGTGACGCGTAGCCGACATGCGCGGACAGTTCAGGTCCGGTCTCGGTGTCCACGATATCGACGTCGATCGTGATCACCGCTGCGGCGGGCATATCCGGATCGAAGGCGGATCGCCGGTCGAACTGCTCATCGGTCGGGACCCACGCGAGATCCGACAGGGCGGTGAGGTCCACACCGGCCCGGCCGAGATTGTTGAAACTGATCTGCGGCTGGGGCGCCTTCGCGAGCACGTCGGTGGTGTCGGTGTTCAGATAGCGCAGCAAGCCGTATCCGATGCCCTTGTCGGGTATCTCGCGCAGCTGGTCCTTGACGGACTTCACTGCCGAACGCAGGTCCGCGTCGTCGATTCCGCTCAGGTCGAGGGCCACGGGGTACGCGCTGGTGAACCAGCCGACGGTGCGTGACACATCCGCTCCCGGGGCGATCTGCTCCTCGCGGCCGTGTCCTTCCAGCAGGACTTTCATGCCCGGGTGCGGAAGGCCGCGCCGTGCGCGCCAACGGGTCAGGGCCACGGTCAGCCCGGCCAGCAACGCGTCGTCGACGTTGCCGCGCACGGCCGTCGGTATCGAGTCCAGCAATGCCGAGGTCACCGCGGCCGGAATGGACGCTGTCAGGTACCGCACCGTCGCGTGGGTATCGACGGCGGGATCGAATTCCGCCGTCCCGAGCAGCGGATCGGCGGCGGTACTCATCCGCTGCCACAGTTCGAACTCGCTGCCCCGGCCGGCTGCGGCAGCGGTCAGCGCGTGTGCCCATCGCCGCATCGACGTACCCGGTGCCGGCAACTCGACCGTGCGTCCCTGCCCGATCTGCTGCCACGCGGTGACGAAGTCGGGCAACAGGATTCGCCACGACACCCCGTCGACAGCCAGGTGGTGAATCACGATGAGGGCCCGGGCATCGGCCTCGACGCCCGATTCCGGAAGCAGGCACGCGACCTGCATCATCCGGCCCGCCGCGGGATCGAGACGATCCGACGCCTCGGTCAGCGCCGCTTCCACCACAGCCGTGAAACCGTCGCTGCCCGGCGCCTCGTGCGCCCGGAAGGTTCGCACGAATACCGCGCCGGTCGCATCGGCGGCGTGAGCGGGCAGCGCATCCATGCACTGTTCGCGCATCCGCGACCGCAACATGTCGTGCTGTTCGAGCACTGCCCGCACGGTCGCGATCACCTCGTCGACGCGCGCGTCCCGCGGCAGACGAACCAGCATCGACTGTGCGAACCGATCGGCTGTCCCGACCCGGTCGACGAACCAGGCCACGATCGGCGTGAAGGGAATGTCTCCCACGCCACCGCCCGGCAGCTCCGCGAGGAACACCCGGCCCGCAGCCACGGCCACCTGCGCCAGCCCGCGAACGGTCTTGTGCTCGAAGACATCCCGCGCGGTCACGACCACACCCGCCGTCTTCAGCCGCGAGACCAGCTGGATCGACATGATGGAGTCACCGCCGAGCGTGAAGAACGAGGTCGTCACACCGACCGACGCGACGCCGAGCACATCCACGAAAGCGGCGGCGATCGTGCGCTCCAACTCGTTTGCCGCGACCACGTCCTTGTCGCCGCCGGTATCGAAAACTGGTTCGGGCAACAGTTTTCGATCCACCTTGCCCGTCGAGGCGAGCGGCATGTGGTCGAGCACGGTGATCGTCGACGGCACCATGTGGGCGGGCAGCACCGCAGCGAGGTGGTCGAGCACGGCATCGGGTTCAACGGCCCCCGCGGGCTCGGCCACGACGTACGCGGCGAGCACGGGCTGCCCGCCGGGTCCCGAGCGGCTCACGGTGACGGCGGTGGCAACCTGCGGATGTGCCTGCAGCACAGCATCGATCTCCCCGAGTTCGATGCGCTGGCCACGAATCTTGACCTGGAAGTCGACGCGGCCGATGTACTCCAGCACACCACTCGCGGTCCACCGGACGATGTCGCCGGTGCGATACATCCTCGATCCCGGCGCACCGTAGGGGTTCGCCACGAACGCACCGGCGGTCGTAGCGCGGCGGTTCAGGTAGCCACGCGCCAATGCACCGCCGGAAAAGTACAACTCCCCGGGCACACCGACGGGCACCGGACGCAGCCGGGCGTCCAGCACCACCGCCTCGACGCCGCGGATCGGACCACCGATATTGATCGGGTCGGACGGCTGGACCGGATCGCTGATCGTGACCACGATCGTCGTCTCGGTCGGACCGTAGATGTTGTGCAATTGCCGCCCCGGCGCCCAGGTGGCGATCAGGTCCGCGGACACCATCTCGCCGCCGACCGCCAGTTCCCGCACCGATGCGAAGTCCTCGGGCGACATCGTCGCCAGCACACTGGGTGTCAGGAACGCGTGGGTCACCTGATGGGTGCGGATCAGTGCGGCCAGATCAGGGCCGCCGAAAACCTCCGGTGGCGACACGACCAGGCAAGCGCCGGCCGCGCACGCCATGAACGCCTCGAGCAGCACCGCGTCGAAGGCAGGCGCCGCCACTTGCAGGACACGCGACGTGGCGTCCACCCGATAGCGGACCCGCTGCTCGGCCGCGAAGCCGGCCAATCCCTCGTGGCTGACCACCACACCCTTCGGTGTTCCGGTCGACCCCGACGTGTAGATCACATACGCGGCCTCCCGAATCCGCACGGCCCGGCCACGAGCCGCATCCGTGATGGCCCGGCCGGTCTGCGCGGAGATCTCGGCGGCTGCTTCCGGTTCGTCGAGCACCAGCCATCGGACATCGTCGGGAAGCGACGCGCGCGCGGACGCGACCGTGATCCCCGCGGTGACACCGGAATCGTTCACCATGTGCGCGATCCGCTCCGCGGGATAGCGCAGATCCACCGGTACGAACGTGGCGCCGGTCTTCGCGATCGCCCACATGGCGACGTGGTAGTCGACCGAACGCGGCACGGCCAGTGCGGTGAGCGTGCCCGGCCCGGCTCCTCGGGCGAGCAGGTATGCGCTGAGCTGATTGGACCGGCGGTCGAGTTCGGCGTAGGTGAGGGTTTCGGTTTCGCCGATCACGGCGGTCGCGGTCGGATCCGCTGCCACCGCCGCGGCGAGTAGATCGGGCAGCAGACACGGCGCCGGGCTCTCGCCACCTCGCGCCGGGACCAGTCGCTCGGCCTCCGATGTGTCGAGCAGATCGATGCCGCCCACCGTCCGGGCCGGGTCGGACACGACCGACTCCAGGACGCGGAGGAATCGCTCCGCGAGCGATTCGGCCGTGGACGCCACGAAAAGGTCTGCGGCGTAGATGATCTCGCCGTCGATTCCGGCCGGCCGGCCGCCGTCGCCGCGTTCGGTCATCAGCACGGTGATATCGGTTTTCGCCTGCGCGATACCGGGGTCGAGCAGTTCGACATCCACGCCGGGGAGCTCGAACCGGGCCGCACGCATGTTCTGCAGACCGAACATCACTTGATAGAGCGGTGTGTACGCGGTGGATCGGGCACGGTCGAGGATGTCGACGAGCCGCTCGTAGGGCACATCGGCGTGGGCGAGCGCTTCCAGGTCGACGTCGCGTACTTCGGCCAGGAGTTCGCGGAACGACAGATCGTCCCGGACTCGCGTGCGCAGCACGACGGTGTTGACGAACATGCCGACCATATCGTCCAGTTCCCGGCTGCCTCGGCCGGCAACCGGAGAACCGATCGAGATGTCCGCGCTGTGCGCGGTGCGCGCCAACAGGATCGCCAGTGCGGCATGCAGCACGACGAACACCGTGACACCCTCGCGTTGGGACAGCCGCGCTATCTCGTCGTGCAGCCGCGCCGAGAGCGCGAAGCGAACACTGCCGCCGGCCATCGACATGGTGGCGGGCCGGGGTCGGTCCGTCGGCAGGTCCAGCAGCTCCGGAGCATCGTCGAGGACCTCGCTCCAATGTGCGATCTGCCGCGCGATCGGCGACTCCGGATCGCCCTCGGCACCGAGCGTTTCGGCCTGCCACAGCGCGTAGTCCGCGTACTGGACCTCGAGCGGTTCCCACTGCGGTGCTTCGCCGTTCACACGCGCGGCGTAGGCGGCGAAGATATCGCGGCCCAGCGGTGCCATCGAGGAACCGTCGGCCGCGATGTGATGGACCACGAGCACGATCACATGCTCGTCGTTCCCTGTGCGGTATACCCGCGCTCGCACCGGCACCGAATCCACGACATCGAAACCTGTTTCGACGACCTGCCGGATCCGGTCGGCCAGCTCCGCCTCGTCGGCGACAGACTCCGGATCCAGCGTCAGCTCCGCGGCCGCGGCCGCGACCTGACGCACTACCTGGCACGGTTCGCCGTCGACGGCGGGATACACCGTGCGCAGTGGCTCGTGCCGCTCCACGACGTCGAGTAGCGCCGCCTGTAGCGCCTCGAGATCCAGCCGGCCTGTCAGCCGGGCCGCAAAGCAGATGTTGTATGCCGCCGAGGCGGTGTCGAATTGATTGAGGAACCACATCCGCCGTTGTGCCGCCGCCAACGGGACCGCTGCCGGGCGCGGCCTGGCGGTGAGCGGAACCACCGCGTGTCCGGCTCTCGTGCGCAGGCGCTCGGCCAATCCGGCAATCGTCGGTTCGGTGAAGATGTCGCGAATGCCGACCTCGATGCCGAGCTCCGCGGTGGCCCGGGCTGCGATGCGGGCGGCCGAGAGTGAGTTGACCCCGATCTCGAAGAGGTTGGCCGTCACGGTCACCCGATCGCGATCGGTGATCTCCGCGACGATTGCCGCAAGGGCCGCTTCGCGTTCGGTGCGGGGTGGCACGAATTCCTCGGTGTCGTCGAACACCGGCTGCGGCAAGGCAGCTCGGTCGAGCTTGCCGTTCGGTGTCGACGGGATCGCCTCGAGGACTTGAACGGCGGCCGGAATCAGGTAGGACGGCAATGCGTGGGTGAGCCGGTCGCGAATCGAGCGCCCATCGGTGCGCGCACCGGGAGCGAGTGTCACGTATGCGACGATTCGATCCGTCGTGGCTACGGCCACAGCGCGTGCGACGTCCGGGAGCGCGGACAGCGCCGCTTCGACGTCACCCGGCTCGACCCGCTGGCCGCGGACCTTGACCTGGAGATCGCTGCGGCCCAGGTATTCCAGCTCGCCGGTTTTCACCCATCGGACGAGGTCGCCGGTTCGGTACAGTCGCTCACCGGGCATGCCGAAGGGGTGCGCGACAAAGGCGCCGCAGGTGAGGTCGGGACGGGCGTGGTAACCGCGCGCCAGCTGGACACCCGAGACGTAGAGGTCGCCGACGACACCGATCGGCACCGGTCGCAGCCCTGGGTCCAGGACGTAGACCCGCATGCCGGCCACCGGCGTACCGAGGGGGGCCATCGAACGGTTCGCTATCCCCGGCAGGCAACGCGCAGCCGTCACGACTTCCGCCTCGGCCGGGCCGTACCAGTTCACCACCTCGGCATGCGCGAATACCCGCGAGGCGGCGTCGACGGTGCGCTGCGCCAGCGCCTCACCGGCGACGAAGACCCGTCGTATCGACGGCAGTGGTGTACCCGCGGTGGTTTCGACGAGAACCTCGAGCATCGATGGCACGAAGTGCACGGTGCTGACCTGATGGTTCGCAATGATGGTTGCGATGTATCCGGGATCGCGATGCCCATCGGGTTCGGCGACCACGATCTGCGCACCGGTCTGCAACGGCCAGAACAGCTCCCATACGGCGATGTCGAAGGTGATCGGGGTCTTGTACAGCACGGTGTCGGACGCGTCGTGCGGCCATTGCCGCTGTGCCCACGCCAATTGGCTCACGGTCGCGGCGTGGGTCAGCGCGACGCCCTTGGGGACTCCCGTGGAGCCGGAGGTGAACAGGATGTAGGCGACATTGTCCGGTCGCAGCGGCGTACGACGCTCGGCGTCGGTGATCGGGACATCCGGAAGACCGGCCACGTCGACTCGATCGATGCACGAGATCTCGAACCCACGCGGTAGTGCGTCGCCATCCGCTGAGGTGGTGAGTACCAGCAGCGGCTGCGCCGCGTTCAGCACATCAGCGATGCGGGCGGTCGGATGATCCGGATCGATCGGCAGGAACGCGGCGCCCGCCTTGACTACCGCGTACAGCGCGGTGATGAGGTCGATCGATCGCCGGATGCCCACCGCGACAACAATTTCCGGTCCGGCACCACGGGCGATGAGCCAACGGGCCAGGCGATTGACGCGGGTGTCGAACTCCCGGTAGGTCATCCCGATGCCGCTCGGAAGACAGATCGCCGGAGCATCCGGGGTTCGGGCGACCTGTTCGTCGACAGCGTCGACCAGCGTCCGGCCGGTCGCCGCGGGGCCGGCGGTGTCGTTCCATTGTTGCAGCACCAGGTGGCGCTCCGCGGCATCGAGCAACTCGATACCGCCGACCGCCGCGTCGGCATCGGTCGCGGCGGCGTCGAGCACACGCACGAATTGTTCCGCGAAGCGCAGCGCTGAGTCATCGTCGAAAAGGTCAGTGGCATACGTCAGCCGCAACGTCATGCCGGTCGGCTCACGGTGAGCGCCGTGTCCCTCCGTGATCATCAGCAGCAGGTCGTAGATCGCGGCGCTGTCCTCCGGATCGAGGCTCTCCACGGTGAGACCCGGAAATTCGACCCGCGCCTGTGCCATGTTCTGATAGGCGAGCATGACCTGGAACAACGGCGTATGCGACGTCGATCGCGCCGGGTTCAGTGCCTCCACCAACTGCTCGAACGGGACGGTGGCATGGTCGAAAGCCTCGGTGGCCGTGCGCCGCACCTGGTTCAGCAGACTGGTGAACGATTGATCCCGCCTGCACCGGCTGCGCATCACCAGGGTGTTGACGAACATCCCGATCAGGTTGTCCAGCGATCGATGGCCGCGGCCGGCATGTGGCACACCGATGGTGATGTCGTCACTGCCGGAAAGTCTCGACAGCAACACCGCCAAAGCGGTGTGCACGACCATGAATGTCGTCGCCCCGGCGTGCCGCGCCAGCGCCTCCAACCGGGCGTGCAGCTCGCTCGGGATCGTGGCATGGACGACCGCGCCGCGTTGTGTCTGCACGAGCGGCCGTGGCCGGTCGGTCGGCACTTCGATCACATCGGGGATACCCGCGAGTTGTGCTCTCCAGTAGGCGAGGTCGTGGGCCAGGTACGAGTTCGGGTCCTCCGCCGAGCCGAGCACCTCGCGCTGCCAGAGGGCATAATCAGCGAACTGTACGGACAGCGGCGCCCAGTCCGGCGGATTGCCGCCGGACCGTGCACGGTAGGCCGTGACGATGTCGGCGGCCAGCGGTTCAACCGACGAACCGTCGCAACTGATGTGGTGGACTGCCAGCGCGACCACCCAGGTCTCGTCGGACAGTCGATACAGGGCAACGCGCAGCGGCACGCCCTTCGACACATCGAATCCGGGGCCGAAGAACTCGGTCAATCGGGCCGGCAACTCGTGCTCACCGACCGGTTGCGGCCCGAGATCCCAGTTTCCGACGACGTCGGCCGCGTCGAGCACGACCTGCGTCGGCGTGCCATCGACCGCTGGATACATGGTGCGCAGACTCTCGTGCCGCTCGATGACGTCACCGACCGCCGCTGCGAGCGCATCGAGATCGACGCTACCGTCGAGCCGCATCGCCAGCGGCACAACATATCCGGGCGAACTCGGATCGAACTGGTTGAGGAACCACATCCGGGCCTGCGCCAGTGACAGCGGGATACGATCCGGGCGCGGGGTGCGAGTTGGCGCGGGCAGGTTCGGCACCGCGCGCAGCTGCCCGATTCGTTCGGACAGCTCTGCGACAGTGGGTGCTTCGAAGATCACCCGCACCGGCACGGTGACGCCTGCGATGTCGCCTATCCGGCTCAGCGCACGCGTTGCGAGAAGCGAGTTTCCGCCGAGGTCGAAGAAGTTGTCGTCCGCGCCGACCTCTGGAAGGTCGAGCAGTTCGCCGACTACCCCGGCGACGGTCTGCTCGATGAGGCCTTGCGGCGCACGGTATCCCGCTTCGTAGCCTCTCACATCCGGTGCCGGCAATGCCCGGTAGTCGACCTTGCCATTGACGGTGAGCGGGACAGCATCGATTCGGACCATCGAGGACGGCACCATGTACGCCGGCAGCCGCTGCATCAGGAACGCCCGGACCTGCCGGAGGTCCAGTGCCTCCGCGGCAACCAGGTACGCGACCAGGCGCTGTTCGCCGCGCTCGGTGCGCATCTGCACGACGGCCGCGGCAACCTGCTCGTGCGCGACCAACGCGGCTTCGATGTCACCGAGTTCGATGCGGAGACCGCGCACCTTCACCTGGGTGTCGGCACGGCCGACATAACGCAGGTTGCCATCCGAGCCCCAGCGAACCAGGTCACCCGTGCGGTACAGCCGGGCACCGCTTGTGCTGCCGAAAGGGTCGGCGATGAAGCTCACTGCCGTCAGGCCAGGGCGTTCGTGATAGCCGCGAGCCGGCTGGATTCCCCCCAGGTACAGCTCTCCGGTCACCCCGACAGGAACCTGACGAAGTCGCGAATCGAGCACGCGCACAACCACATTCGCCTCGGGGATGCCGATAGGAACGGTGACGTCGTCGAGCGCGTCGATGCGGTGAGCGGTGACGCTCACCGCTGCCTCCGTCGGCCCGTACAGGTTGTCGATGCGCGCTGGGCTGAGTTGCCGGAAACGACGGACGGTCTCGGCCGGCAGTGCCTCACCGATGCACAGCACCCGCCGCAGATCAGGGAACTTCCGCGCGCCGGCCGCATCGAGGAATGCCGACAGCGAGGACGGCACGAAGTCCACGGTCGTAATCCGGTGTTCGGCGAGCAGCCCGGCTGCGGTTCCGGGGTCGAGGTGGGCGTCGCGACCGGCGACAACCACCGACGCGCCGCAGGTGAGTGCGGAAAACAGCTCCCAGACCGAGAGATCGAATGTGGTCGGCGTCCGCAACAGCATGATGTCCTCGGCCCCGAGCCCGTAGTGATCCCGCAGCCAGCGAAGTTGGTTGACCACCGCGGCATGCGGTACGGCCACCCCCTTGGGCACGCCGGTCGAGCCGGAGGTGTAGATGACATACGCCAGATCATCCGGGCGCAGCGACCGGGGCCGATCGGCGTCCGTCAGCGTCGACGTATCCGCGCGCTCGCCATCGAGCTGCTCGAATGCCCACACCGGTACGTTTTCGGGCACATTCGCCCGGTCGACCGGCCGGGTGATGACGGCACTCGGCCTCGCGTCGGTGACGACCGCACGCACCCGGTCGACTGGATGATCCGGATCCAGCGGCAGGTAGGCCGCGCCGGCCGCATGAATTGCGTACAGCGTGGTCAGCAGATCGACACAGCGGCGCATCGCGACAGCGACGACGGTTCCCGGGCCGACTCCGCGTCCGATCAGCACCCGGGCCAGCGAATTCACCCGCGCCGCGAATTCCCCGTAGCCGAGCCGGCCGCCACCCTCGGCGTCGACAACCGCGATCCTGTTCGGGTTCGCGGCAGCCTGCGCGGCGAACAGGGACGCGATCGTCTCGGACGGGGGACTCGTCAACTCACCGCTCGACCACGCCGCCAGCTCGCGCGCCTCGTTCGCGGTCAGCAGCTCGATATCGCCCACGACACAGGTGGGCTCGGCCACGATCGCCTGCAGCAACAGCAGGTAGCGGTCGAACATCGCAGCGACCGTCTCCTCATCGAAAAGATCTGTCGCATAACTGAATTCGACCGCCATGTCGCCCGGGTCGCCATCCGACGCCGGTGAGTCGACAAGGTTCAGATGCAGGTCGTACTTGGCCACGCTCGGATCGACCATCCGGGCCGAAACCGTCAGGTCCGCGAACTCCACGGTCGGGATCTCGATGTTCTGGAACGAGAATCCAACCTGAGTCAAGGGCGAATGTGCGGTCGAGCGAGGCGGATTCAGCACCTCGACAAGCCGTTCGAACGGAATGTCGGCGGTCTCGAATGCGCCCAGATCGGCGGACCGGACCTGATCGAGAATGTTCAGAAACGACGAGCCAGGGTCGATGCGGGTCCGCAATACCAGTGTGTTGACGAACATTCCGATCAGATTGTCCAGTCCGGGCTCGCCGCGGCCGGCGATCGGTGTGCCCACCGCGATGTCGCCGGTTCCCGAAAGCCTCGCCAGCAGCGTGGCGTACGCCGCATGCATCACCATGAAGACCGTCGCGTCGAGTCGCCGGGCCAACGCGATCACATCACGATGGAGGTCTGCGGGAACCACCGTCGATATGGCCGCACCCCGGAACGACTGTTTGGCCGGTCGTGGACGATCGGCCGGCAGGTCGAGCACCTCGGGCAGGTCGGCGAGGGTCGCGCGCCAATACTCGAGCTGGGCGGCGGTCAGGCTGTTCGGGTCATTTTCGATACCGAGTAGATGTTGTTGCCACACAGCGTAATCCGCGTATTGCACGGGCAACGGCGTCCACTGCGGGGACTGGTGTCCGACGCGGGCCTGGTAGGCGGTCGCGAGGTCTGTGGCCAGCGGCGCCAGCGACGACCCGTCGAAGCTGATGTGGTGGACGACGAGAATCAGAGTGTGCTCGTCGGGTGCACTGCGCAGCAGGGTGATCCGAAACGGAACCTCGGAGGTGACATCGAACCCGGCGGTCACCTCCGCGCCGATGCGCGCCTCGACCTCGCTTTCCGGAACCGGCACCGGCTCCAACGAAGGCCGTGCCGTCGCCACCGGCACAATCACCTGATGCGGTCCACTGTCGCTGTCCGGGTATATGGTTCGCAGAGATTCGTGCCGGTCGATCACATCGGCGATCGCCGCGTGCATGGCGGCCACGTCGAGGTTGCCCGACATGTGGACGACCATCGGAACGTTGTACATCGGCGAGGCGGTATCGAACTGATTGAGGAACCACATGCGCGTCTGCGCGGGCGAGAGCGGGATCCGGTCCGGGCGCTCTTGCGGGCCCAGCGGTTCCCGTCCGGCCGCGTCGCTGGTCCGAATGCTCTCCGCCAGCGCGGCGACGGTCGGCGCTTCGAAGAGCGTGCGCAACGAGACATCGGTGTCGAACGCGGCGCTCAGCTGCGCTGCTGCCCTGGTCGCGGACAGCGAGTTGCCGCCCAGATCGAAGAAGCTGTCGAACACACCGACCCGCTCGATTCCCAGCACGGCGGCACACACATCGGCGACCAGCTGCTCGGCCGCGTCGCGCGGTGCGACGTATTCGGTTGTGCCGGTGGCGAAAACCGGCTCGGGCAACGCCAGACGGTCGATCTTGCCCACTGCCGACAACGGCAGCGTGTCGAGCACCATCACCGTGTCCGGGACCATGTGGGACGGCAGGCGCCGCTCGGCGTAACCGAGCAGATCCGCGGTGTCGACGGCGCCGTTGGCCGACACGACGTAGGCCACCAGTCGCGACCCGCCGGCGGTCGCCGCACCCACCGTCACCGCTGCCGCCACGGCGGGGTGCGCGGCGAGAACGGCCTCGATCTCGCCGAGTTCGATGCGCTGTCCCCGGATCTTGACCTGGAAGTCGGCGCGACCGAGATATTCGAGGGTTTCCTCGGATGTCCACCGGACCAGATCACCGGTGCGGTACATGCGGGTGCCCGGGGGACCGTACGGATCGGCCACGAAGGTGGTGGCTGTCGCGGCCGGTCGCTTCAGGTATCCGCGGGCCAGCTGCACTCCGGAGACATACAGCTGTCCCGATACTCCGATAGGCACCGGCTGCAGGCCCGCGTCCAGTACCACGGCCTCGACGCCACGAATCGGGCCGCCGATGGTGACGCGGTCCCCGGCGCACAGCGGGCCGCTGATCGCCACCATGATCGTGGTCTCGGTGGGTCCGTAACCGTTGAACAGCTGTCGGCCCGGTGCCCATACCGCGACCGTCTCCGCCGACACCGCCTCCCCACCGGCGACCAGCACCCGCAGCGAATCCAGACCGGCCGGCGACATTGTCGCCAGGACACTCGGGGTCAGGAAGGCATGCGATACCCGCTGCTTCCCGATCAATTCCGCCAACTCACGGCCCGCGAACACGTCGGGAGGCGATACCACCAACGCCGCGCCGCTCGCATGAGCCATCAGCAACTCCAGCACAACCGCGTCGAAACCCGGTGCTGCCAACTGCAACACCCGCGACGAACTGTCGACCCGATAGCGATGCCGCTGCTCGGCAGCGAAATTCGCCAGTCCCGAGTGCGTGACCGCGACACCCTTCGGCGCCCCCGTCGACCCCGAGGTGTAGAGCACATAGGCCACGTCCGAGACACGGCAGGACCGCAGCCGGTCTGCATCCGTCACCACGGCCGAGGACCGAGCCGCGATGTGCGCCTGTGCGTCAGGTGCATCGAGCACCAGCCGCTGAACCCGGTCCGGCAGCAGGTCCTGTGACACCTCGACGGTGAGACCCACCCGCACGTCGGCATCGGCCACCATGAGGGCGATGCGGTCGACCGGATTGCGCGGATCCACCGGCACGAACGCCGCGCCCGCCTTGGTCACCGCCCACATCCCGACCACGAACTCCACCGACCGGGCCATCGCCAACGCGACCTGGTCGCCCGGGCCGACACCCCATGCGATCAATTGCCGGGCAACACGATTCGACTGCTCATCGAGCTCTCCGTAGGACATCGTGTGCTCACCCGAAACCACAGCCACCGCATCGGGATCCGCGACCGACAACAACTCCGCCAAGACCCGCGGCGCCACGGCACGGCCCCCCGACGCGGGCACCAACCCGGCCTGCTCGCTCCCCGACAGCACATTCACGCGACCCACCGGCAGGTCGGGACTCGACACCACCGCATCGAGGACCCGATTCAGCCGCACGGCCCATTCCTCGACCGTCTCCCGATCGAACAGATCTGTGGCGTAGTTGATCCGGAGGGAGACATCGCCTCCCGCAGAAGCGTTTTCGGCGACGGTGACGATAACGTCCACCTTCGCCGGTTGCGGCCCCGGATCCAGGATCTCGACCGTGAGTTCGGGCAGCTCCAGCCGTGGACGGTCCATGTTCTCGAAAACGAGGTACACCTGGCACAGCGGTGCGTGCGCGACCGATCGCCTGGGATCTATTTCATCGACAATCCGTTCGTATGGAAGGTCGCTGTTGGCAAACGCATCGACGTCGATGTCCTTGACCCGCCACAGAAACTCGAGGAGCGATTCGTCGGAACGCACTTCGGTACGTAGCGGCACCGTATTGACGAACATGCCGACGAGCGGTTCCAGCGCACGCTCCCCTCGGCCCGCGACCGGTGTCCCGATGGTGATATCCCCCGAGCCCGACAGCCGGGCCAGCAGCACCGCCAGCGCGGCATGGATGACCATGAAGGTGGTGACGCCGGACGTGCGGGCCAGATACTGGATCGCGGCAAAGGTTTCGGCTGGGATCACGCTCTCGGCGATGTCGCCGCGCATGGATTGGCGAGCAGGACGCGGACGGTCCGCGGGCAGCTCTAGCAACGGCGGCATTCCCGCCAGCTGTGTCACCCAGTAACGCAACTGGCGTGCCGCCAACGACTCGGGATCGTCCTCGTCGCCGAGCATCTCGCGGCGCCAGATGCTGTAATCGGCGTATTGCACGGTCAGGGGCTGCCAGTCCGGGGTTCTTCCCTGCGACCTTGCTTCATAGGCCGTCGCGATATCGACCGCGAGCGGTGGAAGCGACGAACCGTCACAGCAAATATGGTGCAGAACCACGACCAGGACGTGCCGACGCCGTTCGCTGGACTCGAGCAGCGCGACTCGGATCGGTGGACTTGTTCGGACGTCGAAACCGGTCGAAGTCAGCTCACCGATGCGATGCGCGATGTCGGCGCAATCGATCTTCTCCGGTATCAGGCCGACACCGTGCCCGGGTGCCAGAACAACTTGCCTCCCTTCCCCTTTCGTGTCCGGATAGACGGTCCGCAGGGATTCGTGCCGATCGATCACATCCATCAGAGCCAGGCGCAACGCAGTGACATCGAGTCGGCCGGTCAGCTGCACCACCAGCGGAATGTTGTATGCCGTGGAGGCCGGGTCGGCCTGATTGATCAGCCACATCCGGTTCTGCGCCGGCGACAACGGAATCGGCTCGACGCGCGGTTCCGCGCGCAGCACGAGCGCTCTGTGGTGGTGTTCGATGTCGATATGCGCGGCGAGTTCGGCGACGGTCGGCTTGCTGAACAGATCGCGGACCGACACAGCGGATCCGGTCAGCTCGGCGATTCTCGCGGCGGCATTGGTCGCGGTGAGCGAATTGCCGCCCAGTTCGAAGAAGTGGTCCAGCACGCCTATTCGCTCGAGGTCCAGCACCTCGGCGAAGATGGCCGCGATCGCCTCCTCGACCGCCGAACTCGGCGCCACATAGGCCGCTGACGAATCGAAGATCGGCTCCGGCAGCGCCCGATAGTCCACCTTGCCGTTCACCGTCAGCGGCAGCTCGGGCACCACCACGACGACGGCCGGCACCATGTACTCCGGCAGTAGCGTCGCGACATACGTGCGGAGAATGTCGGCTGTACAGGCATCTTCACCGGTCGGCACGACATAGGCCACGACCTTGGCCGCCGCCGTGCCAGGGCGATGGACGATGACAACCGCCGCCGAGACCGCGCTATGGGTCGACAAAGCGGTGCGAATCTCATCCAACTCTATGCGAAACCCACGCAGTTGCACCTGCTGATCGGCACGGCCACGGTATTCCAGCTCACCCTGGTGATTCCAGCGTGCCACATCGCCGCTGCGATAGAGCCGCTCGCCTGGTCGGCCGAACGGGCTGGCAACAAATCGGGCGGAAGTCAGCGATGAGCGGTTGAGATAACCGCGGGCGAGTTGCGTTCCGGCAACGTAGATCTCGCCCCAGGCGCCCAACGGCGCCGGCCGCAATTGTTCATCGAGAACATAGGTGCGCAGACCAGGCAGTGCTCGACCGATCGTGCTCGGGGCGTCCGCCGTCGCGTTGCTCGGTGTCAGGCCGAAATAGGTTACGAACACCGTGGTTTCGGTAATGCCATAGCTGTTCGCCAGCACCGGGAGCTCCGGGTTGTGCTCATACCAGTCCGCCAGCACAGCCGGATCGAGTCGTTCGCCCGAGAGTATGACCAGTCGCAGCGAAAGCTCACCGTCAGGCTCACCCGCATCTATGTACCGCCGGTACGCGGCACCGAACTGCTGGAACGCGAACGGTGTCTGGTTGAAGACGGTCACCTTCTCGCGTGCCGCCAAGCGCACGACATCGTCTGGTGACCGGGTGGTGGGGGTGTCCACGACTACCAGGCGGCCACCACTGGCCAACGCGCCGAAGATCTCCCACACCGAGTAGTCGAACGCGAAGGAGTGGAACAACATCCACACGTCGCCGGGCTGCACGCCGATCTCGGCGCACGCGTTCACCAGGTACGTCGCCACGGCGCGATGGGCAATGGCCACGCCCTTGGGCCGACCGGTCGACCCCGAGGTGTAGATGACGTAGGCGATGTTGTCGGGGCGCAGCGGGCTGGTCCGGTCGGCGTCGGTGACAGGTGTCGCAGCCTCGTCGGCGGCGACCTCGTCGAACAGCACCACGCGGCCCGGGTCTCCGGGCACAAGCTCGCGCATGTCGCCGGTCGTGACTACGGCGATCGGATCGGCGTCGTTCAGCACGTATTCCAGCCGATCGGCCGGATGCGCGATATCCAGCGGCAGGTATCCGGCGCCTGACTTCAGCACGGCCAGCGTGACGATGATGAGATCGGCATCCCGTGGCATCGCGATCGCCACCAGCGAGTCCGGGCCCGCTCCGAGCGCGATGAGGGTGCGTGCGAACCGATTGGAACGCTCGTCCAGCTCCCGATAGGTGAGAGGGGCCCCCTCCGATGTGACGGCAACTGCCGATGGAGTCGCATCGGCCTGTCGCGTCAGCAAATCCACGAGCGTTGCCGTACTCGTTGCCCCATCGCGGCCGGCCAGCTCCCCGGCGATCTGTGCCTCTTCAGCAGGGTCAACGAGCGGAACAGCGATCAGGGCTGTTTCGACGGGCGCTTCGATCAGTCGTTGCAGAAAGGCGATCAATCGGTGGGCGTGCGCATCGAGTTCATCCTGGCCATAGAGATTCGCGTTGCCGTGCAGTTCGATCAACAGTGGCGCGTCTACCCCGGAACGGTAGAGATTCAGCTGGAGATCGTCCAATGTGCCCGAGGTCAGCGCGCGATAGCGGCCGACAGCAGACCCGAGACGAATTTCGGAGTCGAAGAAGAGGATATTGACTATCGGACCGAACGAGTTCGCAGACGCATCCAATGCATTCGAATCGCGGCGCAGGTCCTCGAACCGGTAGAGCTGATGCCGCATCGCGGAGACGAGTTCGGACACCGACGCATGGACCAGTTCCTCCACGGTGGTCGTTCTATCCATCGTGAATCGGATCGGCACCATGTTCGCCAACATCGCGGCAGCATTGCGCAAGCCCTTCGTCACGCGCCCGCTCACCGGCATCGACAACACCACATCGTTGCCACCGGTCATCCGTGCGAGGAATGCGGCGAAGGCCGCCACGACGACCTGCGCAGGCGATGCTTGCAGGTTGCCGGAGAAACGGTCGAGCAGGTCGGACAACTGCGGCGGAAGCTCGATGCCGGAAACACGATCGACCTTGCTCGGGCGGGCGGTGCGACCGGACAGACTCGTCGGCGTCGGAAGGTCGGCAATCCTGCCGAGCCAGTATTGCCTGTCGTTCTCGAACCGAGAGCTCGCCCGATACGCTTGCTCCGCCTCGATGATGTCGCGCAACGCGTCCGCTTCCCGAGGCGCCGGCGGCCGGCCCTCGAGCAATGCGTTGTAGTGCTCGGCCAGCCGGGTCAACACGTTGAATGCACCGTAGCCATCGATGACGAGATGATGGGCACGCGCGTACCACAGATACCGATCTTCGGCGATTCGGATCAACCGTGTCTCGGCGAGCCGGTCACGGCTCATATCCTCGGCTCTGGCTTCGAAATCGCGCCGCATCCATTGCATTGCCGCCGCGAACGGATCACTCTCCCCGCTGACGTCCAGCACAGACTCGTCGTAAGTCATATTGCGATCGACGAATTGATAGGGAACGCCGTCGAACTCGACCACCCGGACGACCAGGGATTCGGATTCGTGGCCGGCAACGTTCACCGCCTCGATGAAGGCTTCGACGTCGATCGGGCCCTCGATCTCGACGTACTGTGCGATGTTCATCGCCTGCCCACCGGGCAGGTTGTCCGCCAGCCACATCCCGTATTGCGCCCTCGATAGCGGAATCAATTCCGCCTGGCGGTCAGCAGGTTCGGTTGACCTCAGATTCATCTGGACCCCTTCACTGGTCGGCCTCTGGAATCCAACTCGGACTCCGCGCCGCAGTGCGACAACGCCCCCGCACCCGTACGTCAACGTTTCTTGGTATCTCAAAGCCTGAAGAGTCGGATATTTCCAACATCTGGCAAAGAACGCGGGCTCACAACATACCCGGCGTACAGCTTTCGAGCCGCGTTCCCGAACGGCATGCTGCTATGCGGTCACCGACCACAGGAGGGAATGCCGATCAAGTCGCGAAATCCACTACCACCCAGGGAAATCGGTCAGAACAAGGTTCAACGATCTGGCGAGCACGAGCCTAACATGCCTCGATCCGGATCGAGCAACATTGGCACATGGTTCTCGGCTTGAAGCCCGCAACGTGCGGGACTTTCTCCGGGCGGTGCACTCGCGCCGCGCTCGGTTACCGCCGCTACGACTCGATAGTGGGCCCAGTGACTGCTGTCGCGATCGCGGTGTTCGTCGTCGCCTACGTGCTCATCGCCTCCGAGCGGGTGCACAAAACCACCGCGGCCCTCAGCGGCGCGGGGATCGTGCTCGCCGCGGGTGTGGCCGGTTCCGAGGACGCGTTCTTCTCTCCTGAGGCGGGTGTCGACTGGAACGTCATCTTTCTGCTGCTCGGCATGATGGTCATCGTCGGGGTGCTGCGCCAGACTGGCGTGTTCGAATACACGGCGATCTGGGCGGCCAAGCGCGCCAAGGGATCCGCGCTCATGTCGACGTATCGCTCTGGTTCGTGATTCGTGGGGATCGCGACCGCGACTACGCTCTCGATCCGGGCGAGTTCGAGGGGGCTCGCTGGTGGGACCTGGATCCTGATCGGCTTCCCGCGACGGATCCGCATCTTCCACGATTCATCCGCAAACTGGACAGTGTTCTGCCGTCGAAGGCCCTGTCGTAACGGAGCGGTATCACGGATAGCGACACTTCCCGTTCGCTGATGAAGTCCGGATCGATGCCGCGTGGGGCTGGACGTGGTCGTGGGCAGGATCGAACAGGACATCAGGTGCAGGTAGCGGACTACTTGCTCTGACGTCAGTGTGTCTGGTGTCGCGGTTTGAGGCGGCGGGGACTCGCTAGTGGGTCGCCCGGGGTTTCGGCCCGGATCGGCTGGAAGGCACGTAGTAGAACACTCGTTACAGTGCTGAATCCCGGTGCAATTCTTTGATTCTCACAGCACATCGGTCGCCGTGAGCGGCGGAAATCGCCCTGATTTCCGTGGTCTTTCACACCATCCGTACCGAGGAGAGAGTCATGGCCATACAACAGTTTCCGGGCGTTGTGCTCGGCCCTCTGGGTAAGAGGATGGTGAAGTTTCTCGAGACCTATCCGAGAGCCGACGAGCTGCGGATCACCAGCGGTATGGACGGCGATCACGGCCTGCAATCGCACCATTATGGGTTGTCCTACGACGGCTCGCCGACGGCGGCCATCGATATCGGCTGCGATCGTGACGACGTCAAGATGCGGGACTTCGCCAAATGGATGTACGACAGGTATTGGAACTACACCGTCGAGCTCATCCATTCGACGCCGTTCGCCGACGATGACGGGTTCTACGTCAAGAATCAGCAGAAGTTCCCCGGCGGCGGACCCTACGGCCCACCCTCCTCGATCGGCCACTTCGACCACATCCACTGGGCGACCTCGGCCGACCTGATGACGCAGCTGGAACAGCTCGCCGGCGGGTCCGCGCCCGACCGGGTCCATCCCGAGATCACCGGGACGCCCGTCGCCTCCGTCACCGCTACCGTCGCCAATACCGCACCGGTCTGGGGCTGGGACGCCTCCGACTACGACTTCGCCCGCGGTCCCATGAACATGGTCGCCGCCCACACCGACGGGATCTCGTTCTTCATCTACAAGACCAGCGAAGGCAGTGACTGGAGGTCCCAGCACTACCAGGAGGTGCTCGAAAGGGCGCGCGACGCCGGGATCCCGGTGCTCGGCAGCTACCACTTCCTGTGGCCGGGAGACATCGCGGAGCAGGTCGATTTCTGGGTGAGCTGTGTCGATGAGCAGACGCCGTGGTGGAAGGAAAGGCCGTGGATCTGGCAGGTCGACGCGGAACAGTCGACGAATGCCCCGCGCCCGCCCAGCGCCGATGAGGTGCTGCAGGCGGTGGAACTCACCAAGCAGCGGCTCGCCGACCGGGGAGCTCCCGGTTACGTCATCGGGTACACCCCGTTCTGGATGTACGGCGATTCGCTCACCGGGGATTACGACATCTGGGCCAGCAATTACAACGGCTCCGGCGCGCCCCGCCCGTTCAAGGAGCAATACCAGGGCGTCGGTGACCATGCCGCGGGCTGGAATGTGATGTCCGGTCGCAAGCCCACCATTCTGCAATTCGCCTCCGACGGGGTGGTCGGCAATCAGCACACCTGCTGCGTCGACAAATTCGACGGCGACCTCTACGACCTCATCCGCAAGTGCGGTCGCGAACCGCAGCCGGCGGCTGCCGCCCGGGCGGTATCGGTCGCGCGCTCCCGGCCGGCCGGACGGCGTCAACCGGCTACCTCGCCGATCATGGTTCCGGATGCCGACGGGGCGCACCTGCCCGTCCGGTAGCTCGGATCGCGGACACCAGCCTGCGGCCACCGCCGCAGGCTGCTCCGGCGGTGCTAACGTCGGGGCATGGCCGACCGGCGCGAGATCCAGCATGCTGTGGTGACGGGATTCCAACGGAGAGTGGGAAATCCGATTCTGAGGCGATTGCCGATCCAGACGCTGTTGGAGACGACCGGGCGGGTGAGCGGGCAGCCGCGGATCACGCCGATCGGTGGGCGGCGCAGCGGCGGCGCGTTCTGGTTCGTGTCCGAGTTCGGGCGGCGGTCGCAGTACATCCGGAACATCGAAGCCGACAATCGGGTTCGGCTGCGGATTCGCGGGCGGTGGTTCACCGGTACCGCGCACCTGATGCCGGAGGACGATCCGGTGGCTCGGCTGCGGTCGTTGCCGAGGGCGAACAGCACGGCGGTGCGGGTGGTCGGTACTGATCTGATGACCGTTCGGATTGATTTGGACTGACACCGGCGGCTGACCGGGCGGCTCTCCCACGCCGGACAATCCAGGCGCGACACACCGCTTCCGCACCGCTTGACCAGCCAAGACAGCGGATACTGTGCTTGCGATGCGGAAGACCATGAGGCGCCGCACGTCATGCGGCATTGTGCAGAAGACCGCCCGGCACGCCCTGTTCCTCGGCGCGCTCGTTCTCGCGTTCACTACCGCAATCTCCTCCGCGGTGGCCGCGCCCGCGCCCGTGCCCGAAGCCGATCCCTTCTACAGCACACCCGCCGACCTGGGTGCCCACAAGAGTGGCGACCCGCTGGCCTGGCGCAGCGTGAAGCTGTTCGGGTTGTCGACGCCGCTGCCCATAACGGCGTGGCAAATCCAATACCTGACAACGGATTCCGAGAACAAGCCCATCACCACGATCGCCACCGTCATCGAACCGACCGCGCCCTGGCGGGGCCCCGGTTCCCGGCCGCTGGTGGCCTTCGCCAGCGCCGAAGACGCTCTCACCACCGCCTGCGCTCCCTCCGCCACTCTGCGCGCACCCATCAACATCGGCAGCCAAACCACCTTGGACCTGCCGTTCCTCGTGGGTCCGCTGCTCCTCGGCTATGCGCTGGTGATCCCCGATTACGAGGGCCCGCAGTCCAGATTCCTCGATGGCGTGACGTCCGGCCACGCCCTGCTCGACGGGATCCGCGCCGCGCGCCGCTTCCCGTCCACCGGACTGGCCGACAGCCCGACCGGGATCTGGGGTTATTCCGGCGGCGCCTACGCGGCGCTGTGGGCGGGGCAACTACGCGCCACCTACGCTCCGGAACTGCCGCTGACCGGCATCGCCGCGGGCGGCATCCCCGCCGACATCCCCGCCATCGCCCGCGCGGCCGACGGCGGCCCGAAAGCGGCCCTCGCCCTACTGATCACGGCGGCCCTGATCCGCAACGAGCCCAAGGCCAAGATCGAGGTCCTGCTCAACAACCGCAGCACCGCCATGCTCGCCGACGTCGGCAAACGCTGCGGAACCGGTCTACTACAGACCTATTCGGGAACACACCTCAGCGACTACTCCGTCGCAGCCGACCTCTTCGCGCACCCGACGGTCGTGGCAGCCGCCCAACGTCAGGAGCTGGGCGCCATCACCCCGGACGTCCCGCTGTACCTGTACCACAGCAACGCCGATGAGATGATCCCCGCCCCCGGCGTCCACGCCCTCATCAACCGCTACTGCTCCATGGGATCGACTCTCACACAACACTTCTCGAACATCCCGGGCCACAGCGGCACAGCCATGGTCGAAGCCGTGGGCGCTCTCCGCTACCTCGGCGACCGCTTCGCCTCCGGCCCGCCCGCCCGAGGCTGCGCCGCCGCCTCCTGATCGCGTGGCCGATGGTGGCGCGCTCAGCGGACCAGCTCGGCCAGGGGGCCGTCTGGGTTCGCGGGTGTTTCCACAGAGATTCCTCACGAGTCGGAGGGTTCAAGGGCCGGTCTCCGCCCCGTAGTGTGCACGCGGAATGAAGGGAGACCCGGGATATGGCCGGTGTGCGTAATGGGTTTCTACTGCTCGGAGGAGTGGCGGCGGTGGGGGCCGGGGCGTTGCATCTGTTCGCGGCGGGGTTGCATACCGAGCATGCGACATTGGCGCGGTTGATGGTCGTGCTGGCGGCGGCGCAATGCGCGGTGGGGCTCGTGGCGATGGTGAGTGCCCGGAAAGCTGTGCCGGTCATGGTGATCGGGGTCAACGTCGTCGCCGTGGCGGTCTGGGCGTATACGCGGGTGGCGGGGTTGCCGTGGCCCGACGGGCTCGACGTGGCCGAGGCGCCGCAGTTCCTCGACAGCACCTGTGCGGCGCTGGGGGCGGTCTCGATCGTCGGGGCCGCGGTCGCGTTGGTGCGGCCCGAGGCGAAACTGAGCGTGCCGCAGGCGGCGACAGCCGCCGGGCTGTCGGGAGTTCTCGCTGTCGCGGCGATGCTCGGCGGGGCCGGGCATGTGCACAGTCACGGCACCGGGGATCACTCCCATGCGGACGGCGACCACACCGCTCACGACCATGGGACCGGGAATGCTTGGCCGCGGCCGTGGGATCCGGCGAAGCCGATCGATGTGTCCGGGGTGCCGGGGGTGACCGCCGCGCAGGAGCAGCGGGCGACCGCGTTGATTCGCAGCACACTGGACGACCTGCCCGCGTTCGCCGACGTCCATTCCATCGGCGCGCTGGGCTACCGGTCCATCGGCGATTCGATCACCGGGTACGAGCACTTCATCAATACGGCCTACATTCGCGATGACCTGTTCCTCGATGCCGAACATCCGGAGTCGCTGGTCTATCGGGTCGACGGCGACAATCGGACCCTGGTGTCGGCGATGTACATCGCGAAGGGCAAGAAGATCGACGACCCGGATCTGGTGAACTACGGCGGGGCGTTGATGCAGTGGCATGTTCACGACAACCTTTGCTGGAAGGCCGGCGACGGTGGCCCGCAGGTCGCCGGAGTCACCGATGCACAGGGCAATTGCCCGCCCGCCTCGATCAATCCCGGTGCGGGTAATCCGATGGTTCATGTGTGGATCACCGCGAACCAGTGCGGGCCGTTCGCGGCGCTCGAGGGTCATGGTGCGGGGCAAGCGGCCACCAGCCCTGACGGCCGGCGCACCGACACCTGCTCGCACGACCACTCGGGCGGGCATCGCTGAGTCAGCGGTCTGCCGCTCGGTCTTTCACGAAGTCGGTGGCGATGGCGGCGAGGCTGCGGGTCAGGTCGGATTCCGCGCCTCGTCGCCAGACCAGGGCCCAGCGGGCGGGTGGGGCGTCGGGCATGGGGATGTAGATGACGTCGGGGCGGGCGTAGTGGCGACTGGCGTGGGCGTGAACCGGTGTGATGGCCTTACCCGCGGCCAACTGGAGGATCATGTCCTGGAAGTTGTCGACGTACGCGACGCGGGAGATGGTGCGGCCGGAGGCGGTGGTGAAGGGGGTGATGGCGCTTTGCCAGTAGTCGGGAGGCTGATTGGCGGCGTCGGTGCCCGCGCCGAAGACGCCGTAGTCGGCGAGATCTTCGTACGTGGCCGAATCCCGTTCTGCCAGGGGGTGATTCGCGCCGACGAGGAGCATGAACGGTTCCTCGTAGAGAATCGGGCCGACAATCAGATCGGGTTCCTCTATGGGGAGCCAGCTGATCAGGATGTCGATCTCGTCGGCGCGCAGCGCGCCGAAGGGATTGCCGAAATGGACGTGTTCGATGTGCACACTCGTATTCGGGTGGCGGGCCCGGAAGATATCCAGCAGCGGTCGCACTTCCTCGAGGCTGCTGCTGGTCACGCCGATACGGAGCAGACCGTCGTCACCGTAGCGGGCTGAGCGTTCGGCCCGGCCCAGGCTGGCGCACAGGTCGCGGTAGTTGACCTGCAAGTCCTCGAAGAGGCGGCGGCCGATCGGGGTCAGCGAGACGGTGCGGCTGGAGCGGTCGAAAAGCTTTCCGCCGATCCGGCTTTCGAGTTTGCGGATCACCTGGCTGACGCGGGCCTGCGAGAGGTAAAGCCGCTCGGCGGTGCGACCGAAATGCAGTTCCTCGGACAGCGTCAAGAAGATCTCGATGTCGCGCAGTTCGATATCGCGCGGGTCCATACGGGTCGTCCCTATCGATCGGTACGGGGCTACCGACCCGGCGGGTCGAGCATGGGAAGGAGGAATTGGCGGGCGATCGCCGCGAGTTGCTCGTCGTCGTCGATGTCGACGACCTGACTCGGAATCGCCAAGAAGGAAGCGCAGATTCGGACCATCAGTTCGGCGACCACCTCGACCCGCAGGTCCGGGGAGATGGTGCCCGCCCGCTGCTCCTGCCGGAGTTGGCGGGCCACGAATTCCCGCACCATGGCCACCGCCCGGCCGCCGTCGCCGACCAGGGAACTCACGAAATAGTCGGGTTCGGCGGTGATCAGGGCACCGATCAGCGGATTGCCGCGCAGTGCGCGCAGCGAGCTCACGAACCCGACGACCACCCGCTCCCCGACATCGGCCGCCGCCGCGATATCGACCAGGAAGGTGTCGAAGTACCGGCGGAATTCGCGCAGGATGACGCGCTCCACCAGTTCTTCCTTGGTGCTGAAGCGCCGGTAGACGGTGATTCGCGAAACCCCCGCGGTCCGCGCGACATCCTCCATCGTCGACCGCTGCACACCCCAGCGCCGGAACTGCTCGTCGGCCGCGTCGAGAATGCGGGTGCGCATACTGTCGGTGTCGTCGACCTGTTCGACCGCTTGCAGGTAGGCGCGTTCGATCAAGGACTGGCCGAGCGGGAGTTCCTTCGCGCGCGGCGCGGGTTCCACGGCGTCCTCCTGATCGCGTTTCACGTCTCCACATCGTTGCCGATACAGCGATACGTTAGCTGTTTCCTTGAATCCGGAGGCTCGTGGGCGACGGCGAGCCGCGGCCCGCCGTCGCCGTCAGTGCGCGCCGCCCCGGACCGGCAGGCGAATCACCGGTTGGTCAGCGGGATTTCGATACTCAACGGCATCCGCAGCTCGGCCATGTACCAGAGCACGAACTGCCGCAGGAACTCGTCGAACATCCAGTAGGGCGCGTCGACCACCGGAGCCACCGACAACACGCCCTCCCGGACTGCGACATACGGACCCCACGCGACCTCGAGCAGTGGACTCCACACCGGCTCCCGCGGAATGGCGAGCCAGTCGGCGACCTTGTCCCCCATGATGAATCGGGTGAACGCGCCCAGAATGCCGTGACTGAGCAGCGTCAGGTCGAGATCCGCGCCCAGATTGAGCAGCTGATGCGCCAGATCGGTGCCTTCGGCGGTCGGGGCGAGGATCGGGTCGAGTTGCTGCGCGGCCTGCGCGTCGGCCTGGTCCCAGGTTGCCGGGATGTACTCGTCGCGGATGCCGAGCAGATGCGCCGCCAACTGCCAACTGTGCAGGTAGCCAGCCGATTCCGCGGCCGGGATGGGCAGCTTCCACGCGGTCAGGGTGCGCATGATGGTGGTGGCGAGACTGTGCCAGGTGACCATCATGTCTTCCTGACTGATCGGCGTGACATCCGATGGCCAGTGTGGCGACTGCGGCAGCAGATGCCGCACCGACGCGTGGATGATCCGGGTCTTCACGCAGGTGACGACCATTTCACCGCCCTGGCCATAGGCGTTCACCGTGCCGATGTCGTATCCGAACTTCGCGGTCTTGGCGATGCGCTCCTTGAGGTGCGACCCGCCGCGCGAGTAGTACACCGCCCGCGCCTCGTGCGGAATGACCGTCGACATCATGCCGCTGGCGAACGCGTACAGCACGCCCAGGTAGGTCCCCCGCTTCTTGGTGAATTCGAACGAGCTGGCCAGCTTGCCCTGGTCGGTCCAGGACGGCAGCTGCCGCGCGTCCTCGATGAAGTCCGCCAAGGACTTCGGCAGTCCGGCGGGCAGGGGCTGATCGTTGTAGATCCAGGTCGCCAGCAGCCGGTTGATCTGCGGTACGTCGGCGTGGTCGATGATGTCGGCCAGCACGGAGTCGGCGTCGGGGTCGTAGACGGTCATCGGGTCCGCGCCGCCGCCGACGCCGACCACCGAATCGGCGGGCGACCACTTCCAGGGCTCCGCGCGCACGGTGCGCGGTGTCAGCGCCATGGCGCCGACGACTCCCAGGAGGCCGCTTCCTGTCCTCAATGCGTCGCGCCTGCTCAGACGGTGTGCATCCATAGCCGTGAATCCTCTTCGATCGGGCCTGATACACAGACACAGTTCGCGTATCTGTGTATCTTGATGAGACCACACCGTGACGGCAGTCACAACCACCTGCCGCGGATCTCCGGAAGAAGGACCAGCCGATGAACCCGTACGTCGTCATCCAGAACCTGCTCAACCACCTCGATCTTGGGTCGGCGGGCAGCAGCGGACCGGCCGCCTTGCCGCTCAGCGGTTTTCGGCGGCAATAGGGCGGCCGGCCGATCCGGCGGCGATTATCGAATAAATCGGTCGTCCGAATAGATACCGGACGACCGCCGTCGAAATACTCTCGCGTGCAGCCGAACCGAATTCGCTAGAGACTCTCGAACTCGATCACGGTAGATTTGATCAACACGCCTGAACATGTCATCTCTCCGACTGAGGAGGACCACATGATGGACAGTTCCGATTCAGGCTCCTACCCGTTCCGGGAACAGAAAACTCGCCGCCGCCGCGCCAGGCGGTTCATGGTGCTCTGCGCGGGCGCGGTCGCCGCCACGTACCTCTTCTACGCCTGGCTGTTCGGCAGCATTCTGTGGGTGTTCACCGGACCCGACTCCATTTGGGTCCCCGGCAGCTACGGCGGCCTCGGACAGCGCTTCGAGACGCAGAAACTCGCCGACGATTACGCCTACCAATGCGGAGAATCCTCGTCCCTGCCCTTCCCTGGCGTCTCCTATTGCCGGCAGGAGCCCGAGGAGGCTTCCTCGGTCATCGTCACCTGGTACAACGGCGACAAATACATCTTCGACAACCAGGACCCCTTGGGCAGCTTCTGAGTTCACCGGCTACGATCCCGGAGCCGCATGTTCTTGCGGGGGGATTCTCGAGGAGAAGATCAATGCCGTACGCGGCCGTCGGACTCATCACGCTGGCCCTGTGGGTCTACTGCCTGATCGACATCATCACCTGCCCGGAGACCGGGGTCCGGCATCTGCCCAAGGGCGGCTGGCTGGTGATCGTCCTCCTGGTCCCCACCCTCGGCGGTCTGCTGTGGCTGATCCTCGGCCGCCCGCTCCACGAGGCGCCGCGCCGGCCCACCACCCACTACTCCGAATACGACCGGCCGGGCCGCTACGTCCCCGCGGATCCCGCCGCCGACGAGGCCTTCCTACGTGGCCTGCGCGAGCGCGCCGAACAGCAGCGCGCCGAGGCCCGCCGCCAGGAAGCCGAACGCCGCCGCGCCCAGGATTGACCCCGGCACGACCGTTTCGGACGGCTCCCACGGGGTAACGCGCCTACGTGCGGAAGCTCGTGCGGCGCATCTGCCGGACGGCTCCCTGGAGCCGGAACCGGCTGATGCGACGGTCCGATCGATTCCAGGCGGCGTGGCGCATGCTCGCCGCGCTGCTGATCGCGGCGAGCCTGCCGGTCGCGATCACCGCCGGGATCAGGACCGCCGATAGCGCCGCCGCCCGCATCCACGCCGCCAACGCGACCAAGACCTCGGTCACGGCCACCGTCGTCTCCGATCCGATCCGGCTCCCCCGCGCGGCGGGCCAGAGTGTGGCGCCCGGTCCGCCGCAGGCCATGGTGCAGTGGAATGCCCACGGCCAGACCAATATCGCGCTCGTCGACGTGCCGGGGACCGCCGAGCGGGGCGACAAGGTCGTGCATTGGATCGACGTCACCGGGCAGGACACCACCCCGCCCCGGTCGGACTCCGACGCCGTGGCCCAGGGCATCAGCACGGGGGTCCTCTTCGTCCTCGCGTCCGCCTGTGGCGCGGCACTTCTCGCCCGGTGCGCCGACCGGTTCCTGGCACGGCGGCACAGCGCCGACTGGGCCGAGGAATGGCGGAAAATCTCGCCCACCATCGGCCCCAACCACCCCGGGCGGTCCTAGGAACCAGCCGTTAACCAGCCCTTTTCTGACATTACGGAGAAAATTCCACATTCCACGCGAAGTGTGCGTGAAAGTCACTGTTGCAGATGTACTTACATTTGCTCCTTTCACTGTGCCTAGTCGCTGACAACCAGTGCCAAATAGTGAGCCTTTTTCATCGGTGATGGATGATGTTGTGGCAGTTGGTGTTTGGTGCGGCGTGTCGCCCGGTGGATAGACGAAGCCCCTGGTAGAGCG
>NZ_JBEXYE010000037.1:0-33854 GCF_040630785.1 Nocardia sp. NPDC005746
GCCACCCTGCGCGCGGCGCGCGGGGCGACCCTGGCCGCCCCGCTGCTGGCCGCGGACGCGCTGCCGCGTTTCGACGTGTCGGCCATGGACGGGTACGCCGTCAGCGGCGACGGGCCCTGGCAGCTGCGCCGCGATATCGGATTCGCCGGCGGTGAGCGGCCGGTGGGCCTGCTGGACGGCGAAGCGGTCCGCATCGCGACGGGCGCGCACGTGCCCGACGGAACCAGTTCGGTGGTGCGCGACGAGTTCGTGCACATCGACGACGACGGCACCCTGTACCGGCTGCCGGACACGCCGATCCGCGAGGATGTGCGCCGCCGCGGCGAATACTGGCTGCCCGGTGCGGAAGTCGCGCCCGCGGGCACCCCGGTCAATGCCGCGCTCATCTCGGTGGCCGCCAGCGCGGAGGTCACCGCGGCGCCGGTCCGCGGCCCGGTGCGGGCGCGAATCGTGATGACCGGTGACGAGATTCGTGGGGAAGGCCCGCTCCACACCGGCCAGACCCGCGACGCCATCGGCCCGGTGCTGCCCGACATTCTGGCCTGGTACGGCGTCACCACCATCGACCGGGTTCACCTGCGCGACACCGAGAATGCCTTCGACGAGGTGCTGGCGGCCGCGGCCGACTGCGATCTGCTCGTCATCGTCGGCGCGACCGGCGGCGGCGCGGCCGACCAGCTGCGCTCCGCGCTGGACCGCACCGAGTCCGCCGTGCTGCTGCGCCGGCTGCGGCTGCGGCCGGGCGGCTCCACGGTGGCCGCCCAACTGACCTCCGGCACAGTCGTTCTGGGACTGCCCGGCAACCCGTTCGCGGCCATCTCCACGCTGCTGGCGCTGATCGGCGCCACCGTGGAGGGCATGACCGGCGCGAAGCCGGCGCGCCGGGTGCTGGGCCCGCTGGCCAACGCGGCCGAGCTGACCGCTCCGGTGGCCCGCATCGTCCCCGCGCAGGCGCTGCCCGGTGGCGGCTTCCAGGGCGACCTGCGGCTGCACACGGCCCATCTGGCCGATCTGCTGGACCGCGACGGCCTGGTGATCGTTCCCGCCGACGCCGAGGACGGCGCCCTGGCCGAGTTCATTCCGCTGCGAGGCTGAGCGCGGCGTCCCCCATTCCACCGGGCTCAGCCGGGCAGACCGAGAACGGTCAACAGCTGGCCCGGGTAGGCCGCGCCGTCGATGCGACCGGTCTGGGCGAAAACCCGGCGGCGCACGCCGGTGACCGGGTTGCGCATGTGCAGGGTGAAGACGTGGGGCGCGAACTCGACGCCGCCGTCGGACCACGCCTGCCGGAATTTCGGGAATTCCCCGAGGTCCCGGATCAGATCGGCGAATCCTTCGGAATTTCCGGAACGGCCGATCAATGCGCGCATCCAGCCCGCGATCAGCCGGGCGTCCGACTCCCAGTTGACCATCACTTTCACGGCCAGCTCGTGACCGAAGAACCAGCGCAGCATATTGCCGTGCCGCGGCAGCCCCGGGAACGCGTCGTGCCAGGGGGCATTGCACGCCAGCAGATTCGACCGGATGTCCAGGAGCGCGGCCATATTCGGGCTGTGCAGATCGAGGGTACGGACCATCTCCGGGGTGATGACCGCGCGCAGTTCCGCCGGGGACGGGACCTGGTCCGATCCCAGGCCGGCGAGGTCGTCGAGCTGGCGGCGGTCTGCGCTGGACAGCGGGACCAGCCGGTCCAGATAGCGGGTGAGCGCGGTCACCACTTCGCGAGTCGGGTTTCCGCGGTCGCCCTTCTCCAGATGCGTTATGTAGCTGGCACTTACGCCCGCATTGAATGCCAGCCGTTCGCGGGATACACCGCGATTGTCACGCAGCCGCCGCAGCAGGTTTCCGAACGTGGGTGCTTCGAGTTCCCGAAATTCCTGTCCGAATGCCGCTCTCGCGCCCAATGGTTCCCTCCTTCTCGGAATCTCGATGGCCCACCTCGCCTCCCCGTAGAGGCACCACTGAGATCCGCTTCAGGACGGATACTTACACAGATTGGGATATGAACTGCTCAGCGCCGCAAATCCAATCAGTATCACCGAATAATCCTGTTGGTATATGCGACACGGGATCGGCGATGGACGGCGGGAAGTCCGATCTCCAAACTACCGTCAAGCCCCCAAAGCCAGGGACTGTTCCGCGGAAGAGTTTTTCGCTTCCCGTGAACGCGCTGGATCCGGGGCGGGCACCGCGTCGAGCAGGCGGCGCGTGTACTCCTCGCGCGGGCTGCCGAACACGGCGTCGACCGGCCCGGATTCGACGATACGCCCTTCTCGCAGGACCGCCACCCGGTCGGCCACCTGATGCACGACGGCCAGATCGTGACTGATGAACAAGCAGGCGAATCCGTACTCGGCGCGCAGGTCCGCGAACAGGTCCAGCACCCGCGCCTGCACCGAGACGTCCAGGGCGCTGGTGGGCTCGTCGGCCACCAGCAGGCGCGGCGCCAGAGCCAGCGCACGGGCCAGCGCGACACGCTGGCGTTGCCCCCCGGACAGCTCGCCGGGGCGGCGTGTCGCGTACTCACGCGGCAGCCGTACCGATTCGAGCAGTTCGCCGACCTTGGCGCGGAGCAGCGCGCCCGACGCCGCCCGGTGCACGCGCAGCGGCTCCCCGATCGCGTCCTCGACCGATCGCCGCGGATCCAGCGAGGCGGTCACGTCCTGATGCACGAGTGCGACGTTCTTGCGCAGCCCGCGCAGTTCGCGACCCGGTAGCCCGGTGAGCGGAACTCCCTGCAACACCACCTCTCCCGCCGTCGCGGGCACCAGGCCGAGCGCGGTGCGGCCGAGAGTGCTCTTGCCCGAACCGGATTCCCCGACCAGGCCGATCACCTCGCGCGGGACCAGCGTCAACGACACGTCCCGCAGGGCCTGGAACTTCTTGCCGTGGCGGCGGTAGACGACCGAGAGATCGCGGACGCGCAGCACCGGTTCGGGGTCGGCCACGGCGGCCGCATTCGACTCGGGCTCGGCGGCCACCACGGCCACCGGGGGCACCGGCGCCGCGCCGTCCTCCGGCAGCACCGGGACGGCGGCCAGCAGTTCCCGCGTGTACTGCTCGCGGGGACTGGCGAAAAGCGCACGGACCGACTGTGTTTCGACCACCTCCCCCGCCCGCATGACCACCACCCGATCCGCGATGGCGGCCACCACGCCCAGGTTGTGGGTGATGAACAGGATCGCGGTGTCGTTGCGGCGCTGCAGGTCCCGCAGCAGGTGCAGGATCTCGGCCTGGACGGTGACGTCGAGCGCGGTGGTGGGTTCGTCGGCGATCAGCAGGTCCGGTTCGCCGGACAGGGCCAGCGCGATCACGACCCGCTGCTTCTGCCCGCCGGAGAGCTGATGCGGATACCAGTCGACCCGCGTCTCCGGTTCCGGGATGTCGACGAGGCCGAGCAGTTCGATGGCGCGGGCGCGGGCCTGCGCCTTGCCGATCGGCCGATGGGCGCGCAGGGCCTCGGCGATCTGGCTTCCGATGCGGCGCACCGGGTTCAGGGCGGTCTGCGGCTCCTGGAAGACCATGGCGGCCCGGGTGCCCCGCAGAGGCCGCAGCTCGTCCTCGGTGGCGCCGATGATCTCGGTCCCGTCCAGCCGGACCGAGCCGGTGGCGGTGGCGCCGGCGGGCAGCAGGCCGAGCACGGCGCGCGCGGTGAGCGATTTGCCGGAGCCGGATTCACCCACCAGTGCCACGGTCTCCCCGCGCGCCACCTCGACGTTCACGCCGTGCACGACCTCCCGCACACCGAAACGTACTGCCAGGTCACGAATGACGAGCAAGATCTCGGCGGTCATATCACCCTCCGGGCGCGGCCCAGAGCCTGGGCGATCAACAGGAATCCGAGCGTCAGCGCCGACACCACCACCAGCGGCCCGACCGCCATGGCCGGATTGGCGTCCAGATTGCGGGTGGACTCGGCGATGAGGGACCCCAGCGACGGGTCCGGCGGCCGCACCCCGATGCCGATGAAACTCATGGCGCTGTCCACGAACACGGCCAGCGACAACGACAGCGCCAACTGCACCCCGAGCGGCTCGATCACATTGGGCAGCACGTGTTTGCGCAGGGTCCAGGCGGTGCTCGCGCCGATCACGATGGCGGCCTCGACGAAGGGCTGCTCGCGCACGGCCAGCACGGCGGCGCGGATCTGCCGGCCGAAGATGGGGACCTCGGCGGCGATGATCACGATGGCGACCGCGTGCGCGCCCGGCCCGGTGACGGCGGTCAGCGCGATCGCGAAGATGAGCGCCGGGAACGCCAGGATCAGGTCGAACACGCGCTGCGCCAGCACATCCGCGACCGGATCCACGGTGGCGGCCAGCCCGATGACCGAGCCGACGACCGCGCCCGCCGGCACCGCGAGGAAGGCGATCAGCAGGTCGACGCGGATGCCGTACAGCAGGCGGGTGAACACATCCCGGTTGAGGTGATCGGTCCCCAGCCAGTGCTCCCCGCTCGGCCCGAACAGATTGGCCCCCGGAATCTGCTCCAGCGGACCGTATTTCGTCAGCAGCCCGGCGGACAGCGCCGCGCCCGCGATGACGGTGATGAGCAGCACTCCGGCCAGCCCCTGTCCGCGAGTCAAGGCCCGCAGCGGCGACCGATCCGGATCGGCCACGCGCAGCGGACTTTCCGCCGCTGCCCCCGGCGCACCGCGCTGCCCGGCCCCGGTCGCGCCGGGCAACTCGGGCGCAGCGTCGTCGGACACGTCCACAACGGCGGGTGCGGGCGCCGCCGCCACCGTGTTCGCGGGCGGATGCCCCGGTGCGCCCGGCGGAGGATCGGCCACCGGGTCCACGGGCAGGACGCTTGCGGTCACGGTGTGCTCGCTCATGCGCGGCCTCCGATGCGGATGCGGGGATCCAGGTACGCGTGGGCGATGTCGGTGAACAGCTGGATCGCCACGAACACCGCCACCGAGAACAGCAACAGCGCCTGGACGACCGGGTAGTCGCGGCGATTGATGCCCTCTTCGATGAGCCGGCCGATACCCGGCCACGCGAAGGCGGCCTCCACCAGGACTGCACCGCCGAGGAGATTGCCGGTCTGGATACCGAGGGTGGTGAGCATGGCGGGCAGGGCGTTGCGCAGGGCGTCGTGGGTGACGATGCGGCGACGCGGGACGCCGAGGGCGCGGGCGGTGAGGATGTACGGCTTGGCGAGTTCGGTGCGCAGCGCCTCGGTGAGGAATCGGGTCAGCGCCGCCGACACCGGCAGGGCCAGGCACACCGCGGGCAGCAGCAGGTACTGCACGGCGATGTCGGGCCGGGTGAGGAAGCCGTCCGGTGGCAGGCCGCCCGAGGGCAGGACGGGAATGGTCACGGCGAAGACCAGCACCAGCAGCACACCGGTCACGAAGACCGGGATGGCGACGGTGACCGTGTTCGCGGCGGCCACGATCACGTTGAGCCAGCGGCGATCCCACAGCACCGACGCGACCGACACCGCCAGGCTCACGACGACCGCGAGCAGGAGCGCCGCGCCCGCGAGGATGAGCGTGTTGGACAATCCGCGGCCGATGAGGTCGGAGATCTGGCCGCCGATGAGGTACGAGCGGCCCAGGTCGCCGGTCACCACGCCGCGCAGCCACGACAGGTATTGGGCGGGGATGGATCGGTCCAGTCCGAGCTGATGCCGGATGGCCGCAACGGTTTCCGGCGTGGCGTCGGCTCCGGCGAGGATGGTCGCCGGATCGCCGGGCACCAGCCGCAGCAGCAGGAAGATCAGCACCGAGGCCCCGAACAGCACCGCCAGCGCGGAGGGGACCCGGCGCAGCAGGTAGGCGGTCATGCCAGGAACGCCTCGGTCAACGCGAGTTCGCGCCGCTTGGTCCAGTTGAAGCCGTGCAGCTTCCGGGTCGCCGAGCCCTGCGAGTACCGGACGCCGATCTCGATGAGGAACAGGCTGTCCAGCAGCTGATCGCTCAAGGCCTGGTAGGCGCGGACCGCCTCCGGGCCGGTGCTCTGCGGCAGCTGCCAGGCCGCGTCGGCGGCCGCAACGTAGGCGGGAGATTCGAAGTGGGAGGCGTTCTTCCGGGCGTTGAACGGGTACGCGCTGACCGTGAGGGTGGAGGGCACGAACTGCGCCCAGGAGTGGTCGGTGATCCACAGGCCCGGGAACTGCGCGCCGATCAGCTGCTTGACGAAGGTGGCGTTGTCGGTGGGCGCGAGCTCCACCTCGACGCCGACCTCGGCGAGGTTGGCCTGGACGATCTGCGCGGCGGCCTCGTACGCCGACACCGCCGTGTTGTAGGTGAGCGGGATCTTCGGCGGCTTGGGCAGCTGCGCCAGGATCTGCTTGGCCTTGGCCACATCGCGCGAGTACCGGGTGTTGCGGGCGGCGTCGAAGGCCGGGGAGTTCTTGGGCCACGGCAGATTCGCGGCGTAGCCCGCGCCGCGGAACACCTCGGCGATGATGCGCTCGCGGTCGACGGCGTAGGCGATGGCCTGCCGCAACCGCACGTCCGACAGCGCCGGGTCGGCGACGTTCACGCCGACGTAGATCTCGAGCTCGGCGCCCTCGTAGGTGTGGACGCGGTAGCCGTCGGCCTTGGCCAGATTCTCGTTGTCGCGGTAGGTGACGCCGTCGGCGAGGTGGATCTGCCCGGTCTTGAGGGCGTTCAGCTGCGCCTGGTTGTCGGAGATGATGGCGATCTCGACCCGATCGAGGTAAGGGCGATCCGGCACCCAGTAGTTCGTGTTCTTCTCGAACACCAACTGCTGGTTGGGGATTCGCTGCACGAACCGGAACGGCCCGGTGCCGATGATCTTCTCGCCGGTGCCGAGCTGATCGATCGATTCGCTGTCGAGGATGGGCACGGTGTCGAGCAGGTCGAACAGATTGCTCAGCGGGTGCGCCAGGGTGAGCGTGACCCGGTGCGGGGCGCTGGTGTCGATGCCGGTCACGGCGGCGGCGGTGCTCTTGAGCTGGCCCGACCATTTCGGGTCGGCGTAGGTGCGCAGCGAGAACTCCACGTCCTTGGAGGTGAAGGGGCGGCCGCTGTGGAATGTCACGTCGTCGCGCAGTTCCAGGGTGATGGACTTGCCGTCGGGCGCGACCGTCCAGCTCTTGGCCAGCAGCGGCTGTGGTTCGAGCTTGTCGTGCGGGTACCGCACCAAGGACTCGAAGACCAGGCCGACCACGTACGGCGTGGTGCCGGTATTGGTGAGCAGGTTGGCGGGGACGAGGTCGACCAGCACGCCGTACTTCAGGGTCCCGCCGCGCACGGGTTGCGCATTGTCGTCGCCGCCCTTCTGCCGGCTCACCGCCGAGGTGCAGGCGGCCAGCGCCCCGCCGCCGAAGATCGCCAGGGCGGCGACGGCCGAGCCGCGCAGGAAGTGACGGCGGTGGAGGGCGCCGGGGGACGAATTCATCTGGAAATCCTCGAGTGTGGACCGATCGCTGGATTGTGTGCGGCGACGCTAACCGCGAATGCATGACGGATCACCGGTTGCACGCAGCCAGAGTGAAACCCTGGCCGCCACACCGGCGGGCGGCCTTTGCTGGGGAGCATGTCAGTCCCCGCCCATGCCCGTGGTTATGAGAGTTTCTCCGGTGAGATCGGCCGCACCACCGCCGATTCCACACCGGAATGGCAGTATCCGCCGGTCGCGCCCGCCGGCGCGCCGAATGTCGTGGTGGTGCTGGTCGACGATATGGGGTTCAGCGATATCGGCCCGTTCGGTTCGGAGATCGACACCCCGGTTCTCGATCGGCTGGCCGCGAATGGATTGCGGCTCACCAACTTCCACACCACGCCACTGTGCTCGCCGTCGCGGGCCGCGCTGCTGACCGGAATCAACTCCCACCGCGCCGGTTTCGGTTTCGTCGCCAATGCCGATCCCGGCTATCCAGGGTTGCGGCTGGAACTGGCCGACGATGTGCTGACGCTGCCGGAAATCCTGCGCGCCAACGGATATGCGACGTACGCGGTCGGGAAATGGCATCTGGTGCGCGACGCCACGCTGCATCCGGCCGCGCGGCGCGATTCCTGGCCGACGCGACGGGGATTCGACCGCTATTACGGCTCTCTGGAAGGCCTGAACTCCTTCTACTACCCGAATCAGCTGATCTCGGACAGCTCGCCGGTGAATATCGAGGAGTATCCCGAGGACTACTACCTCACCGACGACTACACCGATCACGCGGTCGGCTACATCAAGGAACTGCGCGCGCACGACGCCACCAAGCCGTTCTTCCTCTACTTCGCGCACACCGCCATGCACGGTCCGTTGCAGGCCAAACCCGAGGATCAGGCCAAGTATCGGGGCCGCTACCGCGAGGGATGGGATCGACTGCGGCAGAGCCGATTCGCCTCACAGCTCGCGCAAGGATTGTTCCCGCCCGGGACCGAGCAGAAGCCGCGCAATACCGAGCCGGGCTACGAGGCCCAGGAATGGGATGCGCTGACCGACGAGCAGCGCTCGCGGTTCGAGCGGTACATGGAGGTGTACGCGGGCATGGTCGACAGCATCGACCAGAGCCTGGGCCGGATCGTGGACACCCTCGAACAGCTCGGCGAGCTGGACAACACCATCATCGTGTTCACCTCGGACAACGGCGGCACCGCGGAGGGCGGGCCGGAGGGCACCCGCACCTACTTCGCGCAGTTCGCCCAGGTCGACGAGCCGGAGTGGGAGCGTGACGTCCCGCACGACGACGAGCTGATCGGCACCGCCAAGCTCGGCGTGCACTATCCGCGCGGCTGGGGACAGGCCTCGAACACGCCGTTCCGGTTCTACAAGGGCCAGACCTTCGCGGGCGGGGTCCGGGTGCCGTTCGTGCTGTCCTGGCCGCGGGGGCTGCCGCGGACCGACGGCGACAGCGGGGTGCGCCAGGAGTACGTCTACATCACCGACCTGGCTCCCACACTGCTCGACCTGATCGGCCTGGAGCGTCCGAGCGTCCGTAACGGGCTGCCCGCCAAGGACTTCGACGGGGTCTCCGCCGCGCGGGTGCTGCACGATCCTTCTGCGGTCTCCCAGCATGTCGAGCAGTATTCGGAGATGACCGGGCATCGCGGCTTCTACCGCGACGGCTGGAAACTGCTCGCCCTGCACGAGCCCGGCCGCGACATCGACGACCCGCGCTGGCAGCTCTTCGACGTCCGCACCGACCCGACCGAGCTGCACGACCTATCCGGGCAGCTACCCGACAAGGTGACCGAACTGGCCGCCGCGTGGGACGAAGCCGCCTGGCGCAACACGGTTTTCCCGCTGCTCACTCGTGGGGATCTGGCACGGCGACGGCCCGAGGAGGCGCGGCTCGCCGATCCGGTCCGGATCCTGCCGGGCACGCCCACGCTCGAGCGATACCGTTCCCAGCGGCTCATCGCCTACCGCGACTTCACCGTCACCGTCGAACTCTCCGGTTATCGGGCCGGGGACGAGGGCGTCCTGGTCGCGCACGGTGACCCGCTCGGCGGCTACCTGCTCTACATCGAGAACGGGCGACTGATCTTCGGCTACAACGCCTACGGGCGGTACGCCACCCTCGACGCGGGCGAAATCCCCGAGGGCAGTCGGCTTCTCACCCTGTCGGCGACGGTCCGGCCGCACCTGCGGTGGGACTTCACGCTGGGCATCGACGGGGTGCGGGCGGGCGAGTTGCCCGGCCAGGTACAGCTCGTGGGCATGTCACCGTGGACCGGAATCTCGGTCGGGGTTGACGCGCGTGGGCCGGTGTCGTGGGATCTCCGTGAGCGCCGGGGTGTGTTCCGGTACAGCGGGGAGGTTCGGGCTGTGACGTATCAGCCGGGGGCTGTGGGGGTTTCCGAAGAGACGCGGCAGGCGTTGGAGAGTGAGGCGGAGTTGGTCGCGGAGTAAGAGACTCAGAGATCAAGAGATCAAGAGACCAAAAGATAAAAGACGCCTGGAGAAGAGAAGAAAAGACAAAAGAACGAAGAGCCGAAGAGCACAAGACGCCGGAGCGGTTGGTCTCTGAAAGGTGATGCGTGCAGTCCCGGCGTCAGCCCAAGTCCGGCAGGGCAGGCGACGTAACCACACTCCCCGTCGCTTTGCGCACGCCAGCAGCAGACGAGCAGCCGGGTGTCACGCTGCCCGTGAGCGCCACATTCGGCAACTGGAATCGACGGCAGCCGCGATCGCCTGCCCCACACGATGACGATCGTTGACACGTGGCGTGCCGGTGGGATCAAGACTCTTCGGCGCAATCCACCCCGTCCGGCCCGCGTGGGGCGAATCTTTACCCATCACAACGGTTTTCCAACCATCGGGCCCATCATTGATCAACGCGTGGCAGTGATCGCACGCCAACGTCAGGTTGGTGATGTCGGTCGGCCCGCCCTTGGCCCAATCATTGACGTGGTGGGCGGCGCACATGTTGGCGGGTTGTTCACAACCCGGGCGAGTACAACCCTTGTCCCGAGCCAGAAGCGCCAATCGTTGGGCGCGGTTGGCGGTGCGTCGGGAGCGCCGCAGGTAGAGCGGCATCCCGTCACCGTCGAGGACCGCGATGACCGGGCGGGTTCCTTCGGCCATCTTCAGGGCCTCGTTGATCGAGATCTGGGTGCCCGACGCGGTGGTCGCGACGCCGGTGCCGTTCTCCAGGTCGGACAGGCTCATGGTGAGCACGACCTCGACCGGCAGCACACGGTGCATGCCCAGGGTCCGCATGCTCACACCCGGCTGCACCAACGCCAGCAACGCGTCATGGGTCCGCTGCCCGGCATCACGACGATCACGACGCGCGGCAGCATCGAGGATGCTGTCCGCGATGAACCCACCGGTAGAGGAAGGGCTTTCGGGGTCCTCGACGTTGCACATGCCGGGACGAGCGAGCTTGGCGAACACCGCATCCAGGCAGGCACGCAGTTCCGGGGTGATCCACCCCTCGATGCGCGTCATACCGTCCACGCCGGGGCGGCACAGGGTGATCCCGCGACGGCGACGACGATCCGCGTCGGAGACGACCTTCCCATCGGGGTCGAGGCGGGCGAGGATGTCGCGGCCGATCTTGAGCAGGTCATCGGGCCACCCCCTGCGGGAGTAGTCGACGAGGATCTGTTCGGCCTCCGCCCGCGCCCCGGCGGGAACGTCCACGGGCAGATGATTCATCACATCCATAATGTGGCGCACGTGATCGCGGGAAATATCCCCGGCCGCAAACGCTTCGGCCGTTACCGGGAGCACCGGCGGGGCGATGTGTCCGGTCTGCTGCACGAATTCGCCGCAGTGGTGGGTGATCTTCACCCGCACCGACGCGTCGTAGCGTGAAAGCCCGAGGGTGTGGCGCAGGAACGGCACCATCTTCCCCGCGCCACTGCGTGAATGCAGGGACCGTTCTCCCGCTTCGATAATTAGGCGGGTATCCAACGCGGCGAGCTGACGCTTGCAGGTTTCGAGCTGCTGCATCAACGACACGACGTCCTCATCGGAGAAGTCGGTCATCTTCCCGCCCTGGATGGATTCGGTCAGGGTCGAGACCGCGGCTGCCAGTTCGGCGATACCGCAGTCGTCGAGTGTCACCCCATTCGAATCCATGCCTCCATATTACGCCCACATGATTGCCCATGGAACCCGAAATGCCCGGCCTCCCTTAATATTTCGACAATTTGACGATACCGTACCAGCCCATCGTCATCCATTTCGGATACTATTCCGAATAGGTCGCCGAATCAGTCGATCGGCCTGCGAATCTCTATAGCCGCCCTCCATATCCGTACCCCGCTGTTAGGGTTGCCGCCGCGATAGTCCGAAGGATCGTTTTCGGACGCAGTACATACGGGGAGATGTCGGTGGATTTCAACAAGATTCAGGCGAGTGCGGGAGAGCCGGGTGCGATGCTGCAGCAAGCCCCGGCGGATTGGGACCCCCAGGCACCGATGCCACCCATGCCGCCGCCTCCGTCAGAGGGACAGTTTCCGAACGGTACAGCTCCCCAGTACGGCACCGCACCCCAGTACGGCACCGCGCCGCAGAACGGCAACGCGCCCCAGTACGGGTTCGCTCCCTACGGTCAGGCCCCGGGCCCGTATGGGTACGACCCGTACCGCCAGTTCCCCCAGTTCCCGGCCACCATGCCGGGTTCGGTCCGTGCGGCACAGGTGATCTCGTTCATCTTCGGCGGTCTGGGATTGGCGTTGACCGTGCTGGCGGGCGTGATTGCCGGAGCGGGTGCCGCCGGCGCGATGTGCTTCGGTTACCTGTTCCCGATGATTCTCGGCGTGGTCGCCCTCGGCTTCCGGAACGGGAGCGGCGGGACGCGAACCACCGCGCTCGTCCTGGCCTCCATCGAGATGGTCATCGGTTTGGGCGGCGTGGGTGCGAAGCAGCCTCCGGGCCTGCTCGGGCTGATCGCCAGCCTGGTGATCGTGATCCTGCTCGCCCAGTCCGGTTCCGCGGCCTGGTTCAAACGGCCCCGGTAATCATCCAGCAATCAAAAGGTGTGTTAACAAATATTAAGTAAGCGAGAACCAACCGTTTCGGAAGCTTCACCGCCACTGGTCCGAAACACCTTCGCGGGAACACGTTTCACCGGGCGCGGGAGGGTTTTCCCAGGTCGCGACCGGAGCGTGTGACCCCGGCCGCTACCCCTCAGTGACCGGAACATTGCGGCGATCTCACAGCTCACAAATCCGTTTCGAGCATTGTGAGCAAACCGTTTTGACGCCTCCCCCGACGTCCCTACAGTCGAGCCAGCAGCCCGGTTTTCCAGCTCGAAGGGGGCGTTATGACCATCACGCAGAACGGACACTCGTCCGCCGATGCGCTGCTTCGACTGGGGAAGTACTTCAACCGCGGTGAGGTGTCCGGTGACTTGCGCACCCTGCACAAGACCGGTGGCCGCGAGGCCGACGAGTTCTACCGGGACCGCTGGTCGCACGACAAGGTGGTGCGCTCCACGCACGGTGTGAACTGCACCGGCTCCTGCTCGTGGAAGATCTACGTCAAGGACGGGGTCATCACCTGGGAGTCGCAGCAGACCGACTACCCGAGCGTGGGCGCGGACAAGCCGGAGTACGAACCGCGCGGCTGTCCGCGTGGCGCGTCGTTCTCCTGGTACACCTACTCCCCCGCGCGCATCCGCTACCCGTACGTGCGCGGCGCGCTGCTCGAGCTGTACCGCGCGGCCAAGGAGCGGCTGAAGGATCCCGTGCTGGCGTGGGAGTCCATCGTCGAGGACGCCGACCAGGCCAAGTCCTACAAATCCGCGCGCGGCAAGGGCGGTTTCGTCCGCGCCGAGTGGTGGGAGGCCGCCGAGATCGCCGCGGCCGCGCACGTGCACACCATCAAGAAGTACGGCCCGGACCGGGTCGCGGGCTTCTCCCCCATTCCCGCCATGTCGATGGTGTCACACGCGGTGGGCGCGCGGTTCATCTCGCTCATCGGCGGCTCCATGCTGTCGTTCTACGACTGGTACGCCGACCTGCCCGTCGCCTCCCCGCAGGTCTTCGGCGACCAGACCGACGTGCCGGAGTCCGCGGACTGGTTCGACGCCGGATACCTGATCATGTGGGGCTCCAACGTCCCGGTCACCCGGACCCCGGACGCGCACTACATGACCGAGGCCCGCTACCGCGGCCAGAAGGTCGTGGTGGTCTCCCCCGACTACGCCGACAACACCAAGTTCGCCGACGAGTGGGTGCCCGCCCGTCCCGGCACCGACGCCGCCCTGGCCATGGCCATGGGTCACGTGGTGCTGCGAGAGTTCTTCCTGGACAAGCAGACTCCCTACTTCGACGACTACGTCAAGCGCTACACCGACCTGCCGTACCTGGTGGCGCTGGACGAGCACGACGGCGGCTGGGACACCGCCGGTGACTACAGCGGCCACACCTTCACCCCCGGCAAGTTCCTCACCGCCGCGGATCTCGGCCACACCGGTGAGGGCGTGGAGCACCAGACCGTCCTGCTGGACGCGGACGGCGCTCCCCGGGTGCCCAACGGTTCCCTCGGCCACCGCTTCAACGAAGCGGGCAAGGGCCGCTGGAATCTGGATCTGGGGGACATCGATCCCCTGCTGACCCTGTACGGCCGCACCGATGATGTTGCGGCCGTGCAGTTCCCCCGCTTCGACGGGCTCTCCGCGGGCAGCGATGCGGCTGTCCTCACCCGCGGCGTGCCGACCACCGTCATCGCGGGGCGACGGGTGACGACGGTGTTCGATCTCCTGCTGGCGCAGTACGGCGTCGGTCGGTCCGGCCTGCCCGGCAATTGGCCGACCGGCTACGACGATGCGACTCAGCCCTACACTCCCGCCTGGCAGGAGTCGATCACCGGCGTCCCCGCCCAACAGGCCGAACGACTCGGCCGCGAATTCGCCGACAATGCCGAGCGTTCCCGGGGCCGGTCCATGATCCTCATGGGCGCGGGCACCAACCACTGGTTCCACAGCGACCAGATCTACCGCTCCTTCTTCACCTTGACGCTGCTCACCGGCTGCCAGGGCGTGAACGGCGGCGGCTGGGCGCATTACGTGGGCCAGGAGAAGTGCCGTCCCGTGACCGGCTGGGCCACACTGGCTTTCGCCTCCGACTGGCAGCGGCCGCCGCGTCAGATGCAGGGCACCGTGTTCTGGTACCTGGCCAACAACCAGTGGCGCTACGACCCGTTCACCAGCGAATCGTTCGCCTCGCCGCTGAGCAAGGGTGCGTTCGCCGGGCGGACCGCGGCCGACAATATCGCGCTCGCTTCGCGTTTGGGCTGGATGCCGTCCTACCCGACGCTGAACCGCAATCCGCTGGACCTGGTCGACGAGGCGGACGCGGCGGGCAAGGCGCCCGCCGACTACGTGGTCGACGGGCTCAAATCGGGCGATCTGCGCTTCGCGTGCGAGGATCCCGACGCGCCCGAGAACTTCCCGCGTGTCCTCACCGTGTGGCGCGCCAACCTGCTCGGCTCGTCCGGTAAGGGCAACGAGTACTTCCACAAGCATCTACTCGGCGCCGATTCCAATCTGCAGACCACCGAGGCCACCGGCATTCGCCCGCAGGAACTGGAATGGCGCGACGAGGCCGCCACCGGGAAACTGGACCTGTTGATGTCGATGGACTTCCGCATGACGTCCACGACCCTGTTCTCCGACATCGTGTTCCCGGCCGCCACCTGGTACGAGAAGCACGACCTGTCCTCCACCGACATGCACCCCTTCGTGCACGCCTTCACCCCGGCCATCTCCCCGCCGTGGGAGGCCAAGACCGATTTCGAGGCCTTCCACCGCATCGCCCGCGGGTTCTCGTGGCTGGCCGAGAAGCATCTCGGCGTGCGCAAGGACCTGGTCGCGATGCCGTTGCAGCACGACACCGCCGACGCCATGGCACAGGCCGGTGGCAGGGTACTGGACTGGAAATATGGTGAATGCGAGCCGGTTCCAGGTGTCACCATGCCGAAACTCGTTGTCGTCGAACGCGACTATCCGAAGGTCGCGGAGAAGATGGCCGCGCTCGGACCGCTTGTGGAAACCCTGGGACTCACCACGAAGGGTGTCACCACAATTCCCGATGCCGAGGTAGATTACCTGCGCGGCGTGAACGGCACGGTGGTTTCCGGTGTCGCGCAGGGCCGTCCGTCTCTGGCCAAGGACACCCACGCGGCCGAGGCGATCCTGGCACTGTCCGGCACCACGAACGGCCGGCTCGCGGTGGAAGGGTTCCATGCGCTCGAAGAGCGCACCGGAACCGAGCTGGCCGATCTGGCTGCCGAACACGAGGGTAAGCGAATCACCTTCGCCGACACGCAGGCCCGGCCCGTTCCGGTGATCACCTCACCGGAATGGTCCGGGAGCGAGACCGGCGGACGCCGCTACTCCCCCTTCACCATCAATGTCGAGCGGTCCAAGCCCTGGCACACCCTCACCGGCCGCCAGCACTTCTACCTCGACCACGACTGGATGATGGAGCTCGGCGAGCAGTTGCCGATCTACCGGCCGCCGCTGGACATGAGCGCGCTGTTCGCCGAACCCGGCATCGGCAATGTCGATGGCAACGGGGTGACCGTTCGGTATTTGACGCCGCACTCCAAGTGGTCCATCCACTCCGCATATCAAGACAATCTGCACATGCTCACGCTTTCGCGTGGCGGGCAGGCGATCTGGATGTCGGACGTGGACGCCAAGAAGATCGGCGTCGCCGACAACGACTGGATCGAGGCGATCAACCGCAACGGCATCGTCGTGGCGCGCGCCATCGTCTCGCACCGCATGCCCGAGGGCACCGTGTTCATGTATCACGCCCAGGACCGCGCGGTGAACGTCCCCCGCATCGAAGGCAGCGAGAACACCAAGGTCGGCAAGGGCAAGCGCGGTGGCATCCACAATGCGCTGACCCGGATCATGATCAAGCCCTCGCATCTCATCGGCGGTTACGCGCAGCAGTCGTTCGCGCTGAACTACCACGGCCCCACCGGAAATCAGCGCGACGAGGTCACCACGATTCGGAAACGCTCGCATGAAGTGGAGTACTGATATGCGCGTCATGGCTCAGCTCGCCATGGTCATGAACCTGGACAAGTGCATCGGCTGCCACACCTGCAGCGTCACCTGCAAGCAGGCCTGGACCAACCGCGCGGGCACCGAGTACGTGTGGTTCAACAATGTGGAAACCCGTCCCGGGCAGGGTTATCCGCGGCGCTACGAGGACCAGGAGAAGTGGAAGGGCGGGTGGACCCTCGACAAGAAGGGCCGCCTCACGCTCAAGTCCGGCTCCCGGATGAAGCGGCTGCTCAATATCTTCGCCAACCCGGACCTGCCCACCGTGTCGGACTACTACGACCCGTGGAGCTACGACTACGAGAACCTGCTGTCCGCCCCGCAGATGGACACCACCCCGGTGGCCAAGCCCAAGTCGCTGATCACCGGTGAGGACACCAAGGTCACCTGGGGCGCGAACTGGGACGACTCGCTGGGTTCGGGTCCCGAGCAGGTCGGCAAGGACCCGCTGCTGGCCAAGCTGTCCGAGCAGGTGAAACTGGAGTTCGAAGAGACCTTCATGTTCTACCTGCCGCGCATCTGCGAGCACTGCCTCAACCCGTCCTGCGCGGCGTCCTGCCCCTCCGGCGCGATCTACAAGCGCGCCGAGGACGGCATCGTGCTGGTGGATCAGGACAAGTGCCGCGGCTGGCGGCAGTGCGTGACCGGCTGCCCGTACAAGAAGATCTACTTCAACCACAAGACGGGCAAAGCGGAGAAATGTACTTTCTGCTACCCGCGTGTGGAAGTCGGCATCCCGACCGTGTGCTCGGAGACCTGCGTCGGGCGCCTGCGCTACATCGGCGTCATGCTCTACGACGCCGACAAGGTGCTCGAGGCCGCCTCGGTCGAGAACGACCAGGACCTGTACCCGTCGCAGCTGGGCGTGTTCCTCAACCCGCACGACCCGCGCGTCATCGCCGAGGCCGAACGGGCCGGGATCTCGCCGGAATGGATTGCCGCCGCGCAGGATTCGCCGGTCTACAAGCTGATCGTCGACTACCAGATCGCACTGCCGCTACACCCGGAATACCGCACCATGCCGATGGTCTGGTACGTGCCACCGCTGTCGCCGGTGGTCGACACCCTCACCCAGACCGGCCACGACGGCGAGAACCACAACAACCTGTTCGGAGCGATCGACGCGCTGCGAATTCCGTTGGAGTACCTGGCCGAACTGTTCACCGCCGGTGAGATCGGCCCGGTGCGCGCCTCCCTGCAGCGGCTGGCGGGCATGCGGTCGTTCATGCGCTCGATCAATCTCGGCCAGGAACCCGACCTGTCCATCCCGGACGCGGTCGGCCTGGAGCCCGAGGAGATCGAGGCCATGTACCGGCTGCTCGCCATCGCCAAGTACGAACACCGCTACGTGATCCCGTCCGGCGCGACATCCAAAGCGCACGAGCTGGATTCGCTCGCCACCGGCTGCTCCCTGGATACCGACGGCGGCCCGGGCATGACGGCCTTCGACTACATGGCCGACAAGTTCCACCTCACCGATACCAACGGTGCCGCCGCGCCCGAGCAGAAGTCCAACCGGATCAACCTGCTCAACTGGGACGGCAAGAGCACCAGCGGGCTGGTGCCCACGTCCGCCAACGGCAACGGCGCCGTCGGTAATGGCAATGGAGCCAATGGAAATGGGCACCACACCCCCGCACCGGCGCCGGCGGCCGTCGACACCGAATCGATCGAGCCCGAACCGACAGGAGCGGCGCGATGAACCTGCTCAGACTGCGGCGGCGCTCCGTACCCGCCGTCACCGCGAGCGACAACGACCGGCGTGAGGTGTGGCGACGGGACGCGCTGTCGCTCGACTATCCGCACCCGCGCACCCGCGCGCTGATCGACGAGCTCGACGCCAACGCCGAAACCGGTGGCACCGCAACGGAATCCACCGGGGCACCGCGATGAGTCTGCTGAAACTGCGCCGCCGCCCCGAGCCCGCCGTCGCCATGAACGAGCGGGACCGGCGGCTGGTGTGGCGGCTGAGCGCGCTGCTGCTGGACTACCCGAACGCGCAGACCCTCTCGCTGCTCGACGAACTCGACGCCGCCGCCGCGGAACTGCCGCACTCGGTGAGCCCGCTGCTGGCCGGGTTCCTCACCCACCTTCGTACCGGCGACCCGATCGCCCTGGCCCAGGAGTACGTCGAGACCTTCGACATGCGCCGCCGGGCCAGCCTGCACCTGACCTTCTACGCCTACGGGGACACCCGCAAGCGCGGGATGGCGCTGCTGCGGTTCAAGCACGCCTACCGGCACGCCGGGGTCGAACTCGGCGACGAGGAACTGCCCGACCACCTGCCCGTGCTGCTCGAATTCGCCGCCACCGTCGACCCGATCGGCGGCGAACGACTGCTGGGCGAACACGTCCCGGTCCTGGAACTGCTGCGGTTGTCGCTTTCCGACAGCGGATCTCCTTACGCCGGGGTGCTGGCGTCGGTGGTGGCGACCCTGCCACCGGTCACCACCGCCGACCGCCGGCGCATCGCCGAACTCGCCGCCCAGGGCCCGCCGGAGGAAGAGGTCGGCCTCGACCCCTTCGCCATGGACCCGCTCGCCTTCTCCGGAACGGAGGCCCGCCGATGAGCTCCGCGCTCTGGCTGATGCTCCCCTACATCGCCTTCACCTCGTTCGTGCTGGGCCACCTGTACCGCTACCGCACCGACCAGTTCGGCTGGACCACACGGTCTTCGCAGATCCACGAGTCGCGGCTGCTCGAGCTGGGCAGCCCGCTGTTCCACTTCGGCATGCTCGGGGTGATCGGCGGGCATGTGCTGGGTGTGCTCATCCCGGAGTCGTGGACCACCGCGGTCGGCATCTCCGAGGAGGCATACCACGTGGTCGCGGTGTCGGCGGGCTCGGTCGCGGGACTGGCGGTCATCATCGGCGTCGCCATCCTGGCCTACCGCCGCCTCACTGTGTCCGCCGTCCGGCAGGCCACCTCGGCCAACGACAAGGTCATGTACGTCCTGTTGACCGCGGCGCTGGTCACCGGCCTGCTCAACACCTGGGGCAGCAACCTGCTGTGGGGCACCTACAACTACCGCGAAACCGTGTCGCCGTGGTTCCGCAGCCTGTTCACCCTGCACCCGGAGCCGGAGCTGATGGTCGGCACGCCGTGGACCTTCCAGCTGCACGGGCTGGTCGTGCTGGCGCTCATCGCCTTCTGGCCCTACACCCGTCTGGTGCACATGTTCTCCGCGCCGGTCGGCTACCTGGTGCGGCCGTACGTGGTCTACCGCAGCAAGCCGGACAAGTCCGCGGACAAGAAGCGCTACGCGAAAGCCTGGGAAACCCCGGCCATTCCGCGTCGTTGAGACACCGGGCGCCACCGATTTATCGGTGGCGCCCGGTTTTCCCCGGTGTTATCGTTCGGCCCGGCCCAACCGACTGGTCGGGCCTGAATTGTCTTCGGGGGAATCCATGTTCAATTGGTATGTCGGTCTGCTCACGCTCAGCGGGGTGATCATGCTGGCGCTCGCCTCGGTCCGCGACGGCCAGAGCAACACCGCGCGCACCATCGACGCCGTCTTCGGCGCGATCTACCTCGGCTACGCCTTCTACCTCGCCTTCCTCTTCGACGGCGACTCCTACCTGATCTTCTTCCAGGCGTTCATTCTGCCGGTCGTGATGGTGGTGAATTTCTTCCGCAATCGCACACCGAGGCCGAAACTGACCGACACGCAGAAGGCATGGCGCGAATATCAGAAGTCGGCCGGGCGACAATAGCCGGGTGCCCTCGAAAATTTCCGAGCCCGAGCGGGTCACGCCGCAGGAAACGCCTTGCCCCGACTGTGGTGAACGCCGGGTCCTGGTAAGCGGCAGCATGGATATGTATCTGGTCCGGCGCAATGGCGGGCGGCCCCTGTCGGACCTGCTCGCCCTGCTCTGTACCGGCTGCGGGCGGGTGTTCTTCTACGCGGACCGGCTCGACAGGGTGCGAGCGGCGATGAACTCCATGACGTCCTGAGTGCCGGGCTGGTCGCGCAGGTGGTCCAGGGCCGCGTCCAGCCGCGGGTCCGGCCCCTGGCCGGCGAGCAGCACCACGATCGCCTCCCAGGTCTCGAGGCGCGGATTCGGCTGGGCCAGTAGCTCTTCCAGGTAACTGTCGGGTTCGAGCAGGCGCAGCGCCCGGCGGGCGTGGGCGTGCACGCGGCGGGGCAGCTCGGCACGGATCGCCTCGATGTCCTCGGGCTGGACATGGCCCGGCTGGTAGCGATCCAGCCGCACCGACCACAGGTCGCCGGATTCACCGGGCAGGCCCTCGCCGGGGAGCAGGCCCGGACCGGTGGCCGCCTCGGGGGCGAGGGGCCGCAGACCGTAGCGCTCGGTGCGCCACATACGAAATTCCTGCCAGGCGGCCGGGGTCGCCCACGCGCCCAGCCCGAAGCGCAGCACCTGCTGCCCGCCGGTGAAGGTGCGGAAGGTGCGGGTCCGGGCGATGGTGGCCACACCGTCCGGCAGCACCCGCATCCAGGTGGGTTCGGCCCCCTCGAAACCGTACGGCTGCAACAATTTCCCCGTATCGCGCATCAAGCGCCGCAGTGCCGATTCCGGTTTGACCATCCCCGCAGATTAGCGGTGCGGACCGACAGAATCCCGCACCTCCCCCATCTACCCTGGACGCGGCGAGTCGTACCGAACACGCCGCGTCCGGGGCCAGATGTCAGTGGCCGGAATAGATGTCGTTCACCGTGGCCGCGTAACGGTCGTTATTGGTGAGCGGCTGCAGGCCCAGCGCGGTGTCGATGGTGCGGAGCAGGCCGTACTGGTCGGTGCGCTGAGAGCTGTTGAAGCCCGCCTTCACCGAGTTCTGCGAGCCGAGCACGATGGTCGGCACCCGGTTCGAGTAGAGCGGGCCGAAGAGCTTGGCGAAGCCCTCGTCGAAGGTCACGATCAGCAGCGAGCGTTGCTGCTTCCAGGCCGGGGAGTTCAGGATCGCGGGCACGGTCGCGCCGAGCCAGCTGTCACCCGAGGCGACGCCGCAGCCCTCCATGTTGTGGCACTCGTTGGCCGCGAACCACACGAAATTCGGTGTGGTGGCGGTGGATTGCAGGTCGGTCGTCATCTGGGTGAGCGGCTGCAGGTGCGCGGCGCAGTAGCCCGGATCGGACTTCATGTTCTGGAAGTACAGGAACGGCAGGTCGTCCTGGTAGTACTCGCCGTGCGCGGTCTGGTCGCAGTTGCCGTTGGCGTCCTCGGCGTATCCCTTCCAGGTCTTGCCCGCCGCGTCCGCGCTGTTGCCGATGTGCCGGGCGTTGAGGGTCGTGGTGGTGACGCTGTTGTCGACCAGCCCGTACAGTCCGCCCGCCGCCAGCGCGACGTAGTTCGGATCGCTGGGATGGGTGGTGGCGTAGGACTGGGTCAGCGTCGCGCCCTGGGACCGCAGGCCGTTGATATACGGGGCCGCGGAATTGCCGATGATGCCGGTGAGGCCGTCGTAGTCCTGGTTCTCCAGGTAGACCATGAAGACGTGGTCGTAGCCGGGGACCGTGGTGGCGGGGGCGGTCAGCGCCGGGGCGGGCAGCGGTGCGCCGATGGTGAACGACAGGTTGTCGGCGTAGCCGTCGGTGGTGTCGCCGTTGGTCCAGGTGAAGTACACGTCGACCGTGACCGCGCGGGTGCCCTTGGGCAGGGTGCCCTTCGCATCACGCTGCAGCAGTTCGGTATTGAAGCCGCGGTCGATGCTGCTCACGCTGCCGGCGTCGGCCGACCCCAGTTTGCCGCCCGACCCGTTGAGGAAGGTCGCGGTGAGACTCGCCTTGTCCATCTGCGCGCCGTAGCCGCCCAGCCAGCCGTTCAGGTCGAAGCTCACCCCGCCCCCGTCGATGGCCGCGGCCGCACCCGAGACGTCGATGGTCTGATCGATCTCGGAGTTGCCGGTGCCGCCGCCGGTGAAGAACTTCGAGCCCCGGTTCGAGGGGCCGGTGGAGGACGGGCCGGGCCACCCGGACTGCCCGTAGCACACGGCGTTCGGCTCACCCTTGACGATCCTCCACCCCGGCAGCGTCATGCCGTCGAGGCCCTTGGGTGAGCACTGCGCCACCGCCTCGGCATCGCCGTCCACGATCAGGTTCGGGCTGGTGACCGCGGCCTGCGCCACGGTGGGGGTGACGGCCGAGCCGCTCAGGACGGACAATGCGGCCGCCGCCGAGAGGGCGAGGGCCTTGCCGAGGTGTTGTCGAACGCCGTTGTGGCGCATAGCTGTTCCTTACAGGTCGTGACAAATGCGACCCGAATGGAACACGTTTCAGATGTCGAGCCACCCGCCCCACAGTGACCGGGTGATGAACGCGAACCGCCTATTGGTCATTCGACCAATAGGCGGAAGCGGTTGTGCGACACGTACTGCCCGGCTAGGCGGCGACCTTCGCGGGCTTCTTCTTCTTGGAGCGGGCGAAGTTGTTCATGATCGGCAGGTCCACCCAGTGGTAGAGCGCCGCCGCGATCACCGTCGACACCACCAGGCTCAGCACCGCGAAGCCCGCCCAGCCGACGACGCCGAACTCCTTGCCGCCGATCAGGTATCGGGTGATCAGCACCATGACCGGGAACTGGATCAGATAGAAGGCGAAGGAGATGTTGCCCAGCCACACCATGCGCGGATGGGAGTTGACCTTGCCGATGCCGTGCAGGTCACGGTTCGCCATGGTGGCGACCACCGCGGTCATCGGGGCCAGCATCAGAACCGACATCTTGTAGTTCACCGGCACGACCCAGGTCAACGCGTACGAGATGGTCAGGGCGACCATCGGCCACAGCAGGTTGGTGTTGCGCCACTTGCCTTCCAGCACCATGCGCGCGGCCAGCACGCCGAGGAAGAACTCCGGCAGGCGCGACAGCGGGAAGGTGTAGCTCAGCCAATACGACAGCGACACCGGGATGTTCGCCTGCTGGAACCACGCCGGGGAGGCGTGCAGCTCGTAGTACGGCGACGTGGTGCCCGGGACCAGCCGCGGCGCGAAGGCGTTCGCGATGCCCTTGGGGCCGTCGAAGAACAGGAAGTAGGAGGTGTGCAGGGCGGCGATGCCCAGCAGCAGGACCGCCGCCGCCAGCACCAGCCGGCGCGTGGGGACCTTCATGATCAGCGGCAGCACCAGCGGGAAGCTCAGGTAGAACAGCATTTCCGCGGCCAGCGACCAGGACGGCACGTTCAGGCCGCCGACCGTGGTCCACTTCGGCACGTAGGTGTGCACCAGCAGCAGGTTCGGCACCCACACCACCGCGCGGTGCAGCGGCACGCTCGCCACCACGATGAACGCGGCGGCCGCCAGCAGATGCGACGGGTAGATCTTCAGCACGCGACGGCGATAGAACGCGCCCTTCGCCATGCCCGGCCGGAACGACCAGTAGATGATGAAGCCCGACAGCACGAAGAAGAAGGTCACACCCGCCGCGCCGAGCTGCATCGGAATCCAGGCGTGGATGTTGCGGAACATCTCCGACTTCTGGAACGGGTACACCGGCAGGAACACCAGCGCGTGCAGCACGAACACCGCGAACGCCGCCCACCAGCGCGCGCCGGTCAGCGACGGCAGCGGGGGGCGGACCCGGTCGGCCCGCTCGACGACGGATTCGACGGCGGGCGCGGCGGTGTCGACAGGGCGCGCCGCGGGCGCCGGTTGGATCACTTGGGTGGAGAAGGACTCCACCGCGAGCGCGGTGGGGTCCTCCCGCGTGCCGGGCACGACTTCGGGTGGTCGGGTCATCGGGCGTACCTCTCCTGCAGGGCGTTGGCAATCACGGCGTCGCCCTGCGGAGCCGGATGGAACGGCAGACCGGCGACATTGACTTTCGGGTCGAACACGCCGTTGACCCACTGGTCAGGTGTGCACAGACCGTGCCCGCGGGTGAGCGCGCGGCTGTCGAGGTACTCGATCTGCAACAGCGCCGCGGCTTCCCGCTGCGCCTGATCGAAGCGATCGAGGTAGTCGACGACCGTACGACCCCGGGGCTGGCCGATCTCGAAACCGGCGATGTCGAAGCAGATCGCGTCCTGGCCGGGCGTGAACAACTCCGGATACCCGACGATCACGATGCGCGCGTTCGGGGCGTAATAACGGACGTAGGCGACGACCTTGCTGATCCGTGCGGCGTACTCGGCGCCGGTCACGTTCTTCGGGTCGGCCATCCGGCCGTCGGCCACCGCGTCGGCCCCACAGCCGCCCGCGGGGTCGTAGAAGCAGGCCTGCATCGAGTCCCACGGCGACTTCGAGGAGTCGCCCCACACATCGTTGAGACCGAACTGCAGGGTGACCAGCTTCGTCTTCGGACCGAACGCGCCCGCCTTGTCGGCGTTGCTCGCCTGGACCTTCAGGATGTAGCCGTTCCCCGTGTCGATCGACGCGCCCGGGCAGGACTGGTTCCACACCTGTCCGTCGCCGCGCAGGCCCAAGCGGTCCTGCAGCTGCGCCGGCCAGGCGGTGGCGCCGTGCTGGCAGGTCTTGTCCTGCCCCGACGGGTCCCACCCGTTCGCGGTGAACGAGTCACCCAGAATGACCAGTTCTCTACCTTGCGGAGTCGAATCCGCCTGTGCCCCCGAAGTTCCCGCCATGGCCGCGGCGACTGCCATCACCGCGGCGCACAGCCACCGTCCGTTGTTTCCCGACACGTGCTCTTTCTCCGTCTTTCAGAACCTGCGCTGGTTCGTCAGTACCCTGCGCGAGGCTCGAAGCCGGGGGCGTCCAGCGTCGGCGGCGCGGGCTTGGCAGGCGCCTCGACCTGCGGCGCGGGCTTGGGCGCGACCGGCTGCGGCGCGACCTGCTGCGGCGCGGGGGCCTCGACCTGCGGCGCGAGCGCCGGGGCGGGGGCCTCGGCCTTGGGGGCCTCGGTGGTGGCCGGCGGGGCGGCGGGCGCGGGGGCCGCGCTGCTCGCGGGAGCGGCCGAACTGCTCGCCGGGGCGACCACGGAGGTGGTCGTGGTGGCGGGCGAGTCGGTGGCCTTGTCGCTGCCACACGCAGCGAGTCCACCGATGAGCAGGACGGAACCGATGGCGGCCACGGTGGCGCGAGCGGTCGACTTGCCAGTGATGCGGATGTTCATGTTGGAACCCTCGTATCGCAAATTGAACTGCGGATTTTTCACTTTTGCGCGGAGTGTACAAGAGGCTGCGAGAGCCGCGACAGGAGTTCGGCAAACTGCAAAACCCCTGCGCAACCAGCAGACTCGACGAGTAGCTACCGACGGACAAACCGTCGATAACCGGCTGTGCACACGGTCAGTGACCGTAGCGGTCGTAGATGGCACGGGCGACGACGGTGTCACCCTGGGTGGACGGATGGAAGAACAGACCATCGAGATCTGTCCGGGGGTCGAACACACCGTTCAGCCACGGCTGCGACGAGCAGAGCCCATGACCGGTGGTGAGCCCGCGGGCATCGAGGAACTCGATCCCGAGTAGTTGGGCGGCTTCTCGCTCCGCCTTGTCGATGCGGTCGAAGTACTCGACCACCGCGCGGCCCCGCGACTGGATGAAGGGCGCGACGCCGCCGATGCTGAGGCAGACCGTGCTGGTGCCCGGCGTGAACAGCTCCGGGTAGCCGACGAGGACGATCTTCGCGTTCGGCGCGTAGTACTTGATGTAGGTGATCGCATTGCTCATGCGCTTGGCCATCAGTGCGCCGGAGACCCCGGTGTAGTCGGGGAAGCGGTTCTCGTCGATGGCCTCGGGGTCACAGCCGAGCGGCAGGTTGAACACGCACTTCTGCAGCGACCCCCACAGCGTCTGGTCGTTCTTGCCCCACTTGTCGTTGAGGCTGAACTGCAGCGTCACCAGCTTGGTTCTGGGACCGAACGCGCCTTCCTTGTCGGCCCGCTGCGCCTGCTGGGCCATGGTCCAGCCCGGCCCGCTGTCGATCGACGAACCCGGGCAGGACGGATCCGAGACCCGGTCGGTGCCGTGCACGCCCATCAGCTCGGCCAGCTGCACCGGCCAGGCGGTCTTCCCATGGCGTTGACAGGTGTTGTCGCCGTCCATGAAGTCCCAGGCGTTCGCCGAGAACGAATCGCCCAGGGTCACAAGCTCTCTGCCCTCGGCGCCCGGATCGGCGCCGGCGGGAGTGGTACTCATCGCGGAGACCGAGGCCGCCACCGCGACGACGGCAGCACACAGCCACCGTCCATTCTTGCCCAGCAACTGACTAGTCCAGCTCTCTCAGTATCCGGCGCGGGGCTCGAAGCCCGGTGCGTCCAGGGTGGGCGGGGCGGGCTTCGCGGGCTGCTCGACCTGCGGAGCGGGCTTGGGCGCCACCGGTTGCGGTGCGACCGGCTGCGGCGCGGGGGCTTCCGGCGCGGCGGGCTGCGGGGCGGCCGGTTCGGTGGCCGCGGGTGCCGGCGCGGGAGACTCGGCGGGCGCGGGAGCCGGAGCGGCGGCCGTCGTGGTGGGCGCGGGCGCGCCCGTGGCCTTCACCGCCGACGACACCACCGCACCACCGGTCGGTGAACCCTCTGAGGACTTGTCGCTGCCGCACCCCGTGACCCCCGCGAACAACAACGCACCACCGAGCACTGCCGCGGCGGCACGAACGGCGAACACCCCTGGTGTAGCAGACTTCATCAGTACCTCGAATCGGAGCTCAAAACTGAAGTGATAGATGTTCACTTCAGCGGGGAGTGTACAAAACCAGCCACCCCCACCCGCCCGGATTCGGAAAACTGGCCCCGACTACTGGGGGCTTCGGATCCGGTCCGCCCTGATCAGGCAAACCGTACCCGCAACCACCGGTTCCAGTCGGCCGGCACCCGAAACTATCCCACCCAGTGGTCCGGGGCTACCCCCCAGCGAGCCCCGGACCCTCGGCGCGCCGCGGAACTAGTCCGGGATCGCGACCGTCGACGGGAGGTTCACCCAGCTGGGTGCGTCGGGGTCCAGCCGCAGATGCTCGGGCTTCAGCCCGGAATCGGCGAGGAAGATCATCGGCGGGAGGGCCTTGGGGAAATTGCTCGCGTAGACGTCCACCCGGAGGCGGTGGCCCGGCTGGAGGACGGCCTCGATCGGGGTCAGGGCGATATCGAGGGTGACCGGGACCCCGGGGACGGTCTGCTGCCGCCGATCCAGGTCGAGGTAGTAGTGGGGTTCGGTGTAGTCGCCGTTGGCGGAGCGGAGGCTCGCGTCCTCGTCGATCCGACGCATGGACGCGACCAACTGGCCGGTCGCGATCTCGTGCGAGACACCGTCGGGGGCAACATCGTTGACGGTCGCGACCCAGTACCCGTCGGCGGCGTCCTCGACCACGTTCAGGTGGACGTTGATCGGGCCGGACACCGTGGTCGGGGCGGACACCGGGCCACTGGTGAAGGACAGGCCGTCGTTCTCCCAGACGCGGGAATCGCTGGTACACAGGTCGAGAATCGCGGTCAGGCCCGCCGTGATGCGGGCGGCGTCGCGGCCGCACAGGCTCGACAGCGCCGGGGTGACCGTCAGATCGCGCACGGCCGACTGCCGGGGGTCTGCGGACAGGCCGCCGTCGTAGCGGGAGCCCGGACCGGTGCCGGACGGGATGTCGTTCAGATACATCCGGCGGTGGACGGCGTCCGCGCGCGGGAACTCGGGCGCGTCGGTCCAGCCGCCGCCCTGCTGCTTCACGATCAGCGGCGTGAATCTGTCCACGCCATTGTCGATTCCACGCAGCCAGTGGTCGAACCAGGCCCGCTGCAACACATCCAGGCGCGGCGGCATGCCCGGATGACCGAAACCGCCGACGCCGGAACCCAGGTGGTAGCCGTCGCCCATGATCAGCTTCTTCTGCTCGGGCGGCAGCGGGATGGCGGCGAAGGTGTCGGTGAGCGTCGTGCCGAAGATGTCGAACCACGCGCCCACCATGAAGGTCGGCACCCGGATGTGGGTGATGTCGGTCTTCAGGCCGCGCCGGAAGCCCGAATTCGGGTCCACCAGTTCGCGGGTCCGCGCGGTCAGCTGGTCGGGCGTCATGGCGGTGTAGCCGTTGACGACCATGTCGACCAGGGTCAGCGGATCGGCGAGGCGGTCGCGCAGCCAGCGGGATTGCTGTGCGGGATCGAACTTTCCGACCAGCAGCGCGGTCACGTCCGGAATCATCTTGAGCGCGTTGACCCCCAGTAGCCACGGCACCAGGAAGCCGACGCCCACCGCGGCGCCCGGGCCCGCGATATCGGTGAAGATGTCGGCGCTGCCCTCGTAGGCGAAGACGGCCTTCAGGCCCGGCGGCATCCGGTCGGTGGCCTCCAGCGCGGTGATCGCGGTGAACGAGATCCCCATGGCCCCAACGGTTCCGTCGCTCCAGGACTGGCGGGTGATCCAGTCCACCACCTCGGCGACATCCTGCTTCTCCCGGTCGCCGAACACCTGCCAGGCGCCCTCGGAGGTGCCGGTGCCCCGGGTATCGACCTGCACCAGGGTGTATCCGGCCTCGGCGAGCGCCCAGTCCTGCGCGGCCGCCTCCAGGGCGCCCGAATCCAGCTGCCGGGTCATGTCGAACAGGCCGTCCACTCCGACGCCCGGCAGATTCAGCGACGCGGCCCACGCCTCCAGCGGCTCTTTGATGCCGAGGCCGTCCGCGGCGCTGAGCACCGCCTCGCCGATCAGCAGCGGCAGCTTGCCGTATCCCTGCATCTGGAGGATCACCGGCCGACGACCGTCCGGGACACGGCCGTTGTCGGCGGGATGAATGATGTCGGCCTTCAGCACGACGCCGTCGGACATGGTGATCGGCACGGCGAGATCGGGGCCGATCCCGTTGTGCGGCTGCGGTCCGTCCGCCGCGGCGGTCCAGCCCGCCGCGTACGGGCCGCCGTCGATCCCGGTGAATGCGGTGTCCGACACGGCCATCGGGGCGAGGAACTGCGTTCCCGCCACCACTGCGGCCAGGATCACCAGCACCTTCCCGGCTGATCTCCGGGTTCGCCATCGCGCCTTCAGCATTGAGTCCCACCTCTCGCACCGTTGTTGGGACAGATTGTTGCTACTGGCCGGTAATAGCGACTCGCCCCAGCGCGACATCGTTTTACCCCAGCGCGACAACCCCATTCGGCCATTCCGTCCCAGACAGTTGGCGGGCTGGGTTACGATCCCGGCGCAGACGACGAACCGGTGGGAGGGCGACCGGCCGATGGCGATCATGGCGCGCGCGGCGAGCCTGCGTGGATACCGCGAACTCATCGACGAATTGGGCGGCGACGGCGCGGCACTGCTCCGGCGATTCGGGATCACCCCCGAGGCCATCGCCGACGGCGACGCCCTGGTTCCCGCCGAATCCCTGGGCCGGGCACTCAAAGTCGCCATGCAGTTCCTGGACCGCAACTACCCCGGCCCCGCCCGGACCACGGCCGCGCGGGTCCGGGCGGCCATCGACCGCGCCCTGCTCGAATCCCGGGCCGACATCGAGACCGTGGCCCGCATGCTCACGGTGCACGAGCGCACCCTGCAACGCGCATTGGCCACCGAGGGAACGACTTTCACGGCGCTGCTGGACGAGGCCCGTCGCGATATCGCGCACCGGCTGCTGTGCGAGACCGATCTGCCGATGAGCCGCATCACCACTCTCATCGGGCTGCGCGAACAGTCCGCGCTGACCCGGGCGGTGCGCCGCTGGTACGGCCAGACGCCGCAGCAGGTCCGGAACGCGGCCCGCGAAGTCGAACCACGCCGGGCCGGGACCGGTGTCGACCGAACTACGACGCCGGGGCGATGAGGCGGTCGGAGAGCTCCCACAGGGCCGCGGCGGTGGCCGGATCGGTGGCGTGCGGACTGGCCTGGGCCACAGCGTAATCCGCGAGGTAGGCGCCCGAATGCGCGGTCAGGCCGGGGGCGGTCGCCGCCAGGACCGAGGTCGCGGCCGCTTCCGGGATCGTCTTCAGGGTGGTCACGGCCGAGGGGTTGCGGGTGGCGAGCCCGCGCATCTCGGCGAAGTCGGCGCGGGACATGTGCCGGGACAGGTCGGTGGCGCAGACGCCCGGGTGGACGGCGTAGGCGTGGATGCCCCGGTCCGCGCCCCGCGCGGCGAGTTCCACCGTCATCAGGACGTTCGCCGATTTGGACTGGCCGTAGCTCGCGAACTTGTCGTACTCGCGGCGCTCGAAGTTCGGGTCGTCGAGGTCGGCCGGATATGCGTGATGCGCCGCCGAGGACACCGTGACGACGCGGCTCGCGACACCGGATCGATCCGCACCCGCCGACAACCCGGGCAGCAGTCCGGTGGTCAGGGCGAAGTGGCCGAGATGGTTGGTGCCGAACTGCGATTCGAAGCCGTCGGCGGTGTGGCCGAACGGCGTGTACATCACCCCGGCGTTGTTGATCAGCAGGTGCAGCGCGGGCGCGCGCTCGGCGACGGCCCGCACGGCCGCGCGGACGCTGCCGAGATCGCTCAGGTCCAGCCCGACGACATCGACTGTCGCACGGGGAAACCGCGTCCGGATACCGGCCGCGACCGTGCCCGCGGCGGCGGTGTTCCGCGCGGCGAGCAGGACCGTGGCGCCGGCGGCCGCGAGGGCACGGGCGGTCTCGGCTCCGAGACCGCCCGTGGTTCCCGTGACCAGGGCTACGCGACCGGTGAGGTCGATTCCGGCGATGACCTCATCGGTGTTCATCACGTACCGCTCAGCCCGCGAGCTTCGCGAGGTTGGGGAAATTGCTCAGTTCCCAGCCACCGTCCACCACCATGTCGATGCCCGTGACATAGGAGGCCTCGTCGGAGGCGAGGAACAGACATGGGCCCGCGATCTGTTCCGGGGTCGCGGGCGCGCCCATCGGAATTCGGTCCAGGAACATCTGTTTCGCGGGTTCATACCCCATGACCGCCGCCACCAGCGGGGTGTCGACCAGACCGGGGAGCACGGCGTTCACCCGGATGCGGTGCGGCGCCAGTTCCAGGGCCGCGTTCTTGGAGAACATGACCACACCCGCCTTACCCGTGGAGTACGGGCTGCCGCCGGGCATGGGGACCCGGGCGTCCAGGGACGAGATATTGACGATCGAGCCGCCGCCGGTCGACTTCATGAGGCGCGCTTCGTGTTTGGTGCACAGGAAGACGCTCTTCTGGATGAGGTCGATGGTGAAGTCCCAGTCGGCCTCGGTGAGGTCGGTGACCGCGCCGATACGGGACGCGCCCGCGCAGTTGAAGGCGGCGTGCAGACCTCCGAAACGCGATGCGGCGACCGCGATTCCGGCCTCCACCCGGTCCTCGTCGGTGACGTCGGTGACCGCGGGGACGAAGGCGTCGCCGAGTTCGGCTGCCCGCTTGCCCAGTCCGGCCTCGTCGAGGTCCAAGCCCACCACATTCGCGCCCTCGGCGATCAGCGCGGCCGAGATGGCCGCGCCGATACCGGAGGCCGCGCCGGTGACGACCGCGGTGCGGCCGTCGAACCTGCGTGCGTTCATCGCGCACCCGCCTTCAGGAACTCGCCGGTGCGGTCCTTGCCGAGCGTCTCGGCCTTCTCACCCAGCCCGAACACGTACTCGCCGTTGACCAGGACCGCGGTGACGGTCTCGTCGTTGCGGTTGACCATGCGGGAGAGGTTGCCGTACTCGGGAACCGGGTTCTCCGCGTAGGACTCCAGACTGTCGTCCAGGTGCGCCGGATCGATGATCAGCACATCCGCCCGGTCGCCCTCCCGCAGATGCCCGGCGTCCAGGTCGTACCAGTCGGCCAGCTCGCCGCTGACCCGGTGCACAGCGTGCTCGATGGTCATGAACGGCGTTCCCGCCTGCTGTGCCTGGTGCACTCGCTTCAGCAGCCGCAGCCCGAAGTTGTAGAACGCCATGTTCCGCAGATGCGCGCCCGCGTCCGAGAAGCCCAGCTGCACACTGGGATCCGCCGCCAGCGCGTTCAGCACCTCGGGACGGTGGTTGGAGATGGTCGTGCGCCAGCGCACCTTCGGACCGTGCTCGACCAGCAGATCGAGGAAGGCGTCCACCGGGTGGATGCCGCCGCGGTCCACGCCGACCTGGCCGAAGGTCTTGCCGACCACGCTCGGATCGGGGCATTCGGTGATCTCGGCGTCGAAGAAGTCGCGGTGCCACACGCGCGGGCCCCACTTCTTGTCGTAGTCCTTGCGGAACCAGCGCCGGTACTCCGGATCCTGGAACAGCTCGTGCCGCTCCTCGAGCTGGTTGGACAGGTGCAGAGCCGCCGCGCCGGAACCGAATTCCTCGAACACCGGCAGGTCGATGCCGTCGGAGTAGACCTCGAACGGCACCGGCAGATGCTGCCAGCGGAAGTCGCCACCCAGGCCGTTGATGATCTTGCCCAGCAATGGGAAGACCTTCACCACGCCCGGGATCGCCTTGATGTCGGCGGCCGAGAGCAGGCTCACCTTCAGCTTGGGCCGGAAGAAGCCCAGGCTGCTGGCCGCCATGCCGATCATGCTCTGCGGCTTGGCCACGTCCGGGCCGCCCTGCAACGCGCGTTTGCGGTCGCGCAGAATGCGATTCAGCCGCCGGCGTTCCTTCGCGGTGGCGTAGGTGGACGGCAGCGTCCGCGACCGGCACACCTCGCCGTCCAGCTTGTCGAACAGCAGCTGCTGCGAGGACATGCCGACGAATCCGGCGTCCAGCGCCTCGGTCAGCTTGTGCTCCATGGCCGCGATCTCGGATTCGGTCGGCTTGACGTCGGGATCGGTGGCCCGCTCCAACCCCAGCTGCGCCGTCCGGATGTCCGAATGCCCGATGAACGAGGCCACATTCGGGCCCAGCGGCAGCGACTCCAGCGCCTGCACATAGCTGTGCGCGCTGTTCCAGGTCTTCAACGAGTCCACCGACTCGACCACGTACTGCCGCGGAATCGCCTCCACCCGGCCGAACAGGTCACCGGCGTCGGAGCCGCCGACATGCACCGCGGACAGCGAGCACGAGCCCAGCAGCAGCGTGGTGACGCCGTGCCGCAGCGACTCCGACAGCGTCGGGTCGAGCAGCACCTCCACGTCGTAGTGGGTGTGGATGTCGATCATGCCGGGCATGACCCAGCGGCCGGTCGCGTCGATGACTCGCCCGCAATCGGTTTCGTCCAGCGGTGCGGCCGAGACCGTCGCCACCCGGCCGTCACGGATGCCGAGATTGCGGATGGCCGACGGCGCGCCGGTGCCGTCGAACCAGCGGCCGTTCTTGATGATGGTGTCGTACACAGGAATTCACTTCCCCATGGTGAGGTCGCGGCGCAGCACCTTGCCGGTGGCGTTGCGCGGCAGCGGATCCGCGGTGACCAGCCAGCGGGCGGGTACCTTGAAGTAGGCCAGTTGCCTGGCCACGTGGTCGCGCAGCTCGTCCTCGGTCAGGGTCTCCGGGTCGTCGACCACGACGATGGCGGCCACCTCCTGGCCGAGGTCTTCGTGCGGGATGCCGATCACGGCCGACTCGCGTACCAGCGGGTGCTCGTCGAGGACGTTCTCGATCTCCTGCGGGTAGACGTTCTCGCCGCCGCGCAGGATGAGATCCGAACGGCGGCCGGAGATGTA
>NZ_JBEXYE010000038.1:0-31804 GCF_040630785.1 Nocardia sp. NPDC005746
GAGAACCGTGGTCACCGCGGCACCGCCGATGTTTCAAAGTGCTCGCCCATACGAGGATCCTTCCACTCGAGCCTGTGAACGCACTGATCTGCCGCATACCGGAACCCGGATTCCGGTGCGGTGCGAGCAGCCGGTGTCTCTCGCGCTTTGTCGGACACGCCCTAAGTAGCGTTCCAGCAGGAGTCGAGCCACCACCAACCGCCCGCCAGCTCCATCGTGGGGCAGACAGGTTCGCCGAACCCGTTGTACGGTCCAGGCTCGGGTGTTCCGACGAAATGCCCGTAGCCGAGCGCATCGTCGGGGATCCCGATGTAGTCGGGTACGAACAGCACTGGCTGCCCACCACTGGTGCCGATCACTGCCACTCGGCAGTTCGCCGAAACGAGACACAGGTGCGGAGGCAGCTCGACACCGTAGAAGGGGATTTTGCCCTCCGGCAGTTCCATCGCTGCGATAGCGGCGAATGCCGGTCGCTCGACCCAAAACCTGGTCCACGCACTAGCTTTCGGGTTCATAAAGAGAAGAACTGACCCGCCGATCCCGATCAGTGCGAGCATCGCGGTTGCCGCCAGAGGCCACCGTCGCGTATCGCCGCCGGCCAGAAACAGCGCCAGCGCAAAGCAGGCCAAGGCAGCCACGAACACTCCCAGCAGCAACGGCAAGGCGAGAATCCAGAGCTTGGTGACTATCCAACCGCGATGCAGCGTCACGCCGAGCACAATCGTGGCCACGACCACGGCGTACAGGGGCGCATCGGAGGATCGAAAAGCTTTGACGAACACGGCAGCAGCCTATGTCCCCGATTTGCACGGTATGTGCTGGAATTGTGAGGATTATGTGAGCGACCGCGTTCGTCCCGCTCCGAACGTCCGCCAACCACGACCGGCCGACAGGTCATGCCGTATGGCACGCTGACCCAACCGGCCAGCGCGGCCTGCCGGAAGATCAACCCGCCGTGCCGATCTGAATGCCCAGAACGTCAGCTACTGCCGAGTTGCGCGCAGTGCGGGGCTTTGTTCCTCGATCCTGGCGACGCCCTGTCACTCGGGCGGCAGGCTGGGGTCGTGGATGGGCTGGACCAGCCGGAATCCGGACTGTTCTCGTTGCATGACGCGCCACTGGAATTGTCCTTCGATGGTGTGCTCGCCGAGGGTGCCGGACAGGATCAGGGTCTGATCGCCGTTCCACCGGTATCGGATCTCGGTGGGCGAGTCCGAAAGCCGTTGGCGGATCAATAGCTTTCCTTCGCGCACCTCCAATGCCCACATCGTGGTCATGCCGTCGGGGGTCTGGCTGACGAAGCTCTGGTAATCGGTGCGGTCGGTGATCGCCACATTCGTCCAGGGGTCGGTGTCGTGCGCAGAAATCGTCGCGGGTGTTCCGTCGACCGTGAATGAAACCGCCTGCCATACACCGTCGAGGTTCGACTTCGGGGTGTGGATGTCGACGATCGCGATGATGAACAGGGCACCAAGAAGTGCGGTATTCGCGACTACCGCAACGAATCCGAGAATGGTCGCACCGGTGCGGATCCGCGCGGGTCCCGGTACCGGCCACAGCTGTCGTGGGGGTAGTGGTGGGGTGTTGGTGAGCGCCCTGATCACATTCGGGTAGAACGGGATAGCGATGGCGAGCGCGGTGAGCAGCAGTGTCCCCGAGAGGATTTTGACCGGCACGTCGTAGCACAGATTGAGCAGAAACACCTGTGCCATGACGACAGCGGCGAGCACGCTGCCCGCGGGGACCGTTCGCCGCCACAACAGGAGCACACCGGCGGTCAGCTCCGCGAGTCCGGTCGCAATCGAATACGGGTCCGACGCACCCATGAACGTCCACAAAGTGTCCTTCAACCCGAGGTCACCGGCCAGGGACAGCTGATGTGCGGGCTGAGTCATGTATCCCATCTGTACCGGAATAGCTTTCGCCAGCCCGTATGCGAGCAGCTCGACCGCGAGGCCGACACGTGCCACCTCGAACAACGCCCGCAGCGCACGCCGATAATGGACGCGGCGGCGGTCGAGGACGCCCCACACTGTGGCCACGACCAACCCGACGACCAGACATCCGGCCAGGGCGCACCATTCCCCCAGTGTGTCACCGGTATTCGCCGGATCCATGACGACGCCGCGGCCGCGCACCACTACGCTTCCGACCTGCGCGAGACCCGCCTTCAGCGGTTTGATCACCGGATTCAGCAGAACGAAGTTGCCATAGACGAATATCACCAGAACCAACCCGCCGACCGTCAACGCGCACCGCCATCCGGCCCGTTGCAGAGGCGTCCAAGCGCCCTCATCCGGGACGCTGTTGGGCATGGTGGAATCGGATTGTCGAGTGGGTGACGGCACAGCCGGAATCATCCCGCCGACAGCCCTGTCAGACATCGCCCGCTGAGGTCAGATGTAGTCATGCTCCAGGCCTATTGCGTCGGGGAACGTCTACGGCGATCGGTGTACTGCGGGCATAGCGGGTCTCATCCATTCAGCGCACTCGCACCCTCATGCCGATGAGCATGCTATCCGGCGTGATCGAAGGTGATTTGGGTCCGGTGCGGGTGAGAGGTGATCGCGTGAGTTGTCGCCGGGTGGCGTGCAAGCAGCGACAGGAACGATGGGGCCTGCTCGGGATGCGGACACCATAGGCTGCCGTTTCCGATGTTGCGGGAGCTCGGCGTCGATGGATAGTGCAGGGTGAGTGAGAGTTGCCGGATATCAGCGTCGCCCCCGTGGTCGGAGATGACCTGCCGGGTGATGTCGTAGAGAAATTCCTGCTGGCCACCGCCATGAATGCCCCACTGGAACAGAAGCATGTCACCGTCGCCGTCAAGGTCGACATCTGTCACGCGGTGATCGGTGTAGAACTTGGTCATCGCGGCGATCGCGGTGGTCGCGTCGAGGTTGTCGAGGGTGCTGCGATGGCTGTCCAGGTACCGATGGAAGGCAATTTCGAGATCGAGGGCTCGCACCAGCGTGATTGTGCCGGACCGGAGTCGGAGGCGACACGTTCGCGACCGGTGGATGTCGGAGTTCCCAGGCATTACTGCGTTAGGTTCTGTCTCCGAATGATTTGAGCCATTCGGCAATCGGGGCCGGAACGAATCCGGCGCGGTGGGAGACAGAACCTAGTGCGACGGTGTATGCCCCGGGAAGTAGGGGCAACCCCAGTTCTGTGAAATGAGACAGTTTCACTCCCTGTGCACGATAGCTTTCGTCGACCTCGTCGTTCGAGGCCGAAGAACAGGAGACGCAGATGAGTGCACGTAGTGGGCTGGACCGCCGGATCGGCTGGGGCGTTCGGGCTTTGGTCGCGGTATCGGCGCCGGTAGTGCTGTTCGCCGCGCCGGCCGCGGCCGAAACCACGGGGAACATCGCGGGGCACATCGCCATAAAGCAGTCGAATCCGCAGGTCGGATGCGCCTACGAGGTGAATAGTGGTGACCTGTACCGGTTGCGCGCCGGTGACCAGGCGAGGGACAACTTCGCCGGTGGCGGCATTACGGTCACCTTCTTCGACGATGGAGCCACCATCGGCACCGGCACGGTGGGTGACGGCCCGAACGGGTGGGGTCAGGCGAAGGTGTCGTGGACCCCGAAAACCGCTGGGCAGCACATTCTTACCGCGACGGCACAGTTCGCCACCTCCTCGATGCCCATGGCGCCGTTGACCGTGCAGGTCCGCGCGGCCACGAGCACGGGCAGCTTCAGCTGCTTGCCCAGCTTCTTCGGCTAACACGAAAGGAACTGGCTGCCAACCGGTTCGAGACGGATCGGTTCCCGGTGACGCCCCGGATAGCCGGGCTCGCCTGCCAGGGCTCTCGACGTCCGCGACTGCCGATTTCGGCATGATTTCGCTGGACGAGTTCCGGTTTGTCGATGAACCGGCGAAATGATTCGGGGCAGTGATGTTGCGGTGGTTCGGACTGGTTTGGCAGCATGGTTGCCGATATGCCACTGGTTTCCGATGTCGCTCGTGACAGTCTCGAGGGCTTGTCCGTCGGTGATGCGCTCGGTGCTCAATTCTTCGTGCCGGGCCGTTCACTACCCGATCTTCTCGACGGCCGGGCGCCGGCGGCGCCGTGGGAATGGACCGATGACACGGAGATGGCCTGCTCTGTGTATGTGCAGCTCCGTGGCAACGGCCGGATCGACCGAGACGGGCTGGCGGCAGCCTTCGCCGACCGTTGCGAGCCCTACCGGGGCTACAGTGGCGGCACAGTCGCTGTGCTGCACGAGATTCGCGACGGACGGCCTTGGGCCGACGCGGCGGGGGCTCTGTTCGACGGGCAAGGCTCCTGGGGCAACGGTGCTGCGATGCGGGTCGCCCCGCTCGGAGCGTATTTCGCCGGGAATCTGGACCGTGCGGCGGTCCAAGCCGCATTGTCGGCCGAGGTGACGCATCGGCATCCGGAAGCGATCGTGGCCGCCATGGCGGTTGCCGTCGCGGCCGGGCACGCCGCGGCGACCCGCGGAAGAGACTGCGCGCCTGAGGAATTGTTGGCCGTCGTGGAGCCGTACCTGGTCGAGGGCCGGACCGCCAGTGGTGTCCGCCGGGCCCGGCGGTTGTTGGGGCGCTCTGTGGCCGAAGCGGCATACGAACTCGGTAATGGTGCACAAGTCAGCGCCCAGGACACGGTGCCGTTCACCCTGTGGGCGGCAGCGACCTATCTCGACAACTATCCCGCCGCTGTCACCGCATGTGTCGAGGCCGGTGGTGATGCGGACACCACGGCCGCGATCGTCGGCGGAATCGTGGCAGCGCGCACAGGCATCGGCACGCGAAACGGTGTACGCGGAATACCGCCGCAGTGGTTGTCGGCGCGAGAGCCACTGCCTGCGTGGGCGACGGATCGCGACGCCCGGCAAAAGCTCGACGACAGGCACGACTCGAACGTGCGGTGATGCCGCGCTGACCTGACCGGCCAGCGCGGGCCCGCCGATGGAGAGGTCGCCGCAGCACCGGAACGTCCGCGAATGCCGAGTTGAGCGTGCCGGCTGTTCATCGGTTCGGGTCAGTCGAAGTGTGGATCTGCCAGCAGCACCACACGGTCAGCGGCGGGGTCGAAACCGAGTACCGGGGAATGAGAGCTGCCCTCTGCGTACATGGAAACAGGCTTGCCCAGCCGCCGGCCGATCGTGCGCAGGAAATCGCACAGCGTGTCGACTCCGGCCTGGTACCCCGGTCGCGGTCCTGCCGAAAGTGACCAGCGCGAGTTGCCTGCGCCGGTGGACCCATCCCTCCACGGTGGACGCCTCCTCCGGAGACTCGCTGATCGCCGCGACGAACTCGGTCGAACCCGCACCCAGACCGTCAACCGCGTCCACCGCCTGCTGATGGGACTGGTTCCCGGCGGGGCGAAGAAATTCCTGTCCGCGATGCAGGCCCGCGCGTGTCGCCGATGTCTGCCAAAAGCCTTGCGGCGCTCGACGGTCCGATGCGGTGACCAGCCGCCGCAGCTCCACCGCGGCCGCCATGGCCGGATTCCGCGGACAGACGAACGCACTGTATTGCCGCATACCGCGCTGACCGAACCGGCCAGCGTGGGGCGCGCCGGCGGCCGGAACCTGTTCCGGTGCAGAACGTCCGCGACTGCCGATGGGATGTCGAAATGCCGGGCAGCTGTTCAGCGCCATTCGGCTTTCGGGATGACCGGACCGATCGGTGGACAACCAGCCGAACTCCATATACGGTACAGAACGTGTCGTTTCGTAATAGTCACACCACGGATCCGGTATCTGAAGTGCGCGCAGGAAGGCCCCGTGATGCGGCGCGTGAGGTTGAGATTCTCGCGTGTGTGCTGGAGCTGGTGGGTGAGGTCGGTTATGACGCTTTGACGTTCGAGGCGGTCGCGCGTCGTGCTCGGGCGTCGAAGGCGACGCTGTACCGGCGCTGGGAGACCAAGCGGGACATGGTGGTTGCCGCGGTCAAGGCCGGTCCCGCAGCCGGCACCTCCGCGGACCCGGTCGATACCGGTTCCCTGCGCGGAGACCTGATTGCCTTGTGTGAACGGCTCGCCACCACGATGGATGCTGCCGACCCGACGATGAGCTTGATGCTGCTGCATGCGGGTCTGGAGGATCCCGACCTGTGTCGCCACATCGAAGAAGCGAGCGGGCCGACCGGCGCCAAGTTGCCAGCCTCGGTGATATCGGCTGCCATCACCCGGGGCGAGCTACCAGCCGGTGCTCAACCATTCCCTTTCGAGGAAATCACTGGGTCAGTGCTACTTCTACGCAGGCTGAACGGGCTTCCCGCCGGAGCCGAGTATCTGGCACATCTGGTCGACACGATTCTTGTCCCGGCTCTGCGAGCAAGCGCGAGTGCAGAACCTCCGCTACCCGCCATTTTCTCCTGACGACACGTCCAACCGATCGACGAAAGGTGCGCGCCCATGTCGGGCACGACAATCAACGACTTCGAATACCGCCATGTCCTGGGGGCGGACAGCGTCCATCTGAATGTCGCCGTCGGCGGTGACGGCCACCCCATCGTCCTGTTGCACGGCTTTCCGCAGACTCACCTCATGTGGCGGCATGTTGCCCGTGAGCTGGCCGACCGCCACCGGGTGATCGTGCCTGATCTGCGTGGCTACGGTGCGAGCGACAAACCCGAAGAGGCGACGCCGGACACCTATTCGAAGCGGACCATGGCGCTCGACATCGTCAGTGTCGTGCGCGAACTCGGCTACGAACAGTTCAGCCTCATCGGCCATGACCGCGGAGCGCTGGTCGGGGTCCGAGCAGCGCTCGACCACCCGGACATGATCACCCACTTGGGGATTCTGGATGTGTTGCCGACCATGGATACCTGGGACGTGCTGCACGGTGTCGATGCCGCCGTCGCTTGGCACCTATATCTGATGGCGCAACCAAAGGGCTTGCCCGAGCGGATGATCGAAGCCGTCGCCGAAGACTTCTTCAGCTCGTTCCTCGACGCCTGGGACCCCAGCGGAACCACCTTCCCACCCGAGGTCCGCCGACACTACATCGACAGCTCCATGCATGCTGTGCCATCCATCGTCGCCGACTACCGGGCCACCGCCGGAATCGACTTGGCGATGGACCGAGCCGACCGCAAGGCAGGTGCCCAGTTGGCCATGCCTGTTGCAGTGATCTCCCAGGACTGGGGGGCACGTCTCGGATTCGACGCAGCCGCTCTCTGGCGGCAATGGGCTCCGACCGCCACCTACCAGCCGATCGACGCCGGCCACTTCATGGCCGAGGAAAAGCCAACGGACGTAACCGCCTTCATCCTGGACCTAGTACAACGCACACCCGCATGAACCGACAAGCTCGGAGGAAGTTTTCAACTCGTCGAGTGGGCCCACCCAGCAGCGATAGCTGCTGGGTGGTGAACCGGCAACGTCCTGTACTGCCGCTTCCCGCGCTGACCGGACCGGCCATCGCTTGCAGGTCGGGGATCAACGAGCTGCGGCCAACCGAGACGGCCGAACAGCGTGTGATTGGTACCAGCGCATTCTGGCCGAATCTCTATGGCAGCCAGACGGATGCGCGACCGGCCAGGATCTACAGTGAGGTTCTGGACGGTTGGATCGAAGGTAGGAAGACCGAAGTTGAGCGCCGGTTTCCCCGATGGCGGAGCACGTAGAGGGTTCGATCGAGCTGCCGCCGAATCGGCCGCAGCCGACTTCGTACCTCCCGACCCGGGTATGTGGTATCTCCAGGTAACGCGGACCCGCGTCAGAGGGAATGAACTGTTGGTGACGCTCTCGGAGTTGTTCGACGATGGCACCGAGTTCCGGAAGATCCAGCGATTTCCGGATGGTCGCACGGGGCTCGCCGGAGGATCCATCGATACCGAACTCACGTGGTTGGACGAGGAACCGGTCCCCAGCATCGAAGACCTCTCGAACGACCCGAACCTCCACGCCGTTCGGATATCTCCGTCGGAGTTCCAAACGGAGTGGCTGGTTGCCGGCGGTTGGTGACTGACCGCAAACATCCTCAACTGCCGCATCCCGCGCGGCCCAAGGCGGCCAGCGCGACCTAGCTGAAGATCAACGGCCCCGGGGTATCTCGGGGCCGCTCTGTGTCCGCACATGCCGAATTCAGGGCATCGTCCTGGATGTGGTTCGTGGACTTCATTCGACCGCATCGGAAGCGTCGTATGGTCTGGCCAGCTGTATCTGCTGGCCAGACCATCTGCTGGCGGCCCGAATCGATTCCGTTGTCGGTGCCGGCGACTGAGGGTACAGCCTGGACTCAGGGTGGCGGTCCCGGTAATCGTTCAACGCTGCGGCGCTGACCCGCGTGCCGACCAGGTCGATGCCTTCGAGGTGGAAGCCCTCGAGACTCGGCAAGATCGAATCGGTGACGGGCGTGCCGCGCAGGCTCAGCGTCTCGACGGGGGTGATCGCGTGCAGTAGCGAAAGGACATCGCGGTCTGTGCTGTCGGCAAGGTGGATATCGAGATGGTAGACCCGAAGCGGTGACAGGGTTGCGCCGGCGATCCGAGGTGCAGTGATGCTCAAGTGACGGAAGGACTCCGGGAACGAGCCGTCGAACCGGACCGTGTCTCGCCCACGCAGGTCCAGACTGGTGAGACCGGGGGCGCTGTCGCGCAGATCGTGGGCCCATGATCGATTCGGCAGATTCTCGATCACGAGGTTGGTGAGCGCGCTGAGGCGGCTGCCGCCGAGATGGAAACGGTCGTCCTTCGACAGGTGCAGTCGCAGGACCCTCAATTTCGGGAAACGGGCAAATGCTGCCAATGCCTCGCCTGCGAGGGTGCATGCCGCGTGCTCGATAATCTCCACATTGGGCAGGTCGGGAACAGCGTCCAGCATCCGGTGGTCGAACTCGTCGGTTTCGATTCTCAACGACCACACCCGGTCCGGTGCTGCGGTGAGCATGTCGAGGTCTTCACGGTCCCAGCATTCGCTGCGCGCGTGAATGCTGAATCGGGTGCCGTCGTGGGCGGGCGGCAGCACAGGCCCGACCGCATGGAATGGCGCTGTGCCACCGGGCATGTTGTACAGCTGGCCCTCATCGGCGGTGAACCGGCCGCAACATACGACTTCGATGATCGTCGCCAAGTGCGAGGCGCCGACAACGGCGAGGTTCACCCACTGCGGTACGTGGCCTTGCCGCCACAACTCGCCGACTACCGTCTCGAAGTCGCAGCGGTGCAAGGCTGTAGCACGATCACTGGAACTGTCCTCGGGAAATCTGATCTCGCTCGGTTGCGCGGGAAGCCCGTCGTAGGACTGGTTCAATCGAACCCGGAACGCCAGCGACGCGGGCAGATCCTCGATTAGATGGACGCGCGCGCACTGTACAGCCGCCGCTGCGGCAGCAGCGAGCCGCTCGGCGAAGGTTTCACGGTCCACATATCGAACCTAGTTCGGCCACTCCGCACTGTCATACCGAATGCGGAGTGGCACATGGCGCGTTGGCTGAAGCGGCGGGTGCGGGGCACTGGCGGCCGGATTCACCGACATGGGAATCGTCCGCTATTGCCGCATACCGCGCTGACCGAATCGGCCAGCGCGGCACCTCGGAAGATCAACGGGCAGAGCGCCGTACGACCGGCGGTAGTGCGCGCTCATGCCGAGGACAGGACCTTCTCTCTGTTTCTGGGCCTTACTGCTCCCGCACGTACCAACCTTTTCGGTCGAGACCTGCGAGCGCTTCATCGAGCATGGCCCTGCCCGGTGATCCGTTTTCCCACCACAACGACCAGTTGACAAGGATCATGAGCCGGAGGGATGCGTAGTGGGAATTCCCTTCCGAGAGACCGGATCCGTCGTTCCTGTACACATGTAGCCTGATCGGCGTCCGATACAGGTCGTGGTCACCGATCCAGATCCCGTTCGCCCGCCGATTCAGCGGCACTCGCACATCAAGTTGCTTGTTGTCGATGTCATCGACGACTAGAGTCGCCTGCCGCGGCCGCCACGGCGTCCGGCACTCGCGCCCAGGCGGTGTAGACATACATCTCGTCCCATGACGGCCATTGGTCCACGCCCAGCTCACAAGGCTCGGCGAACATGGAATCGACGAGCATCAGCATGGCGGATTCATCGACGGTCTCGGCATCGATCACCACAGGATGCGTGTACAGCGGATCCGCCGCTCTCCATGTCGGCTTCAGGTACCAATGGCAGTTCGGTACCGGCTGTTCCGCGACGAGCCACACTCCGTGTACCTGGTGCATCACGCATTTGAGGAGTCCGAACTCCAGAGGATCGATCAGTTCGCGGGAGAGCTCGGCGATGGCCGCCACCGCGTGCTGCGCCGCCTCACGTTCTCGCTGCACCGCCGAATCCCCGGACTGTGAATCCCACTGCAGATCGAGCTGCAGTGTGATCCGGTAGCCCGAACCGTAAATGAAATGACCAGAATGCTCGACCTGCACAGCTTGTGATCGTCCCTGAGAGAGCCCGACCTGAACAGCCAGTATCTTCGTGGCTCCGAGCCATGGTGTTTCATCGCGCACCCGACGCCCCGCAAACGCACGCTATTGCCGCTGATCGATCGGTTCGAAGGGCTCCCGGTGCGGCACAGGCCCTGACGAATTGCGGAGATGATCACGGCGTCGTGAACGGGATCCCAGACCGCACACCAGGCCCCGCTGAAGGCTTAGAGTCGGTCGGCCATCAGTACCACACGGTCGGCGGCGGGGTCGAATCCCAGGACCGGGAATCGGGAGCTGAAAGAGTCGAACTCCGAGCACATGAGCACAGGTTTGCCCAGCCGCCGCCCGATCGCGCACAGGAAATCGCACAGAATGTCCACCCCGGCCTGGCCCTGCAACTCGCGAAGGTCGACATCGAAATCGATCTCGCCAGGCCAAGGACGAAAGATCATTCGCACGTTCGGCACTGGCCAGACCCGCAGTGTCACGCACTCGGCATCGTCCGGTCGGGACAACACCTCCGCGGCAGCAGGCAACTCCTGCTTGCGATCACCCTCGCAGTACTCCCACGCCCACCCCTGCGACCGAATCAGATCGAACACCGCCTGCCAATCCTCGACCGATGCCTCCTGCACGTACACATCCGGCAGGGAACCCATCATGTCGGGGTCGAATAGCTCCTCGACATCGCACCACTGCAAATCCGGCATCCCGACATGCTGCCAGCCAGCGCATCGAAGCGCAGCCCGAATTCGTGGTCAGGTGAAGGAATCTCGTTCTCGGCCATGCCATTCTGGCGCTCACGAAGCACCGGCTCCATGCCTGCACTTCGAACACCCTGTCTTGCCGCGACCCTGGTAGACCGACGTAGGCCGGACCGTGTCCGCTGAAGATCAACGGGCCGCGAGCATCTCGGCCCGCGGAACGTACTGGTCGCCAGTACGCTGCCGATCGTGGTTGCAGATTGGTATGCGGGACTGTCCGGCCTAGAAGTTGAACAGGTATGGGTCTGGAGCGGCTGGGTGCGTATCGTTCTGTTTGACCCGGTCCCACGCGCTGCAGGTGATCCCTACCTGGATCTCAACGACTTCCAATTTATCGACGCTGAGGGCAAGGAATGGGATGTCCGAATCGAGGACGACCCCCGCACGGCAGGCCCCGTCCTAGGTCTGTTGCGATGCCGGTTGTCCACTGCACAGACGAAGGATGAGGTATTGACTCTCGTCTTCGACAACGGTGCACGCATCGTGGGTGACCTTCCCCTGTGACCGCGGACGCGAAACTTGCAGGACCTCCGGCCCTGCGTTCGAAGGGAACGTCCTTCTTTGCCGCGACCCGCGCTGACGGAACCGGCTAGCGCGGGCCCGACCGCGGCGCGTCCCGCTGCGGCAGCCACCTACGCCGGCCCCAACGACCTGCTGCGGATCGCGGTCGCTCGTGATCTGCGCGGCCCTGTTCGTACGCGGAGCCGGTCCGCGATGCCGCCTAACATCGCCGCGATCTACACCACCGTGCAACACAGCCAGAACCCAGCCGCCACCAGCGCGCGAACCGTGCTCAACCGGATCGGCGGTTCTTTGGGGACCGCTCTGCTGGTGGTCGTGCTCCAGCACGCCCTGGCCCGGGGCGAGGCACCGGCCGCCGACGCCTACGCCCACACCTTCTGGTGGGCCCTGGCCATCGGTGCCTGCGCCCTGATCCCCGCCGCACTGTATCCATGGCACTGAACACACCCCCGAAACTTGACCCCGAAATTGCCCGAAGTTTCTGTCAGACAACATCATTGGAGGAATAGCGATGCCGTCCACCACGAGCGGAATCCGAGCCGGGCAACGGCTGATGGCCGTCCACGCACATCCCGACGACGAATCGAGCAAAGGCGCGGCCACTCTGGCCCGCTACGCCGAAGAAGGTGCACAAGTGATGGTGTGCACTTTGACCGGCGGCGAGCGCGGCGACGTCCTCAACCCCAGCATGAACCGTCCCGAGGTGTGGGAGAACCTGCCCCGGTTGCGTCGTGAGGAGATGGAACGGGCCCGCCAGATCCTCGGCGTCGGGCAACAGTTCCTCGGCTTCGCCGACTCCGGTCTGCCCGGTGAAGGCGAGGACCTGCATGACGGGTGCTTCACGCTCACCCCACTGACCGAGGCCACAGGTCCGCTGGTCGCCGCCATCCGCAGCTTCCGCCCCCACGTCCTGGTCACCTACGACGAGCGCGGTGGATACCCTCATCCCGACCACATCAAGACCCATCAGGTCGCGGTCGAAGCCTTCAGCGCGGCCGCTGACCCCGCCCGGTACCCCGACGCCGGCGCCCCGTGGCAACCGTTGAAGCTGTACTACATCTGCGCCTTCAGTAAGGCCTACTTCCGGGCAATGTACGAGACGATGACGGGCGCGGGTCTGAACTCACCGCACGGCGCGGTGCTCGAGAGCTGGGACGACACTCAGCCCACCTGGGAGATCACCACTCAGGTCCACTGCCCTGAGTACTTCGAGACCCGCAAACAAGCCCAGCTCGCTCATACGACGCAGATGGATCCCGACGGACCGGTGTTTCAGTGCCCGATCGAGCTCGAACAGAAGGCTTGGCCCACAGAGGATTACCACCTGGCGCGTTCTCTTGTCGCGACCACGCTGCCCGAAGACGACTTGTTCACCGGCATTCAGCTCTGACCCGATGCCGAACCTCTTCGCCCCCAGCAGTGTTCAGGTTCGGCTCTAGGTCCCCCCGTTACGCTGAGGACAGACACAGTGTGGCCACCTGCAACACCCGGTCTTCGAAACACCCCCAAGGTTGGCCCCGTAACGGCCCGTCGGCGCCCTCGCGCCGCAACCCGGTGATCAGGCGAGCGAACGTGCGCGGCCGCAGCCCAGGACAACTCCACCATCATTGGATCTGTCGCCGAGATCATCACCGGTGGGACGGTACCCGTTGCCGCTCAACGACTTACGAGACATCCATTAGGTTGTTGCCCGCTCGACCACGTTGGTCAACTGAAAACGGAACCTTGTGAATCCATCCGGAAATGGTGTTTCACTTCGGTATCCGTCCGATCCTAGAGTTTGTGTCGTTGGGTCGTCCGGAGCGGGCGGGCCAACCCGATGAACCTGCCGGTCTCACCCGACCGCACGCCAGATGTTCGCGCGTTGACCCGCGCGAATCACACACCGGGCAACACAGCCAGCCCGCAGCGCGTGGGTTCAGGCTGGGCGATCGCCCTCGAAGAGCGCCGTGATCCCCGCGACGCCGAGCACATCGCCCCTTGCCAAACGCTGCGACCTCGATGTCGACGGTCGCACCACAGTTTCCCAAGGGAAATACCTGCATGAACGCACATACAGCCCGCGCGCCGGGTCGGCCTGGGAGCCATGACCTTCGGGGCGGTAGCCGGGGTTATCGTCCTGACCGCGCCGCAGGCCGGCGCGTGGCCGTCCGATCTGCAAGTCTCGGGCGGATCCTCCCACAATGTCGGCTGTTCCTACACCCTCACCGCGACCGTCCAGGTCGACCACCTGCTCTCGGTGAGCTTCAGCGACAACGGCACCGAACTCATCGGCAGCCCGGTCCGCCCGTCTCTGCTGAGCGACAAGGTGACCATCAACTGGACGCCCAGCACCACCGGTTCGCACACGCTGACCGCCACCCAGGATCTGATCAAGAAGTCGATCACCGTCCAGGTGGATCCAGCCAGCAGCTTCGGCAGCTTCGGCTGCGGCCTCAACGGACTGCTGCCGAGCCTGTCCGGCTAGACGGAGAACGGACAAAACCCGTTCGAGCCCGCCTGGTCCGTGTCACACGGACCGGGCGGGCGCTGTCCTGGCGCTGCTCGAGGAGCACAGAGCAGACCCATTCGATCGAAGCCGGCAGCTGTGGACTGTGCTGATGTTCATGCTCTGGTACTGGATCTTCGTCGAAGAGCGCATCACTCCCGAGGTCCCCGAACCCGCCTACCCGGTCAGCGTGATCACCCCCAGACGACACCGCCCTCCCTCAAGTGAGACCGCTCGGGCAAGGGGCAGGTGCCATATCGTGCCCGCTCATCCGCGTCAGCGTCGGTCGGGCCCGGCGGTAGGACAGCTGGGCTCGTGAAGTCGACGAGTCGATGTCTCGGTGGCCACACCGGGTTTCGCCTTGCGATCGGTCAGGAACAGCGGGCCCTTCCTGCGGCCGGCCAAAAGCCCGGCAGCAGACGTGCGGTGTCGGTCTGCCACTCGACCACATCCCTGGCCCCGCCCTTGCGGGTGACGTGGCTCACCTGTTCGCCATGTCAAGGTCCGGGATATCGAGCATCAGCAGTTCGTCGGCAAACGCCTTCGCGCCCGATCGGGCGGATACTCCTCGTCCCCCCGGTGCGCGTCGGCGGATACCGAATTGTCTTGTCGGCCTTGGGAGCTACAGTGGCGAGGTTTCGCAATCCTCGCGGGGTGCGATGGCTGTAATCCGCTTGGATCGAGGGACAGACCGGCCCGGCGTGTGTGGCCGAGCAAGTTCTGCTGTTCGAGACACTCTGGAACAGAAAGGCTTTCGACAATCACACACCATCGCGACCAGCGAAACCGTCGGCTTCGGATACGGACAAGGCCCCGACACCACCGAAATCGCTGCCATGGACGGGCGCTACCTCACAGCCGACACCGCAGCCGCCTTCACCGGACGCGTCGCCGGCATCTACGCCGCGATCGGAACAGTCGCGTTCGACTGGTTCGCCTACGAAGGCGAACATCGCTGACCCGCAAGGTCAGTGGCGAAGCCTTGCACATCGATCGATGGACCGATGATCCACAGCGCACTGGCGATCACACCTGGTCGGTGAACTTGGCGAAGCTCCCTATCTGGTCATGGTCCGGATCGAGGGCGCGGGTGAGCCAGAGCTCATACCAGTCAAGGAACGTCAGTGGCTTGTGGGTGTCCGGATGAAGCACTGGCAGCGCGGCGGCGTGTTCGTAGCTGTGCCACCACACCTGCCCTGCGGCGGGGCCGCGCAGGATCAGGAGGTTGTACATGCCGCATCCTTCGTTCGCGAGGAAGGTTGCACCGCGGTGGATTCGGCCGATGTTCTCCGACCACTGGATCTCGGAATCTTCAGCGGCGGGCGCGCATGGCCGATCTGCGGTGAAGGGGAAGTCCGCGGCGTAGTCGATCGCGGCGTCCTCGGCCTCCTGCGCCAGCGGGAGCAGTCCGAGCATCGGTCCGGCCCCACCGTCGCCCACCCTGGTGATCCACTGGAAGTAGTCGGCCGGAAGTTCGACGCCGAGTCTGCTCTCGAATGCCGCGAGCATTTCCGAGTCCGCGGGAGACGCGTGCTCGTAGCGGTGCACGGCGGCCCCGTGGATAGTGCATTGGTAGCCGATGACCTCCCGGTCACCGAGCGAGACGACCGTGGTCCTCAGATCAGCTGCTCGAAGTTGGTCGAGTCCGAGCAGGATCCCAGCGATCCGGTCCTCGTATGCGTGTTTCATGCCCACATCCTGATGGAGGCCGACGAGCTGGGCATCCGCACGAAGCGTTCGGAAACCGATGGTCAGCGGCTTGTGAATGGTGTATCACCCAAGAGCGAGACCCGGAGACCTGCGGCCGTCGTCGGACGATTCCGGACACGGCCGCAGTGTCGCGCCTGCATCAAGTGGTCACGGACACACACTCGTGCAAGCCGTTCCGAACGCGCTCGAGGGCGCGAGCGGAATCGTCACCGAGGACGCCGAATCGGGTCCCTGCTTCACCTGGTAGATCCCGGCAAGTAGGTCGGACGCCTGCGGGATGGTCGGTATGAGGTGCGGGGTGTCAGCGGTGGTGACGACCACGCGGATGCGGTGGCCCGGAGCGATCGAGGCGAAGACCGGGAAGACCTCCAGGTCGAAGCGGTTGATCTGGGAGGTCGGCACCGGGCTGGTACTCGCCGGGGTGGACGGGTGGTATGGCATCAGGAACGAGCCGTCGGGTGCGTACCAACTGCGCGCGGCGTCGATCGCGCGATGTGTGCCGGCCAGGGCTCCTTCGCTGAGCGGGACCGATGAGCCGTCCGGGGCGACGTCGGTGACTGTGACGACGAACTGGGTGTCGTTCGTGTTCGCCGAGGCGTAGATAGTCACCCCGATCGGGCCGGCGATGACCGTCGAGTCGGTCATGGGCGGTGTGGTGTAAACGAGGGAGTTTGGTCCGCTTTCGCGGGCGGTGTTGGTGTCGTCGCAGGAGGGGTTGGGGATGAAGCCGCCGAACCACGTTGCCGTGGAGCGGGTGCACGTCGAGTTCGACGACGTCCAGGTGATGAAATCGCTCGTGTCCGTGGTCGGCACGGTTGTGGTGAGTAGACCGTCGTTGGCGGAGGCGGTCGCAGTCCCACTCGGGCCCTTCGCGAGGTACAGGCGGGTAGGGCTGGCCCCGGTGAACGGATAGTTCTGGGTGTCGAGCCAGCGGCTGGAACCCAGTTCCTTGACGTGCAACGGGTTCGAGGTACCAGTGATGCCGGTATCCATGCCCTTGAGCCAATGGTCGTACCAGCGCAGCTGGAGCGCCGACAGGTCGAACGAAGAGTCCTGACGCGGGTCGTGGTACCACGGCCCCATCAGCAGCTGGTAGCGGTCGGTGACCGGCTGCCCGGCCGCCATCGGCGCGCCGACGGTGCGGCCGGCCCAGGCGTTCTGAAGACCCGCATAGTTCATCAGGGCCCCGCGCTGGAACAAGTCGAACCAGCCGCCGACCATGAACGCGGGCACACCATTGGCGACCACGCTCGCGAGTTGGTCCGCCGGGCGGCGCTGCTGCCAGAACGAGCCGTCGTACGCCTCGGCGCCGCCGGACATCAGACCGTTGAGGATCGGGAGGTTTGCCGTCGCGACGCCGCCGATGTGCTGGAGCTCTACGGACAGCGTATCCAGGATGTCCTGCGGTGACGCCGCATTCAGCGCGCTGTTGATCGGGTTGGTCAGGTTTCCGAGCCCGGTGAACAGGAGCCAGAACGGCATGAACTCGGCGTTCGGCAGGCCGCCCATGGTGGCCAGGTCACGGTAGAGATCGTTCCCGGCGACGACCGGGAAGATCGCCTTCAGGTGTGAGTTCGGCCCGACGGCGGCCGCAGTGGAGATCTGGTTGATGCCGGTGTAGGAGTCCCCGTACAGACCGACGTTCCCGTCCGCAGACGGTAGCGCCGAAGCCCAGTTCACCAGGGCAGCGCCGTCCTGCGCCTCGATCGGGGCGAACGGCGACCACGTCCCGGCCGACGAACCAGTGCCGCGGACGTCCACGGCCACCGCGATATAACCCCGCCGGACGAAGTACTCCAGCTCGGCCTGCTTCACCCCCTTGCCATAAGGGGTCTGATTCAGGAGCACCGGGAACGGTCCGGGTGCCGCCGCGGCCGTACCGACGACGGCAGGCGTGTAGACGTCCGCGCGGAGCACGGTACCGTCCGCCAATGCGATCGGAACGTCCTGCTGGATGCTGATGTCGTAGGCCACAGGACTGCTCTGGAACGACACCTTGTCGACGACGATCGGGGCAGTGGGTGCGGAGCCGCCCCCAGGTACGGCAGCGCTGACCAGCAGAGCTGCGGCCGCGAAGGCGCCGAGCCCGACAGGGCGCTTGCGGACCGAACGTCGTCTCGGACCGCCTGGGGTACTGCGATGGATCAACTGGTCGAACACCTTGACCTCTCATGGTCGTGTGACAGCGGTTTGGTGGTGCGATCTGCGGTGGTAGCTGGTTGGGTTGTGCGGGAATGCACGTCAGAGGACGAGCGTGCTCGCGAACGCGTGCCGCAAGGCGGCGGCCCGGACCTCGCGGACGAGGGTGAACGTCGCGGTGATCGGGATCAACCAGGTCCCGTGCGAGTGAGCCAGCACCCGGAACGCCACACCGGCGCCACCTGCCGCGTGCAGCCGTTCGAGGTACTCCTCTCCTTGGCCGCACAACGGATCCAGTTCGGCGACCGTGATGAAGGTCGGCGGCAGGTCCGACAGATCGTCAGCGAGCAGCGGCGAGATCAGCGGGTTCTGGGGGTCGCCGTCCTCGCCGATGTAGTTGCTCGCGTACTCGTTGATCGCGGTGGCGGTCAGACCGCCGAGGGCCTCGTTCTCCGGAATCGGTAGCGGCCTCAGATCAAGTCCGGGAGCGTCGAGCAGTTGAAGAACCGGCCGCGGCATTCCGTCGTCACGGATGAGCAGGCACAGCGCTGCGGCGAGGTTTCCTCCGGCGCTCACTCCCCCGACAGCGACCCGGGCCGGATCGATTCCCAGTTCCCGTGCGTTGTCGTGGAGCCAGCGGTACCCGGCGGCGCAGTCCTCCAGTGGAACCGGGAACGGGTGCTCCGGGGCCAGCCGGTATTCGACCGACACCACGACGCAGGACGCCATCGCGGCCATCGGCCCGCACTCGACTTCGGCCGTATCCAGGTCACCCAGGGTCCAGCCGCCACCGTGGATGAAGTAGAGCGCCGGCGCGGGCGCCGCCAAACCGGCAGGGCGCAGCACTCGGACACGGATCTCGGCGCCGTCGACGGGGATCAGGTGGTCCGCGGCCACGACATCCGGGCCGCGCCCGGTGGAGGCGAGCACCATCGTGGCGGCGGACATCCGCCGCCGCTCGTTCAGGTCGGCGGCTTCGCGCTCGGCTGCGGCGGCCGCAGCGAGTCCGGCGACGAGGGCTTGGATCGGTGGGTCCAGGGCCATGGCTGTGCCTTTCGTGGTGGTGATGTTCTGCGGGATGTGCGGTCAGGCCGCGCCGGAGCGGTCGATCGCTCGCTCGTCGGTGCCGAGGTAGCTCGCGATAACGGCGGGATCGGTGCGGACCTGCGTCGGCGTCCCCTCCGCGATGACTCGGCCTGCTTCCAGGCAGTAGAGCCGGTCGGTGAACGACATCAGGAACGGCATGTCGTGTTCGATGACGACCATCGACGCGCCGAGCTCGCGGCGCAGCCGCAACAGCAGCGGGCCCAGGGCCTCGGTTTCGCGTTGCGCGACACCGGCGGTCGGTTCGTCCAGGCACAGCACCCGTGCATCCAGGGCCAGCAGGTTCGCCAGCTCCACGACGCGCCGCGTGCCGGTCGACAGCCCAGCCACCGTCCGGTCCGCGTACGCGCCGAGACCCACGAGGTCGATGAGGTCGGCGGCCTCGGCTCGGCGGACCCGTTCCGCGCGCAACGCCTGAGGCAGGAAGGCTGCCGTGGCGAGTAGCCCGGACCGCCCACGTGCCTCCAGAGCGACCAGGATCGTTTCCCGGACCGTCAGCTCGGGGAAGAGTCTGGCGGCTTGGAAGGTGCGGCCGAGTCCGAGCGCGGCGCGGCGGGCGGGTGCCCAGCCGGAGACATCCTGGCCTAGCAGCTCCACCGTTCCGGATGCGGGGACGAAGCCGCCGATCGCGCCGAGCAGCGTCGACTTGCCTGCCCCGTTAGCTCCGATCAGCCCCACGATCTCGTCGGCGCCGACGCTCAGGCTCACGCGGTCGACGGCGGTATTGCCGCCGAAGCGCACTGTTAAATCACGGACTACCAAGGCCGGTCCGCCGGTAGGCGGCGTCGGCCGTGTCGGCTGTCCGACGCGGATGGCTGTGTGCTGACTTGCGGAGCGCGGGACGGATGGCGCCGTCTCACGACCCAGACGTCTCTCAGCGAACTGCACCACTACGTTGCGCAGCGTGTGTCCGATCTGCACCAGCCCGCCGGGGAAGTACAGCAGCAGGATCAGCAGTCCCAGGCTCGAGGCGAACAGCGGCACAAGCTGGTTGCCGGGGAAAAACGCGGGCAGTCCGATCACCCACGCCGCCCCGAGCACCGGCCCCCAGACCGAGCCGAGACCGCCGATCACGACGATGGCGATCAGCACGAGAGAGTCCCCGACCTGGAAGAAGCGTTCGGTGACCGGGACAGACTGAACCGTGCCGGCCAGCATCGCCCCGCCGAGGCCGGCCAGCGCACCGGAGAGAATGAACGCCCCGACCTTCGTCCGCACCGGCCGGACAGTGGCAGCCGCCGCTGCGTCCGGATTGTCGCGCACCGCGATGATCCGGCGACCCGGCCCGGTGCGACGCAGCCGCGACAGCAGCCCCGCGACGAGCACCAGGACAGCTAACAGCACGTAGTAGTAGGTGCGCTCGTTCGAAAGGACCAAGCCGAACAGCGTCCCGCGCGGGAACGCGACGGAGTCACTCTCGGCGGTGCCGAACACGTCCATCCGGTACAGGAAGCTCACCGCGGCCACGCCGACCGCGAACGTGCTGACCGCGAGCAGCATCCCGTTGACGCGCAGCGCTCCGAGGCCCACGACGGCGGCGAGCGCCGCGGTGATCGCGGATGCGACGAGAACCGCAACCGGGAATGGCATGGGGTTCACGGTCAGCCTGGTGTCTGCACCCAATCCGATCGTCAGACCCGCGGTGAGCGTCGCCGCCGACAGCGCGCCGAGTCCAGCGAAAGCCATCTGGCCGAGGGACAGCTGACCGGCCCATCCGGTCAGGACCGTGAGCGAGCTGGCGCAGATCGCATAGGCGAGGACTGTCGCGTAGAGCAAATGCCGCGAGGGCTCGGTGACGATCAACGGCAGTACCACGGCCGCGAGAATCACCGGCGCGGCCGACAGCAGCCCGAGGTGGCGAACCCACCACAGCTGCCGCAGGTGCTCGGGCACGCCGCGCTCGCGCGGGCCGAACGCGATGGTCTCCGATCCGCCTCGGTCGTCGCGGCGGGCCCGGAGGCCGACCGCCACGAGCACTGCGGCCAGGAGCAGTAGGTCGATGAGACCTGGCTGCGTGACGTATTCGAAGCGCACATAGGCCTGGACCACACCGATCCCGACCCCGGCGGCCATCGACCACCGGAACGACGCCAGGCCGGCGATCACGGCTGCGGCCAGGGCCCGCACCATCGTGTTCGGGCCGAGGTCGGTGACGGCGGTGACGGTGCCGGACAGCCCCGAGATGAGAATCATCGCGAGGCTGGACAGAAGTCCCGCGATCGTCCAGACCAACGTCGAGACGAGTTTGGGGTTGACGCCCAGCGTCCGGGCCAGCGGCATGTTGTCGGCCGCCGCAGTCACCGCCCGGCCGGTGGTCGAATGGTTGAGCAGGATGGACAACGCCCCGGCGACCGCCGGGACGACCACGAGGACTGCGGCCTGAGCGCCGGTGACGGTGACCGAGCCGAGCGTCCAGCTTCCGGTGACCGGCACCGGATACCGCGCGCTGAGGGTGTCCTTCACCTTCGGCAGTGCGCTGACGACGGCGACGGCGGCCTGAGCGACGCCGATGGTCGCGATCAGAACCGTGACCCGCGGGGCGGTGAACAGCCTGCGGATCACCGCCAGCTCGACCAGCGCGCCGGTCGCGGTACCCACCGCGAGCACGGCCAGCAGCGCGGCCCACACCGGCCAGTCGTAGTTCAGCACGGCGAGCGGGAACAGAGCGGCGGCGATGACGCCGAGGTTGCCGACCGCGAAGTTGATGATCCGGCTCGACCGGTAGACCAGGACGATGCCCTGGGCGATCAACCCGATGGCCAGGCCGTTGACGAGTCCGTCGAAGAGGACCTGAGCGTTCACAGCGTGCCTTCCTGATGCCGATCGAGGGTGGTGCCGTCGTCTCCGGTCCGGAAGAACACGGCCCGCGCGACATCACCCGCGGCGAAGTCCGCGGCGGTTCCCGTGAAGCGGATCCGGCCCTTCTCCAGATAGACCGCGCGGTCAGCGATGGACAACGCGACATTCAGCGACTGCTCGACGATGACCATGGCCAGCCCGGAATCGCGGAGCCGCCGCACGACGTCGAGCAGTTCGGCGACCACGGCGGGAGCCAGGCCGAGGGAAAGCTCGTCGATGAGAAGGACTTCGGGGTCGTGTAGCAGGGCAAGCCCGAGGGCGAGCACCTGTTGCTGGCCTCCGGACAGCGTCGAGGCTTGTGCCCGCTGCCGGTCCCGCAATTGTGGGAAGAGTGCCAGGACCCTATCGATGCGGTCGGCCACGTCGGCCGGGTCATTCCGGTAGATGAACGCGCCCATCTCCAGGTTCTCTCGGACCGACATCGTCGGGAACACCCCGGCGCCGCCGGCCAGCGACACGATGCCCAGGCGAACCCGCTGCTCCGACGACACGTAGGTGATGGTCCGGCCGCTCAGCCGCACCGCTCCGCGCTCTGGAGTGGCGAGACCGGAGAGGATCCGCAGGATCGTGCTCTTGCCGGCGCCGTTCGTGCCCAGCAAGGCGACCACCTCGCCGCGGCGGACTTCGACGCTGACGTCGAAGAGCACTTGCACCTGGCCGTAGGAGAAGTCCAGGCCGTTGGCCTGCAGGACCGGTACGTCGTCCGGGTTTGCGATGCGCCTCAGGTGTTCCTCGTGCTCCTCGCGTAGTTCCGCGGCCACATTGGCGAGGTCACGCTTCACGTGCCCGGCGCTGCGCATGATGAGAAGGCCGCCGACCACTGTGGACGGGATCATCGTGACGAGAACGGCCGTCCGGACCCCGAAGCTGTTGATGAGCGGGAAGCAGATCAGCGCACCGCCGGTAGCGCCGATGAAGAACACATACACCGACCCCATGGCCGAACCCATGCCGCGAAGCCGGTACGGGACGATCGTTTGGAGCAGCGGACCGATCATCGCGAAGGCCGCGGACAGCAGGACGACCGGAGGGACGCTGAACGCGGTGAACAACACGATATTCGGTGCGAAGTACTGGAAGGGGAGGAAGAACGCGGACGGAAGCGTGAGCAGGCCGATAAGTCGCAGGGCGCGCGCCGGGTCGTGCCGGAACTGCTGGTCGTAGTAGCGGCCGACGAACGGCAGAACGAACAGTCCTGCTGCTCCCCCGACGGTGCTGACCACGCCCCGGCCGAAGGCCCCGAGCCCGAACTGATGCTCGAGGAAAAGGCTGCCGAGCACCGGTGCGGTGAAAAGGCCGAATCCCATGGCCGCGAAGGCGAGAACGACGGTCTTCAGTGTCCGGATCCGGCCGAGTCGGGCGAACGCTGCCTCCACCGAGATCGGCGGCGGCGTCTCATCGACCAGAACCTCGCCGACCGCCTCGGCCTTCTCCCAGCGCCCCCGAATCGGCTCGGGCAGGAAGAATGCGGCCGCGGCTACCACCGCCACGGGCAGTCCCAGCAGGAAGTACGCCCAGCGCCAGCCGTCCGGTCCCCCGAATGCGGCGGCGATCCCGCCGACGATCAGCGGGCTGAGGACGCCGGCCAGTCTGCCGCCGACGCCGATCGCCGCTCCGATCCGGCCGCGGATGCTGATCGGATAGGTGTCGGCGAGCAGCGAACCCTGGACCGGCCCCTGGTTGGACTTCGCTACGCCGGCTCCGAAGCGGGTCAAGAACAACATGAAGGCGTTGGCCGCGAACCCGGAGGCGAACACCATTGCCGCGAACGCCATGCTCGCCGCTCCGATCACCGGCCCGCGTCGGAAGCGGTCGGCGACCCAGCCCATCGGTACGGCGCCGAGCACGATGAACGCCCCCGCCGCGACCGAGAGAAATACGATCATGCCGTCGCTGATCCCGAAGCTGGTCCGGATATTCGGCGCGAGCACGCCGAGGGCCGCCCCCTCCAGCTCGTCCAGCGAAGTCAGCAACAGCAGGATCGTGAACGTCGCGGCCCCCGTACTCGCGACCGCAGCCCGCAAAGTCGTGGGTTGCGACGCCGATCCGAAGTCGGCGCCACCCGGGTCGGGGACGACGGCGCGCTCTGGCTCCTGCGGGGCCTCGGGACGCAACATCGCATCCGTGAGGTCGGCGAGGCTGCCACCGGAGCCGGTTTGGTCCTCCATGGTCTGATTCCTCCCACCTGTCCCGATATCTCGTGCCACTGCTATTTCGTCGCAGCGATCGCGGGGCCGGTGGGCAGCATCTGCGAAGTGGAGGCATCGAACTTGTAGACGCCGACCGCGTCGCCGACGCTGTGCTTGCCGGGACCGAGCGAGCCGATCGGCACGCCGGCCAGGTTCAACGTCCCGAGCCCCTCGGCGGCGGTCCTCCAGCCGTCCAGGGTGATGTTCGCGCCGACGTTGTCGGTCACCTGCACGAACAGCTCGAACGCCGCACACTGGTGGGCGATGCCGCTGAGGATCTCCAGCGAGACCTTCGCCATGTCGACCGCGCTGCCCGGGAAGGCGTCGTTGTACTCCTGGACGCACCGCGTGAGGTTCGCGTCAGCGGCCAGTTCGGCCTTCGTCGGCGCATAGGAGGCTGCGACGGTGAGCGGGGCCATGGTGGCGGGCGTGATGCCGGTGGTCGCCATGACGTCCGTGCTCAGCGCCTGCTGCGAGGTGGCGAGGATCTGCTGCGGCAGCCAGCCCTTGCGCTGGAAGGCCACCATGATGTTGGAGAAGTTCGACGTGTTCAGCACCGTGTCCGCGCCCGAGGACTTCATCTTCTCGACGACGGTGTCCAGCGCCTGATTTTGCGCGGACTGGTCGGTGCCGACGTTGGCGAGCGGCGTCTCGGCGACCACGTCGACACCGGCGGCCTGCAGCAGCGGCTTGACGACGTTCTTGGTGACCGCGTCGTCCTGGGCCTCCCAGTAGAGCGCAACCTTGCGGCCCTTCAGCAGCCCCTGGTCCAGTAGCGCCTGCACGCCGGCCTTGCGCTGCCGGTCGTCGGCCATCTCCACCGCGAGGAACGGAGCCTTCGTGGACTTCGCGTCGCGGTCAGCGGACTGGCCCCACAACCCGATGTAGGGCACGCCCTCGGTCTGGGTGAAGCACAGCGGCGTGTCCCCGGTGAAGATGCCGATCGCCGCGAAGACCGCCTGGTCCTTGGACAGCGCCACGCAGGCGGCCTGGGCTGCCGCCGGACCGGTGGGCAGGAACGGCTGGAAGGCGAACTGGATCTGCCGACCGCCAGCCCCGCCCGTCTTGTTCTGCGCCGCGATCCACGCCGTGTAGAGGTCCTTGGTGGCCGGGCCGTTGTCGGCCTGGACCCCGGCTGCCTCGAGCTGCGCCGGATCGGTGCCCGCGACGCCCAGTGTGATGCTCGTCGCGGTGACGCCCTGCGCGGGTGCCATCGCGGCACCGTTCGGCGAGGTCGGCGATGAACTCGAAGGGCCCCTGCTGACCGAGCAGCCCGCCAGGGCTGTGACAGCTGCCAGAACAAGGATCGAGGTCCGGGGTCTTGGACGCATGACGATGCATCTCTTTCGTTGGGGGAACGGGATTTGACTCCAGTGAGATCTGGGGTCACTTCGAGGTGCCGCGATGCTAGCATCGAATACCTGCAACATGGAAGGGTTTCGCGACGCCATGAACGAAGCACAGCTCACAGCGGGTGAGGTCACCCTGAATTACGAGGATCGAGGGCACCCGGAGACCGGAGCCGCGCCCCTGGTCCTTCTGCACGGATACCTCGGAAGCACAGCGGACTGGGCGGCGGTATTACCCCGGCTCGCCGAGCGCCGCCGGGTCCTGGCGTACGACCACCGCGGGCACGGCATGAGCGGCAAACCCGGCCGGGCCGACGCCTACACCTTCGACGCCCTCACCGAGGATCTGCACGCCTTCCTGACCGGCCTCGACCTCGGCGAGGTCGACCTGCTCGGCCACTCCATGGGCGGTGTCGTCGCACAGCGCTATACGCTGGCGCACCCCGAGCGAGTGCGGTCCCTGATCCTCATGGACACCGCACCTGAGCCAACCCGTGGCCCGCTCTCCTGGGTCGTGCGGATCGTCGGCATCGTCGTCCGCCGCCGGGGCATGGGCGCTCTGGGCAAGCTCGTGAAGCTGCTGTCCAAGGGAGAAGTGGGGCCGGGCGGCATCGACCGGGAGCAACGTGATCGCCAGACCGCCGCGTTCCTCGGCATGGATCCGGAGGCGTTCGCGGCGTTCGGGCGCGCCCTGGGCTCATATCCGTCGCTGGTGGGCCGCCTCAGCGAGATCTCCTGTCCCACAACGGTACTCGTCGGAGCCCGAGACAAGACGTTGCGATCCGGAGCCCAACAGCTCGTCGACGGCATCGCCGACGCGCAGCTGGTCGTCATCGAGGGCGCCGGCCACAACCCGCAGACCGAGCAGCCCGCCGCCTGGCTCGCAGCCGTCGCGGACCACTTCGAGCGACTGGAGAACAACGCATGACCGACTTTTCCCCGGGGCGCTGGCACGCCCGTTGGATCTGGGCCGACCAGTCATCGGCCACCCAGGACCACGCCGACAGGGCGCGCCAGGTCGTCGCACTGCGCCACTCGTTCGTGCTCGGCGAGGTGCCCGACCGCGTCCCGGCGCGGATGTCCGCCCTGTCGCGGTACGGACTCTGGGTCAATGGCGTCGAAGTCTCGCGCGGACCAGTCCGCGCCAACCCCCAGCGGCAGCCCTATGACGACGTCGACCTCGCGGCGTATCTGCGGCCCGGGACCAACGTCATTGCCGCCCTGGTCTGGCGCTACGGCGGGCCCAAGCCGTGGTGGATGCCACCGTCGCCGCTGGCCAACGACCTGCATCAGGGGGCGTTCGTGTTCGAGGCCCGGCTCGGGGACGACTGGCTGGTCTCCGGCGCGCACTGGCAGGCACAGTGCCTCGCGGGCTGGGGCGAGACGGTCCTCGACCGGTTGTCCGGACGCGGCGAAGAGTTGGCCGACGCCCGCGCGCTTCCCGCCGAATGGCTCGGCGCGACCGACTCGGGCTGGCCGGGCGCCGTAGAGCGCCGCGGGTTCACGACCGGCGAGCCGGGCCGGCCCGAGCCTCCAAGCTTCCCGGTCGGGCCGCTGGAACCGCGGCCGATCAGTTGGCCGCATCCCGTCGACATCGCCCTGGTGCCGGATTCTCCCGGCGTGTTCCTGGCCGAACGGATCGAGTCCGGCACGCTCATCGTCGACGCCTCCGGGCCAACGGGCGCGATCGTCACCGTCCGGGCCGCCGAGTTCCTGAAGGACGGCGTCCCGGTCCCGACCGAGCATGACGCGCGCTTCGTCCTCACACTCGACGGCACCAGGCGCGGCATCGAGTCACTGGACCTATACGGACTGCGGGGCGTACTCGTCGAGGCCGACGACGGCGCGACCGTCCACGGCGTGAGTGTCCGGACCCGTGCTTACCCGGTCACGGGCGGCGCGTCGTTCCACGCCTCCGACTCGCGGCTGGACAGAATCTGGGAAGTGGGGCGGCGCACCGTCACCCTGTGTTCCTCGGACGCCTACATCGACTGCCCGACCCGCGAGCAGCGAGCCTGGACCGGGGACGCCGTCGTGCACCAGATGGTCGACTTCACGACGAACACCGACTGGCGTCTCGCCGCGTGGTATCCGCGACTGGCCGCGTCCCCTCGCGCCGACGGAATGCTGCCGATGGCCGTCGCCGGCGACATCGAATACGGCGATTTCACGATCATCCCGGACTGGGCATTGCACTGGGTCCACGCTGTGTGGAACCTCTACCGCTACCTCGGCGACACCGAGCAGATCGCCGAGCTGCTTCCGGTCGTGGAACGGGTGCTGCGTTGGTTCCTGCCGTTCTGCGACGTCGATGGTCTGCCGAGCGACGTGTTCGGATGGGTCCTGATCGACTGGGCCGCCGTCTCCACCGAAGGGGTCTGTGCCACGCTGTGCGGATTGTGGGGCCGAGCCCTGCTGGAGTTCGAAGAGATGGCCTCCTGGCTCGGCGACGAAGGCCGGGCCCGGTGGGCCGAGCGCGTGCACCGGCGATTGACATCAGGCTTCGAGCGGCTGTGGGATCCGCAACGGCACCGATACGCCGACTCCATGGTCGCCGGGGTCCGGCGGCCCGCGGCGTCCCAGCACGCCCAGGCTGCGGCCATCGTCGGCGGGCTCGTGCCGACCGCGCGGCTGAACCGGCTGGTGGAGGTCCTCACCGACACCACCGCCCACGTCGACGCCGCGTTCAGCAGCCCGGAGGGGCCTGTCGTGCCGAACAGCGACGCGCCGGTCGGTGGCCTCTATCTGCGCACCGGGCACCCCGAGCCGTGGTGGGATACCGACAAGCAACTTGTCAGAGCTCAGCCGTTCTTCCGGTATGTGGTCCACGACGCGTTGGCCGCGGCGGGCCGCGCCGACCTCGTCGCGGGCCTCTGTCTGGACTGGGCGGAGGCGTTGCAGCGTTGCGACACCTCGTGGACCGAGACTTGGTACGGCGGCACGGTCAGCCACGGTTGGTCGTCCACGCCGACCCGCGACTTGATGACCCGAGTGCTCGGAGTCGAGCCCGCCGTGCCGGGTTTCAGCGTCGCGCGGGTCGAACCGGCGCTCGGGACGCTGAAGTGGGCGTTCGGTGAGGTTCCCTGCCCGGCCGGGCTGATCTCTGTGTCGGTCAACCGAGCGCGGCTGGTCGTCGACAGCCCGATCCCCTACCGACACGCCGGCCGAGAGTATCCGGCCGGGCGGCACGAGATCGCGCTCTGACGCCGGATACACATCGGTCTACGGCCGGTCCCGCGATGGTGCCAGGGACTCCAGGAAGGACTCCAGGAACTGCCGATACGCGTCGACCATGTCGACGCGCACGGGGTCGAGCAGCCACTGGATCTGGAGCCCGTCCATCGCGGCGAGCATCGTCTGGGCGGCGAATTCGACGTCGGTGTCCTCGCGGATATCGCCGGCCTGCCGGGCGATGTCGAATTCGTGGGCGACCAGCTCCCGCGCGTACCGGTAGCGGCCGACGAAGTATTCGTGCGCGGGATGCTGCGGATCAGCGGCCTGCACCGACAACGACGCGAACAGCCGGATCTCCATCGGCTGCCGGGAGTTGAAGGCGACCACGTCAATGCTGGCGCGGATCCAGTCCAGCCCGTGCACTTCGACCCCGCTGACCTGGTGGTCCGGGTCCGGAGTCAGCGAGATCTGGTCCTTGTACCGGAGCACCGCGGTGAGCAGCTCCTCCTTGGAGGCGAAATGGTGGCGGAGCCCCATGTGCGTGATGCCGACCTTCGCCGCAACCTCCCGCAGCGACACCGCGTCGTAGGTCCGGGCCGCGAACAGCTCCAGCGCGGCCCGCACGATCTCCTCACGCCGCGCGACCCCGCTGGCGTAGGGTCCCCGGCGCCCCGACTGCCCAGATTGCCCCGTACCCTGCGACCGCTCCGCCACGTTTCCTTCTCCCCGATCGATTCCGGCGACCCTGTGGATGACCAAATGAATACATGCCACGTGGAAGATATTGTGTACCACAGGGTGGACACCGGACATGACAACACCTCCCCGAGCCCGTCCAAGGAATCCCCCAGCCCGGCCGAGGCGAGCCATCATGGGACCTGGTGACCGAATTCCCGTCCGCCCGTGTGGATCTCGGCGACGGCAACTTCCTTCGTCCCGCGCCCTCGAAGCTGATCCCCCTACGATCCGCCAGGCATTCAGATACTCGCTCAGCGAGGGAAGAACCGGCGACTCCCCCGAGGTCAACGTTCGAGGTATTGCGCAGCCGACCTCTGGCCTCGAGGCCGCCACGGTAGGCCGCACGGATACCAAGCGCTGATCATCGAGCTGAAGGGCCGGTTCCCGCGCGGTCGGGCCGAGCTTCCGCCGGTCGGCCGCCGATCCCGTACCGAACTGATCGACCGCCTCCTACTCGGCCTTTGCCGCAAGTTCACGGACCGCGCGGAGGAAGACTTCCGGGCGTTCGAAGTGGACATTGTGACCGGAGTCGACCTCGATCAGGTCCGCGCCGGGTAGATGCGCCAGTACGTTGCAAACGTCCTTGTCGTCCATGGCCGCCATGAGAATGCCCTGTTTGTTGTAGTAGGACTTGCGGTGCTGGAACCAGTAGTTGGTATGGATCAGGACTGCCGGGGCGGTGATGGCGGACAGGCTCAGCACCGGTGGCAGGAAGAAGATCTGCAACGGTCGGCCCGGATGGGTGAAATCTTTTGACGTATTTGGCTTTTGACGGAACTTCCGGATCGAGCCGAAGTCGCCGATCATGGCCCGGCTGTGCGCCGATCGCCGCCGGTGAACTGACCTGCGGTTACCCGAACTTCGTTGGTTTCTGCGCCATTACTACCTGAACCCCTACTTCGGCGGTGAGAACAACGCCGAGGTCTGGGAGTTCCCCGGCGACTACCGCGCCGAGGATCTGCTGCTGACTGTCATCGCGACCGCCCCGCGAATGTTCATCACACTCGAAGTCGCCTCGCGTGATGCCTCGACCGATCCCACCAACATCTGGGTCGACTGGGACCGAAGCGTTGCCTTCGACAACGGAATGGCGTCGGTGTCGAATCCGCGATACCAGCCGTTGTCGTACCATGCCGCGCCGAATCCCGGGTCGTAGTTTCGTCAGATCAGCACGTTCGGCACCCGAGCGGAACGAACAACAGCACCGAGCAAGCCTTGGTGGTCCACCAAATAGACTGAGCATCCGAGAACTTATCCGCCACCATCGAAACCATTGGTCTCATCGCCAGCACGACCCTTCAGGTGTTGCCCGTCCGCAATAGAAGGAGGAGTCATGAGCAGGGAACCGAACCACGACGATCAGCCGGACTTCGAAGCGCTGTACCGGGACGCGTCATCGGAACCGGGTGCTCCCGCGTTGATCCCCTGGGACATCGGCGGCCCACAACCGGTCGTGCAGCAGTTGGTAGCCTACGGCGCCGTGCGGGGCGAGGTGCTCGACCCCGGAACCGGCCCGGGACATCACGCGATCTACTACGCATCCAAGGGCTACTCGACCACCGGTATCGATGCGTCGCCGTCGGCGATCGAGCGGGCCAAGCGCAACGCCGAGCGCGCCGGGGTGACGGTGGACTTCGAGGTGGCCGACGCCACCAAACTCGAGGGCTTGGAGGACCGGTTCGACACCGTCGTCGACAGCGCGTTCTACCACGTGTTCCTCGACGACGAAGAAATCCAGACCCGGTACCTGCAGGCCCTGCACCGGGCCACCAGGCCGGGGGCGCGACTGTTCATGTTCGAATTCGGCCGCCACAACGTCAACGGCTTGCAGCTCGAAGGTTTGCCGGCCGAGAATTTCGACCGCGTGCTTCCCGCGGCCGGGTGGCGCCTCGACCACCTGGGAACCACCACCTACCAGGGCAACTTCAGCCCGGAGACGTTCACCTATATGACCAAGGAGATGAGCGAGGACTCCGGATGGGCCGATCGGATGAAGCCGATGCTCGAACAACTCCAGGTCATTGGGCCGTTGCTGAAAAACAATCGGGTGCACCTGCCCGTGTGGGCCGTGACCGCCACGCGCCTGGACTAGCGCTGGCCCGGCTGTCATACGACCAGGCCCGTGACCTGCTCGACGCCGCGACCGCCGTCGACGGGCCGGGGACCGGGTGGGATCTGCACGAGCTCCGGCATTCCGTGCTCACCCATCTCGGCGAGGCTGGCGCGAGCCTACTGGAGCCGATGGCCAAGTCCCGGCACCGCAAAGCCGAGAACCTACGCCGTTACTACAAGCCGTCGCCGCAGGCGATGCGCGATCTCACCGGCGGCGATCGGCCCGGGCGCCGATCGCCGCCGGTGAACTGACCTGCGGTTACCCGAACTTCGTTGGTTTCT
>NZ_JBEXYE010000039.1:0-30290 GCF_040630785.1 Nocardia sp. NPDC005746
GGCCATTATGTTCACGCCGTCGGGATAGTTCTGCAGCGTGGTGCCCAGCGGATTGTGCAGATGCGAGACATCGTGGGCGGTGACCGCGAAGAACCTGCGACACCACCTTCACGTCAGTCGGCGAAATCGAATTCGCCGGCCCGCACGCCCGACATGAACGCCCGCCATTCCGATTTCGTGAACCACAGCACCGGGCTGTGGCGATCCTTGGAATCGCGCAGTGCGATCTGTCCCTCGTGGTACGCGACCTCGACACAGTCGCCGCCGCCGTAGCTGAAACTGCTCTTGGCGAACCTGGGCCCGCGACGCTCGCCGCGAATCGTCTTGCGGTTCATGGCCTTCATTCCTTCCCCCGGAGGGACACTCCCCATGCCCCTGCTGTTGAATCGCTGACGACAAGCACAGTGCTATCCGAACCACCGGCAGCGCAACTGAATTCATGCCATCTTGCACGCCGACTCATCGAAATGCTCATGTCCGCAATTCTACGGCGACCCACCGACAGAAACCGGTGACGCGGGGACCGCGATAACGGCTCGCACCCGCTACGACGCTGTGCCTCAGCCTCGTTCGATCCGCTGCTGCACGGCGGCCGCGAGCGTCGAGTCGCCGCGCGCGGTGGGGTGCCAGGGGAATCCGAGCAAGTCGGTGCGCGGGTCGAAGGCTCCGGCCACCCAGGAGTCCGCGGCGCAGGCGCCGTGCCCGGCGGTGACCGCCCGGGCGTCGAGGAAGTCCACGTTCAGCAGGCGGGCGGCCTCACGCTGGGCCGTGTCGATCCGGTCCAGGAATCCGGTGACCGCGCCGGCCCGGGGCTGCACCACATCGACGCCGAGGATGCTCGCACAGGCGGAGTCCTGGCCGGGGGTGTGGATCTCCGGGTATCCCACGAAGATGACGCGTGCGTTCGGGGCGTAGTAGCGGATGTACTCGACCGCTTTGCGGACCCGGTCGGCGTACCCCTGGCCGGTGACGGTCGCGGGGTCGGGGGTGCGGCCTTGCGCCGCGGCATCCGGACCGCAACCGGCGGCGAGGTCGGCCAGGCACGCCATCGACAGGACGACCGGATGGTCGGTCCCCCAGGCGTCGTTCATGCCGAGCTGGATGGTCACGGCCCGGGTCCGCGGCCCGAACGCGCCCTCGGACGCGGCCCGCTTCACCTGATGCACCAGCGCCCAGCCCGAGGTGTCGATGGTGCCGCCCTGACACGAGGTGTCCTCGACGTCGTCCGGCGCCAAGCCCATCCGCTGGGTCAGCTGCGTCGGCCACGAGGTGGCCACATGCTTGCAGCCGGGATCCCCGTCCTTGTTCAGCAGATCGAGGATCTCCCCATTGGCGGAGAAGGAATCGCCGATCGTCACGAGGGTTTTACCGCCGGGCGCCTCCGCCGTGGCTGACGGCGCCACCGCGCCGAGCACCGCCGCGGTGCCACACACCGTGACCGCCGCAACCAACCGCAACCGAGCCGAACTTTTCACTACCCGCGTACCTCTTGTCGATGCCTTTGTGAAAACCGATTGCTTCCAATTCGAAGCCACTGTAACCGCGCGACCACAACGTCGAGGTTCGATTGCGAATTCGGCAGCCCGCCCGCGCGCGGATCGGCTGTCATGCCGGAATGACGGCTGCAGGTCGTCGAACCAGTCGACGACGCGCTCCCAGGCGGAGGGCGGGAGGTCCACGATCAGGGCGGCGATCGAGTAGTGGTCGCGGGAGACGGTTAGGAAGGTCGGGGCTTGACCGGATCGACCATGTCCCGTCCCCCGGAGCCGGCGGGCTTTCCCGTGCTCTGGAACCGATCGAGAATCCGACCCTCTGCGTAACAAGCGATTCGGGAGCAACTCGCGCGGAACCGGCTATGCCGCAACAACATTGCGGCAGCGGCAGATCTCTTGGTGGCATGCTGGAACACGTGTCGACTATCGCCCTGTACTACCCGTGGATGCGCTTCCGGAACGAGAATTGGCTCAAGCTGGCCATTTTGACCTGGGACTCGGTCGGGCGGATTCAGCCGCGGCTCACCATGGACGTGGACTCCGAGCTGGTGACGCAGTTGCGGGCGGAGACGGACTTCCTGTTCGGGGTCGAGCCTTCGCGGCGGGAGATCGTGGCTGTCGCGGATGTGTTCGGGGAGATCGTGGAGTTGGGCGGTGACGACCTGCGCAAGCGATTCTCCTGGCGGCAGGCCGTCGAGGACGCCTCCGGCGAGCGGGCGGTGTCGGGGCCGCGAGCCGACTACCCGGGTCTGAGGTGGGTGCACGCCGGCCAAAGCGGTCCGAAGATGACTCCGCCGCTGCTCAGTTCGTTCGAGGCGGCGGATCTCGCCGTTGTCGTCTACGAGGACGACGCCGTCTATGTCGGGTTGCATCCCGCGCTCGCCCGGATCTATCTCACCGCCCTGGCCGACGTGGTGTCCCGGCACCGCGCGCTGGCCCCGGCCACCGACGACGTGCACAGCGCCGTCGGCACTCTGGACCGCCTGTACGAACTCCTGCTCGACGAGGACGTGGCCGTTCCCGCGATCGGTGACGTCGAGGGCGCGTACATCCATCTCGCGGTCGAGGCGTCCATCCGGCCCGATCATCTCGAGACGGTCCCGCTGGACACCCTGATCGCCTTCCGGGACCGCTACGGCGGTGAGCTGGCGGCCTTCCGGGCCCACGTCGCGTCCCTGTCCACCGATCTGGGAACGATTGCCGCGATCGAGGATCCGGTTGTCGCCGAGAAGCACTTGCAAAGCGTCTACAACGCCAAGACCAAGCCCCAGCTGGACGAACTCCGGCACGCGCTGCGAGCCCTGGGCGTCGAATCCGGTACCGGGCTGCTCGGAATCAAGGTCGATATCACTAAGTCCACCGCCGGCACGCTGCTCGGGGCCGGTCTCGCCGCCACGGGGTCTCCGGCGGCGATGGCCGGCGGGGCCGCGCTCGCTGTCGGGTCCTATGTGGCGGACCGGAGAAAGGCGCGGCGCGCAGCACACCGCGAGTCGCCCGTCTCCTATCTGCTGGCTGTCGACAAGGAGCTGTCGGGACGGTCGTTGATCGACCGGATGCGGCGGCGCGGTCGATAGCGGCTCAAGCCAGGATGATCGAGGCGGCGTGTTCGCCGATCATCATCGTGGCGGCGTTGGTGTTGCCGCCGACGATGCTGGGCATGATCGAGGCGTCGGCTACTCGGAGGCCCTCGATGCCGCGGACGCGGAGGGTCGGGTCGACCACGGCTCGGGCGTCGGCGCCCATGCGGCAGGTGCCTACGGGGTGGTAGACGGTGGTGGCGCGGTTGGGGATCTCGGCGGCGAGGTCGGCTCGGGTGGGGTAGGCGGGGCCGGGGGAGATTTCGGTGTCCACGGCGGGGGTGATGGATTTGGCGGACATGACTTCTCGGGTGAGGTCCATGCCGTAGGCGAGGGTGTCGAGGTCGTTCTGGTCGGCGAGGTAGTTGGGGTCGATGGCGGGGGCGGCGGTGGCGTCTGCCGAGGTCAGGCGGAGGGTGCCGCGACTGCGGGGGTAGATCATGGTGACCATGATCGTGAGGGATCGGCGGGGGTCGGGGATGTGGCGGGTGGGGGCGTCCTGATTGGGGCCGGGGTAGCTCCAGGGGAGGACGTGGAGTTGCAGGTCGGGGATGCCGGTGGTGTAGGGGGTGCGCAGGAAGGCGACGGCTTCGAAGACGCTGCGGGCCAGCCAGGTGGTGTTGTTGCGCAACGATTCCCGGACGAAGGCGCGGGCGAAGTAGGCCGGGGAGGAGCGGCGCACGGCGGTGGGCATGGCGAAGGACATGGGGACGAACAGATGGTCGTGCAGGTTGTCGCCGACGGGGAGGTCCGCGGCGACGTCGATGCCGAAGGCGCGCAGGTGGTCGGCGGGGCCGACGCCGGAGAGCATGAGCAGGTGGGGTGAGCCGAAAGCGCCTGCGCTGACGATGATCTCGCGGTCGGCGTGCAGGATGTCGATGCCGTTGCCGGTGCGGTATTCCACGCCGACGGCCCGGCCGTTGTCGATCACGATGCGCAGGACCTGCGTATTCGCCAGCACGGTCAGGGTTTTCGGCCGGTCGTCGAGGTAGCCGACCGAGGTGCTCGAGCGCAGGCCGTCGCTGTTGCTCTGCTGCAGGATCGAGACGCCTTCCTGTTCGGCCCCGTTGTAGTCGGGGTTGAGTGGCAGGTCGGTGGTCTCGGTGAAGGCCCGCATGAACGATTCGGAGGCGGGGGTCAGGTCGCGGGCGCGGATCACCTTGATCGGGCCGGAGTCGCCGCGGAACTGGTTGGCCCCGTCCTCGAAGGACTCGAACTTGCGGAAGCTGGGCAGCACGTCCTCGTAGGACCAGCCGGTGTTGCCCTCGGCGGCCCAGTCGTCGAAGTTGCGGCGGTTGCCGCGCACGAACACCATGCCGTTGACGGAGCTGGACCCGCCGACCACCTTGCCGTGGGTCTGCGGGATCTTGCGGCCCAGGGCGTGCTTCTGTTCGACGGTGTAGTGCCCCCAGTCGATGAGCTTCTTGAGCTGGGGCACGCTGTGCATCGGGCCGATCATGCCGGGTTTGCGCATGAGCCGGGAGCGGTCGGAGCGGCCCGCCTCGAACAGGGTGACGGTGGCGCCGGTGTCGGCGAGCCGGCGCGCGATGATCGCCCCGGCGCTGCCGGAGCCGATGACGATGTAGTCCGTAGCAGCCATGATCAGCCCTTCCGCCACACAAGTCTCGTCCCGTCCGGGCCGCGAAACTAGAATGTGTTGCGAAAATACTCGAAAGCGACCGCACAGGAACCCGTTTCGGAGCGCGGATCACGGCGACAGTACTGTCACATCCGGATCGGCTCCGGCGCCGAAGACCACCTGGCGGTCGCGAAACCGTCATGCAGTTGTGCCGCCGCCTCGCACGTTCGTTCATCTGATGGTGGCCGCGGCGCGGCACCCTGGTGCCGGGTACGCGGGTCCGCCACGCACCACGACAGCAGGATGTGCAGAACCCTTGGTAATCCTCACGGAACGACGCCGCCCGGCGGAGCGGGAACAGACCCTCGCCCCGGTGACGCCCGCCCTCACGCCCGCCCGCGACGGCGACTACCCCTCGCGCGGCAGCGACTACGCGGCCCTGATGCGGCGCGTACGGCAGGCGGGCCTGCTGGAACGGCGCCTGCGGTACTACGGGTGGAAAACCGGTCTCACCGTAGGCGTTTTCGCGCTGGGCTGGGCGGCGTTCGCGGCGATCGGCGACTCCTGGTGGCAGCTGGGGACGGCGGTGTTCCTGGCGGTCGCGTTCGCGCAGGTCGCGTTCCTCGGGCATGACGCCGGGCACCGGCAGGTCTTCCGGACACGCCGGGCCAACCATTGGTTCGGCTTGTTCGTCGGCAATCTGGCGACCGGTGTGAGCATCGGCTGGTGGACGAGCAACCACAATCGCCATCACGCGCACCCCAATACCGAGGGTGAGGATCCGGATGTCGGCGGCATTCTGGCCCACTCGGCGGAGCGCGCGGTCACCGGAAAGGGCTGGCGGCGCTTCATCTTCCGCTATCAGGCGTGGCTGTTCTTCCCGATGCTGCTGCTGGAGGCGGGCAGCCTGCACTTTTCCAGTGTGCGCGCGGTCCTGACCTGGCCGATCCGGAACCGGGTCCGAGAAGGGGCGTTCCTGGTCGCGCACGCCGTCCTCTACCTGTCGGCGGTGTTCCTGGTGCTGTCGCCGGTCAAGGCGCTGGTCTTCATCGCCGTGCATCAGGGTCTGTTCGGCTTCTACATGGGCTTCACGTTCGCCCCGAATCACAAGGGGATGCCGGTCCTCCTCGAGGGCGACAACACCGATTTCCTGCGCCGCCAGGTCCTCACCGCACGCAATGTGAGCGGCGGCGCCCTGATCGACCTCGCACTGGGCGGCCTCAACTACCAGATCGAGCACCATCTGTTCCCCTCCATGCCGCGTGCCGCCCTGCGCTCGGCCCAGCCGATGGTCCGAGCCTTCTGCGCCGAGCACGCTATTCCCTATGCCGAAACCACGCTCCTCACCTCCTACGCTCAGGCCCTGGGCCACTTGAACGCCGTCGGCCGTCAGGTGCGTTAGGCACCCGCCACGTGATCCCGCCCGATCACGACCGGTTCGATGGTTGGGCGACCCGGCCGCGCGGGGTTCGTTTCAGCTCGGCGAACGCGCCGCGCGGCGGCTATCTCCCACCACGCGGCCCGCTCACCGCCGCGCCGGCTCGGCAATAGCCCAGCGCCAGCGGCGAACACCATGCCTTTGCGCGCCGCCGACACCGACACCGAGTAGGCAGCGTGGCCATATAGGTTGGGGGACATGCTGTATGGCCGCGCACACGAGGAACAGCGGATCACCACGCTGCTGAACGGGGCCGTGGACGGCCAGAGCGGTGCGGTGGAGATCGTGGCCGACGCGGGTGGCGGGAAGACAGCGCTGCTGGACCGCGCGGCGGAGCTCACCGGCGGCGACTGGCGGGTGCTGCGCTGCGCGGGCGTGGAGGGCGATTCGGAGCTGCCGTTCTCGGGACTGCAGGAGTTGCTGATGGCGGCCGGCGGTCATGTCGACGCCCTGCCGCTGGATGCCCTGCCCGGCCCGCAGGCCGATGCCCTGCGGGCGGTGATCGGGCTGCGGGTCGCGACCGAGCCGATCGACCGCTTCCTGGTCGGTCTGGCGACCCTGTCACTGCTGGCCGAACTGGCCGAGGGCGGCCCGGTGCTGTGTACGGTCGACGATGTTCAGTGGCTGGATTCCGCTTCGGCGCAAGCACTTCGGTTCGCGGCGCGCCGACTCGGCGCCGAGGGCATCGTGATCCTGTTCGCGAGCCGCGCCGAGGCGGTCCTGCCGGGCGTGCCCGGCCTTCATCTGCCGCCGCTGGACACCACGGCCTCGGCGCGGCTGCTCGCCGACAACTGGCCGGGGCTGCGCCGCGATATGCGGGAGCGGGTGCTGCGGGAGGCAGCGGGAAATCCGCTGGCGCTGCTGGAGTTTCCGCGAATGGATCTGGACGCGCTGCCGGTCGGGCCGCTGCCCCTGCCACATCGGTTGTCCAGCGGCTATCGACACCAGATCGCGGAGCTCTCGCCCGCGTCGCGCACCGCGTTGCTGGCGGCCGCGGCGGAGACGGCCGGTGATCTGCGACTGGTGCTGCGCGTGCTCGACGCCCTCGGCGTCGATCCGGAGGGCATCGCCGAGGCTGAGGCCGCGAGCCTGATCGACGTCACCGCGCAGGCGATTCGGTTCCGCCACCCACTGGTGCGGGCGGCGGTCTATCACGGTGCGTCGTTCGCCGAGCGCCGGCCCGTGCACGCCGCACTGGCCGCCGCGTCCGACGATGACCCCGATCGCCGTGCCTGGCATCTGGCGGCAGCGACCGTCGGCCCGGACGAGGAGATCGCGGCATTGCTGGAATCGGCGGCGTTTCGCGCTGTGGATCGAGCCGGTTACTCGGCGGCCGCGGCGGCCGCGGAGCGGGCCGCCGCCCTGACCACGGATCTCGAAAACCGTAACCGCCGAATACTTCTGGCGATCGAATGGGCCGCCGCCGCGGGCGCCTATCAGCGCGCCGCCGAACTGGGCCGATCGGCCGGGCAGCTGCCGCTGGCTCCGGACGAGCGAGCGCGGCTGGGCTGGGTGAAGGCGCTGATCGCGTACGAACAGGGCGACCTGCGCGGGTCGCAGGATTCGCTGTTCGCGGCGGCCGAGGAGGTGGCCGCGATCGACCCCGAGCGCGCCGGACCACTGTTCATGGAGGCGGCCCGCTCGTCCTGGGTGCTGGGTGATCCCGCGCCCGCCTACCACGCGCGCGCCCAGCTGGCGGAGCTGCGCTTGCCGCCCGAACAGCGGTCGGCGTTCCTACGCGCGCTCGACGGAGCACTGAATTTGCATTCCGGCGAGCTCGCCGAGGGCGTCACGCGGATCCGGGCCACCATCGCCGAGAGCCATCGTTCCGACGATCCGGCCCTGGTGCTGGCCGCGACCGGGCAGGCCATGCTGATCGGCGATCTCGAGGACGCCCAGGCGCTGGCGCAGCGCTTCTCGGACACCGCGCAGTGCCAGGGCCGGGTCGGGCGGTTCGCGACGGGGGCCATCTACGCCGGTGCGGCGGACCTGATGCTGGGCCGGCTGTGGGAGGCCGAGGAGAAGGTCGCGCACGCCGTGCGGGTGTCGCGGGACATCGGTCAGCTGAGCGAGATCGGCTTCGGCGAAGGCTATCTCGCGCTCATCGCCGGGATTCGCGGGGATGAGCCGCGCTGCCTGGAACTGCTCGATCACCCGCGCCGATCGCACGGGCAGGACAATTTCATCAACCACGTCAACCACGAATGGGCGCGGGCCCTGGTCGATCTCGGGCACGGGCGCTACGAACCGGCGTTGGATCGCCTCGACGCCCTGCACCGTATTCCGAACCGGATCCGCGGCCACTGGCTGCACCTGCTGCGCGATCTGGTGGAGGCCGCGGTGCGCGCGCGCCAACCCGAACGGGCGGCGCACGCGGTGGAGGAGATCGAGCGGTGGTCGGCGGCACTGGGTTCGCCTTTCGCCGAGTCGATCTCGGTTCGCTGTCAGGCCATGCTGCACTCCGACGGCGACGCCTACACGCGGGCGCTGAAACTGCAGGCCGCCGAGGGACTCTGGTACGACCACGCCCGAACGGCGCTGCTCTACGGCGAGTGGCTGCGCCGCGAACGCAGCATCGGCGAGGCCCGGACGCAGCTCCGCGCCGCGGGCGAGACCTTCGAGCGGCTCGGTGCGATTCCGTGGGCGGCGCATGCCCGCAACGAATTACGCGCCGCGGGCGATCTGGCGCGACGGCCGGAGACGGCCCTGGCCGCGGAGACTGCCGCGTTGACGCCGCAGGAACTGCAGGTGGTCCGGCTCGCCGCGGCCGGTGCGACGAACAAGGAGATCGCGGCCAAGCTGTTCATCAGCCCGAAAACCGTCAGCCACCACCTGTACCGGGCTTTTCCCAAGCTCGGCGTCAGCAATCGCGTCGAGCTGGCCCGGCACACGTCCTTGTGACCGGCGCGGTGCCCTATCGGAAAGAAATAGGGCATTCGTCCGATGGACCGCACGGACCCCGGTTCCTACTGTCGACGATAGGTTGGCGAAAGGGTAGGAACATGATTCGAAAGTCTCTGGTGGTTCTCGCGGCGGGCGCGCTGATCGGCGCGCCCGCGACCGCGACGGCCCAAGCCGCGCAGCCCGAGTCGGTCGCGGGTGTCCAGGACGTGGCGATCAGCACCGGGTCCGCGGGTGCAGACGTGGTGATCAACGGTTTGATCGCGGCGATCTTCGGGCCGAACGAACCGGGCAAGTGCAAGTTCCCGTACTGCTTCTGAGCGATATCGCGGTCGCGGAACAGGCGACCGGCTGAGGAACCCCGGGCTCCGTGGCCCGGGGTTCTCATCTGAAAGGACTACCCGTGAAACGAATCATCGGAATCGTCGCGGCGGCCGCCGCCGTGAGCCTGGCGGTGGCCGGCTGCCAGGACGAGGTGACGACGCCCAGCGGTGGATCGCAGGCACCCGCCACCACCGTCAGCGCGGGGGGATCCGCGCCGGCCACCGTCCCCGCGCACTCGCCGGAGAATCCGCCGCAGTCCCAGGGTAATCCGACACAGTCCCAGGGGAACTCACGACCGCCGGCGGACACCGCGCCCGCCACCGCGGCCAACGGCCGGTGCGTCAGCCTGACGTCGCCGGTGGTCACACAGGCGCTCACGACACTCGGCGGCGGCGTGGGCGGGGACGGGTTCTATGCCGAGAGCGGCACCGACGCGGCCGTCGGCTCCTGCCCCGCACTGCTGTGGATCCGGGCCGGGACTCCGCACGGCACCGCAAGTTCACCCTGGCACGTGATGCTGTTCAACCACGACGGCTACCTGGGCACGGCGACCAAACGGTCCACCTCCTACACGAGCGTGGTCGGATCCTCCGATCGCACGGTGCAGGTGCAGTACCGCTGGCTCGCCGGGAACGACGCGAACTGCTGCCCGTCGGGCGGCCCGTCCGTGGTGACGCTCACCCTCGGATCCGACGGGCACAGCGTCACTCCCGACCGCGACTTCCCCGCACAGGCCATCGCGCCCAAGTGAGCCGGGCCCGCCGATCAGCGCGCGACCGTCCGCAGGTGCGGACCCTCCGGTTGCAGGGCTCCTCGACCACAGCGAGAGGTGAACGTGGTATGCCGCAACAGGTTTCGATACCTGCGGTCGTTTTCGCTGTCCGGCGGGGTTCATCGATCACCGTGCGATGAGGTAACTGTAAGATTGCCATAGTCTCTTCGCCACTGCGCTTTCGGTCACGAGACGTTGGTGCTGGGACAACTCCGCGCATCCCGGTACACCCCCGGTGCATCACGCCGCTCCCCCACCGCCGCCCCGCATTCCTCCCGGCACCGGTCCCGAAGAAGATCGATTTCCGGCCCGCGGGTGCCCATTTCGGACATCCACGCCAGACCCGCGGGCACAGGATGGCGCAATCAGCGGAGCCTTGGCGCAATCGGGGCTGGCCGTGTTGCCCGCGATTCACGAAGCTGGAAGCGGGATCCGGGCGCACCGGCCGCGCCGCGGGTGTACCCGGAGACCTCTCACCGCTCCGCCGCGCCAGGTGCGTCAGCCGGGCGGGCGGTGGCAATCCCGAGGACCAGAGGCAACACCGGTGATCAATCACAGGCCGGCCCAGCGTGGGCTCCGAATGCGCCCGATCTCCACTACCGCACTACTGGTGGATTTCGCGCTGGGTCGTGGCTTGTCGATCGCATCGATTCTGCGGCACACCGGCATCCGCGACGTGCAGCTCGCCCACCCCGGCACCGAGATCACCTTCACCCAGCACGTGGCGGTGATCCGCAATATCGTGCACGGCATCGGCGACGAGGCGGGCTTCGGCCTCATGGCGGGACTCACCTGCCATCCCCCGCAGATCGGCGCGATCGAACGCACGGTCATGAGTCAGCCCACGGTCCGGCAGGCGTTCGAGGTGGCGATCCGGTTCGCCGAGCGGTCCTGCTCGCTGGCCCGCCATACGATCGAGCGGCGTGGCGACGAGATCGAGCTGGTGCGTGACGATTCCATGCTGCCCGTCGAAATCCGTCGTTTCGCCCTGGAACACGACATCGGGGCGCTGGTCAGCGTGCAGCGCGACGCTGTGCAAATGCGCCGGCCCATCAAGCGGGCCGAGACCACGGTGGCCGCCGATCCGGTCTACGAGGGCATCGCGGTGGTGCTCGGCGTCCGCGACCTCATGTTCGAGGCGCCTCGCACGGCATTGGTGCTCGACCCGCTGCTGCTCGATATGCCCATGCCGCAAGCGAATCCGTGCTTCGCGGGCCTGTACGCGGTCCGCGATGACGGCCGAGCGCCCCGCCATCCGACCCGCGTGCGCTTCGACGACGGTCCAGGGCCTCGCTGATCAAATGTCCGGCCGTGCCGATCGCTCCGCACCCTCACGCCGATCGCTGCCGGGTCTGGATGCGTTGCGACCGTGAACCATTCGTGAGGCCACCAGTGCCCGCGAGGTGCCGTGCCGACTCGGCATCGTGGGTGCGGGAGTGGTCGCGGTCGACATGGCCACGGTGTGGCGGGCTCCGGGTTCGATGTCGTGCTCATCGCGCGGGAATCCATGCGCTCACGCTGACCGCCCATGCTCACGCTGTTCGTCGCGCCCCCACGCTGTTCGCGGTACGCGTCAGGAGCGTCCCGCCGGCACGGGACCGTCCGAGACGCGGCGTTCGGCGATGGACTCCCATCGTCGCGCGGCCCGCCGAATCGCCTGTGGGCCAGAATATCCCAGGATTTCGGCCTGCCTGGCCCGGCCCAGGTGCTTTCCGGCGGTGTCGGCGCGGCGCAGTCGTTCCAGTCGTGCGCGGTCGAGTTCCTGCCGCCAGGTGGTGCCCGCCTCGGTCAGCCGGCGCTGTAAGGTGCGGCGGCTCACCATGAGTCGTCGTGCGACGGTGGCGAGCGAGGCGTCGCCGGCGACGAAGGCTTCGGCGAGCGCCTCGGATACCTGATCCACCCAGGCGCTGGCCAGCGGGGGCGGCGGCGGGACGGTGGCGGCGACCTTCTCGAGGATGGCGTGCAGTACCGGGTCCGCGGTGGTGAGCGGTACGTCCATATCGGCGGCGCGGAAGGTGATGGAGTCCTCCGACGCCCCGAACTCGATGGCCCGGGTGCCGACCAGGTCGTGCAGATCGGTGTGGTTGCGCGGGGCCCGCTGCCGCAGTCGGACCCGGACCGCGTCGAACGGCCCCGCCGCGACTCGGCGGGCCCGCCCGCGCAGGGAGACGACCGCCCACAGGTGGGTCAGGTCGCGGGCGGTGTCGTCGCCCTCGATGATCTCGAAGCCGAAGGTGATGTCACCGTTGTCCTCCTCGGTGCGGGACAGCCGGTGGTTGGTGGTGATATCGCTGATGAACGGCCCGACGGTGGCCAGGCCCTCCCCGATGGTGGCCGAGGTGGAGAACAGGTAGTCGCACAGCCCGCCCGCGCCGAGGGTGAACCGGCAGCCCACCCGGGCGGGGACGAGCGGATCGTCGAGGGCGCGGGCGGCCACGTCCCACATGCGCGCATAGGCCGAGCTGGGGACCTGGATATCCCCGTCATCCATGGACCAGTGCGGGATACCGGTCTCTCGGAGCAACCAGTCGGTATCCAACCCGTTCGCCGCCAGTTCGGTGATGGCGAACCTGTGCAGGGACAGGCGATATGTGGTCTCCAAGATCCCTCCGGCCACGCGCACAGGACCACTCGTTGCTATCGAGAACGTAGTCACAGACCGCGTGATCCGGGGGCGACATCGGCCGATTGGCCGAAAAACGAACCCTGTCGGCCGCACCGGAATTCGGAGGATTCACCGGGCCGGTTCGTGGCGAACCGACCCGGCGGAGGATCAGTGGTGGTGGTCGTCGTCGCCGTGCGGGTGGCCGTGGGCGAGCTCGTCGGCGGTGGCGTCGCGCACGTCGACCACCTTGACCGCGAAGTTGAGCCGCTGACCGGCCAGGGGGTGGTTGGCGTCGATGATGACCTCGTCGCCGTCGACCTGCTGGACGACCACGATCTGGGATTCGCCGTCCGGGGCCTCGGCGTGGAACTCCATGCCCGGCTCGAGCTCGTCGACGCCCTCGAACATGTCCCGCGGCACACTGCTGACCAGTTCGGCCAGGTAGTCGCCGTAGCCGTCCTCGGGCTCGACCACGACGGTCAGCTCGTCCCCGGTGCTCTTGCCCTCGAGCGCCTGTTCCAGGCCCGGCACGATGTTGTCCGCGCCGTGCAGGTAGGTGAGCGGCTCGTCGCCGACGGAGGTGTCCAGCACCTCGCCGTCGTCGGCCGTCAAGGTGTATTCGATGGAGACGACCTTGTCAGCGGCGATCGACATGGGTGACCCTTTCGCAGAGGAATGCGGACCGCGCAAATGTAACCCGGACCCACCGGTTCGCTACCGTCGGCGTCGACAACACGCGACACCCGAGGAAGACGGCCGATGAGAGTTTTCGCAGCCCTGGATCCGCGCCTGCCCCTGTCGCAGGTGCCCGCGGTGGCGCGCCGGATGGAGGCCCTGGGCTTCGACGGCATCCATATTCCGGAGACGATCCACGACTCCTTCGCGGTGGCGCTGCTGGCCGCCGAACACACGAGCCGCATCACGGTGCGCACGGCGATCACGTTGGCCTTCGTCCGCTCTCCCACCCTGGTCGCCTACAGCGCGTGGGATCTCGCGAGCTTCTCAGGCGGGCGGTTCGAACTGGGGCTGGGCACCCAGATCAAGCAGAACATCGAAGACCGGTACGCCATGCCCTGGACCGAACCGGTCGGCCGGATGGGCGAGTACGTCGAGGCCGTGCGGGAACTGTTCGCGGCCTTCGCTTCCGGTGAATCGGTCCGTTACGAGGGCGACCACTACCGGCTCACGCGCATGCAGCCCTACTTCAACCCCGGGCCCAGCGAGATGGCCGCCCCTCCGGTGCTGCTGGGCGCGGTCAACACCGGAATGTGCACGCTGGCCGGACGACTCGCCGACGGCGTGATCACCCACTCCACCAACGCCGATCCGGGCTATCTGCGCGACGTGGTGCGACCTGCCCTGGTGGCGGGTGCGGTCGAGGGCGCGCGGGCCACGCCCCCGATCTACGCCTCCGCGCCGGTCGCCACCGGTGCGAGTGCCGAGCTGGTGAATCGCGAACGCGAGCGGATGCGCCGCCTGCTCGCGTTCCTCTACTCCACGCCGTCCTACAAACCCACGCTCATCCGGCTCGGCCTGCCCGAACTATTCGACCGGCTGCGGGAACTGACACAGGCGCAGCGGTGGGACCGGCTGTCGGCGGTGATGACCGACGATGTGCTGGACACCCTGCTCGTCTGCGGCGATTACGCCGCGCTGCCAGGACTCCTGCGGGAGCGCTACGACGGGCTCGCGGAGGGCGTCGTGATGGCGGCTCCCGCCGACGACGGGGCCGACGACCGCCTGCGGAAGGCCATCGAGGAGCTCCGGTCGAACTGAAGCGGCACCGGGGCCCGCGCGGAAACCCTACGCGCGGGCCCCGATTCGCCGTTCGATGACCGACAGCGCGAACTCGGCCCACCGAATGTTCTCCTGCTCCAGGGAGATTCCGCGCAATAGCGTCAGATACGGACCGACCCGGTCGACTTCGGCGAGGTATGCCTGTTCGCTGCGCCCGCCCAGCATCCGGGTGCGCAGCCGCTCGTAGCGGGCCAGTCGCGCCCGCGACCATTCCTGTTTGGCGGCGACGGCGGCCCGCACGGCCGGGGCGTCCTCGGGTTCCATGGCCTGGACCTTCACCATCATCTCGTCGCGGATGGCGGTGGGTTTGGCCGGCTCGGCGATGAATTCGCGCAACGCGGCCCGGCCGGCGGGGGTGATGGCGTGCAAGCGTTTGGTGGGGCGGCGTTCCTGTTCGACGACGCGGGTCTCGATGAGCCCGTCGGCGGCCATCCGCTCGAGTTCCTTGTACAGCTGCTGCGGGGTGGCGACCCAGAAGTTCGCCACGGGGGCGTCGAAACCCTTGGCCAGGTCGTAGCCGGAGGCCTCACCGTCCAGCAGGGCGGCCAGCACCGCGTTTCGTAGCGCCATCAGGTCAGGCTAACTGATCAATTAATTGACTGTGCGCGGCCGATGCGGCGCCGGAGGCTCAGCCGATCCAGGCCCGGAGGCGCGGCCGCGCGCCGCACCCCCGGGTTCGCGGCGCGCTACTTGGCCGAGAGGCTGCTGAGCAGGCCGGCGAGCGGGTTGCTCGCGGACGAGCCGGTGCCGGGGCCGGGGATCGGGGTGCAGTCCACGACGTCCACGGTGATGGTCTTGGTGCTGATGACTTCCTGGATCGCCTTCAGGGTGTGCGAGCCGACGGTGGTCGGGGTCCAGGAGAAGACGGCCTGGCTGTTGGAGACCTTGGCATTGCCGACCGAGGCGTCGTTGTCGCTGAGGGAGACATCGAACAGGAACGAGGTCGGGGTGACGGCGACGGTCACGGTGGTGGCCTTGTTGAGGCAGACCTTGGCGTCGCTGACGGTGATCGAGTTGACCAACGCGCTGGCGTTGGGGGCGGTCAGCGCGGCGACGGCGGCCGCTGCGCCGATGGCCGTCGCGCCGATGCCGGCGCGGTGGGAATTCTTCATGAAAGTGTGCTCCTCACTTATCGCCCACAACTGCGTGAGCGATGAGAAACGATAGTGCTTCACTGCTGCTGACGAGGCGCTTTCCACGCATCCCGGGGGCCGTCGGCCGACCCGCCGAGGCGAATTATGCGCGCGGAGCATTCTTCTCATGCGCAACCATGCGTAGCGGATTGTTTGCTACACACCTATCTTGGAGTCCATATCGCTCTACCCGCTCATGCTCACCCACCCCCAGCAGGAGTTCGTAGATGGACATTTCAGCTCGCCGCCGGAACGGCTCCGGACATCGTGCCACCAATTTGCTGACCTGGCGCAAGCGCAGCCTGCCGGTCATCGCAGCCATCGAAGCAGGCGGTCCCGACGCGGCCGAGCTCACCCGGTGCTACGACTCCGACGAGCCGCTGGATTCGGGCGCGGTCGCGCGATTGACGACCATGCTGGACGACGAGAGCGGGCACGACGCCGCGATGGAACAGGCCGAGCGCTATCTGTCCCAGGCGATCGATGGGGTACCGGCGGAACAGATTTCCGAGGACCTCCTCGCACCGGCCCACGCCGCCACCCATCGGGAACTCTGATGGCGATCGTGTCTCCCCGCCACCGGGTCGGTGACGGCAGCGCCCACGCGAAAGTCATCCTGATCGGGGAACACACGGTGGTGCACGGCAGTGCGGCCATCGCACTGCCGATTCCCGCCATGACCGCGCACGCGCGAGCCGCTCACGCGTCGAATTCCGCTGCCGCGCGGCTGGTTCCGGAAGGGAGGCCCGGAGTTCTCCGCATCGGCGGTCCCGGCTTCCGCCCCCGTACCGGTCCGGAGCTCGCCGTCGACGCGGCCCTGCGGCGCTGGAAGATCACGGGCACGCCGCTCACCGTGCGCACGGACACCCGCATACCCGTCGCGCGCGGCCTGGGCTCCAGTGCGGCCGTGACCGCGGCGGCCATCCGCGCCACCGCCGCATTGGTCGAACAATCGCTCAGCGACACGGATCTGGCCGCCTTCGTCCAAGTCGGCGGGCAGCACTCGCACGGGCGGGCCGGCGGCGTCGACGCGGCGGCCGCGGTCTCCCGCGGCCCCATCCAGTTCCGGGCGGGCGTCCATGCGCCGATCCCGATCGCTGGGCGGGCCTTGCTGCTGGTCGCGGACACCGGTGTCGGCGCGGGTACCCGAGAGGCGGTCGGCATCGCCTCGGCGCGGCTGACCGGGCAGAGCGGGCTGGAGCTGCTCCGGTCGGCGGAGACGCTGACCGAGAGCGCCATTACCCAGCTGGCCCAAGGCGATTGGAAGGCAGTCGGGCGGTCGCTCACCGCATTCCACGAACTCCTCGCGAATCTCGGCGTCAGCAGCCACATCCTGGACCGGGGTGTCGCGGCCGCGCTGGAGGCGGGCGCACTGGGCGCGAAGCTGACCGGCGGTGGTCTCGGTGGATGCCTGCTCGCCCTCACCGATCACCCGGACACGGCAACCGGCATCCGCGAGCGGCTCCACCACAGCGGCGTCCGCCACGTGTGGACCCTTCCGATCGAAGGCAGCTCGAAATGACCACTGAAACAAGCGCTCTCGACACAAGCCCGGGCCTGGACGCCTCGGGGCGCTCCGTATGCCTCCCGGCTGGACCGTCGATGACGCCCGCACCGGCCGCGGTCCGGACCGATGTCGACTTCCACACCAGAGTGCCCCGCTACCAGGCGATCTCGTAGGAGTCCCGCGTGCCATCACTCGATACAGGGTCCGCGTTTTCCAGAATCCTGGGCTGGATGGAGGCCGCTTCCCTGGGCATCCGGGAGCACTTCCGCCCGCCCGTGTCCCGGGCGGCGCTGGCGAACTATCGCGCGGCTTTCGGGCGGCCGCTGCCGGATTCGCTGGTCGCCATGCTGTCGGTCGCGGACGGCACCGACGATGGCGGCTTCTTCCTGCACCGGCTGCTGGGAGTCGAGGAGATCATCGCGATCCAGACCCTGCAGGAGCGCACGGCCGAATCCTTCCGCCGCGCGGGCGTCGACTGCGACCGCTGGGTTCACTGCCCCGAACCGGGCGTGGTGTCGCGGAAGTTCTGGAAGCCCGGGTGGGTGCCGTTCACCGCGGACGACGGCGACTGCGGTTTCGCGGTGGACACCAGCCCCGGGCCGTTCGGCACCGCGGGCCAGGTCATCACCTACGGACCCGATCCGGCCGTGCGCGCGGTGGTCGCGCCGTCGCTGGCCGGGTTCTTCGAATTGATCAGCGCGCGACTGGATCGCGGGTCGGCGCTGGTGGACCCGCACACCGGTGCGGTGTCGCTGTGCACGCCCGCGGGCAGCGCGAACCTCATCGAGACACTGATGGGGTGAGCCCGCGGGCGTGCCGATCGGCGACGGCCTAGCCGGCGAGCAGGCCCTTGGCGATGTGGGTCACCTGGATCTCGTTGCTGCCCGCGTAGATCATGAGCGACTTGGCGTCACGGGCGAGCTGCTCGACCTTGTACTCGGCCATGTAGCCGTTGCCGCCGAACAGCTGCACCGCCTCCATGGCGACCTCGGTGGCCGCGCGCGAGGAGTACAGCTTCATCGCCGACGCCTCGGCCAGGGACACCTTCTCCCCCGCCGCGGTGCGCTCGATGGCGTTGAACACCATGTTCTGCACATTGATCCGCGCGATCTCCATCTCGGCCAGCTTGAGCTGGATGAGCTGGAACTGCGCGATCTCCTTGCCCCACAGCTTGCGCGACTTCGCGTAGTCGATGCTGAGCCGGTGGCATTCGTTGATGATGCCCAGCGCCAGCGACGCGATGCCGATCCGCTCGGCCGCGAACGACTCCTTGGCGCTGTCCTTGCCGTCGCCCTTGGCGGGGGTCTCGGTCTCGCCCAGCAGCCGGTCCGGGGTGATGCGGACATTGTTGAAGAACATCTCACCGGTCGGCGAGGAGTTCATGCCCATCTTCTTGAACGGCTTGCTCTGCGTGAAGCCCTCCATGCCCTTGTCGAGCACGAAGGTCAGCACCTTGCGGTCCCGCTTGTCGACGCCGTCGCCCTCGTCCAGCTTGGCGTAGACGACGGTGACGTCGGCGTACGGGCCATTGGTGATGAAGGTCTTCTGACCGTTGAGGATGTAGTCCTCGCCGTCACGGCGCACGTACGACTTCATGCCGCCGAACGCGTCCGACCCGGAGTCGGGCTCGGTGATCGCCCACGCGCCGACCTTCTCGAAGGTGACCAGCTCCGGCAGCCACCGCTGCTTCTGCGCCAGCGTGCCGCGGCTGCGAATCGTGCCCACGGTCAGCCCCAGGCTCACACCCATCGAGGCCACCAGGCCCAGGCTGATCCCCGCCAGCTCGCTATTGAGGATCACCCCCATGCTGCCCGACCCGCTGAACCCGCCACCCGACTTGCCGGGCTTACCGGTGTTCCCGCCCTCTTCCTTCGCGAACGCCTTCTCCAGGCCTTCCCTCGCCAGCTCGTCCAGCCCGAAGGTGGCATACAGCTTCCGGATGATGTCGAAAGGCGGCAGCGCCCCACTCTCCAGCTGCTCGACGTTGGGCTTGATCTCCTTGTCGATGAACCCACGCAGCGCGTCGCGGAACATCAGGTCTTCGTCGGACCACTGGTACATGTAGTGAACTCCCGAGGGCTCGCGGAACGGTTACCCCCGAATATAGAACACGTTCTACTTCGACTGAACGCCGCACGTGAGCTCATCAGGGCGATCCGGGTGAGGTGGCCGGTCTGTATGGTCGGTTGGGTCATGCTGATCTTCCTACTGGCGCTCGCGGGGTTCGCCTTCCTCGATTCCCTGCACGTCTTGAACATAGGGATCACCGCCGCGGTGGTCGTCGACAGCCGGCTGGGTCGTCGCTCACCGGTTCCCGGGGCTCTGAGCTTCATCGCAGGACTTTTCGCCGTCACAACAGCATTCGGGATCTGCACCGTATTGGGGCTCGGCTTCCTGACAGATCTCATCCACTTCGACATCACGCCGACCATTCGCTATTGGGCCGAACTCATCATCGGCGCGCTCCTGCTGATCCTCGGCGCACTTCGACTACCAAGCCACGCGGCCAACGAAATCCCACCCTGGGCCGTCGAGGCCAGACGACGACCACTACTCCTGGGCCTGATCGGAGCCGCGATCGGCCTCGCCCAAGCACCAACCGCGGTCCCCTACCTGGCTGCACTGGCGATGCTCACGATCCGAGAACCACGCCCGACCCTGTGGCCCCTGATCGTGGCCGCCTACTGCCTCATCGCCCTCTTGCCACCACTCCTGGTGCTGTTCGCCGCAACCCGCCGCTCAGCCCGCGTACAGCGGTTCTACCGGGGATTCGTCCGCGCCCTGACCCGCTTCGGCCCCATGTCGATTCGAGTCCTCTTCGTACTCTTCGGAGCCGCGCTCATCGTGGACGCACTTCGGAACTACTCGTCCTTGTAGGGTCCACTCCGTTCGGATTCCGTCGAAGATCAGCGCCCGCTCACGCCACTCATGCTCCCGCGATCTCGATGACGAAGATCGAGTTGCCCTCCGGATCGACGTACGGAGCTTTGCGACCGGCCGCACCGTCCGGCCCGACGAGAATGAACGGGCCCGGATCGATACCGCGTGAGCCGATTTCGGCAACGGCGGTCTCCAGGTCGGGAACGGCGATGTTCACCAGCGCCCGGCCGGCGCGCTCGGGGTCGACCACGATGTAGACGAACACGGTGTCGCCCAGCTGCCACATCGCTTCGATCCCGGGTGTCACCACAACATCGGCGGCGCGACCGAACAGGTGGGTGTACCAGTGGTCGGCTGCCGCGAAATCCGTTACCGCCAGGCCGAAGAACAGAGCGTTCGTGTTCATGACTCAACCAATCAGCGTCGGAGGGGTCGAGCCGTGGGTCAGTTGATCGCGGTCTCGTGGACGGAGTGCCACAGGTAGCCGTCCGGTTCGGCGGTCAACACCGCGGTCACTCGGCGCGCGGCGCTGCCGTTCCAGCTGTGATGGACTTCCAGGAAGCGAACCACGATCATTCCGCCCACTCGGTTCAGCTCGACAACCTCGTCGAGTTCGATCCGCAGACCAGGCACGGCATTCCGCGCCGTGCGCAGGCGCGCGAGGAGCGCCTCGCGCGCAACCACCGACCCGTCGGTACTCACCATGGTGAACCCCGGATCCTGCGCGGCGGCGAAGCGTTCGAACACCGCGAGCTCCGCCTCGCTACCCAGCCAGGCCGCGAGATCGTCGTGCAGGTTCTGAATCGCGATGCCGAGGTCCACGGTGCTGACTGCGCTGTCGTCGGTCACACCAGCGATCGTACGGACGGCACGCCGTCACCGGTCAGTCGAACCACTCGGGGTCGCCGCCCGCGATGAACCCGGACAGGACCGTCGAGTCTCGATGCGCCTCCTGCAACAGCGCCCCGAGTCGCTGGAGCGCCTCCGCGTCATCCCCATAGGCGACGAACATTCCAGCCTCGGGGTCATAGTTGAGCCGCTCCGCCAGCTCGGGCGCCCGCATCGCCACCGCGGACCGCGCGACACCGGCCCAGCCGTAACCGCCACCGTCGTAACCGAACTCGGCGAACACGGCCTCGGCGGAGAGCATGTGGTTGTCGGACAGCATCAGGCAGTAGTGCCCGGGCTTGTGGTCGTACTCGAAGAACACCAGCGGGGCGAAAGTCTCACGATCGGTCACGCCCCGGACCCTATCTGAGCACTCCGACATCGGGCCGCGGCGCGACTGGGTCCTGGCAGCTACTACTGCGCGTTCTTCCGGACGTAGAGCGTCTGGTGTGCGCGAGCGACCAGGGCGCCGTTCGAATCGACGATCCGGGTCTCATGCTCGGTGATGGATTTCGAGCCGTCGGCGGTGGTGCGGCGGATGTCGTCCATCAGTTCGTGGGGCATCAGCATGGTGGAGCGGACGGTGCCGCGGCCGGGGGCGATGAACTGGATGTCGGCGGTGGTGTTCCAGATCCGATAGCCCTGGCCGAGTTGACCGTGGGCCATCATTCCGAAGAACGGGTCGGTCATCGCGAACAGGGACCAGCCCGGTGCTGCGCCATTGTGGTTGGAGTTCCAGCGGCGCACCTTCAGGCTCACCTCGGTGGCGGTCCAGTCGTCGGCGAATCGGTCGACTCGTACTCCGAGGAACAGGAGGGACGGGGCGAGGTTCATGACCGTTCGGAGCCTGCGGGGTGTCAGGACGGCTGCCGGGATAGTCCGTCCTTCTAATCCCCCTGGTTTGAAACGCATTTCGCCACCCTACCGACCGGCATGGTGCGTACATCGGTTCGAGGTCGGGAAGGCCGTACCCTTCGGACATGACGCCGAGGGAACTGTTCTTCCAGCTGGGAGCCGATCGCCGACGGCAGGTTCACCTGTCGCTGTGCGAGGACGCGCTGTCGACCTGGATCGGCTACACCCGGGGCAAGCCTGCCCAGCTTCGCTACCGTGACTCGGTCGTCGGAATGCGGCATCACGTGGATGTCGAGCTTCCTGCCGACGCGCTGCTTTCCGCCTGCGCCGGCGAGGATCTCGCGGATGTCGGGAGCCGGTACCTCGAGCCCATCGCCGCGCTGCAAGACGACGATCTGACCTTCCCCGACCCGGTCGAGTTCGCGTACTACGCGATGTACAACTGCTTTCGCAAGTACGTCGGCGGCGATGACATCTCGGATTGGCTGATCGTCAACCAGGCCTTGTCGGTTCACGACGACAGCGAAGCCGCGTCACGTCTGACGCGCGCGATCGGCGATATCGATTCAACCGCGGGCGGGAACCCCGAGTGACTCGGAACGACCCGCCCGCCGCACCGAATCAGTTCCGGGCCTGGAAGATCCCGTCACGGGCGAGCCAGACCAGGGCCGGGGTGCCCATCTCGTCGAGCCAATCCGGAGGCTGCGGGGCGGTGAAGGCCGCGGCCATCGCCTCGAACCAGGCTGTGAAGGACGGGAAGTCGGGCACGGCGTCGGCCTCTTCTTCCCACGCACCGTCCTCGACATAGCGCGCTCGCGGCTCGTCCTGGTGGTGGTAGTAGACCGGGTACTCGCCGTCCGCGCCGGGCTGCGCGACATCGAAACACCACACCGCTTCATACCCGGCCTCAGCGAAACCGACCAGGTGATTGGTCGACAGGTACCGACCCGGCTCGCGACTGACGCCCTCGGGCATGTGCACCAGATCGGCGTTCAACTCGACCAGCTCCCCCTCGTCCACGAGCACGAACTCGCACTCGCGGTCGTCTTCCTCCCGAAGGCAGCGCAGCCGATTGTGCTCCGCCAGCAGCGCCCGGTAGCTCGGCGGAACCGACCACGCGACGGCACCGAAGTGCGGCTCCAGCAGGGTTTCTCGCGCCTGGACCGCATCGCTCGAAGCGGGATCGGACCCGTCGAGATCGAGCAGTCCCGCCGAGGCGGCCCGCCGCAGATCCAGCAGCGCGTCGCGAGGTGTAGCCATGTGTCCACTCCTGGTGTCCTTGGGTACATTTGCCCGCGGCCAGCTTAGGTCTTCCGTGCGGCAGGCGCCGGGGCTCGTGAATCGTCGCCATATCAGCCAGATCTGCGTGCGGCGATGAGTTTCGACGCCTGGCGCCGTCCACATCACCGAACACGCGAACCCCAATCGCGCATCGACGAAACGAAAGGGCCTCAACCATGGAGACCATCACCACCCCCGCCGGAATCGAGCTGGCCTTCGACCGCTACATCGGTGGGGACGCCGGGACGGTGATCCTGATCGGTGGCGCCTTCGGTGAGCGGAAATTCTCCAAGATGGTGAAACTGGCTGAGCAGCTTTCCGAAACGTACCGCCTGACCGTCATCAACTATGACCGGCGCGGCCGCGGCGACAGCACCGATACGCCGGGCGAGTACAACGCCGACAACGAGATCGACGACATCGCCGCACTGGTCGAGGCGGCCGGCGGGTCGGCGGCATTGTTCGGCTGGTCATCCGGAGCCGGTCTCGCGCTGCGGGCCGCGGCGCGGGTGCCGGGGATCGACCGGGTGGTCGCGTTCGAGCCGCCCTTCGTCGTCGACGACGAGAACTTCGTGCCCTCACCCGATCTGCAGGACCGGCTGCACGAGCTGATCGCCGCCGACCGGCGCGCGGAGACCGTCAAGTTCTACATGACCGAGGCCATGGGCATGCCACGCATGTTCACCGCGATCATGCGGTTCACGCCGATGTGGAAGAGCATGCTCGCCACCGCGCCGTCGACCGCCCACGACTGGGCCGTGATGGGGCCGTATATGCGCGGCACGGCGCTCGACGCCGCGGACTGGAGTGGGGTCACCGCACCGACCCTGGTCATCTCCGGGGCGAAGAGCGGCGCCCTGCTGCGTACCGGCGCGGCGGCGATCGCGGCGGTGCTGCCCAATGCGATTCACCGGGAGGTGCCGAAGTTGAGCCACAACCCGAACATCGGGCTCCTCGCCCCGGTCGCGGGCGAGTTCCTCACCGGCGCCGCGACCACCGGCATTCACTGACCAGCAAGTGGTTCGACGAGGGGGATGACGGCCCGCTCATTCCTCTTCGGCCAGCGCCGCGAGCCGATCCACCGATCCCCTCAGCATCTGCGGGGTGGTGGCTCGCGCCCTGACCAGGCGCTTCTCATCGGCGAGATTGGTCCAGTCGTAGGTGTGCCGCACGCGGGTCCGGTTGTCGCCCAACGGCTCCAGCTCCCAGCGCCACAGATGCCCGGGCGGCTGTGCGCCGGGTTCCGAAGGCAGCCAGGCGATTCGGCGCGCCTCCTCGAATTCGACGATCCGGTTCTGCCGGACGACTCCGTGGGTCAGCGTCATCTCGAAGACGTCTCCGACCGCCCGCACCCGTTGCCCGGGCTGCGCGTGGGCGAGATTGTCGTTCCCATCCCAACGGGGCTGCTGCGCCGGGTCAGCAATCAATTCGAAGATCCGCGCGGCCCCGGCGGCTACCTCACGCTCGGCGGACACGATTGTTGTGGGGTTCCCGATGTCGCTCATACCCCGATCGAACCACCCTGGGGGTCGCCCACCGTCGTTGGGGAAGCCGCCATGCGGCATGAGACCTCGGTCCGTCATAGTCGAGGGTGCCGGCTGGAAACTCACTGGTGACCGTTCCCGTTCGACATTACTGTTGCGCGCGTTATGAATCAGTACGAGATCCGCGCCGACTTCGACCGTGACACCATCGTCGTCTATCAGGCGTTCAACGACGCCATCGCCACCGCGGCCGTCGGCGCGCAGCGGTTCATCGAGCCCTTCTCACTCAACCGGATGACCTGGATCAAACCGTCCTATCGGTGGCTCATGCATCGCAGCAACTGGGCCCGCAGCCCCGGGCAGGAACGCATACTCGCCGTTCGGATCACCCGTACCGGATGGGAGGAGGCGCTCGGTCGCGCGGTGCTGACCAGTCCGGAGCGGCGGGTGTACGCCGATGCCGCGCAGTGGCGGGAGCAGTTCGAGAATGCGGTCGTGCGAGTGCAGTGGGATCCGGAGTATTCGATCCGCAATGTGAAGCTCGACCACAGGAGCATTCAGGTCGGCCTGTCGCGCACCATCATTCAGCGCTACGTCGACGACTGGATCGTGGAGATCCGCGACCTCACCACCCTGACGCACAAGATCTCCGCCAATCTGCGCGAGGGGCGGGTCGATCGCGCCAAGGATCTGCTGCCCCCGGAAAAGCGCTATCCACTCGCAGAGAATCTGGCGAAAAAGGTTGGCGCAGACTGATTTTCTGGAGCGGAGGCGCAAGTGATCATCTTCGAGTTCTCCCGCCACGAGGACGACCCCGATGACCTGGGGCCGACCGGGTTCGACTTCGGCGACATGGAAGTCGTCGGTGAGCTGGGCTGCGCCTCGTCCGCGGACGACGGCATGGGATCCATGATGATATTCTCGTCGGTCGTGATGTTGCTCGACGAGCTGAGCGCGCTGGTCGAACGAGGACGCGGCGGATTCCACTACATGGGAATGTCCTCGGGTTTCTCGCTCAACTTCACTCTCATGAAACGGCGGATGACTGTTCGCGCCCGCCGCGTCACGATTGTCGATGCGGACGCCGGGCAGGTCCTTGACGCGGTCTTGCAGGCCGCCAATGAGCTCGCCGCTCGCGAGCTGCCTCTACTCGAGCCGGACGACGGCGTGCGGACTGATGTCGAGGGCTCTATCGCGACATACTCACGGGCTATCCGGCGTTACGCACAAGCCGATCAGCGAGGCAGCGGCGGTAGCAGGATTGCAAGATCTCGGCCTCGTCGTAATCCCCGCCCTCCCATACCGGGCCCACGGTGTGGATAATGTGCGTGACCGGAGGATTGAGATCGAATGCGGGCGTTGCCATTGCATCTCCGGGTTCGCAAGGACCGATGGCACCACCCGCTCGGGCCAGCCGAGGCCCTGCGGCTCGATAGAGCGTTCGGGCTCCGAATCACCAGCCGCGCACCGATACCCCACGCGCACGCAGAGCGCTCATGACACGAGACCACTCGTCATCGGCATCTGCGATGGTCTTGTTGACCACCACGAGCTCTCTCAAGGCGGGAAGAGCGACGATCGCATCGAGGTCGCAATGCTGGTCTAACGCATCCACTCTGAGGTTCCGCAACCTGGTCAGCGGGGCGAGTGGAGCGAGACTGCACGCTTCGACGATCGAGTTGAGGTCGAGATCGATGAGTTCGGTGCACTGACCGATCCCGTCCAGACTCGTGATCGAGAAGTGCCGTCCGAAGTGCCACCACCCGGGGTAGAGCTGATAGATCTCACGATCGCCGTCCAAGCACAGATTCGTCACCTGCGCCAAGTCCTCGGACGTCAGTGGAAGTGTGAGCAGGAACTCCTCGAACTGTGGCAGGTGGTCGATTCCGAGGCGCTGGTGGAGGTCGTGCCAAGCCGGGCCGCCCGCCGAAGTCTGGTAGGCGCTGTATTCCTCCAGCAGGGAGGACAGCCAGTAGTAGTCACCGACGCGATCGGTGTATGTCTCATCGAGCAGCGCGAGTCGGAGGTTGCGATCAGCCAATTCGATACTTGTCACCGGCCGAATATACTGCCGCATCGATCGATCGCCGTTGGTCGACCAGTCTTTCCCTGGGCCGGAGTTCGTCTTTGGCCATCTGTAAATCCGCTGCTGTACAACGGGTTTCGACGAGGCACCCTCTCGACCGCTGCCGATCACCGCTCACCGGCACAAGCGGAGCGGTCCCGCCGGCGCGGTTTTGCGTGCAAACTCGTTTCCGGCACAGCAAGACGATGCCCGCGGTCATGGATTCGCCAGGGTGCGCGTAGTCGAGCAGTATCATCAGGGGCGAGCCAGTCGACGGTGCCGCCAGGCTTACCGATGCGCTGACCGGGGACAGCGTCGACGACAAATCTGACTGTGACGGGCGATATCGCCTGGTGGGACTCGGCCAGTGGCAATTTCCTGCTGGTCACCGGAAACGTACGGGCCCGGAATGTGGTGCTGTCGGGCTGTCCGAGTGTGTCCGGGGAATTCGAGACGGTCGGCGAGTCGTTCCACGGTATCGTCGGAGATTCGATTGTCCAGTGGCAGCACGTTTTTCGGTGAGAGAGGCTTTGGGCGGCAAATGAGGAGTCGTAATGCGGTCACGCACCAGATCGAGCGCGCATTCGCGGGCGCCTCGCTGCCACTCACCGAGGGCGAGCTTGCACCGCCGAGCATCGACGCGCCGTATGTCATCGCACATTTTCATGGCCGCTCGCGGGCGGATATCGACCGCTCGAGCTTTCTGCCCGGCCTGCACATGGAAGATTTCACGTACATGACCGCACGGGCCGTCGAGTACTACCTCCCGGCGGTTCTCGAGCTGATGCTGATCCAACCCTACGACTTCGAACTCTGGGTTCACCTCAACATCTATCTCGACAGTGCGCGACGCGACGACGAGACCACGCTGCGCGGCCTGCGCCCCGCGCAACACACGGCCATCGCGGACTGCCTCGAGCTCCTTTCGCAGGAGATCGGCGAGGCGGGAATCGGATTCGATCGACAGGACGCCGAGAACGCGGCGAAGCTGGAGCGGCTCTATCGGCAGCTGGCGGACCCCGCCACGTAACCCCTGTCGCCAAGTGCCCGCGCGCGAATCCAGCCGTGCATCAGCGGATCTCACGAAGTTACGGCCGCAACGGGACCCATATCGCTGTGGCCGAAACCCTCGCGTGCCGGTGGATGGTAGATCGGATCTGTCAGCAGACGACAGGCCGGACTTCGACCCGCTGCACGGTGATCTCGTGCTGGTCCACGGCACCCTCCCACAGGGCAACCAATGCGCCGCCCTCTTCTCTGGACTTGCGCATGTCGTGGACACAGAGGGCGAGCTCGTGCGGACTGGAGTCGCAGAACGCGCGCAGGTGCGCCCGCGGCGTCTTGTCGGTCAGCTCCGGCGGCGGGGTGTGGGCACGCGCGCGTCGTATTCGCCGCGGGCCTGTTCGACCTTGTCGAGGTTGACCGACCATTCGACGAGCGCAGCGAACAGGGGTGCGAGGCTGCGCCCCAATTCGGTGATCTCGTATTCCACCCGTGGTGGGACCTCGGGGTAATAGGTGCGTTCGACGAGCCCGTCACGTTCGAGTTGGCGCAGCCGCTGGGTCAGCACCTTGGACGTGATCGTGGTGATGCGGCGTTCCAGCTCCACGAACCGTTGCCGCCCAAAGGTGTTCAGCGTCCACAGAATTGGTGTGGTCCACCGGCTGAAGACGACATCGACCACCGGAGCGATCGGACAGGCCAGCTCCGGAGGCAAATCTTCCGTGATCTCGATCACTTCAGGGTCGCTTTCCTGTAGGTACCTACTGCCTTTCCGACAGTAACGTCCCGGGAACCATCGAGTGACAGGAGACGAAGATGATCGTGGTGACCGGAGCCACCGGAAACGTTGGAGGGCCGCTCGTACAGGCCCTCGTGAACGCGGGCGCACCAGTGACCGCCGTATCGCGCCGAGCGGCCGAAGCACCAGCCGGAGTTCGTTCCGTCCGAGCCAATCTGGCCGAGCCGGAAAGCCTCGAGCCCGCGCTCCGAGGCGCAGACGCATTGTTCGTGCTGACCGCCCCTGACTTCATGGTGAACGGCGATCTCGGTCAACTCATGAAGGTCACACGGAAGGCCGGCGTTCGACGGGTCGTATTGCTGTCATCCCACGGAGTGGGTACAAAGCGTCACTCCTCACACCTGGAAGATGCTGTGCGGCAGTCAGATGTGGAATGGACCATGCTGCGCCCGGGCAACTTCGACTCCAATGCGCTGCAGTGGGCGGATTCGGTTCGCGGGGAGCGAATGGTCGTGGCGCCCTTCGGCGATGTCGCGGTGCCGGCCATCGACCCCGTCGACATCGCCGAGGTCGCTGCGGTCGCGCTACGCGAGCCGGGTCACGAGGGTGCGATCTATACCCTGACCGGTCCGGAACCGATCTCGCCCCGGCAACAAGCCGCAGCGATCGGAGACGCGCTCGGCGAGCCGGTGCGATTCCTGGAACAGAGCCGTGAGCAGGCACGGACCCAGATGCTCGGATACATGCCGGAGCCGGTAGTCGAGGCCACTCTCGACGCTCTGGGAACACCCACCACCGCCGAGCGATCCGTCAGTCCAGATGTCGAACGTCTCCTCGCCCGCCCACCCCGCCCCTTCGCCGACTGGGCAGCACGCCACATCGCAGCCTTCAGATGAACCGATCACCAGCTGGTTCCGTCTGCCAGTCCAACAGCACTCACATCGGCAGTAGCGGACGTTCCGCCAGCGTCGGACCCGCACGGCCAGTTGATCTTCCGATGCCCAGCGCCGGCCGGTCCGGTCAGCGCGATCAGCGGCAAAAGAGCGCGTTGGCTACGCGGGGCTTGTGCCGTGTCCGGAACAGTTGATGCTGTAACCGTCTCCCGGGGTGGCGTGGAGCGGCGCAGACTGGTCGGTTCATATACCCTCCTCAGGTCCACTTCGGAAGAGTGCGATCCGGTGTGGCTCGCACTCTTCTTCGCGTCGATGTGTTGTGTGGGGTAGAGAGATGGCGAGTAGCGACGTCGAGCTGGCGGCTCGTTGGTGGCAGTGGGCGATGTCGGTGCCGAACGCCAAGAATCCGGTAGTGGACGAGACCGGAGAGTTCGCCGCGATCGATCAGCCGACGGATGTCTGGTTCCTGGCAGGCACTTTCGGTGGGCGAGTCGAGCGGCGTTGCACGATTCCGCACGGTCGGCCGATCTTCTTCCCGGCTTTCAACATGTTCCAGAAGGTTCCGGACGGATTGTTCGCGCGTGGCGAGGTGCCGGTGGCGCCCGCGGCGTCCGGTCACGCCGCATTGAACGGAGTGCCACTGCCCGTGCGAGCAGTGACCAACGACAAGGCATTCCGGATCACGGCGGCAGCGGGCGGTCCCTTCGGTCACACCGGCCGGTTCAAGGCCAAAGCTTGGGGTCTGTGGGTCCGTCTCGATGATCTCGCGCCTGGCGACTATGTCCTCACCTTCGGTGGCGAATACGAGCCTGGCGGCTTCTGGGTCGAGATCACCTATCAGTTGGAGATCCGCTAGTACTCCAGCATCACTTCGTGATGTTGTTGGGTAGCATAGGGTTTCGTGCTGGTTGATGAGGATCTGGCGGCGTGGACGGCTGGGCTTGAGGAGTTGTTCGCGCGGGTCGCGGGGCGGTTCCATCGAGCGGAGCCGCGGTTGCGGGCACGCGCGTATGTGCGGGGCCTGCTCGCGCCGCTGGCGGGGAAGAACGGCTGGACCCTGGCTGAAGCCGCGGGTGA
>NZ_JBEXYE010000040.1:0-18546 GCF_040630785.1 Nocardia sp. NPDC005746
CACCCTCACGGGGGTGAGAATGATTGGAACCAAATATATTATTTGGCACTGACATTCATCGACACACTATTGAGTTCTCAAAGAACACACGCACACACCAACATCCCGGAACTTTCATCCCGCTTGTCGGTGAGGCTGCTTTTGAAGCTTAGCTCAGCCTTCCCAGCAGAACCAAATCCGCTGATCTTGCAGAACCAATGTGATCATCAGGCGCTCCTCGTACTACCTCGTTTCCCTAGCCTCTGGGGCCCGGGTCGGTGTCCGTGTCGCTCTGACCTGGAATAAGTTACGTGTTGGTTGTTCTCATGTCAAATCGCCTGTTCAGGACGGGTTTTCGTGAACACGTCCCGACACCGGCCGTTCAGTCGGAGGTTCCGACGCGTTCGATTTCCGCTCCGAGCCCGCGCAGGTTCTCCACGAAAGACGGGTAACCCCGGTCGATGTGGAAGACATCGTGGACTTCGGTGACGCCGTCGGCCACCAGGCCCGCGAGCACGAGACCCGCGCCGGCCCGAATGTCGGAGGACCACACCGGCGCCGAGGACAGCCGCGGAATACCGCGCACCACAGCGTGATGCCCGTCGGTGCGGGCGTCCGCGCCGAGCCGGATCATCTCCTCGACGAAACGGAAGCGCGCCTCGAAGATGTTCTCGGTGATCATCGAGGTGCCGTCCGCGATCGCGGCCAGGCCGATGGCCATCGGCTGCAGGTCGGTGGGGAAACCCGGGAACGGCAGGGTCGAGAAGTTCACGGCGCGAGGGCGATCCGCCTGCACGACGCGAAAACCATCCGGTTCGAACGAGATTCGGGCGCCCGCCGAGCGCAGCTTGTCCAGCACCAGGGACAGGTGCTTGGGGTTGATGCCCGTCACCCGCACGTCGCCGGTGGTCATGGCGGCGGCGATGCCCCAGGTCGCGGCGACGATGCGGTCGCCGATCACCCGGTGGGTGGTGGGGGCCAGCTTCTCCACGCCCTGGATGGTCAGCACCGAGGTGCCGGCGCCGGCGATCTTCGCGCCCATCCGGTTCAGCATGTTGCAGAGATCCACGATCTCCGGCTCACGCGCGGCATTGTCGATGACGGTCTCGCCCTCGGCGAGCACCGCGGCCATCAGGATGTTCTCGGTCGCGCCGACCGAGGGGAAGTCCAGCCGGATCCGGGCGCCCTGCAGTTCCTCGGCCCGGGCCACCAGGCAGCCGTGCTCGATCTCCGAGGTCGCGCCGAGTAGGCGCAGACCCTGCTGGTGCATGTCCAGCGGACGCGAACCGATCGCGTCACCGCCGGGCAGCGCCACCACGGCCCGCTTGCACCGCGCCATCAGCGGACCCAGCACGCACACCGAGGCGCGGAACTGGGTGACCGCCGGGAAGTCCGCGTGGTACTTCGGTTCCGGCGGGGTCGCGATATGGACCGTGCCGCCCTCGATGACCACATCGCAGCCGAGACCGCGCAACACGTCCGCCATCAACGGCACATCCAGGATGTCCGGGCAGTTCGTGATGGTGGTCGTACCCTCGGCCAGCAACGCGGCAGCCATCAGCTTGAGGACGCTGTTCTTCGCGCCGCCCACCGCGACCTCACCGACGAGCCTGCTGCCCCCGGTCACCAGAAACCGTTCACTCACGGGGGTCAGCCTAGTGGTCCTCTCCCGCACTCGCGGCGTCTCCGCCCGGCCGCCACAGTATGTCGCCGTCCGGGTTGGCGACCCGACCGAGGATGAACAGCAGGTCGGACAGGCGGTTGAGGTATTTGGCGGGCAGAACGTTGGTGTCGTCCGGGTGCGCCGCCACCGCGGCCCAGGCCGCACGCTCGGCGCGTCGCGCCACGGTGCGTGCGGTGTGCAGCAGCGCGGCCAGCGGGGTGCCACCGGGCAGGATGAACGAATTCAACGGCGGCAGAGGCTCATTGAACTCGTCGCACCACTTCTCCAGGCGGTCGATGTAGTCCTGGGTGATGCGCAGCGGCGGGTACTTGGGATCGGCCACGACGGGGGTGGAGAGGTCCGCGCCCGCGTCGAACAAGTCGTTCTGTATCGAACGCAACACAGTCAGAATCCGCGTGTCCGGACTGCCGAGCGCGATGGCGACCCCGAGCGCCGCATTGGTTTCGTCACAGTCGGCATACGCGATCAGCCGCGGGTCGGTCTTGGCCACCCGCGAGAAATCGCTCAGTCCGGTGGTGCCGTCGTCGCCGGTTCGCGTGTAGATCCGCGTCAAGTGAACGCTCACAGGGTCACACTATCGCTCTCGGTATCGGGCTATCCGGCGCGGCGGCGGCGGATGCGCTCGGACGGGCGCGATTCCACCCAGGACAGGAAGGCCGCCATGGCGCCGCGGTCCAGGGCCAGCTCGTACTTGCCGTCACCGTCGGACACCATGACGATGACCTCGTCGGTCATGATGTCGTGCTCGTCGTCGGCCGGGGAGCGTCGCCGGCCCACCTCGATGGTGAGCCGCCGCATGGTGGAGTCCGGGCCGAGTTTCAGGCTGGAGAGTTTGTAGAAGAGGAGCGTGTCCTCGTCGTAGCGGATCAGGCCGTGCCGCCAGCCGCCGCCGTGTCCGCGCGCGGGCAGGACCCGCAGCAGGGCGGCGGTGCCGCCGCGACGCAGCATGACGAGGCGATAGGTCGAGGCCAAGGCCAATCCGACCAGCAGCAATACCAGAATGATCAGAAGCCACATCCCGGTTTGCAATGCCGCTCCGTCCCTTCACATCCGCGTTGCTGTCGATCACCGACCGGCCAGAAGCCGGGCCCCGCTTTCGGTCGATAGTAGCGACCGCGGAAACGCGGAGTCCGGCCATCCACCGAATGTGATGAATGCGCTGTTCAGCGAGGCGTCGAAGATATATGTCAGCCGATGGTGAACGGCTCCCCGTAGAGCACCGGATTGCCGATGAAGGTGGCGGTGTCGACCTCGGCCGCGACGTACGCCCGTGCCTGGGCGTATCCGCCGCAGCCGTCCACCGAGAAGGTCTCATCGGTCCAGCTCACCCTGGCGTGCGGACCCGGAACTTTGTTGTAGCGCTTGTGCGATTCCTGGCCGTAGTCATCGGGCCGTTCCCGATCCAGCATCGGGAGCGCGACGGCCTGACCGGGTCCGAGCGTGATGCCGCTGCCCATCTGCTCGTTGGCGCCCAGCGTGCCCAGGGTCGTGCCAGTGAGGTCCGGGTTATAGCTCTCGCCGCCGTTATTGTTCGCGGTGATCCCGCTGATGTCGACCTGGCAGCCCACGATGTAGCCGGGGCTGATCTCGAGCGTCGAGTTCGAGGCGCTCGGGCCGTCGAGGTCGATGCTGGCCACCGCCCCCAGTGAGAGCGGGAAGCTGAATCCACCGGTCAGGGCGGGGGTGGAGCTGACGAGGACCGCGGCGTTCGCGCTCAACTGCCCCAGCGCGACCTGACAGCCGACGATGTAGCCGGTGGTGAGATTGGACGATCCGTGCGTTCCCGAGTTGTTGGTGCCGGGAAAGTTCAGCGGACCGTTGTTGGGACCGACATCTCCCTCCGGGGTCTCCACCTCGGCGGTGACATTGCCCGTCACCCACGAGGTCCGGCCCGCGCCGTTGGAGGCCAGCGACGGCGAAATGATCGCGCGCTCACCGACACTCGTGATCTTGACCCTCGGGCCCTCGATATGCCCGTCGGGCAGCGGGACCGTGACATCCGCGACAGCTGTACCCGGTGCGAGGACTCCGACCACGACCGTGACGACGGCGACGGCGACCCCCATGTGCCAATTCGAAGCCTGCTCATCAACCCCTCGCTCATCGTGCTGTTGCATCGTGGAGGTAAGGCTGAGAATGCGGGAATTGCCGACCCATTGCCGGGTGCTTCAGATCACAACCCGGTGACCGGCGATTGCATTCAACCACACCGGGTTGACGCGAGAGCTATTGCCGGGCGAACGGTCCGGAATCCGCAGCGCCTACAGGTCCGCCGTCCACGAGACCACCCACGGGACCACTGAGCGGGATCACCGATGGCCGTAAACTGGAACACGTTCTTATGCTCCCGACAATTGGGATGTCTTGGAAGGAGATTCCGTGGAAATTACCGCTGCGGTGGCCCGAGGAGCCGATGCGCCCTTCTCGATGGAGACCCTCAGCCTCGAGGAACCCCGTCCGGGCGAGGTGCTGGTGCGCATCGTCGCGACCGGCGTCTGCCACACCGACCTGGTCTCCAAGAGCGTGTTTCCCGCCGAGCTGCCGATCGTCCTCGGACACGAGGGCGCGGGCATCGTGGAGCAGATCGGCTCGGAAGTTACCGGAATCGAAGTGGGCGATCATGTTCTGCTCACCTACGCCAGTTGCGGTACGTGTTCTCGATGCACCAACGGGCTTCCGCCCTATTGCGAGAATTTCGTCATTCTGAATACCTCGGGCGGCCGCTCCGATTTCACCTCGCCGCTGAGCAACAATGGCGAGCGCGTCATGGGCGCGTTCTTCGGGCAGTCGAGTTTCGCCACCCACGCGCTGGTGTCGGCGCGCAGCATCGTCGTCGTGGACAAGGATGTCGACCTGGTCGCCACCTCCCCGTTCGGCTGCGGCGTGCAGACCGGTGCCGGCGCGGTCGCCAATGTCATGAAGCCGGGCCCGAACGACTCGATCGCCATCTTCGGCGTGGGCGGCGTCGGCATGGCGGCGCTCATGGCGGCGCGGGCCATCGGCGCGGGAACCATTGTGGCGATCGACCTTTCCGCGGACCGCCTGGCCGTGGCCAAGGAGCTGGGCGCGGACGTCACCCTCGACGGCGCGGCCGACGACGTGGTGGCACAGATCATCGCGGCCACCGGCGGCGGCGCGAACTTCGCCCTCGACACCACGGCGGTCAATGCCGTGATCGCCAAGGGCCTGGAAGCCTTGGCGCCCATGGGCACCCTGGTGCTCGTCGGACTCGGCGAGGCCAGCATGGACCTCGAGATCGGCCACCTCACCGGCAACGGCAAGGCCGTTCGCGGATGCATCGAGGGCAGCGGCGATCCGCAGCAGTTCATTCCGCAGCTGTTGCGGTGGCATGCCGAGGGCAAGTTCCCGATCGAGAAGATCAGCAAGACCTACGCGTTCAGCGACATCGACACCGCGCTGGCCGACGCCCACCACGGCACCACCATCAAGCCGATTCTCACCTTCCAGTGAGAAGCGGCACGCGCGCCCGCCTGATGCCGGGCGCGCGTGTGGTTCTCGGAGTGTCGAAGCACGAAAACAGCGGCGGCCCCGGGGATTTCCCCGAGGCCGCCGCTGTTGTCTCAGCGTCGAGCTAGTGGGCCGCAGCGGCCTTCTCGACCGCCCGCAGCTGGCCCTGTGCCTTGGCCAGCGCGGCCGGGCTCGCGTCCGGATCGGCGGCGACGGCCTTGGCGGCCGCCTCGTCGATGTCGAAGGCGAAGTCGGCGGACTCGGCCAGCACGCGCACCGAAGTGGCGGTGACGGAGAAGAATCCGCCGTGCACGGCCACGACAACACGCTCGTTGTCGTCGGACACGATGGTCACGGTGCCGCCCTCGACCAGCTGGCCGAGCAGCGGCTCGTGGCCGGCGAGGATGCCGATCTCACCCTCCGTGGTCTGGGCCGACACGAAGGACGCGCGGCCCGACCACAGCAGTCGCTCGACGGCGACCAGGTCAACGGACATATCAGCCATGGGTGACTACTTCCCGGCGATCTTCTTCGCAGCAGCCTCGACGTCGTCCAGGCCACCGCAGGAGTTGAACGCCTGCTCGGGCAGGTGGTCGAACTCGCCCTTGCAGACCCGATCGAAGTCGTCGATGGTCTGCTCCAGCGGCACGACGGAACCCTCCTGGCCGGTGAACTTCTCGGCCACGATGAAGTTCTGGCCCAGGAACTTCTCCAGGCGACGGGCGCGACCGACGAGGACCTTGTCCTCTTCGGAGAGCTCGTCCATACCCAGAATCGCGATGATGTCCTGGAGTTCCTTGTACTTCTGCAGGATTCGCTTGACCTCGTTGGCCACCCGGAAGTGACGCTCGCCGACGATCGAGGCCTCGAGAATTCGCGAGGTCGACGACAGCGGGTCGACGGCCGGGTAGATGCCCTTCTGCGAAATCGGACGCGACAGCTCGGTGGTGGCGTCCAGGTGCGCGAAGGTGGTGGCCGGCGCGGGGTCGGTGTAGTCGTCCGCGGGCACGTAGATCGCCTGCATCGAGGTGATCGAGCGGCCACGGGTCGAGGTGATGCGCTCCTGCAGCTGACCCATCTCGTCCGCCAGGGTCGGCTGGTAACCGACGGCCGAAGGCATACGACCCAGCAGGGTCGAGACCTCGGAACCGGCCTGGGTGAACCGGAAGATGTTGTCGATGAACAACAGCACGTCCTGGTTCTGGACGTCGCGGAAGTACTCGGCCATGGTCAGGGCCGAGAGGGCGACGCGCATACGCGTGCCCGGCGGCTCGTCCATCTGGCCGAAGACGAGGGCGGTGTCCTGGAGGACGCCCATCTCTTCCATTTCGAGGTGGAGGTCGGTGCCCTCACGGGTGCGCTCACCGACGCCCGCGAACACGGACGTACCGGAGAACTCACGCGCGATACGGGTGATCATCTCCTGGATCAGAACGGTCTTGCCGACACCGGCACCACCGAACAGACCGATCTTGCCGCCCTTGACGTACGGGGTCAGCAGGTCGATGACCTTGATGCCGGTCTCGAGGATCTCGGTCTTGCCCTCGAGCTGGTCGAAGGCGGGCGGCTGGCGGTGGATGCCCCACTGCTCGCCGTCGCGGCCCAGACCGGGGGTGTCGAGGCAGTCACCGAGGGCGTTGAACACGTGGCCCTTGACGACGTCACCGACGGGCACCGAGATCGGCTTGCCGGTGTCGCGCACCTCGGCGCCACGGACCAGGCCGTCGGTCGGCTGCATCGAGATGGTGCGAACGATGTTGTCGCCCAGGTGCTGCGCGACCTCGAGGGTCAGGGTCTTGGCCACGGACGCGAGCGCGATGTCCACGTTCAGGGCGTTGTACAGGTCGGGAATCGAACCGCGCGGGAACTCGACGTCCACGACGGGTCCGATGACGCGGGCGACACGGCCAGTGCCGACCCGGGTTTCAGTAGCTGCGGTCATTGGTTCTCTTCCTGGGCCTTAGTCGAGGTCCGAGCTCGCCGCCAGTGCATTGGCACCACCGACGATTTCCGTGATTTCCTGCGTAATCTGCGCCTGGCGCAACGAGTTCGCGGTTCGGGTCAGCGAGTTGACCAGATCCGTGGCGTTGTCCGTCGCGGCCTTCATGGCGGTGCGGCGCGCAGCCGACTCCGATGCCGCTGCTTCGAGCAGCGACGAGTAGATCCGAGTGTTGACGTACTTCGGCAGCAGCGCGCCCAGCAGGCGATCCGCGTCCGGCTCGAACTCGTACTGCGGCTTGATCTCCGCAGACTCGGAGTCGGAGAAGCTGTCCGGACCCATGTCGAAGTTCTCGTCCACGAACGTCACCTGGATCGGGGCCAGGCGACGCACCTCGGGCTGCTGCGACAGCATCGACACGAAACGCGTGTAGACGATGTGCAGTTCGTCGACGCCGGCCATGGTCTCGCCCCCGCGGGGGTTGACGACCTCGCCGTCGGACCCGGCCATGAACGCTTCCACCAGGTGGTTGCAGGCGGCCGAGGCGTCCACGTAGTTGGGCTGCTGCGAGAAGCCCAGCCAGGACCCGTTCACCGTCCGCTTGCGGAAGGTGTAGTAGGTCAGGCCCTTCGCGCCCATCACATACAGCACCGGCTCCTTGCCCTCGGAGCGCAGGGTGGTCATGAGCTCCTCGGCGCGCTTGAGCACGTTGGAGTTGTAACCACCGCACATACCGCGGTCGGAGGTGATGACCAGAACGGCCGCGCGGCGGGCGTTCTCACGCTCGGTGAGCAGCGGGTGATTGAGATTCCCACTGGCGCTCGCCAATTCGGCGAGCACCTTGGTGATCTCCTCCGCGTACGGCTTGGCCGCGGCAACTCGGGCCTGCGCCTTGCTGATTCGCGAAGTGGCGATCAGTTCCTGAGCCTTGGTGATCTTCTTGATCGAGCTCACGGAACGAATGCGGGAGCGCAATTCGCGCACGCTTGGCATTAGCGGTTCACACTCCCTTCATTCGTCGATTCGGTCAGTCGCATGTGCTCGTCTCGATTACTTCTCGACGTGCTTGCGGGTGACCGAGAGGGACTCGACCTCTTCGTGGTCCAGCTGACCGGCCTCGGCCTCGACGACCCGCGAGCCGTCGGAAGCCAGGAAGCCCTGCTTGAACTTGTCGGTCGCGGCCTTGATGGCGTCGGCGGCCTCGCCCTCGAGCACCTTGGCGCCGCCCTGCAGGGCGTCGAAGGAGGACTGCACGGAGGCGTGCAGGTTCTCGAGCAGCTCGGCGTTGAAGCGACGGATGTCGCCGACCGGCACGGAGTCGTAGTAGCCACCGTCGACCAGGTACAGCGAGACGACCTGGTCCTCAACGGAAACCGGGGCGTACTGGTCCTGCTTCAGCAGCTCGACCCAGCGCGCGCCACGCTCCAGCTGAGCCAGCGAAGCGGCGTCCAGGTCGGAGGCGAAGGCGGAGAACGCCTCGAGCTCACGGTAGGAGGCCAGCTCCAGACGCAGCGAACCGGAGACCTTCTTCATGGCCTTGGTCTGCGCGGCGCCACCGACTCGGGACACCGAGATACCGACGTTGATGGCCGGGCGGACACCCTTGTTGAAGAGGTCCGACTCCAGGAACACCTGGCCGTCGGTGATGGAGATGACGTTGGTCGGGATGAACGCCGAGACGTCGTTGGCCTTGGTCTCGATGATCGGCAGACCGGTCATCGAGCCCGCGCCCAGCTCGTCGGACAGCTTCGCGCAACGCTCCAGCAGACGCGAGTGCAGGTAGAAGACGTCACCCGGGTACGCCTCGCGGCCCGGCGGGCGACGCAGCAGCAGCGAGATGGCGCGGTAGGCCTCGGCCTGCTTCGACAGGTCGTCGAACACGATCAGGACGTGCTTGCCCTGGTACATCCAGTGCTGGCCGAGGGCCGAACCGGTGTAGGGGGCCAGCCACTTGAAGCCGGCGGAGTCGGAGGCCGGGGCCGCGACGATGGTGGTGTACTCCATCGCGCCGTGCGCCTCGAGGGCCGACTTCACGCCCGCGATGGTGGAGCCCTTCTGGCCGATCGCGACGTAGATGCAGCGCACCTGCCTCGACGGATCGCCGGTGGCCCAGTTGGCCTTCTGGTTGATGATCGCGTCGATGCAGACCGCGGTCTTGCCGGTCTTGCGGTCACCGATGACCAGCTGACGCTGGCCGCGGCCGATGGCGGTCAGGGCGTCGATGGCGGTGATGCCGGTGGCCATCGGCTCACCGACCGGCTGACGCTCCAGCACGGTGGCGGCCTGCAGCTCGAGCACGCGGCGCTCGTCGGCCTCGATCTCGCCCAGGCCGTCGATCGGGGCGCCCAGCGGGTCGATGACGCGGCCGAGGAACTTGTCGCCCACGGGGACCGAGAGCACGTCGCCGGTGCGGCGGACCTGCTGGCCCTCTTCGAGGGTGTCGAACTCACCCAGGACGACGGCACCGATCTCGGTGTCCTCCAGGTTCAGCGCCACGCCGAGGACGCCGCCCGGGAACTCCAGGAGCTCGTTGGCCATCGCGGACGGCAGGCCGCTGATGTGGGCGATACCGTCGCCGGTGTCGGTGACGACACCGACCTCTTCGATGGAGGTCTCGGGGGTGTAGCTCTGGGTGTAGCTCTCGATCGCGCTACGGATCTCATCGGGGGAGATCGTCAGCTCCGCCATGTTCTTCCTGCTCTCGCTGTGGTCTCGAATGTCGGTGTGTTACTGCGCTCTTCGGCGGAGCCGAAAATCAAACTCCGTGCGTTTGTCTCTTAAGCGAGAGACTGACGCAAGCGCTGGAGGCGGCCGACGGCGCTGCCGTCGATCAGGTCGTCGCCGACGCGCACGACGACGCCGGCCAGCAGGCTCGGGTCTTCCTGCACGTGCACCGTGACGGGCTTGTCGTAGATGCGCTGCAGCGAAGCAGCCAGGTGCTCGCGCTGCTGCGGCGTCAGGGCCACCGCGGCACGGACGTGCGCCACGATCTGCTCCCGGAGCGAAGCCGCCAGGTCGGACAGCTCGTCGATGGCGCCGCCGACATCGCCCTTGTGGCGCAGCACGGCCTGGTCGACCAGCTGCCGGGTGATGTCCTCGACCTTGCCGGCGAGCAGACGCTGCACCAGGGCCAGCTTGGCTTCCGCCGGCTTGCCGTGGTCCTGCAGCGCCTGCTCCAGGTCCGGGTTGTCGTCGATGATCCGGGCCAGCCGGAACAGCTCGTCCTCGACCGCGGTCAGGCGGCCACGCTCGTCCGCGGCGCGCAGCAGCGCCTCGCGTCCGAGCAGAACCAGCGTGTCGACCAGATCCCGGGCGCGCGACCAGTCCTGGGCCACGGCCGTGGTCAGCACGGCCAGCGTGGTACCGCTGATCTTGCCGCCGAAGACGCGTTCGGCCAGCTCGGCGCGCGCCGAGCTCGACACCGACTTATCCGCGAGCGCCACACGCAGCGAACGCTGGTCGTCGAGGACGGCGACAACGGCGAACAGTTCCGACCCCGTAGTAGCCGCGACGGTGTCGCTACCGGTCAGAGCGGCCCGAAGAGCTTCCCGCGCACGGGAACTCGCCTCGCGGCTCGCTGCGTACATGCTTCCCACTTTCGGTTCGTTACCTTCCGACCCCGATGCCGGCGTTCGCGTCCAGCTCCGCGAGGAACCGGTCGATCGACGCCGCCTGCTTGGCCTCGTCGGCCACCGACTGACCGATGATCTTCTCGGCCAGGTCGACCGCGGTACGGCCCAGTTCGGACCGCAGCTCGGTCACGATCTGCTGGCGCTGTGCCTCCAGCTGCGAGTGGCCGGCGGCCACGATGCGGTCGGCTTCGGCCTGCGCATCGGTGCGCATCTGCGACAGGATGGCCGCACCCTGGGTGCGGGCTTCCTCGCGGATGCGAGCGGCCTCGAGGCGAGCCTCGGCCAGCTGCTCCTGGTACTGCTGCAGGGTGGCCTGCGCCTCGGCCTGCACGGCCTCGGCCTTGGCGATACCGCCCTCGATCTTCTGCGAACGCTCGTCCAGCACCTGGGTCAGGCGCGGGACGACGTACTTGGCGAAGACGAAGGCGATAACGATGAAGACGACCGCAGACCAGAAGATGTCGTACGGCTCTGGGATGAGGGGGTTGACTTCGTCAGACCCCTCAGCCGCAAGCAGATAGGTGCTGTTCATCGTTGATTCCTAGTCTTTGGCCGGAATCAGAAAATGAAGCCGGCGACGAGACCGATCAGCGCCAGGGCCTCGGTGAACGCGATACCCAGGAACATGTTGGTCCGGATGGTGCCCATCAGCTCGGGCTGGCGGGCGATGCCCTCGATGGCCTTACCGACGACGATGCCCACACCGATGCCGGGGCCGATCGCAGCGAGGCCGTAACCGATGGCGCCGAAGCCCTTGGACTTGGACTCGGCAACTTCAGCAGCCAGGTACGAGAGGGTGCTCATGTGTGTTTCATTCCCTTTCTGTCGCCCACCCGCCGGGCGGCGTGGAAGGCAGGTTTATGGAGTTGGTGCGGTCGGTCAGTGAGAGTCGGCGTGCTGCGCCAGACCGATGTAGACAGCGGTCAGCAGCGCGAACACGTACGCCTGCAGGAAGACCACCAGCAGCTCGAAGAGGGTGAAGCCGAAGCCCGCGAGCAGCGAGAACGGCGAGAACACCTTCATCCAGGAGGCGGCATCGAACAGGAAGAACTGGGTGGCACTGAAGAACAGCACCAACATGATGTGGCCTGCCAGCATGTTCGCCATGAGACGGACGGTGAGCGTGAACGGGCGCAACACGAAGGTCGAGATGAACTCGATGGGGATCAGCAGCACGTGCAGCGCGGCCGGCACATTCGGCACCACGATGGACGAGCGCATGTATTTCAGGAAGCCGTACTTCTTGATGCCCACGTAGTTGAAGGTGACGTAGGCGACGACGGCCAGCACCAGCGGCATGCCGATGCGCGCGTTCGACGAGATGTTCAGACCCGGAATAACGCCCGAGATGTTCAGGAACAGCACGGTGAAGAAGATCGACGCGATGAGCGGGAAGAACTTCTTACCGGATTCCTTGCCGAGCACCTCGTCGCAGATCTGCTCCTTGACGAACACCAGACCGGATTCGGCGACATTCTGCAGTCCGCGCGGAACCAGCTGAGGCCGACGGAAAGCGGCGAACATGACTGCCACGAGAACGACCGACATCAGGATGCGAATGAGCATCAAACGGTCGAGCTCGAAAGGCGTCCCCTCGAACAGCACTGCTGGAGGGAAGAAGTCGTTGAGTGACGGCGCGTGGAACTCGCCTGCCAAAATGGTGACGCTCAGCGTTCTCTCCCGTGGTCGGCCGCCAGGAGATAGTTTTCTCCTGCGGTTCGATCGGACATTGACGATCTGGTGGGTCGACTCAGGTCGGCTCGAAGTTCGTCAGCAGCTGTGGCAGTCACGCCCTGGCGTCTGTACGCGCGTCGGCGACATCGTCGACGGTGCAGAACCGTGACCCGAAAGGGTCCGGTACGGCTGTAAGCATAACCTGCTCTCAGGCGGGTCTCAGGCGACCCCCCCTGTTGATTCGGTTGGCTACAGGTAAAGAGTTTATCAAGTTATCTACGACAATGCGTAGGGGGTCGTGGAAACGCCGGATGAACGGTGTTTCGACGGCCGTGCCGGAGGGTCTCCGGCTACAGGTCGCGGTCGACGTGAACGGTCGGAACCCGTTGGCGCAGAAGGCCGTAGGTCTCCGCGCCGAGCACGATGAGCAGGGCGCCGACCACGGTCAGGAAGAGCGCGCCGCGGCTGTAGAAGTCGTAGTTCTGCAGCACTGCGACGACAATCACTGCCAGCAGCAGCTTTCCGACCCAGCTGCCCAGCAGCACCAGGCCCTGCAGGCCCGTTTCGATCTTGGCGCTGAACAGCACCGAGGCTGCCGTGGTCAGGATGAACGCGCCACCCAGGGCGGAGCCGATGAGGGCGCCCCACAGGCCGGGCAGACCGGCGAAGATCGACGACAGAATCGCCGAAACCACAACCAGCACAGCCAAACCGGCGATGCCGTAGCGCAGTGCCGCGCGCAGCGGGGCGTCAGGACCGGGATCGGAAGGCGTGCTCACGGACAGCAACTCTACCCGGCGGCGCGATCGCGCCCACGCGGCGGTTTACGAACCGAGTTGATCCTCAGTTCCCGCCAGGACGGCACCGCGGTGACGATCAGCGCGAAAACCAGCCCGGCCGCGAACAGCAGCACCACCAGGCGGCGATCGGAGATCAACGAGGTGCCGACCGCGCCGAATGCGAACACGCTCACCCACAGATAGATCACCAGCACCACGCGGCGCTGCGAATGCCCGATCTGCAGCAAACGGTGATGCAGATGCATTTTGTCGGGGGTGGAGAAACTCACACCCGCGCGCACTCGGCGCACCACGGCCAAGACAAGATCAAGTACCGGAATGAACATCACCGCACCCACCAGCAACAACGGTGACAACAGACCCACGATGTCGCGCGGGCCGTAACCCTGCAGCGGAATTCGTCCGGACGCGCCGGTCGACACCGCCGCCAGCATCAATCCGATCAGCATGGATCCGGTATCCCCCATGAAAATGCGGGCCGGTGAGAAATTGTGTGGCAGAAATCCCAGGCACGCGCCCGCGAGGGCGGCCGCCAGCAACGCGGGCGGATACGTATCGGTGGAACCGCCCACCTCGTAGAGCAAACCCACGGTGAACACGAAAACCGCGACCGCCGCGATGAACCCCAGGCCCGCGGCCAATCCGTCCAGACCGTCCACGAAATTCATGGCGTTCACCACGGTCACCGTGATGCCCACCGTCACCAGACCGCCCTGCAGCGGATCCAGCACCACCGTCTCGTTGGTGAACGGGTTGTAGATGGCCACCCAGCTCAGGCCCATCACCGCCATCACGCCCGCCGCGGTGATCTGCCCCACCAGCTTGGTCAGCCAGTCCAGGCCCCAGCGGTCGTCGATGATGCCGACCAGCACGATCAGCGTCGCCGCGGCCAGCACCGCGGGAATGTCCTTGGGATAGTCGAAGCCCCGGCGCAACGCGGGCAGCTGATGCGCGAACAGGACGGCCGCCACCAGACCCAGATAGATGGCCAGGCCGCCCATCCGCGGAATCGGCTTCACGTGCACATCGCGTTCCCGCGGAATCGCCACCGCGCCGAAGGCGATGGCCAGCACCCGGATTCCGCCCGTGCTCAGGAAGGCGATGACCGCGGCGGCCAGCAGCACCAGCAGCAGCTCCCGCAGCGGGACGACCGCGCCCTGGCTGAATACGCCCTGACTCAGAAGCATCCAGCTGGCCGTCAGCGCGCGCCGGCCTGACGGAGTTCCTCGGGCGACATGCCGAGCACCTCCGCGATCTTCTCGATCGGCACCGCGCCCTCACGCAACACCCGCGGCGTGTCCGCGGTCAGATCCACGATGGTGGACGCCACCGCGTGATCGGCCGGACCGCCGTCCAGATACACGCCGACCAGATCGCCCAGCTGCGCCTGCGCCTCCCCCACCGTGGCGGCCGGCGGCTGCCCCGACACGTTCGCGCTCGACACCGCGAGCGGGCCCACCTCGCGCAGCAGCTCCAGCGCGACCGGATGCAGCGGCATGCGCAGCATCACCGTGCCGCGCGCGTCACCCAGGTCCCAGGCCAGCGAAGGCGCTTGCTGCACAACCAGACTCAGGCCACCCGGCCAGAACGCGCGGATCAGTTCCCGCGCCTGGGGACGCACCGAATACACCAGCCCGTCGATCGTGGTCCAGGACCCGACCAGCACCGGCACCGGCATATCGCGACCGCGCCGCTTGGCGGCCAGCAACGCGCCCACCGCCTGACTGTCGAACGCGTCGGCGGCGATTCCGTACAACGTGTCGGTCGGGATGACGGCCAATCGACCGCTCTTCAGCGTGCTGCGCGCGGCACTCAGACCGGCGGCGCGGGAGTCGGGATCGGCACAGTCGTAGACGGTACTCACGGCTGACATCTTGGCACGGATCAACTCGCGATAGCTCTCAGGGGCAAGCGGCACACTCGCAACGGGCATAGGCTCGCGGGGACGAAGGAGGTACGGACTCATGATGCGTGCGATCTGGAACGGGACGGTCATCGCCGAGGCCGCCACGACCGTGGAGGTCGAGGGCAATCAGTACTTTCCGGTGGAGTCCCTGAAGAGTGAGTACTTCAGCGAGAGCGTCAAGCACACCGTGTGCCCGTGGAAGGGCACCGCGAGCTACTACACCGTCACGGTCGACGGCGCGGAGAATCCGGATGCGGCGTGGTACTACCCGCATCCGAGCCCGCAGGCGCGGAAGATCGAGAACCATGTCGCCTTCTGGCACGGCGTCACGGTCGAGGGCGAGCCCGGCTAGCGGTCAGTCCACGATGCGGCGGGCGACCACGAAACGGGGTTTGCCCGCGAGGTCGGGGTGCTCGATCACGTCGGTGAAGCCGCCGTGCGCGGTGAAGAGGGCGGCTACGCCGGAGCCGTTGGTGTCGTCGTGTTCGACTGCGGCCGCGCCGTCTTCGCGGAGCAGGCGGCCGATGGTGGCGACCATCGGGCGGATGACGTCCAGGCCGTCGGGGCCGCCGAACAACGCGCGGTGCGGGTCGTGGTCCATGACCTCGGGGTCGAGCCGGGCGTCTTCGGGGATGTAGGGCGGGTTGGCGACGACCACGTCGACGCGGCCGTTCAGGTGGTCGAGGATGTCCGGGTCCGTGACGTCGCCCGCGTGCAGGTCGATGGGGGTATCGCCCTCGTCGGCCAATTGCTGGGCGTTGCGGCGGGCCCACGCGAGCGCCTCGGGATCGAGTTCGACCGCGTGCACCTCGGCGTCGGGGCGGGCATGGGCGATGGCCAGGGCCAGGGCCCCGGAGCCGGTGCACAGGTCGACGACGATCGGCGGGTGCTCGTGGCCGATCTCCTCCAGCCGGGCCAGCGCCCAGGCGAAGACCAACTCGGTTTCCGGACGGGGCACGAAGACGCCGGGACCGACCGCCAGATCGATCTCCCCCATGGCGGCGGTGCCCGTGAGGTGTTGCAGCGGAACGCGTTCCGCGCGGCGGGCGACCAGCTTGCGGAATTCCTCGAGCTGGTCGGGGGTGAGCATGGGCATCAGGACCAGGCGGCCGCGATCGACGCCCAGCACGTGGGCGGCGAGGTGTTCGGCGTCGGCGTGCGGGCTGGGGACCCCGGCCGCGGCCAAGATGTCGACGGCCTCCCGGATGGCCGGCCGCAGTGGTGCACGACTCACTGTGCTCCCCCGCCTCTCCGGGACTGCAGCGGACCGCTGAGAGCCGTTGACGGCCATGCACCCCTGCCTGTGGTCGGGCGCCGAACCGATTCTGGACGTACCCGAGGGATTGCCCCGACCGTCACGACATCAGTTGTCACGGTGGGAAACGATCCTCCGGTCACGGACTCCCGTCCATGGCGGTTCGGCGCGCCGCTCATTCCGCGGCCAGGCGGGCCGCGCGGTCGGCCTCGCCGAGCGCGTTGAACAGGTCGTCGAGGTTGCCGTCCAGCACGGAATCCAGGTTGTGGGCCTTGAAACCGATGCGGTGGTCGGCGATGCGGTTCTCCGGGAAGTTGTAGGTTCGGATCCGCTCGGAACGGTCCACCGTCCGGATCTGCGAAGCGCGTCCGGCCGCGGCGTCGGCGTCGGCCTGCTCCTCGGCCAGGGCCTGCAGGCGGGCCGCGAGGACCTGCTTGGCGCGGATCTTGTTCTGCAACTGCGACCGCTCGTTCTGACAGGTCACCACCAGGCCGGTGGGCAGGTGGGTGATGCGCACCGCGGAGTCGGTGGTGTTGACGCCCTGGCCGCCCTTGCCGGAGGACCGGTACACGTCGATGCGCAGATCCTTCTCGTCGATCTCGACTTCCTCGACCTCGTCGGGTTCCGGATAGACCAGTACGCCCGCGGCCGAAGTGTGAATGCGCCCTTGGGATTCGGTGACCGGCACGCGCTGCACGCGGTGCACGCCGCCCTCGAACTTGAGCTTGGACCACACGCCGTCGCGGGAGGCCTCCTTGCTCTTGATGGAGAAACTGGCGTCCTTGTACCCGTCCAGATCGGAGTAGGTGACGCCGAGCACCTCGACCTTCCAGCCGTGCCGCTCCGCGTACCGGATGTACATGCGGGCCAGGTCGGAGGCGAACAGCGCCGACTCCTCGCCGCCCTCGCCGGACTTCACCTCGAGGATGACGTCGTCGCCGTCGTGCGGGTCGCGCGGCGCGAGCAGGTCGGTGAGCTGCTTGTCCAGCTCCTCCACCTGCGCCTGCAGACCGGGCACCTCGGCCGCGAAGGACGAGTCGTCCGCGGCCAGCTCCTCGGCGGCGGCGAGGTCCTCGCGCGCGGAGGTCAGCTTGTTGTAGGTCGACATGATCGGGCCGAGCTCGGCGAACCGCTTGCCGACGCGACGGGCCGCGCCCGGGTCGTTGTGCAGCGAAGGGTCGGCGAGCTGGGTCTCCAGCCCCTGGTACTCGGCCAGGATGTCGTCGATCGCGTTGGGGGCCGTCTTGTCGGCCATCGCGGTTACTCCCGTCTTAGTAGGTCCATAAACGCACCAACGCCCGGCCTGCGGAGCGCAGGACGGGCGTCGGGGGGACAGCTACTTGGCAGCCTTGTCGCGCTTGCCGTAGCGGGCCTCGAAGCGGGCCACGCGGCCGCCGGTGTCCAGAATCTTCTGCTTGCCCGTGTAGAACGGGTGGCACTGGGAGCAGACCTCGACCGTGATCTGGCCCGACTCCTTGGTGCTCTTGGTCTGGAAGGTGTTGCCACAACCGCAGACCACGGTGGTGTCCACGTAAGTGGGGTGAATTCCTGCCCTCATTGGGTGTCCTTTCAATGGTCGCCGGGTCGCCTTCGAGAAGACGTGAACCGGAACCGACTAGAGGCATGGTTGCCGACGGAACAGTCTATGCGCTGCTCCCGCGTGGTCACCACGAGGGGTGACATGGGGCAGAACAGGCACCCCGAGCCATTTGTTCCCGACCGCGACGCGGAAGACCACGCGAGCAAACCCGAAAGTCGAGTAGCGCGCTACTCAGGAATGCGAACACCCGTGTTCATAGAGTTCTTGCCAGGTGAAGGCCACGCGAGCGACCGGAAGGCGACATGGTGACCAGGAAGGAAGCGACAGCTGGGGGAATCCTGGCGCTGCTCGGCTTGCTGGTTCTCGCGGGCTGGTGGATGGCTCCCGGAGAGTCCGGCAACGCGGTGGGATCCGTGAATCCGGCCCCACTCCCGCCGCGGGGGGACGACACCCTCACCTATCGAGCAGTCACGGCATCGGAGAACACCGGTGCCGTGACCGCGCTCGTTCTCGGCTTCATGATCGGCGGCGCGGCATTGATCGGACTGTTCTTCTTCGGTCCCGACCCGGGTCCGGACAAACGGCGGCGGGGGCCCGCGCGGGGCGGCGCGGCCGCGTGGTGGTTGTGGGGGGGGCGGGGGGGGTGTTTTTTTTGGGGGGGGTGTTTTG
>NZ_JBEXYE010000041.1:0-7916 GCF_040630785.1 Nocardia sp. NPDC005746
CCGATCGTGCTCGTCAAGCACATGACCGCAGTCGGGGCAGGTATCACCAGGCATCGCGCCAGTATCACCGATCGGCCTGTCGCAGTTACCGGAGGCCCTCTGAGCTGCACTGAAATCGTCAGTAGCGGACGTTCTGCACCGCACCGGGATCCGCTCGCCAGAGTCTCGTGGTGGCCGGTTCGGTCAGCGCGGGATGCGGCAGAATAGTGCGTTTACTGCAACGGAACTCGCTGCGCGGGGTGTCAGAGACTCATGGCCTGACGTATTCGAACGGTCTGATGGTCGTTGGCAAACGAGCGTCTTCGGACAACCGGGTTGTGAGCGAGAGCTTCGTATGGTGGCCGCTATCGGTCGGGCCGGGCCGCCTTGTCTCGGAGGTAGCGCTGCTCGGGAAGACTGGTGGTGCGCTGGGCTGCCAGACTGTAGTTGGCCCGAGCGGCGGCGAACTCGCCTGCCAGCTCCTGTAAGTGGGCGCGAACGGCGTAGAGGCGGTGGTGCCGGGCGATCCGAGGGTCGGTGTCCAGTCCTTCCAGCAGTTCGAGTCCGGCGTGGGGGCCGTGGGTCATCGCAACTGCTACCGCGTAATTCAGCGTGACCATAGGATTCGGCGCGATCCGGCTCAGGATTTCGTAAAGGATCCGGATCTGTTCCCAGTCGGTATCCGCGGCCCGCGGTGCGTGGACGTGCAGCGTGGCGATCGCTGCCTGGAGTTGGTAAGGGCCTAGAGGTGAGGAGGACATGGCGGCGGTCACCAGTGCTGTGCCCTCTTCGATCAATGCGGCGTCCCACCGGTTCCGGTCCTGCTCGGCCAGCGGAATGAGGGCACCGTCCGGGTCGGTGCGGGCCGCGCGGCGGGCGTCGGTCAGCAGCATCAGCGCCAGGATTCCGGCGACTTCACCGTCGTCCGGCAAGGACCTGTGCAGCATGCGGGTAAGGCGGATCGCCTCCGAAGTGAGTTCAGCGCGATGCAGATCCGGTCCGGAACTGGCGGTGTAGCCCTCGTTGAAGATCAGGTAGAGCACGTGCAGGACAGCGCCCAGCCGTTCGGCCCATTCTTGGGGACCCGGCATCGCGAACGACGCTCCGGCTGCCTTTATCCGTTGCTTGGCGCGGCTGATCCGCGGCGCCATGGTGGCCTCCGGCACGAGAAAGGCTCGGGCCACCTCGGCTGTGGTGAGCCCGCCGACGGCCCGCAGTGTCAGTGCGACCTGAGAGGCGGGGGTCAGCGCCGGAAGGCAGCACAGGAACAACAGTGCGAGCGTGTCGTCCTGGTCGCCGGGGCTGTCGTCGCCCGGCGGCGGCGAAAGGTCGGCCTCCGGTGTCTCCTGCGCGGCGGCGGCTTCCCTGCGGCGGCGTGCCTGCTCGCTGCGCACCTGATCGACCAGACGGCGGGCGGCGACGGTGATCAGCCAGGAGCGCGGGTTCTCCGGAATACCTCCGTCGGGCCACTGCATCGCCGCGGCGAGCAACGCCTCCTGGACCGCGTCCTCGCATTCCTCGAACCCGCCGTAGCGGCGTAGCAGCACCCCGAGGACCTGCGGCGCCAGCTCGCGCAGCAGGTCCTCGAGACATGCGGACGTGCTCACATCTCCATCCCGGCCGAGTCCATCAACGGGCGCACCTCCACGGCACCGATCTGATCGCTGGGTAGCAGGGCCGCCAATTCCACAGCGCGCTCGCGGCTTTCGCAATCGACCAAGAACTGTCCGGCGACATGATCCGGGGTCTGCAGGTACGGGCCCTCGGTCACGATCACCGCGCCATCCAAAACCCGTACTACGGCGCTGATGGACGGATCAGCGAGTAGGTAACCGTCGATCAGTTCCCCCGCATGCCCGGTCGCGGCCAGCAACTGCTCGGGATCGAATGCTTCCCCCGATAAGGCCGCAGCGCTCGGATAGAGATTCAGCAGGAACTTCACGGCGTGCTCAGCGGTCGACTGTGTCTTCGAAGACGATCTGCCGCACCTCGATGCCGAGGCCCTCGACACCGGCGTCCGGGATGAGCGCGGCCAGCTCCAGCGCACGCTCCCTGCTGTCGCACTCCACCATGTAATACCCTCCGAGGTACTCCTTGGCCTCGAGATAGGGCCCGTCGGTCACCGCGGGAACGCCGCCCCGGACCCTGACCACAGCGCTCTGCGACGGGTCGGCCAGTACCGCGGTGCTGATCATCTCCCCTGACTTGGTAACGGTCTCGATGAACGCGCCGTGGCCGCTCATCACCTTCTGGCGCTCCTCATCAGTCAGCGCCTCCCAGATCTGCGGGTTGTTGTGCATGATCAACAAGAACTTCACGTTGTCTCCTTCGATGGTCGGGCGGCGCCGTCGAGGCACCGTTCACCATCAAGTCGGAGCCGGTAACGCATTCTTGCGGTGCCGGACCGCAAAATTCTGCTGCCCGCTCCGACCAAGACCCGAAGGGCCGCCTCGCCTGAGCGTTCCGCACCAACGGTCAACAACGGAGTATAAGAATGAATCTTCCACGCATCGGCGTCAGCTTGCCGTACGTCGGCCCGCACGCCGGCCCGGACGCCATCGTCGCAGTGGCCCAGGCGACCGAACGGCTCGGTTTTCACTCCGTGTCCGCCAGCGACCGGCTCCTGATCCCCGCCGGACCCCACTGGAACAACGACGCGGGCCTGCCCGAGTCCCATGTCTGGGACTCACTGGAGGTGTTGAGCTGGGCGGCCGCCCACACCCAGCGGATCCGCATGTGCACCGACATCGTGAACTCGATCTTTCACTCGCCGATCAACCTGGCCCGTCGACTGGCCACGCTCGACCGGCTGTCTGGCGGCCGGTTGGATGTCGGGGTCGGTCAAGGCGGCGGTACGCGACTGCCACCGTTCTACATCCCCGAGGAGTTCATCGCGGCGGGGGTGCCGGCCAGCCGCAGAGGCGCCGGGTTCGTCGAGCACATCGCCGCGATGCGGGCGTGCTGGGCGCCCGACCCCGTCGAGTTCGACGGCGAGTACTACCAGATCCCGTTGTCCATGGTCGGTCCGAAGCCGTACGCGGGCAAAATGCCCCTGTTCATCGGCGCGATCACCCGTCACACGATCGAACGGGCAGCCCGCATCGCGGACGGCTTCATCACCACCGCGGTCGACTGGGACGACACCCGGAGAAACGTCCGCTGGTACCGAGAGGCCGGCGGCACAGGCACCGTAATCGTGAATACGCTCCCTGGCCGACGCGACCAGCACCCGTCTCCCAGCGCTTTCAGCGACACCGCGCTGAGCGACCTCGACCGTGCCGCAGCCGTCGGTGCCGACGAGATGCACATCGCGATCCACCTGCTGCCCTCGGACCCCGAGCAGCAGGTCGAACTGCTGGAGGCGCTGGCCACCAAGCTTGGTTTGCCGATGCGCAAGACGACGCAATAGCACCGGCCGAGCGTTCTGCCGCCGCAGCCGCCGGGCGCAACGAGGAAGCCGGCACCGATGGAATGCGCCCGATCTCTGATGTGCCCGTGTCCCCGGATTTCCATGTGGCGCAACGCGATAACCTCCACGATGCGCATGGAGGTTACCGCCTTGGTGCTACCGCAGACGGCGGCACGGCGCGTGGCCCCGGGGCCGTCGCCTGCCGTGGGAGTCGGCCGAGACCGCGGCGTATTTCGCCAGGCGTAGCCCTGATGTGTGTCCAGACAACGCAATCAGCATCGGTGACGGCGTAAGGACATGAGACAGCTTCTCCGCGCCTTCGGGGCGTCGCGATTCACGACCCGATCGCCACACGGAAGGCGGATTCGGTACAGCCGGCGCCGAGCCGCTTGTGGCCTTCCTGGACCCCACGCGTTGTCCGGTGTTGTCTTCTCATCGACCGGCCTCCGTAGTACTGCGGTCTCACCGGAGGGCAGTACCGCAGGCCCAGCAGCCCGAGCATGGCGACCAGGGCGAAGTCCGGCGGGTTGTCCGAGTCGCGGGCGGCGCACAGCGGTGCCTCGAATTGCGGGTGTGAAAGTCCCAGTGTCGGTGGCTCGTTCGATACCCGCGGCCGGCGGACATACTCGGCGGGTGAGCGGTCCAGGACGCCGTCGATAACGCAGGTGCGGTAGAAGCCTGCGACGACGGCCAGGCGGCGGGCGACGGTGGCGGGTTTGAAGCGGCGGACCACCTGCATCCACCGCGTGCACCGTTCGACCTCGGTGCGGGCGGCCGCGAGTGGGGTGAGGTGCTGGTCGGTGCACCAGTAGAAGTACAGGCGCAGATCGGATTTGGCGTGGATGCGTGAGACCGCGGAGAAGCGGGCGAGGTAGGCGAGGGCGGCCAGCCGGAGCACGAGTTCGTCAGCGGCGAAGGTGACATCGATGTCGGGAGAGGGAGCCATCCTTCACGATGCCGCGATCCCGGCGAACCGCCCGAACAGACGCGCGGTATGCGGTGCGGGCTCGCGGTCATCGCAACACGTCTTCGAGCGCTTCTGATGGTGTGTGGTGCACCAGGTTCCGGCTGGCGTCGCCCAGCGCCGGCCGGTTCGGTCAGCTCGGTATGCGGCAATAGCGTGCGTTCCGGCGTTCCGATATAGGGAGAGGCAGTTGGAGATTCTGGCGATGGACTACAGCCGGATTGGTTTGTTGCAGGGCGCGGTATCCGGCTGCCTCGGAGTCTTGGCGGCTGACGGCAGCAATCAGGCAGATCGGATTGATAGTCTGGATGTGGCTGCCCGAGGGGCGGTTCGGCCGGGTTTTCCCTCCGACCCGCACGCAAGTGGTAGGCGAGGGGCGGTGTGTGGTGTGCAGCAGATCAAGGCTGGCTAGCTCTCGTTGCCGCCGCGATGGACCATGAAGACGTTCCAGGCGTTGGTGTCTGGACACGTGGAACGTCCTCCTGATGCGCTAGTCGGGCTCGCTTCCAATTCCATTTGAGCGGTAGCGGGAGATCGGACCCCCGCTGGCATGCCGAAGCGTGTGAAACGATCGTACGTAAGATCGGTGATGGATTTCCTGCCGGAGCAGTCGCGGCGGCGGGTTGTGGACGAAAGGACCCCGATGACCACCGAGACCACCGAAGACACCCGCCAGGCGGAGACCCCGCAGGCGCCGATGACACGGGCCGATCAGTTGCGCGCGGTGGTGACGCTGGTCAAATCGGGTGGATTGAAGCCGCTGGCGATCTACGTGTACGGCGAGCGGAAGAAGGCCGCCAAGAACTCCATGTACCAGTACCTCGGCAAGGGGGTCATGGCGGGAACAGCCGCGCTGCACCGCGCCCTGGTGCCTGTGGCGACCGCACCCGGCGCGGGGCCGGTGCGCGACCGGCTGATCGAGCTGCTCGATCGCCAGGCCGAGGTCATCCATGCCGCACCGGTGCGCAAGGTGGCCCTGACCTGGCTCGCCGCCGGCACCCCGGTCGATTTGAGCGCGCAGCTGAGCAAAGCTGACATGTTCCGGCTGGCGTTGAACTACCACTACCGCCAGCCGTTCGAAGAGTTGTTCGCGACCGAGGACGGCCGTGCGGCGATCGGTACGGACAACGTGGCCGCGGTGGTCGCGCAACTGGTCGGCCCGATCGCCTACGGTCGGCTGGTCGGAGCCGCCCGCACCACCCACAACGACCACGTTCGCATCGTCGACGAGTTCCTGGCCGCGCACCGGCAGCCGGAGACCGAGGCCGAGCCGTCCGACGCCGCTGCGGAGTCCTGACACAGGTCGCAGGTTCGAATCCTGTCCTCGCTACTACGAAAAAGTCAGCGAACCCGATCTGCTACGTGGTTGGGCAAAGACGATGGCCTCCTCGCTTCGCCGCTCAACAAGTCTGTGTCCGAATGGTTCTCGGAAATGTGTGCTGATCTCGAGAACCAGTTCGACAGGCGACCGTCAGCTGGGTCACCCGCTGCCGATCCTGTCTTGGCAGCGATGGTTCCGATGATGACGACAGCCGATCCCTCCGAGATCCGGGCCGCCGTGTTGTGGGTGCTCGATTCCGGGGAGGCCCGTGTCGGCGCCGAGCTCGTTCGCTACTTTGCCCACCGCTTCCGATGGGACTGGCTCGAAGACGAGCTCCGCCACCGGTTCCGAGACCGCAGTAGTGCCAGAGACTGGCGTGCGACGCGCTGGTACGAGTGAATCCTCGAAGCCTTCGATGACGACTGGGACGAAATCGACTTCTACCCGTCACTGAGGACGCCGCCCCAACAGTGATTGGGACTTGCGCTTCGGCCACCGAACGCGTACTGATCGTTGATCTTTCGAGACTCGCTGGCCGGTTCGGTCAGCGCGGTATGCGGCATGACAGGACATTCCCCTACGTGGTGCGCTGTTAGTCCTCGTTGTCCGTCCGCAGGAGGACACCGGTGACCGAGGAACGGAATTCCATGCGCCGTGTCCGGGGCAGCGGAACCTCGGTGAGCTTGCCGTCGTAGATCATCCACAGGCCGAAGCAACTGTCTTCTTCGTCGTGGACGAGGACTTGGACCGAGTGCGGATCAGGCCAGTGAAGAGACTCCAGGTGCGCCAAGAGGCCAGCCCAGTTGTGGCGGCGAAACTGGATCACCCAGGCGTAGCACTCGTCTGTTGCACGGTTGGTGCCCTCAAACATCGCATCGCCGACAGGGGTGAAGCATTGATGCCATTCACGCTCGTCGTCGCGAACGGTCAAGTGGTGCATGACTTGCTCGGCATCTCGGGCAAGAACGATGACCTCAGCGAATCTACTCACTTGCCCGATTCTCCAGCATGATTCTCATGGAATCTGTACTGGCGGCGCCTGTCTCAACCGCACGCAACTCGGCAGTAGCGGAAGTTCTGCGGCGTAACGGGTTCCGGCTGGCGGCGGGATCCACCACCGTGGCCCCGGACCGCGCGGGTAGCGGCATGAGCGTACTCAGCTGAGTACAGCCCAAACTCGTTCTTGCCGTGGGTTCCCTGACCACTTCGGCGCGAGTATCAGCGCCACAGATTCATCAGACACTGATAGCCCTGTTCGGTCCACACCAGATAATCTCCGTCGGCCACCGCGAGCCCCTCCTCGATCAGAAACCGGTGATCGAGATTCCCCCAATCGGCCACTACCCTGGCTCGCCCGTTGTACAGAGTCTCCAGCAGGTCGATAGCGCTGCGATGCGCCTCGGCCCATTCATATTTGTCCATGCGCTCCATCTAATCTCGCCGATTCGGCTCGGGCCATCCGTCACCCCTTGCTTCCGGTCGATTACATCGCCCGACTCGAACAGCAACATCGACGTTCAATCGGTACCCACATCGGCGAAGCCGTACGGAGTGTCCTAACAACGACCCGACATTCGGCAGAAGCGGACGTTACGCCGACCTCGGATCGGGACGGCCAGTTGATCTTCCGCTGCTCGCGCCGGCCGATTCGGTCAGCGCGGTATGCGGCGGGTTTCAGGCGGTCATCGCGACACTTGTTCGAGTGCTTCTGATGGTGTGCGGAATCCGAGGGTTTGTCGAGGGCGTCCGTTGAGTTCGTCGGCGATGGTGTCGAGGTCGGCTTGGCTGTAGGTGCGCAGGGCGAGGTGTCGGGGAAGGTATTGGCGGAGCAGGCCATTGGTGTTTCGGCAGACCCTTCCCCACGTCCAACGCACCCTTGGAGCCGCATTCTCCTCCGCCCGAATCGATCTCGCACCCGCGACGGATGACTACCCCGACCGACCCGGCCCGCTGACCGCGCCCGCCGAGAAGCCGGAGCAGCGGCTTCGGATCGAGATCGTGACCCTCGTGCACCAGCAAGCCGACCTGCGGTGTACATGATCCGCCCACAGGCTAGGGACTGGAATTCACGGCCGCCCAATCGAATCCGGCATTCGAAGAACGATGTGATCCTCATCCGACGGGTACGCCGATCCTCCCGTCGCCGACCTAGTGCCGTGTCCGGGAAGGTTGATGCTGGAACCGTTGTCCGGGGTGGCGGGTTGATCCTCGGCCGGTGAGCGGTGATGCTGCCGGTGGAGGTG
>NZ_JBEXYE010000042.1:0-6710 GCF_040630785.1 Nocardia sp. NPDC005746
CACCTCCACCGGCAGCATCACCGCTCACCGGCCGAGGATCAACCCGCCACCCCGGACAACGGTTCCAGCATCAACCTTCCCGGACACGGCACTAGTACCGCAACGACATTCAGGTGAGTGGGTGTCCACGGCGTCGTTAGTGGGATAGGCGGGCTCGATATTGGCTGCGGCGACACCATCCGGACCAGGCCCAGAGGTGGTCTGGCCGGCGGGGCGGGTCAGGACGACGGAGATGAGCAGGCGGCGGATGTGGTCGAGTCCGGCCTCGCCCTTGGCCTGCTGGAATGCTTCCTCGATGTGCCGGCGTGATCCGGCGGTGAAAGGCCAGATCGGCCAGCCGGGCGTTGTGCGGCCCGTAGCACAGGTAGTAGGCGATCTCGCTCGGGTTGCTGATGCTGCGCCGGGTCAGTGCCCGCGTCCCCAGGTCCAGGTGCCCTCGATCTGGCGCCGCGCCCAGTCGAACTCGTGGGGTCCGTGCGCGCCGGCACCGACCGACAGCCGCTACCAGGCCGAGGCCGCGAACTCCGCGACCAGGGTGTCGGCGCGGGTGGTGATCTGCTGGTCGCAGCGAGTGGCCGTCATGTAGAACACGTCACGGGTTTCGAGTCATTCGCGCAGGTTAACCGGCCTGGCCGTAGGCTTCGGCGGCGGTGAACCATGCGAAGGGCACCCCGGCGGCGAGCACCCGTTCGAGCATGGTGATCATCTGCCGGGGTTTGGGGGCGAACTCGACGTCGTCGGGGATACCCGCGTTCCGGCAGCGGTGACAGTCAGTGGTCCAGGATTCGGGCAGATACAGTTCCCGGTCGAGCCCGCGGTTCGGACCGCGCGAACCGGACTCCGATCCTGCCCATCAACGAATCCAACTCGGCCACAACACGATCCAACACCACGCAACAGATCTGCCAGCACCGACTCGTCCAACTGTCGTTGCGGTACCAGCGCGGCGAGTCGGAGATATCCAGGCCGGCCGCGCGGTCGGCGCCGGGCCCACGACCCACACCGAAGAACCGATCACTGGCGGACGCAACGTCATCGGCAGAAGCGGATGTTCCGACAGCATGGTCAGTCTCAATTGGCATCCGCCAAGCGCTGACCGACTCGGTCAGCACGGGTGACAGCAGCGGCGGACGTTCATGACACATGTGTTATCGGCTGCCCCACCGAGCGCGGTTCATGTCGACTTCGGACGCTGGTGACCACACTCGAGTCTGTTGCCTGACTGGTCGTAGACATCAGGAAAAGCGCACGTGCCCAGCCACACCGTGACGCCCTCATCGTTCCACGACACGTCGAAGTGTGCGTCGCCGATCACAGACTCGGCGTAGTCGTTGTCATCGTAGGCAATAGTGAACACATCCCCGGGCGCATCCAGTAGTCCTCGGGGATCGGCTCCGTCCACACCCGAAGCAACTTGTCGGATGTGTTGCTGAATCTGATCTTTGGCACCCGTGGAGACTAGAGCAGGCACGAAAACTCTTACGGCCACAATGAACCGACCTCAACCGCAACCTACAAGCTCGAGATGATGATGGGCCTAAACGTGCACTAAGGCAGCACAACTGACGGAAACTGCCCGTCACAAGCGATTTGTGCACGAAAAGGCCCATCACACTCAACTCGGCGTCAGCGTGCGTTCTGCACCGCACCAGGTTCCGGCCGCCGGCGCGCCCCGCGCCGGCAGGTTCGGCCAGCGCGGTATGCGGCATGTGAGTGCACGTCTTACTGACGGTGCCGGTCGTGCGGCATGAGCCGAACCGACTGCGAGAAGGCGGGCTAGCTCGGACGAGTTTCGCTGGATTCGGCTTGATTCAAGGCGTTGGTCAGCGCGGTATAAGTCGGCTCGTCAAACGCGACCATCCTGATGTGGCGCACCGAGGTCGGTGTCGATCGGATGGTGGCGATCGCGATGCCGGCGGCCTGGTCCGCGGGGAAGCCGTAGGTTCCGGTCGCGATCGCGGGCAAAGCCAGGCTCAGCGCACCGAGTTCGTCTGCCACTTCGAGGCAGCGGCGGTAGCAGGATTGCAAGATCTCGGCCTCGTCGTAATCCCCGCCCTCCCATACCGGGCCCACGGTGTGGATGATGTGCGTGACCGGAGGATTGAGATCGAATGCGGGCGTTGCCATTGCATCTCCGGGTTCACAGGGACCGATGGCACCACCCGCTCGGGCCAGCCGAGGCCCCGCGGCTCGATGGATCGCACCATCAACCCCGCCGCCGCCCAGCAGCGATTCGTTGGCAGCGGTCACGATCGCATCCACTTGCTCATGTGTGATGTCGCCGAGCACGATCTCGATTGCTACCACCCTCGAATCATCCCACACGGTCGCGACGAGGTAGCCGCGTCAGTTATGGCACATGGATGCCGACGTTCGTAACGTTGCTTCGTCTCCGCGCAGGACCGACCGGATGCACGAAATCGGCATGATGGTGCGTTCAGCCGACCGCGACCCCTGCCGGTTCGAGCCGCCCCGTAAGCGGCTACTTAAGAAGGCAGTGTTCGGACCGAACTGCGCGGGGGATTCGGGGACTCGGCTGCGTCATCGTGGCCACCGAATCGCCAGCAGCCGAGGTATCTTCGTCAGCCTGGGCGACCGGCTGGATCGGCGGCTTGGCATGTTCTATCAGCCGATGGTGCCGCGATAGTCATAGCCATGGCACCAGTGGACCTTGGCGGCAAACACCAGGATTGCCAGGCGGAAGGAGGGCAGGCCGAGTCGTGTCAGCCTGTCCTCGGTCACCGAATTATTTGCCCGCTGAACCGGCGAAGAGATTGTGAATCAGATCGATGATGATCGATTCGAGAGCGGCTGCGGCGGATCCCATTCTTTCTCCTTGCATTTCAGTTTCGAACCGTGAGGTCAATTGCTCACAGCAGGAAATGCTATGGAACAAGGACGGAGAACTGAAATCAGATTTCGGGTGGTTTCGCAACGAGAGATTGTTATTTGGGTCGGCATGGTGCTTGCCAGTGTTTCGTGCGAATGGTGACCCCTGACCATGGATGCGGCGGGTCGCAGAGGCGCTTCGACCCTGGCGTAGACACGACATCGCTACCGGTAATCCAGCCGACCGTATGGTCGTAGGCGAGTTTCATGACGCCGACCGGTCTGGACGTTCTGCGGTGGAACCGAATTCTGCTGGCAGCGCGGCGTCGCCGCTGCGGTAGATCCTGAGATGTGGCCGGGCGAGTCGGGGACCACAGCCTTTACCGTGGGCGGGTGTCCTACAGTCGCATCATCCTGGGTAAGTCGAACGCCGACTTCCTCGGCCTGATCGACAGGAAACCCTTCCGAGCGCTGGTGGTAGTACTAGCCGTGGCTAACCAACTCATGGAGCACCCCGTCGTTTCGTCCCTGGTCTCGATGACCTGCAAGCGGTCGTTGAGCTTGGCAGCCGTACATACTCAGCGCACCGTCACCGCCGAAACACCTTCTACGGCAAGCAAATCGAAAGCGGCGTCCAGGAGCGCGGTGCGGGGCTGTGTTGCGTTGTCCGCGTGGACTTTCGGTCAGATGCCGAGACCCTGGGCGTTTCCGCCAGGGACATCGAACACCGGAAAACACCTGATGGAGGACTGGATTTAGCAACTACTGCGGCGTGGATTGGGCTGAAGGGCATCACGACATCGCGATCGTCGACCACGAGGGAAAACTCGTGTCCAAGAAGCGGATCGGCGACGACCCAGCCGGTTTCGCCGAGTTGACGCAGCTGCTTGCCGATGCCGGCGACACCGAGGACAACCCGATCCCGATCGCCATCGAGACCCCGCGCGGGTTGATGGTCGCTGCCCTGCGCGCATCCGGGCGGCCGGTGTTCGCGATCAACCCGATGGCGGTGGCCCGCTACCGCGAACGCCACAGCGTCGCCCGAGCCAAGTCCGACCACGCCGACGCCATGACCTTGGCGAACATCCTGCGCGTCGATGCCCACCTACACCGCAGGCTGCCTGCCGACAGCGAACTCGCCCAAGCCATCGCCGTCCTCGCACGCGCCCAGCAGGACGCGGTCTGGCGGCGCACGAAGGCCGGCAATGAGCTGCGCTCGCTGCTGCGGGAGTACTACCCGGCATTCCTCGCCACCTTCGCCGGGAAATCCGCCACCAACCTCGCCAAGCCCGGGGCACGAGCCGTGCTCGCTCTGGCCCCCACTCCGGCGCAGGCCGCCAAACTCACCAAGACCCGGGTCGCGGCCGCACTGCGCCGCGCCGGTCGCCAACGTGGCATCGACCAGCTCGCCACCCAGATCGTCGAAGGACTCAGGACGGTGCATCTGCGGCAGCCCGGAGCGGTGGAGCAGGCGATGGGTCGCCAAGCGCTCGCGCTGGTGGCGGTGCTGGACGCTGCCTGCGCCGGCGCCGACGATCTGGAACAGGCCGCGGCCGAGGAATTTCGTAAGCACCCGGACTACGCCGTCATCACCAGCTTTCCGGGCCTGGCCGACCTCACCGGCTCCCGCATGCTCGCCGAGATCGGTGACGACCGAGAGCGATTCGCCGACGCGCGGGCACTGAAGGCATATGCCGGATCCGCTCCGGTCACGAGAGCCTCCGGCAAGTCCATCTCGATCAGCCACCGGCGAATCAAGAACGACCGCCTGGCGGCACTGCTGGGTCTGGGGCACCACCATGGTTGTCCTACCCGGGCCCGGCCAGCAGCATTACCGGCGCCGCCGCGATCACGGCGACCGGCACGCACCCGCGGTCCGGCACCTGTTCAACAAGATGCTCGGCCAGCTCTACTACTGCCTGCAAACCCACCAGTACTACGACCCGGTGAAAGCATTCGGACACACCACCGGTGCGGCACCAGAACAGGCGGTTGCTTGACTGTGCCTCGTTGCGGGAACGCCGATCGATCAGTGGTGGGTTTCGATCAGGCGCCGCAGTGCGGCCTGGGCAGGTGGGCCCCAGGACGGCTTGCCACCGGGGTGGCCGCGCACCCCAGCGTCGGCGATGAACAGGCAGGCGAAGGCCCGCAGCACCGCGTGTCCGCGAGCACGGCGCAGAGTCGCAGCGTCCGGATTCGGCTGGTAAGCGGTGTGGAACAGGTCGATGGCGCCGTCCGGCAGCAGAATCCACGCGGCGGCGAGATCGAAGGCGGGATCGCCGGCGAACAGGTCACCGAAGTCGATCACACCGCAGATTGCGCCTTCCGAGGTAAGGACGTTGGCCGGGTGCAGATCACCGTGCAGCCACAGTGCCGGACCCGCCCACTCGGGGGCGGCCACCCCGTCTTCCCACACCGCGCGAACAACGTCCGGGTCGGCGATAAGCCCCAACTCGGTGGCCGAAGCAAGCTGCTCGGCGAACACCCCGGCACAAGCGGACAGCGGCCCTCCGCGGTTGCGTCCGGTGGGCGCCAGCTCGGGAGCGGGCCGGTGCAGTGCCGTCAAGAACGCCGCCAAAGTGGTGGCCGCCTGCGTCGCATGCGTAGCAGGTGCCCGGTCAGCAGGCTCTCCTGGCACCCATGTGGTGACGATCCAGGGTCGCGGGAACCGCTCGGAGGGCTCACCAAAACGTTGCGGAACAGGAACCGGCACAGGAAGTTTCGCGGCAAGGGCAGGCAGCCAGGTGTATTCCTTGTTCAGCAGTGCGTCCGCGGACTCCGTCGCCCAGGGCAATCGAACGGCGAGATCGTCGCGGAGCCGCCAGAGCTGGTTGTCCCAGCCTCGAGCACCCAGCCGGACATGGTGATCGGCCAGATCGGGGTGTTGATCGCGCAGCAGTTCCCGTACCAATTCCGCCGTGATCTCGACCCCGGTGTCCGTCATGCGCATCAACCATAGTCAGAAGGCAACACACTTGACAGTTAGAAGAATCGGAGGTCTTGCATTCTGGCCGTTTACAAGAACTATCCACGGAAAAGCGACCGTTCCCCTGCACCCAGGTGGACTATCGGAAGCGGTTTCCGCAACACGCTTCTGTTGACGTCGAGGTCGTTGACTCGGGCCCGACCGACAGCGCTCACGATCCGTGTTGCAGATCCGCGCGGGCCCCTTGGCCCGGCCGTTTTCCATGCCTCGGCGGTTTCGCGCAGCCAGGCAACGTGGGCGCGCGGTCCGGGTCCGATGACGGCGTCGGGCTGGGGCAGGCGGCCGTCATGGCGGTATCGGCGCGCGGTCGATCGACTCGATCGAGTCGCAGGCACAGGACGCGGGCGACGCGATCACCGGGCCCGCCAATACCGACCCCAACTCCGTACCGAACTAACTGTCGGAACCGCTCCCGTCCGACATCCGGGCGGGTATTCGAAAGGAGACCCGAATGCGTGACGCCGACAGCCATCCCATCTTCTCTCGATGCCGCGCCTGCACCAACCGGATCCACTGGGTGGAATGCCCGACCGGCGGGTGGTGGACGCATGACAAGCATCCCGGCGACGACCACGACGCGGTGTCGCCGCTGCGCGTGCTGGAAGAGATTGACAACAGCGGCAACTACGTGGTCGTGGGAACCACGATCTGACCGCACATGGCCGGAACCCTACGGTTCGGCGGCCCACCGCCGTGCCAGGATCCGCGCCCGCCGACGCTCGGACGCACGCCCATAAGTCAGCTGCAGCGCGATCCGCACGCGGGCCCGCCGCCAGCGGGACGCGACATCTTCGGGCTGGGGTTCAGGTAGTAATGGCGCAGAAACCAACGAAGTTCGGGTAACCGCAGGTCAGTTCACCGGCGGCGATCGGCGCCCGGGCCCCGCGCCGCCGGT
>NZ_JBEXYE010000043.1:0-6546 GCF_040630785.1 Nocardia sp. NPDC005746
CCGATCGTGCTCGTCAAGCACATGACCGCAGTCGGGGCAGGTATCACCAGGCATCGCGCCAGTATCACCGATCGGCCTGTCGCAGTTACCGGAGGGAGCCCTCTGAGCTGCACTGAAATCGTCAGCAGCGGACTTTCTGCACCGCACTGGGATCCGGCGCCGCCGGCCCGCGGCTCGGCCTGTCCGAGCCGCCCCATGAGCGGCATGAGCGGATACTTCGTGAGTGTGCGCGTTGCGGTTAGGTTCGTGCTGTGGCTGGGATAGGTAGTCGTGTCGAAAGGGCCTTGGTGCAGTGAGCAGATTCGCTGAAGTTATCGTCTTGGCGCGCCGAGCCGAGGATGTCATGGAGCACCTGACAAGAGCCGACGAATCCCGGTCCCGGCCATGGCATCAACTCTTCGTAGAAATCGACGACGCTGTCTTCTCCGGCGCAGGCTTTCCGTACGGCTCGGACGAGTGTTATGCCTGGGTGATCCAGTTCTATCGGAACAACTGGGGGGATCTGCTTGCGTATCTCGAATCGCTACCGTGGCCGCGACCCGAATCGGTACAGGTCCTCGTTCACGACGAGAACGACGACTGTTTCGGTCTGTGGATGATCTACGACGGCAAGCTGTCCGAGGTGCCTCTGCCACGTACCCACCGGGAGCCGTATGCCAGCTCTGTCACCGGTGTCCTGTTCAGAGAAGACCGGCCCACAGACTGCTGAGCCCGCCTGAATGCACGCTCGTCGGCAGTAGCGGACGCTCTGCGGCGTAACGGGTTCCGGCTGCTGGCGGGACCCACCACCGCGGCCCGGACCGCGCAGGTAGCGGATTACAGGTTGTTCGGAGCCCTTATGGCCCGTGCTCATTCGTCGAACGGTGTGGTGTCCGCGTCGGGTGCCGAGCTGACCCGGGGCGGCCCAAGGCAACTCATCGCCGGAGAGGACCGACTGATGCCCAACGTCAGCAAGTACGACGAGCCGCTGCCGTCTCGCCGAGTAGCCGAGTAGCCGAGTAGCCGAGTAGCCGAGTAGCCGAGTAGCCGAGGCGTAGCACTCAGTTCATGCTGCGACCTCGCGCACCGACTGGGTGTGGGGGTGAGTTGTCCTGACCCTGTTGCCGCGAATCACCGGGTCGAAACCGGATAAAACCGGAAGGGTAACGAACTGTGGATCCCGTTGCCGAAGTGCCGGCGCCGGAGGCTTACTGGATATGTAACGGTGCCGCAGCAAGATCGGCATCCGTTGCAAGGCAACTCTTTTCATTCATTTTTGGCTTGGAGTCCGACCATGGCACCTGTTCTCACTTCCCTGACACCCGCTTCCGGCCCTGCGACGACTTTCAGCTCTGTGGTGATCACCGGCTCCGGGTTCGCTAATGTCGGTCCCTTGACCGTGCGGTTCGGTACCACGGCAACCACATTCACCATCGACTCCGACACCCAGATCACGGCCATCTCCCCGACGGGGACAGGCACGGTGAACGTCACCGTCAAGGTGGAGCTGGACGGCACCAGCAACGGACTGCCCTTCACCTTTGTCTGACGGCGGGTGTGGCTGGGCCGTCGGTGGGCAATTGCCTGCCGACGGACCAATCCGCGTTGCGGTCACGGGTAGGGGCAGTAGATACCGCGGGTCCGATCGCGTCGAACTCGTCGAGTTTGGTCTGCCGCACCGTGGTCGCCCAACCCGCACCACCGTCGCGGAACAGTTCGATCCGCCGCCACTCGTCACCGGCGCTCAGGATCTCGCTGAACGACACAGCGATATGGTCGAACTCGGAGTAGTGCACGACCTTCAGGTAGCGCATCTCCGCCAACTCCATGGTGGGGCAGACAGGTTCTCCGAATCCGTCGTAGGGTCCGGGCTCGGGTGTTCCGACGAAATGTCCGTAGCCGAGCGCATCGTCGGGGATCCCGATGTAGTCGGGTACGAACAGCACTGGCTGTCCACCACTGGTGCCGATCACTGCCACTCGGCAGTTCGCCGAAACGAGACACAGGTGCGGAGGCAGCTCGGCACCGTAGTAGTCGATTTTGCCATCGGGCAGTTCCATCGCTGCGATAGCGGCGAATGCCGGTCGCTCGACCCAAAACCTGGTCCACGCATTGGCGTTCGAGTCGACGAAGAGAAAGACGCGGCGCTGCGCGGCGGCGAACTCGCTATTCCAGTACTCGAACACACATTCGATCCTTGCATAAACAGACCGTGTGGCCGGTATAGGCTGCGGGCGTGGTGAATCCTCCCGCACCGGGACAAACCCGGTTGCGCGTTCGATAGCCTGGGCCCGATCGATACAGTCGCAGTCTTGATCGCTGTTGCAGCAGTCCGACCGCGGCGGCTCTTCGGTGATTCCATTGATCGGCAGTCGCTCGCCGAGCTCCACACGCATCCATTCGGGAACCGAATCCCTTGGATACAAACGCAAGTCGTCGACCAGCGGGCCAGTGAGCTGGCGTCCCAAGTGGGGGCGTTCACGACTGAAACGCACACCGATCTCATTGTTGGCTGTGATGCTCAACCACATCGTGAACCACGTACCCCGGCCCGGGACATACATCGCCTGCCGCAAATCCATGACCTCACGTGGAAAGCCGACCACCACAGAGGTTTCCGATTCCCGCTCCGCGTAGGCGAATGCACTCACCGCCATCCCGGCGATGTCGAACCTGACCTTGATCTCGGTCCATCCCGGCTCCACGTCGGCCACGATCTTGGCCACGATATCGGTCAGCAACTGCCGTTCCGCGATCATCGATGGAGAGATCGGTCCCCGAATATTCCACCAACTCGCCGCTTTCGGGCGACGCTTCCACCGCCCGATCACCGGTACCGCGCACCCCACCCGAGCGCACAGTCCACATGACTCATCGAACCGCCCCCAACCACCCGACCCGCACAACGACCCTCACCACCGTAGCGGACTGATACGCCGAAGGGTTAGCGCCAATCGAGCTGTAATCGGCAATAGCGGACGTTCTGCGGCGTAAAGGGTTTCGGCTGCCCACCACCGCGGCCCCGGACCGCGCGGGTAGCGGCAGTAGCGGTGCTCGTGGAGGAAGAGCGGTCCATCCCTGTCACCGGGATATGGAACTATCCGCGATGTATCGACAACCCGTGAAACATGGATGGGCCGAGCTGGATGACGCTTTCACGCAATGAGGCATTGGCGCTATTGACGGAATCGCTCCCGGCGCGGCGGCGACTCGGCGCGAAACGGCTGCGCGCGCTCGCGGACCCGACCACAGCGGCCCAGGTCCGCGCCGCGCTCGAACGTGAAACCACCTGGGAGGCGAAGTACCAACTGACCATGGCGCTAGGAATGACCGGCAGCCGTGAGGATGTCGAACTGCTGAAAAGACTGGCGCTGCAACCTCGCCGGGCAACGATGGTCAACACTGCCCTCGGCGACTCGATCGTTCGGCTGGGTCGCGACTTCGACGACGACCCGGCTCCGGTCGAGTGGTGCCTGCAACAAGACGTCGAACTTCTCGCATACGGCGCGCTGCGCGCGGTCGCGATGCTGCGACTGCAGTTCCCCGACACCACGGTCGAGGCTGTCCTCGACTACGTCGAGGCCAATGATTCCAACCGCACGAATCTGGCGTACTGGCCAGCGATCGCGGCAGCCGGGTGGTCCGGGCCTCGCGTGCGGGCGTTTCTGACCCGATGCTCGCAAGACAGCCGACAGATCGTCGCCGACGCCGCAATCGACGCCCTCAACCGTCGTTACGTAAAGCACATGAGTGTGCTGTAGTCGACCTGAATCCCCATCACAGCAACTTGCAACAGGCGAGCACGGCAATCGGCAGAAGCGGATGTTCTGCACCGCACCGGGATCCGGCGGCCGGCGCCCCGGGCTGGCCGGTTCGGTCAGCGCGGTATGCGGCATGTGCGGACATCCAGATCAGCGACGCCGATCAAACACCCCTGCCAGCGCGTTACTCGCTACGAGATACCGTGCCCCGAATCTGAGGCGTGTCCGTTCTACCGTAGTCGTCATAGATGTAGGTCGCCGAAACCACCCGGGTACTGCCGGACTCACACTTCGGATCGCGCAGACGAGTAAAAGCGAACCCGTTGCCTGTAACATCCCGAGACAGCAGCAATTCGGCTTTCGGCGGACCCGACCCAAATGGCAGCTCGTCTCGGAACGAGATCGCGGTCGGCGGGGTGGTTTCGACGCTACCCATGCCGTTCCGCAGAGTGACCACGACCCCGAACCGAGTGTCGGGCATATCCTTCGGCGGATACGACTGTGTCGTCGCGTCGCCCGTGTAGACGGTCGCCCGTCCCTCGTCGGTCCAGTCCGACAAGTTCCTGCCACAATTGGGGTCGGTGACGAACCCAGCCAGGACACCGGACGGAGTGCCACTGCCCGCGAACAGCGGCGGAATCGTGACCCAGGCACTGACGAGAATGGCGACCGCCAGCCCTGCTCCGCCTCGAATCGAAGCGACACGCGTCCGACCGGATCGGTTGCTGTACAAGCGCAAGAAAGCTGACGTGAACGCTGCGGCAACTGCGAAACACGCAGCGCCGAAGCTCATTTCGAGGCATCCGGGTAAATCCCGCCTGTAGTCGGACAAGTACAGTTGGGTTCCCACCCACTGAGCGAACAAACTGGCAACTACCCCACCCACAATGGTGCTGCCAGGCGCGAACCGGTCTGGCAACAGCCCTAACACGCCAGTGACGGCCAGCACCGGGCTGATCACCAACAGGAACGGCGCATAGACCAAGAAGCCGGCCGCGAAGCGGCCGCCCGCTTCGAGATCGAACCGTGGATCCGCTACCGGGTCCGAGTACAGTCCGATCCCGATCGCCGCCCACGCGAGAGCCAGCGCGCCGACGGCAACGCCCTGCAATATGTCCGCGAGAAGGTTCAAGCGATTCCACGGTGTATCACGAGTAGACACGCGGTCAATGTATCGACCAGTTGTGTCCGATCCGTCGACCAAGTGTGGAGAGATCGTGTGGGTCCGGTAGAGACTCCAAAGTCGCAGAGCCCCCAACCACTCAAAGGGCCACCCGCAACTCGGCAGTTGCGGACGTTCCAGACACACGAACGCTCCGAGATGATCTCGGGGCGTTCGATCTTCAGCTGGACCGTGCCGGCCGCTCCGGACCGACCCGTAAGCGGCATTATCGTGCGTTCGTGGAGCGTGTCTCCGATCTTCGAACTAGGAGGCACCGACGATGAGCATGTCCATCCACTGGCAGCTGGAAGACTTCGGATGGGCGAATGTTCGCGTGTCCGACGAGAACATGGAGGCAACCGCGGTCGCCTCCTACGTCACTGGTGCACCGCAATACCTCCTGCGAGCAGTCACCGACATCGTGCGTGGCGCTCCCGAGGCCCGCGCCGAGTTCGAGGCCGAGCCGACCGTCTACCGGTGGCTGTTTCATCGCCAGGGCAATGAGATCGACATCCGGCTGCTCGAAGTGGCCAACTACGATCTGCCCGACTCGTCAGGAATCCAACGCTGGCGCAGCCGTCAAACCGTCTGGGCGCTCGCCGCCTCAGTGTGTATCTGCTTCCGCGACGTCCTGCGACACTACGGTATTCAGGGATACCTGGACCAATGGGGTCGTCCCTTCCCCCGGAATGAACTCGAGGCTCTGATCAGCGCAACCCGTCAGCTGGCGCAGCCCCCTGCCGATTCCGATTAACTTCGCGCTGGAGCCGCCATCGCCACGTGTTCCCCTGTCCTGTGTGTCCAGCCCGCCGTTTCTGATAAGACCACGCTCAGCCGGTTCGGTCAGCGCGCCATGCGGCAGAATAGTGCGTTTACCGCAGAATGGATCGGCGCTGCGCAGTCTGACACGCGGGACCCGCTGTGTACGCCGGATCTTTCGGATCGACACACTGGGACCGTGACAACCTCACACGACTGGAACGTGATCAACGACGCGGCAAGGGCCGCGGAGTCACGGGGCGACTGGGGCGCAGCGATCTCCGTGGTCAGCGCTGCCGCCGAGTGTTGTAGTGCTGACGCCGACACGCACAATGCGCATCTGTGGCTCATGGATCTCCTTGCGAAAGCCGAACGTATCGATGAATTGGCCACACTGGCTGAAGCCGATGTCCACGCACGGCGCAGGCTGGACCGGTTTCTGTACGAGAACGGACGCGACGATGATCTGCGGCAGCGAGCCCATCTCGGGGACAAGACGGCGCTGTACTACCTCGTGAAGCTGCTTCGTCGGCGAGGCGAACAAACCGCCGCTCAGCAGGTGGTGGACGAGATCGATCCGGCTGATCAATACGCTCTCGAACTGGCGACACGGGACGACACTTCGCACCGGCCATAGCCTTCTTGTCTGATCGGTTGCGTCCGCACTGCGATTTGCGCCCTGGTCGGCCCTTCAAGCCACAACAATTTACGGAGAGTTCCGAGCTTCGGTCACAGGTGTAGGGCAGTCCGAGTCTGCTAGATATCCGCCATTCCGGACCGGACCTTGTAATCGGCTACTTAAGACTGGTGTCAGGACCTGATCCCGGCCAGGATCTAGTCCAGGTGCCCGGTGAGAAGTTCCCTAATCGGCTGCCCGCCCGCGGT
>NZ_JBEXYE010000044.1:0-3199 GCF_040630785.1 Nocardia sp. NPDC005746
ATCTGTGTGTTGTTTCAGATACTGCACAGTGGACGCGTAGCTTCTTTGTTGGTAAGTCCTCGGCCTATTAGTACCAGTCACCTACACCTGTTACCAGGCTTCCAGTTCTGGCCTATCAACCCAATGGTCTGTTGGGGGCCTTACCCCCTCGAGGGGGTGAGAAACCTCATCTTGGAACAGGCTTCCCGCTTAGATGCTTTCAGCGGTTATCCCTTCCGAACGTGGCCAACCAGCCGTGCTCCTGGCGGAACAACTGGCACACCAGAGGTTCGTCCGTCCCGGTCCTCTCGTACTAGGGACAGCCTTCCTCAAGTTTCTAACGCGCGCGGCGGATAGAGACCGAACTGTCTCACGACGTTCTAAACCCAGCTCGCGTGCCGCTTTAATGGGCGAACAGCCCAACCCTTGGGACCTACTCCAGCCCCAGGATGCGACGAGCCGACATCGAGGTGCCAAACCATCCCGTCGATATGGACTCTTGGGGAAGATCAGCCTGTTATCCCCGGGGTACCTTTTATCCGTTGAGCGACACCGCTTCCACTTGCCGGTGCCGGATCACTAGTCCCGACTTTCGTCCCTGCTCGACCTGTCGGTCTCACAGTCAAGCTCCCTTGTGCACTTGCACTCAACACCTGATTGCCAACCAGGCTGAGGGAACCTTTGGGCGCCTCCGTTACATTTTGGGAGGCAACCGCCCCAGTTAAACTACCCACCAGGCACTGTCCCTGAACCCGATCAGGGTCCGAGGTTAGAGGTCCAATACGATCAGAGTGGTATTTCAACGATGACTCCACGAACACTGGCGTGCCCGCTTCACAGTCTCCCACCTATCCTACACAAACCGTACCGAACACCAATACCAAGCTATAGTGAAGGTCCCGGGGTCTTTTCGTCCTGCCGCGCGTAACGAGCATCTTTACTCGTACTGCAATTTCGCCGAGTCTGTGGTTGAGACAGCTGAGAAGTCGTTACGCCATTCGTGCAGGTCGGAACTTACCCGACAAGGAATTTCGCTACCTTAGGATGGTTATAGTTACCACCGCCGTTTACCGGGGCTTAAATTCTCAGCTTCGCTCCGAAGAGCTAACCGGTCCTCTTAACCTTCCGGCACCGGGCAGGCGTCAGTCCGTATACATCGTCTTACGACTTCGCACGGACCTGTGTTTTTAGTAAACAGTCGCTTCTCACTGGTCTCTGCGACCCAACCCAGCTCCCACCGCAAGGGTGTTCACCAGACCGGGCCCTCCTTCTCCCGAAGTTACGGAGGTATTTTGCCGAGTTCCTTAACCACAGTTATCTCGATCGCCTTAGTATTCTCTACCTGACCACCTGTGTCGGTTTGGGGTACGGGCCGTGTACCAACTCACTAGAGGCTTTTCTCGGCAGCATAGGATCACTGAATTCGCCTCAATCGGCTACGCATCACGTCTCAGCCTATATGCGGTGCGGATTTGCCTACACCACGGCCTACACGCTTACACCAGGTATTCCATCACCTGGCCCAGCTACCTTCCTGCGTCACCCCATCGCTTGACTACTACACCCAGGGTCCCGTGCAGCAATTCTCCCTCTCGCCCGAAGGCTCGATAAGAGAACATTTGGACGGTTAGCACAGATGATTCGCCATTGGGCGCGGATACACGGGTACGGGAATATCAACCCGTTGTCCATCGACTACGCCTGTCGGCCTCGCCTTAGGTCCCGACTCACCCTGGGCGGATTAACCTGGCCCAGGAACCCTTGGTCATTCGGCGGACGAGTTTCTCACTCGTCTTTCGCTACTCATGCCTGCATTCTCACTCGCATAGCCTCCACGGCTGGATCACTCCGCCGCTTCCCTGGCTACACGACGCTCCCCTACCCATCCAGACTCCTGGCTCGAAAGCGGGATAATGTCTGAATGCCGCGGCTTCGGCGGTGTACTTGAGCCCCGCTACATTGTCGGCGCAGAATCACTTGACCAGTGAGCTATTACGCACTCTTTCAAGGGTGGCTGCTTCTAAGCCAACCTCCTGGTTGTCTTCGCGACTCCACATCCTTTTCCACTTAGTACACGCTTAGGGGCCTTAGCCGGCGATCTGGGCTGTTTCCCTCTCGACTATGAAGCTTATCCCCCACAGTCTCACTGCCGCGCTCTCACTCACCGGCATTCGGAGTTTGGCTGACTTCGGTAAGCTTGTGGGCCCCCTAGGCCATCCAGTAGCTCTACCTCCGGTGAGAAACACGCGACGCTGCACCTAAATGCATTTCGGGGAGAACCAGCTATCACGGAGTTTGATTGGCCTTTCACCCCTACCCACAGCTCATCCCCTCAGTTTTCAACCTAAGTGGGTTCGGGCCTCCACGACGTCTTACCGTCGCTTCACCCTGGCCATGGGTAGATCACTCCGCTTCGGGTCCATAGTGTGCGACTCAGGGCGCCCTATTCGGACTCGCTTTCGCTACGGCTCCCCCACACGGGTTAACCTTGCCACACACCGATGACTCGCAGGCTCATTCTTCAAAAGGCACGCCATCACCTATAACGGCTCTGACGGATTGTAAGCGCACGGTTTCAGGTACTATTTCACTCCCCTCCCGGGGTACTTTTCACCTTTCCCTCACGGTACTAGTCCGCTATCGGTCACCAGGTAGTATTCAGGCTTATCGGGTGGTCCCGACAGATTCACAGCAGATTTCACGGGCCCGCTGCTACTCGGGTGCCCACCACATGAGCCAAGATGTTTTCGTCTACCGGACTCTCACCGTCTACGGTTGGCCATCCCAGACCAATTCGACTAACAACTTGGTTTCTTACTCATGCCCAATTCGGCAGAATTGGGAAGATGGGTCCCACAACCCCGGCTATGCAACGACTGCCGTCTATCACACACAACCGGTTTAGCCTCTTCCGCTTTCGCTCGCCACTACTCACGGAATCACTATTGTTTTCTCTTCCTGTGGGTACTGAGATGTTTCACTTCCCCACGTTCCCTCCACACGCCCTATATATTCAGGCGCGGGTAACACGACATCACTCGTGCTGGGTTTCCCCATTCGGAAATCCTCGGATCTCAGCTCGTTTGACAGCTCCCCGAGGCTTATCGCAGCCTACTACGTCCTTCATCGGCTCCTGGTGCCAAGGCATCCACCGTACGCTCTTACACACTTACTAACAAAGATGCTCGCGTCCACTGTGCAGTTCTCAAACAACACACCC
>NZ_JBEXYE010000045.1:0-3223 GCF_040630785.1 Nocardia sp. NPDC005746
ACACCAGACGGTTCACGATCGCCGAATGCGGCACCGCCACACCCTTCGGGCGACCCGTCGAACCCGACGTGAAGATCACGTACGCGGTGTTCGAAGCATCCAGCGGCGCGGAGCGATCCGCGTCGGTCAGCGCGGCGTCGGAGTAACCGGACAGGTCCACGGTGTCCACGGCCAGGGTCGGCACGGTGGCGTGGGTGAACCCGTCGCGCTCGGTGGTGAGCACGCACACCAGCCGGGCCGTCTCGAGCACGTAGTCGATGCGGTCGGCGGGCTGGTCCAGGTCCAGCGGCACGTACGCGCCACCGGCCTCGACGATCGCGTACATGGCGACCACCAGGTCCAGCGAGCGGCGAATGCCCAGGGCCACCATGCTCTCCGGGCCGACGCCGGCCTCGATGAGCTTGCGGGCCAGCTGGTGCACGCGTCCGGCGAACTCGGCGTAGGACAGACTCGTGCCCTCGAACGCGACGGCGGTCGCTTCGGGGGTCCGCTCGGCCTGGGCTTCGAACAGCGCGACCAGCGTCTCGCCCGCGTCGCCGGAGGCGCTGCGCACGGTCTCGCCCGCGGCGGTGTCCTCGGCCGACAAGGTGCCCGACGTCAGTTCCGCGACCACGGACACGACGTCGGCGGTGGTGCGGTTCCAGTCGCGCAGCACGCGGGTGCGCTCGCCACCGACCAGCAGGTCGATATCGCCCACGGCCCGCTCCGGCTTGGCCGCGACGGCCTTCAGCAGCAGATCGAACCGGTCGGCGAAGCGCGCCATGGTGGCCGCGTCGAACAGGTCGGTGGCGTAGATGAGTTCGGCGGTGATGCCGGACTGCGGGGCGGCGGCATTCTCGGTGAGCACCAGCTGCAGGTCGAACTTGGCGGTGTCGATCGGCAGTTCGACGGCGCTGACGGTCAGGCCGGGCAGTTCCAGTTCGGTGATGCCGGTGTTCTGGAACGACAGCATGACCTGGAACAGCGGGTGCCGGGCCTGCGAGCGGGCCGGGTTGAGGATCTCCACCAGGCGCTCGAACGGCAGGTCGGCATGGCCGAAGGCCTGGATGTCGGTGCCGCGCACCGCGTCCAGCAGTTCGGTGAAGCCGGCGCCGCCGTCCACCTCGGTGCGCAGCACCAGGGTGTTGACGAACATGCCGATGAGGTCGTCGAGGGCGCGTTCACCACGACCGGCGACCGGGGTGCCGATCGCGATGTCGGACTCGCCGGACAGGCGCGACAGCAGCACGGCCAGCGCCGAGTGCATGACCATGAACAGCGTGGTGCCGCGGGTGCGGGCGAGTTCGGCCAGCGCGCCGTGGGTTTCGGCGTCGATGTCGAACACGTGGGTGGCGCCGCGGCCCGAGGCCACGGCCGGACGCGGCCGGTCGGACGGCAGGTCCAGCTGGTCGGGCAGGCCGCGCAGCGACTCCCGCCAGTACGAGATCTGCTGGGAGATCACCGATTCGGCGTCGCGCTCGTCGCCGAGCACCTCGCGCTGCCACAGCGCGTAGTCGGCGTACTGGACGTCGAGCACCTGCCAGCCGGGTTCGCCGCCCTCGACGCGCGCGCCGTAGGCGGTCATGACGTCCCGGGTGAGCGGGCCCATGGAGAAACCGTCGGCCGAGATGTGGTGCACCACCAGCGCGAGCACGTGCTCGGTGGGGCTGACCTCGAACAGGCGGGCCCGGAACGGCACGTCCACGGTGACGTCGAAGCCGGTCAGCACCAGCTCCGAGAGCGCCTGCGGCAGTGCGGCTTCGGAGACCTCGACCGGGGTCAGGTCCGGGATGACCTGGCTGGTCGGGACGATCTCCTGGTACGCGTGCCCGTCGATCTCGGGGTAGCGGGTGCGCAGCGACTCGTGCCGCGCCAGCACGTCGGCGACGGCGATCTGCAGGGCCTGGCGATCCACCAGACCGGACAGGCGCACGGCCGCCGGGATGTTGTCCACCGCCGATTCGGGATCGAACCGGTTGAGGAACCACATGCGCTGCTGGGCCAGCGACAGCGGCAGCCGCTCGGGCCGCTCCTGCGCGACCAGCGCCAGGCGGGTGCCGGAGCCGGAATGGGTCTCGGCCTTGGCGGCCAGCGCGGCCACGGTCGAGGACTCGAAGATCTCGCGCACGCCGAGCTGGGTGTCCAGCGCGGCGGACAGGCGCGCCGCCACCTGGGTGGCGATGAGCGAGTTGCCGCCCAGGGCGAAGAAGTCGTCGTCGAGACCGACCCGCTCCAGGCCGAGGATCTCGGCGAACACACCGGCCACGATCTGCTCGACCGGGGTGACGGGGGCGCGGAACACCGCGGCCTCGAACACCGGCGCGGGCAGCGCCTTGCGGTCCAGCTTGCCGGAGGCGTTGAGCGGGAACTCGTCGAGCACCATCAGGATCGACGGCACCATGTAGGACGGCACGCTCTCGCCGAGCTCGGCGCGCACCCCGTCCACGTCGACGCTGCGGCCGGCCGCGGCGATGACATAGCCGACCAGCTGGTCACCGGCGTGCGGATCGTGGCGCACCACGACCACCGACTGCGCGATGGAATCCAGTGCGGTGAGCGCGGATTCGATCTCGCCGAGCTCGATGCGCAGACCGCGCAGCTTCACCTGGAAGTCGGTGCGGCCGATGTACTCCAGCTCACCGTCCGCGGTCCAGGTGACGAGGTCACCGGTGCGGTACATGCGCTTGCCCGGGGTGAAGGGGTTGGCGACGAAGCGATCCGCCGACAGGTCCGGTCGCGCCACGTAACCGCGGGCCAGCTGGTCACCGGCGAGGTACAACTCGCCCGCGACGCCGACCGGAACCGGGCGCAGGCGCGAATCGAGCACGTACACCTGGGTGTTGAACACCGGGCGGCCGATCGGCACGGTGTCCACGTCGGCGTCCACGACCTGGTGGTAGGTGACGTCGACCGCGGCCTCGGTGGGGCCGTACAGGTTGTGCAGCTCGGCACCCGTTAGTTCGCGCAGCTTGTGCGACGGCTTCGGCGACAGCGCCTCACCGGAGGCGAAGACCATGCGCAGGCTGGTGCACCGCGCGGCCGATTCCTCGGCCACGAACACCGCCAGCATGGACGGCACGAAGTGGGTGACCGTCACGCCTTCGCGGGCGATGAGGTCGGCGAGGTAGGCCGGGTCGCGGTGGCCCTCGGGCTTGGCCACGACCAGCTTCGCGCCGATCTGCAAGGGCCAGAAGAACTCCCACACCGACACGTCGAACGTGGCCGGAGTCTTCTGCAGCACGAC
>NZ_JBEXYE010000046.1:0-2152 GCF_040630785.1 Nocardia sp. NPDC005746
TTGAGTTCGGTCAGCACCTGCAGCCAGAATTTGGCGCCTTCACCGCCGTCACCGGCCCAGAGCCCGAGGATGTCGCGTTCGCCGGCGGTGGTGACTGGAGACCTTCCTCGGCAAGCTCCGCCGCGAGGTCGTACTTGCCCATGTAGTAGGCACAGAAGCTCTCCGTGCCGCGTATCCAAGCCTGCAATTGCGCATCTTCCAGAACCTTCACGATCGCAAACGATTCACGCGCATACATACCCGCGTGGGGAAACCGTCCCCGGTTCACGGCCATATAGCTGAGGATTCCGGAGAGCTTCGCGGCCAGTTCGTACAGCCGCTTGACCTGCTTGGGATGCTGACGCTGCTGAAGGCAGCCATCGACTTGGCTTCGAAGCGAAACAACCTCTGGGGCAAGCTTCTTGGGGCCCTCAACCTCATAGCGTTCGAGGATGTCTGCCACCGCGAAGTCGACGATGTCGAGCACCGGATCGTCCACGTCGATCTGGCCGAGCCGCTGCAGTCTTTGCGTGATGATCACCGGGCTTTCGAACGAGTCTGCGGCGGGATCGAGTGCCAGCTCGTGCGACAGCGTGATGCCGGGATAGCCGATATCCACAGGCCGGAGGTCTCGATCAAGCTTCTCGCTGAGCACCGCCAGCATGACGCGACAGCTGCGTTCATTCGGTTGGGCGACGCTGCCGTTCAACCACTTCTTGATAAGCGTGTGACTCGTGGCGAGCACCGGGCCGCCGTCCAGCCGACTGTGATCCTGCATCCGCTTGGCAAGGCCGGTCGGCTGGACGCCGGCCTCGAACATGACGGCCTTCAGCTTCAGGTTGGGCTGCGGGGTTCCAGACGTCCGCAGTCCATCTCGATCTCCGCCAAGAGCGGCGACCAGTCCAGTATATGTCCTTAAATGTCCACGTACGCACCATATTTCGAGTTTGCCAGCATGCGTGCAGCTACTCTCTAGGCGTCGTGCTTCTGAGCGGTGAAATTCCTGCTTGTCGTCGCCCCCGATGCAGGTTCTCTACCAGTCCGGGGCCTTGATTGAACCGCGCTCGTAGTAGTCGTCATCGAGCTCTTCGTCCAGTTTGCGCTGCTTCTCGACCCGCTCGGCTTCCACGCGAGCCGAGTTCGCGTTCGTGTACGTCGATATCGCTTCGAAGGTCGAATCGGCTCGCAGCTCACGCAGTGCCTCATCGACCTTGGGGCGCTTGTCTTCCACCGCCGCTCGATACGCGGCCATGATGGAGGCTTCCTCGTCCACTGTCACCGACACCAGACGATCCCCGGCATCTACGATCACGCGGACGCCGTTGACGACACCGACTCCCTGGATATGTTCGATGGCATATTGGGCGCGTTGAACTTTCGAACTCAGCGCATCGGAATCATTGTGCTTCACGGATATTCGCTAACCTGTTGATCGGGGTGGGAGTTGCCGATGCTCTCATGATGTGCGCCGGTGGATCTCAGATGGCTGCGGGGTCGTCGACCCGAGTCCCTCGAAAGGAAAGCACGGCGAAGCTGCCGTCACGCTCAACCAGCCGTCACCCTTGCCTGCGTCTTGCAATATGAACGAGTAGTGATCGGGTGTGCCTACACCTGTCAGCTTCGGGGTGGCTTCCGGATCCAACTTCCAACCCCAACTCGTCCACGTGTCCTGCAGCAAGCTCTTGTAATGCGAGAGTTGGCCAGCGGGAATCCCGACAACCCAATAACGCATCTGCACCTGATGCGGGCCGCGCTCCTGGTCCCCGTCGTAACAAGGTGCCCGCAGCGCTGGCTGAAGAGCGGAGCCGTTGTTGCCTTGGTCCGGAGTAAGTGAGAATCCCACCCCGGTTTCATCGGCGGTTTTTTGGAGATAGCTGATGATCTGCTGGTGGGCCGCTTCCTCGGTGAGTGTTTGGCTCACAAACTTCTCCTCGTTCTTGTTCGCGTCCGCGGTCTTATGCGTGCAGCTGACCGGTACCAGCGCTATCGCGATGATGGCCGAGGCGGCGAGCCCCTTCCGTAGGATTCGCATCATCATTTCGCTGTCGGCTCCGCTCCGGCGATGATGTCGCCTAGATTGAGCCTTTTTCATCGGTGATGGATGATGTTGTGGCAGTTGGTGTTTGGTGCGGCGTGTCGCCCGGTGGATAGACGAAGCCCCTGGTAGAGCGGG
>NZ_JBEXYE010000047.1:0-1543 GCF_040630785.1 Nocardia sp. NPDC005746
TCTGCTGCGGGGTTGACCTTCACAGTGAGGGTGGTGGGCTTGCCGACGGTGGCGCCGGTGATCGGGTTGAGGGTGATAGCGCTCTGCCCGGCCGGCGTGGTGTGCTCGGATGAGCCGGATGAGCCGGGCGACTGCTGTTGGGCCGCGGGCCCCAGCACGACGCGCACGGACTGCAGGAAGTCGGGCAGCTGCAGGCTCGACCCGTCGGCGACCTCGCGGACGTTCAACGCGATGTCGTTGCTGACGGGGTTGATGACAGCACCGTCGACACGGCCCGACAACGCCGCGGGCAGATTCTGGATCCAGCCGGTCAACTGACCGAGCTGGTCGCGCAACGTGCGCTCGCTACGCGGCTGGTCCTGCACCCGGTACCCGGCGACCTCGACCGCGGTACGCGCCGCGGCCTGGTCCGGCCCCGTGGCCACACCGATCATCGGCGCACCCGACGAGTCGAGCCAGGCACCGGCGAAGGACTCGGGGAACTGCGCGCGCATCGAATCGGCGAACGCCGCCAGCTGCTGACCGGCCTCCGCCCTGTCGAGGTACTGGGTCGAGGTGAGCCCGAGATCGCGCTGGATCGCGGCCACCAACGCCGCGGGCAGCGCGGGCGACGCCGGCGCGTCGGGCTCCGCGTGAACAAGGGACGCGGCGGGCACGGCAACCAGCAGCGCTGCGGCGCCGATCAGCGCGGCGCGGCGAGTATGAAAACTACGCATGAGGATCTTTCAAATGGTGGGTAGACGAACATGATCGAGGCGCCGAAGCTCACGAAGCGAGATAGGGAGCAATTTCTCCAGCGCTATTCAGAACTGCGCACCGCGAATCCTGGCGTTTGCTTCGAGAAGCACCGAAAAACCCTGAAATGCAATAGCGTTCAGCGTTCCGTCGGCATTCACAATGAGGTTCCGAAGTTGCGGCGACTGCAATTTCTGCGGCTCGTCGGACGATGCCCGGCTCGGGCAGGGTTGAGGCGGGCACCGTCCGACGGCCGTGGTCAGCCCGCCTTGTGCGTGCTGGACGAGCCGGTGCTCAGCACCTTCGTCGGCTCCGCGACAATGGCATCCGGCCCCAAATTGCCCAGGAACCCATTCTTCATCTCCGTCGCTCGGGTGGTGCAAGCGAGTCACGCTCACACCGGAGACATTAGCCAGGGCGGGATTCACAGAGAAATCACATTTTCGGGTCCATCCACAACTATCAATTGTTGTTCTTTACAGTAACATTCGGCAGGTAATCGCCGCCACGGTCGGCCTGGTGACAACACGATCGCGATGACTCACCAGTCGGGTGCGGTGACCCGGCCCCTCCGCACCGGGAGAGGTAGAAGCTGCAACGCGGCTCGGAGAGCATCCGCTTCTGCCGCATGCCATGCTGCTCGGAACGGCCAACGCGAGGCTTCGGATGATTGACCGGCAGCACACATCTGGTGCGGGGCGAACGCACTCTACTGGCTCCCCTTTATGTCAAGGCGTTGCTGCGGGTGCGGGGTTAACCTTGTTGGTGGCGGGTCCGGGATGTGGCTTTTCCGAAGGATCGGTGTGCG
>NZ_JBEXYE010000048.1:0-1528 GCF_040630785.1 Nocardia sp. NPDC005746
TCTGCTGCGGGGTTGACCTTCACAGTGAGGGTGGTGGGCTTGCCGACGGTGGCGCCGGTGATCGGGTTGAGGGTGATAGCGCTCTGCCCGGCCGGAGTCGTCGGGCCGGACGAGCCCGATGAGCCGAGCCCCGGCAGGTCGGAGGAGCCGGAGGGTCCCTGCGCGACCCGCACGAACTTGAGGGCGTCGGGCAGTGGCAGGTCCTGGCTCTGGGAGATGTCGTGGACGCCGAGCACGATGTCGTTGCCGGCGGTGTCGATCGCGGCGCCCTTGACGTGGCCGGACAGCGGTGCGGGCAGCTGCGTGATCCAGCCGTTGAGCTGATCGAGCAGGTCGAACAGGGTGCGCTCGCTGCGCGGCTGGTCCTTGACCGTGTAGCCGGCGACCTCGACAGCGGTGCGGGCGGCGGCCTTGTCGGGTCCGTCGGCCAGGCCGACCATCGGGGTGCCGGCCGCGTCGAGCCAGGCGCCGGCGAACGCGGTGGGGAACTGGCCGCGCAGCGTGTCGGCGAACTTCACCAGGTCCTGCCCGGTTTTCGCCTGGTCGAGGTACTGGGTGGGGCTGAGTCCGAGGTCGCGCTGGATCGCGGCGACCATGTCCGCGGGCAGCGCGGGCGCCGGTGCGGCGGGTGCGGCTTGTCCGAGGATTGCGCAGGGCGCGGTCAGGAGGAATGCCGCGGTGCCGATCATCGCGGCACGGCGGATGGGGGTACTACGCATCGGGGTCTTTCGGATCGAGGGGCTCGGAGGCATGGGGGGTGGCGCCGTTGTGCAGGGCCACCCCATCGAGTCGCGTCGAGACGCGATCTATTTGGTGTTGATTTTCAGGCCGGGGTTGGCCTCGAGGATCGACTTGATCTGCTGCCCGTAGGTCTGCTTGTTGGGGGTGCAATCCCACTCGCTGCCGGCGTAGAGGATGCCGAGCGCCTTGGTGCCGGTCACCATGGCTCCACCGCTGTCGCCCGGGATCGAGCACAGTTTCGCGGTGAAGGTGCTGTCGTCTGCGGTGGTGATGACACCGCAGGTGTAGCCGGAGGTCTGGCCGGACTTGCACACCGGCGCCCCGACCACAGGCTCCGCGGTGCCGGTGATCCGCACCGGGTCCCCGCCGTAGGTGTCGACGAAGTTGTTCTTGAAACGGGAGGCGACGCTGCCGTCGATCTTGATGAACGTGTAGTCGCCATCGTGGACTGTCTTGTCGACGAAGGCGCCCAGGTAGGTGTCGCCCAAGGTCACATTCTCGGCGGTGGGTTCGTTGTCCTTGGGCCGCGGGTCGCAGTGTCCGGCGGTGATGTTCACGAGGTCGCCGTTACCGTCGACGGCATTGAAGCCGAACGAGCAGGGCTTGTCACCGGTCGAGCCGCTGCGGTAGCCCTGGCCACCCATGATGGCGTCGGCCGGCGGCTTGGGCGTGGTGGTCGTGGGCTTCGGCGTGGTGGTGGTGCCGTTGGCGACGGTGATCTGCTGGGTGGTGGTGGGTCCGGCGACGTCGTCGAGGCCGGTGAAGCTGACCTTGATCGTCACCTTGC
>NZ_JBEXYE010000049.1:0-1404 GCF_040630785.1 Nocardia sp. NPDC005746
TGGCTCCCCTTTATGTCAAGGCGTTGCTGCGGGTGCGGGGTTAACCTTGTTGGTGGCGGGTCCGGGATGTGGCTTTTCCGAAGGATCGGTGTGCGGGGTGAGGCCGGTCGCGCTGGATTGCAGAGTCGTTCCCGAGTGCCCTCCCGGGCTTGCCTTTTCGCGTTGTCGTTGGTCGGCGAGCATGCGGGCGTAGACGACGTTGGAAAGCCGGCGTTTGAGTGAGCGCATCGATTCCATCGAGGTCTTCCCAGCGGCTTTGCGGGTGTCGAAGTAGAGGCGGCCTCGGGTCGGATTGCGTAGCTGGACCACGGCCATGATGTGCAGGACACGGTTGATGCGCCGGTTCCCGGCGCGGGAGAGTCGATGCCGCTGCTGCTCGCCGGAGGAGGCGTCCAGGGGTGCGGTGCCGTTCCAGGAGGCGAACCTGTCCCGGTTGGCGAAGCGGTGAATATCGCCGGTGTCAGCAAGAAGCCTTGCGGCGCTGGAGGGTCCGATGCCGACCAAGTCCATCAATGTCGAGCCGCGGTCGACGATGAGTTGGCGCAACTCTTTGTCGGCGGCTTTGATCTTTCGGTCGATGGTGTCGAGTTCACCGATCAGCTCGACGGTCAGCCGGCGTCGGGCTTTGCCGAGCGGATCGCGTGGTTTGATCGTTGCGATCAACGCGCGCGCCTTCGTGGCGGACAAGAACTTTTCGGCCCCTCCAGGGAAAAGTTCGAGCAGGAACCGGTGCAGGCGGTTGATGGTTTCGGTGCGGGCGCGGCCGAGTTCGTCGCGGCGATCAGCGAGCATGCTCAGAAGGAGCAGGTCTGGGTCGGGTTCGACACGGCGCAGGTTCGGTGAGTGCAGTGCTGCCATCGCGACCGAGTGGGCGTCGACGGGGTCGGTTTTGCGGCCGTTGCCGGTGGCGAATACTCGTATCTGGGCGGAGAGTTTCGCTGGCACGTCGAGTACGGTTTCCCCGTCGTGGACCAGGCGGTGGGCGATATGGCGGCCGATACCGTTGCAGCCTTCCACCGCCCACACTCTGTTTCCGAATTTCCTGCCAGTGGTGAGCATTTCGGTGTAGCCGGCCTTGTCGGTGCCGTATCGTCCGACAGCTCGGATCTTGCCGGTGTGGTCGATGACTTCGATGGTGGCCGAGCGTTTGTGTGGATCCATGCCGATGATGACGGTCATCGGTGTCCTCCCTGGTCGACGGGTTATCGGCGAGGGAGGGCAACGCTACTTCGAGCTCGGGCAGACCCCTTTCCAGCCACTCCTCGCGCGGTGCCCGGCGAGAGGCAAGCCATGAGAGAGCCACACCAATACCGCGGGCGGGCAGCCGATTAGGGAACTTCTCACCGGGCACCTGGACTAGATCCTGGCCGGGATCAGGTCCTGACACCAGTCTTAAGTAGCCGA
>NZ_JBEXYE010000050.1:0-1201 GCF_040630785.1 Nocardia sp. NPDC005746
CTAGTGCCGTGTCCGGGAAGGTTGATGCTGGAACCGTTGTCCGGGGTGGCGGGTTGATCCTCGGCCGGTGAGCGGTGATGCTGCCGGTGGAGGTGATGCCGGTGGCTCGCAAGCCGGATGTGTTCGTCAGAGCGGTGACCCCCGAAGAGGGCCGCAGGCTGGCTCAGATCGCTCGGCGCAGCAAGGTGCCAGTGCGGATGCGGCGGGCGGTAGTAGTGATGGCCTCGGCGCAGCATCAGCCGGTCGGGTTCATCGCGAAGCTGATGCAGGTGTCGGAATCGCATGTGCGGCAGGTGATCCACGACTTCAATGAGATGGGGTTCGACGCTCTGGACCCAAAATGGAGCGGGGGCAGGCCGGCGAAGACCGATCAGGCGACGCGTGATCGGATCTGTCAGATCGCCCGGTGCTGCCCCCGCGACCTGGGGTGGCCGTTCTCGACATGGAGCCTGTCGAAACTGGCGGAAGTGTTGCGGATCAACGGAATTGCCGATCTCAGCCGCGAGACCGTCCGGCAGATTCTCAAGACAGGTGGGGTGTCGTGGCAGGCCACGAAAACTTGGAAGGCCAGCAACGACCCGGATTTTCAGGCCAAGATGGCGCGGGTGCTCGACCTCTATGATCGCCCGCCGGACGACGGTCGAGTGATCTGCGTGGATGAGTTCGGGCCGCTGAACCTGCAACCCCGCAGTGGCCGAGGCTGGTTCGCTGCTCGACGGCCGCGCCGTCTGCGGGCGACCTACCGCCGCACCCAGGGTGTCCGGCATATGTTCGGTGCGCTGGACCTGCGGACCGGGCAGCTGTACTACCGGATCAGGGATCGAAAACGATGGACCGAGTTTCTGGGGTTCCTGAAGTCCCTGCGAGCTCGGTGGCCGGGGCAGAAACTGTATTTGATCTGCGACAACTACTCGGTCCATAAACGCGCCGAGGTCCGGACATGGTGCGCGGACAACGCCGTCGAACTCGTCTTCCTGCCCACGTATTCGTCGTGGCTGAACCGGATCGAGTGCGAGTTCGCCGCGCTGCGGTACTTCGCGCTCAATGGCACCGATCACCGCAGCCACGACGAACAAGACGACGCGATCGGTACCTACATCCGCTGGCGCAACCAGCACGCCAGACCCGTCCGCGACTTCGCAGTCGGATCCAAGATCCGCCGACCGGATTACCTATCCAACGTTGCCTGACGCGGCACTAG